>NZ_JBHTIB010000001.1:0-707 GCF_042676825.1 Mariniflexile aquimaris
AACTAGCAATTTTTTATACACGGTGTTGTGTTTTCGTTGTTTTTTTTCTTACAGTTTTTGGACAGTCGTTTTTTTTTGGTTTCGCTAATCAGTCCGACGCAACAGTTGCGCACTGCTTTGGTCAGTCAGAAGTTTTTTTGGGTTTTTATTCCGCAAACAAGCTAAAAGTCCGGTGCGTTTTTTATTTCACATTTGAGTGAGAATCCAATGTGATTTTTGAATTTCCGCAATACTATTTTTCGGTTTATTCTTTCTTAAAATTCAAAAAAAAAAATTTCGAAAAACAAACTGGTTTTTTTTCCGTTTTGAGTGAGTTCAGCAATGAAACACAACGTTTATGTGTATGGAAAGTTGCGTGCTTGTGTGCGAGGATTTTCCGAAGGAAAATCAGATGCAAGCAAGCAAAGCAACTCACATTGGTTTAGTATAAAACTAGCAATTTTTTATACACGGTGTTGTGTTTTCGTTGTTTTTTTTCTTACAGTTTTTGGTCAGTCGTGTTTTTTTTTGCGTTTCGCTAATCAGTCCGACGCAACAGTTGCGCACTGCTTTGGTCAGTCAGAAGTTTTTTTGGTTTTTATTCCGCAAACGAGCTAAAAGTCCGATGCGTTTTTTTATTCCACATTTGAGTGAGAATCCAACGTGATTTTTGAAAATCCGCAACACGATTTTTCGGTTTATTCTTTCTTAAAATTCAAAAAAAAAAA
>NZ_JBHTIB010000002.1:0-1100836 GCF_042676825.1 Mariniflexile aquimaris
TTGCACTGATGGTTGCTTTACCATTGATTAATGTTACAGATTCTGAATCTGCCATTAAGCTCCCGGCATCGGCTGCACATTCGGTTACCATAAATGGTGCTCCGGCCACGTCTAAACTCGCACAAATACTACCGCCTCCTGCTATGATTAAACCATAAACATCAAATCCTGTTGTTTGTCCTGGTACTACAATGCCTGTATCTAAAGTTTCTGCATTAAATACAATACTATGGATAGTATAATTTCCTGCTTCCATGACTTCGAAACTCGGGGTTCCACCTAAGGCCTGAATCACTAATCCTTCACCTTTGGTTAATACGTAAGCATTTGTATAGCCTGACGGTATATAAGGCGCATCTTTTACTGTTGCACTGATGGTTACTTTACCATTAATCAAGTTTACTGATTCTGAATCTGCCATTAAGCTTCCGGCATCGGCTTTACAGTCTGTTAAAGAAAAAGTATATGTTGCCAAATCACATTTACTGCCAAAAGCAAAATTGTACTTATGCAAAGACACTGTTACCTTATACCTCCCAACACCTAAACTCCACGGCCTATTACCCGCTGGAAATGTGTAAGGCTCATAATTTTCGGTAATTCTATATTTCTTACCTGTATCTAAATTTTCAACAATATATCGAGCACTTTGAGAATACCCCTCCACTTGCAAACGCAAATAAAAATTATCTGGCAAATCTCCAAGTTCGTACGTTCCTCCATCAGTTAATTTGACAGAGTTTTGCTCATTGGCAAATTCTAATCCATTTATTTCTCCACATGTTGTAGCAAAAGCTTGAACAGAAATAAAAAGTATTAAACAACTAAGTAGATATCTAAATTTGGGGGATCGAGTAAGTAATTTAACTATCATAATATTTTGTTTAATGTATTCTTTGTAAAATTAAACAAAAATATATTATGTTTAATCTTTTTTACTTTTATTTAAACAAAAAAATCTGCGCTTTGTCGAAAAACTCATGATTAGATCGCATTATTTTAGATATATTCTTACAAAAGATCAAAAAAAAATAATTAATAAAAAATATTATGTACGTATAAAAATTTAGAAATAGCGGAACGGAACAGCCGATTTATATGTTGCTATTTATGAAAAAAAAGAATTATTAATAATTGATTTTCAACACATTAATATTATACTAAAGAGATATAAAATCATTTGAAAATGTTAAAGACTTGGTGTCACCACTTTAAATCAACCCTGTAATCATTATAAAGTCAAATTAAAAAAGTGACATAAATTTGAGAAGAACAATAAATTTCGATAAGATTTAAAGCACAGAAGCTTTCTACACTTCTTAATTATACCTTAAAATAAAATATAAGTAAATATATCTGATACGATTATTAAATTAGAAGCCTGATGTTAGCGTAAGAATTTCCAAGCGCTTTTTGCGTTTGCTCATGGTTTAACCATTCTACTTTAGTAATGCCTTCTTCTTCTTGCGCATATAGATTCCCGTTAAAGCTGGTTTTCATCTCAAACCAATAAGTGACCTTGATTCTATGATTTCCGTTGCGCTTAAAAATATGGTAGGTAGTTTCCAAAGGTTTTGTTATTTCTAGTCCTGCAACCCCTGTTTCTTCGGTAACTTCACGAATGGCAGTCTTTTCAATACTTTCTGTCCCTTCTATTTTACCCTTTGGCAAGTCCCATTTGTCATTTCGGTAAATAAATAAAATCTCATTATTATCATTTATTACTTTACCACCTCCAGCAATAACATTGGGTAATTTTTTAAGAAATTTGTTAAGCAGTTTTTCACCATTTTTATGAATCAATCGTACCTCTTCTAATTTTGTGGTGCTAAGTTCTTTAATAACTTTTCCAACATTTACGGTATTGAGTAAATAGTTTTTAAAGTTCGTTTCTTGTTCAACAACGGTGGTTAAAATGATAGGTTTATCGCCAACAAATATTTTATACATGCTTTAACTAAATAATTTAATCCGATTCTAAAATCTTGTTTTACAGCTTCCTTGCAACAGTCTTTATAATAGACCTGACTGAATAAATTTTAAAAAGGAATATTTCATTTTGGTAAAAATATCATTTTTAGTTACAATTAATACATTGTTGAAAAAAATATTTTAAATCACAACCAACAAGACTTGTAAAACTAATTTAATGTTTATTTTTGCCTTCATGATTTTCAATAAAGATACTGCTCGAAAAACTGCTGAAGTTTTATTACAGATAAATGCAATAAAACTTAGCCCGAAGGAGCCATTTACTTGGGCTTCAGGCTGGAAATCGCCAATTTATTGCGATAACCGCATTGTATTATCGTTTCCGCCAATTAGAAATTATATTCGCGAAACCATGGCTAAACAAATAGAAAAGCAATATGGCAAACCCGATGTGATTGCGGGAGTCGCCACTGGCGCTATTGGAATTGGCATGCTGGTTGCCGAATATATGGGATTACCATTTATATATGTAAGACCAGATGCGAAAGGCCACGGACGAAAAAACCAAATAGAAGGATTTATACAAGGCGGACAAAACGTTGTTGTTGTTGAAGACCTTATTAGCACAGGTGGAAGTAGTCTAAATGCTGTAAAAGCTTTAAAGGAGGCACGCATAAATGTAAAAGGCATGATTGCTATTTTTACTTATGGATTTGATGTTTCTATTGAAAACTTTGAGAAGGCTGGCGTTAAATTACAAACACTAAGTGACTACAATAGTTTGTTGGAACAAGCTTTAAAAACCAATTATATTTCTGAAAAAGAGCTAAAAACATTATCAGAATGGAATTCCAATCCGAGTGAATGGAACGCTATTTGATATAAATAAAGCATGCCGTTTAGCTGTTAAGTCGTTTATTTCTCTAACACCTAAACAACTTAATGAATAACAACAAACAATAAAATGAATTTAGAATCGCCAAAAATAAGTGTAAAGAAATCGCCCGAAGACGTATTTAATTTTTTATCGGAAATTAAAAACTTTGAATCTTTAATGCCTGAAAACATCAGTAAATTTGAGGTTTTAAGTGAAGACACCTTCTTATTTGCACTTAAAGGCATGCCCGAAATTATTTTAAAAAAGAAAGAATCGCTCCCTCCTAACAAAATTGTTTTAGGAGCTGCCGGTGGAAAAATTGATTTTTCACTAATAGGAAACATTACCAAAAAAGAAGATAACTCTAGCGATGTACAATTAGAATTTACGGGAGATTTTAACCCAATGATGGCGATGATGATAAAAGGCCCAATTAGTAAATTTATTGAAACGCTTGTTACTAGTATTCCTAAAGCTATTTAATACAACAGCGTTATTGTTTTAAATTCGAATTCTTTTATAACATTATCTTCTAACAAGACTTGAAGACTTCCGGTTTCGGAAACACTTTTTATAAAACCAGCAAATACAGAACCCTGAGCATCTACAAATGTTGAGGGTTTGTTTTTTCTAAACAGATAAGATTCATATTCAGCCTTTAAAACATCAAACTGATTTCTTTTTAAAAGAAGAAAATAATGCTTTAAATTTTTGATTATTTCGTGCAATACTTCATCTACATCGTAAAAGCGTCCTGTAATTATCTTTAGAGACGATGCTTGGGGTAAATTATCAAACTCTGTTTGATTGACATTCAACCCAATACCAATAAAAGACTCATAGAATTTATTATGTTTTATAACGTTTTCTATTAATATACCACAAATTTTCTTGTTTTCTGACAAAATGTCGTTCGGCCATTTCACACTTAATTTAGTAATTGAAAAAAATTCTAAGGTCTTTAATAGGGCCAACGCGGTTACAATACTTATATAAAACGGATACTCAATTTGATACCGCGAAATATCTTTATAAACGCTGAATGTGAGGTTTTTAGCAGACTCAGAACTCCATACCGTACCCATTTGTCCGCGTCCTTGCGTCTGTTTTTTTGCCAAAACACTCGTATAATCTACAACAGATTCGCTTGCACTAAGCCTTTTTAAATAGCTATTAGTCGAATCGGTGGCATTAAGTTTGATTATACGCATTTACAAGTTATTAAAAGTATCTGAAATCTTATGATTATTTTAAACTATAAAGAACTAAAAAAATAATAACTTTGCAAAAATTTAAAATTAATTAATGGCGAAAAAAAATATAGGAGCAGACGAACTAATCTCTGTCATAATAAGTGGTATTGAAGATGTAAAAGGCAAGGAAATCAACATTCTAGATTTAAGAGAAATTGACAACACGGTATGTGATTACTTTATAATTTGCGAAGGTACATCAAACACTCAAGTAAACGCTATAGTTAATTCGGTTCAAAAGAAAGTCAGCAAAGAACTTAAAGATCATCCTTGGCACACCGAGGGCATGGACAATGCCGAATGGGTGCTCATAGATTATGTAAATGTGGTTGTACATGTATTTCAAAAACACATAAGACAATATTACGATATTGAAAGTCTTTGGGGTGATGCAAAAACAACAGTAATAGAAACTAGTTACTAAAAAAAAGAATGGCAAACGAGAAAAAAAACATAAATGACAACAAACCTAAATTCAGTCCGTACTGGATTTATGGTATATTGATTGCTCTATTTTTAGGGTTCCAATTATTTAACAATAGTGGTTATGAAGAAGGTAGCAGTACTACCCCTTCAGACTTTTTTAGATATTTAGAAGATGGCGATATCGCTCAAGTTGATATTATAAAAAACACGCGAGTTGCAAAAGTTTATTTAACTTCTGAAGCAGAAAGCAAAGAAGTACACAAAAAATCGAAACCTACATCGTTTATACCTTCTGCAACCAAATTACCTAATTATAAATTTGAATTTGGTGATCTTCAGAATTTTGAAAATCAGTTAAATCAAATCACAACAGAATTACCAAACAAACCAATCATAAAATTTGATACAGAAACTGATAATTGGGGTAGCCTTTTAATGGGATTACTACCATTTATTTTGTTGATTGGAGTTTGGATTTTTATCATGCGACGTATGTCTGGTGGTGCTGGCGGAGGCGCTGGCGGGCAGATTTTCAATATTGGAAAATCGAAAGCAAAACTTTTCGATCAAAATACTGAAGTTAAAACAACTTTTAAAGATGTTGCAGGATTAGAAGGCGCTAAAGAAGAGGTGCAAGAAATTGTAGACTTTTTAAAACAGCCAGAAAAATACACTTCTTTAGGAGGTAAAATTCCAAAAGGAGCCTTATTAGTAGGACCTCCAGGAACAGGAAAAACCTTATTAGCAAGAGCCGTTGCTGGCGAAGCTAAAGTACCTTTCTTCTCGTTATCGGGATCAGATTTCGTTGAAATGTTTGTAGGGGTTGGAGCCTCAAGGGTTCGCGATTTATTTAAACAAGCTAAAGAAAAATCGCCTTCAATCATTTTTATTGACGAAATTGATGCGATTGGTCGCGCCAGAGGTAAAAATGCCATGTCTGGAAGTAATGACGAGCGTGAAAATACCTTAAACCAACTGTTAACAGAAATGGATGGTTTTGGCACAAACACAAACGTAATTGTATTGGCAGCAACCAACAGAGCGGATATTTTAGATACTGCTTTAATGCGTGCAGGCCGATTTGACAGACAAATTTATGTGGATTTACCAGATGTTAGAGAACGTAAAGAAATCTTTGAAGTTCATTTAAGACCTTTAAAAAAGGCTCAAGATTTAGACTTAGACTTTTTATCGAAACAAACCCCTGGGTTTTCTGGAGCAGATATAGCTAACGTATGTAACGAAGCGGCTTTAATAGCAGCCAGAAACGGTAAAAAAGAAGTAGATAAACAAGATTTTCTTGATGCTGTAGATAGAATTATTGGTGGTTTAGAAAAGAAAAATAAAATCATTACACCAAGTGAAAAAAGAGCTGTGGCGTTTCACGAAGCGGGTCATGCGGTTGTTAGCTGGATGTTAGAACATGCTGCACCATTAGTAAAAGTAACTATTGTACCACGTGGACGATCGTTAGGAGCTGCTTGGTATTTACCAGAAGAGCGCTTAATTGTTCATCCAGAGCAAATGCTAGACGAGATGTGTGCCGCTTTAGGAGGTAGAGCCGCTGAAAAAGTTATCTTTAATAAAATATCTACGGGTGCTTTAAGCGATTTAGAAAAAGTAACAAAACAAGCCAGAGCCATGGTTACTATTTATGGTTTAAGTGATAAAATTGGAAATTTAACGTATTACGATTCTAGCGGACAAAACGAGTATGGATTTACAAAGCCCTATAGCGAACAGACTGCTGAGTTAATAGATAAAGAAATTTCAGATATTATTGAAACACAATATAAGCGAGCTATTAAGCTGTTAGAAGAACATAAAGATAAACTAACAGAACTTGCCGAAGTATTGCTAGAGAAAGAAGTTATCTTTAAAGACAATCTTGAAAAAATATTTGGCGAGCGTACCTTCGATAAAGAGGAAATAAAACAGCCGGAAGAATAAATGTGCTTGATATATTATTAAGCTTCAAGTAAAAATCTTAAATTAGCTGTATGGTTAATTTAAGATTTTTTATATTTGATAACCTCAACAAAAATTTGATTAATAGCAGCTTACTAAATGAGTTTATTTAGAAAAATATTTGGTCTCAAACCAGATCAATCGTCAGACGAGATTAAGTCTACTGAAAGAGGCAAATACATGCCTGAAATTAAGCTACCTATAGATGAAAAATTTACCATAAACTTTAAAGCCAACGGCGGAAAATTCTTGTATTGCGAAAACTTAAACGAGATATTTCAGAACTTACAAAACATCGTCGAAGAAAATAATTGGGATGACAAGAAGGTATTATTATTTGATACAAACTTAAAAGATAAGTTTAAAAATTCCGGTTTAAACCCTACAACGAAAATAAGTGAGTGTGCTTTTTTCTTAACAACTTGCGAAAACTTAATTGCCAACGACGGTTCGCTACTAATTTCGTCGAAACAAATATTTGAAAAAAAGCTTCCTGAATTACCTGTAAACTTTATTGTGTTTGCTACTACCAGTCAGATTGTAGAAAATATTGGCGAAGGATTACGCGGTATAAAATCTAAAAACAAACAGAAAATCCCAACTAATATTACTACAATAAAACACTTTAAATCTAACGACGAAAAAGATTTTTTAAGTTATGGTAGTAGTGCAAAAAACCTATACTTACTTCTATTAGAAGACCTGTAGAATGAAAGAATTCCTAACTCGATCACTTTCTGGTATACTTTACGTAACATTACTAGTTTTATGTTTAAATTATGAAGCTTCATTAATTGCTTTATTCTTTATTTTCGGACTTATATGTTTAGCAGAGTTTAATAAATTGATTCAATTAAAAAGTTATATTCCCTACTTAATTTTCATATTACTGTATGGTATTTTTGTGTATTGGCAACTTATCTTAAATTCAAACGAAGGTTTAGTACAAGCAACCCAAATACTTTTGGTGCTTACTATATTTGTTGAATTGTTTTTAATTAAAGATTTATTTTCAGAAAAAACAATTCCTCTGTTTAGTACAAAACGATTTATACTCACCACGTTTTATTTATCAAGCGCCTTTGTTTTTTTAATTTTAATTACAGACTACCACGAAAATTATAATCCTAATGTCTTATTAGGCTCGTTTATATTAGTATGGGTAAACGACTCGTTTGCCTACCTAGTAGGTAAGAATTTTGGTAAACAAAAGCTCTTTGAAAAAATTTCACCTAAAAAAACTGTTGAAGGTTTCTTAGGCGGTTTACTTTTTTCCTGTATTGCAAGCTATTTTATTGCTACCTTTACACACACTTTAAACTTTAACAGCTGGTTAGTTTTAAGCATCATTATAAGTGTATTTGGCACCTTAGGCGACCTTATAGAATCGAAGTTTAAAAGACAAGCTAATGTAAAAGATAGCGGTGTTATTATGCCTGGGCATGGTGGTTTATTGGATAGATTGGATAGCATCATTTTTGCTGCGCCTTTTATATATTTATTTTTAAGAATTTTTTCGTATGTTTCATAAAGAAGGTCATAAAATCATATTAATTACATTTTTAATAGTTGTTGGTGGTATTTTTGTAACCGACTTAGTTATTTCTCTGGAATGGCTCCGCGTTACTATTATGCTACTTTTTCTAGTGTTTTTAATCCTTATTCTTCAATTTTTTAGAAATCCTAAAAGACAAACATCTATAAACGACAAACAAGTGGTTTCTCCTGTAGATGGTAAGGTTGTTGTTATTGAAGAAGTTTTTGAAAAGGAGTTTTTTAATGAAAAGCGCTTACAGGTTAGTGTTTTTATGTCGCCAATAAATGTGCATGTTACGCGTTATCCTATTGGGGGAAAAGTGATTTTTAGCAAATACCACCCAGGAAAATATTTAGTTGCATGGCACCCAAAAGCAAGCGAAGAAAACGAACGCACTACGGTTGTGGTAGAAAACGAAACCTATGGTAAAGTGTTATATAGACAAATTGCTGGTGCTTTAGCAAAACGTATTGTAAATTACGCCAAGGTTAACGACAACGCTATTCAAGGTGGCGATTCTGGGTTTATAAAATTTGGTTCGAGAGTTGATTTGTATTTACCTCTTAACACCAATATAAAAGTTAAACTTAACCAAAAAGTTCGCGGAGGAGAAAGTATTATTGCAGAATTATAATGACTAGTGAAGAATTAGAAATAGAATTTCAAGAAGCTGTATCCCGGGTAAGTGCTTATACCGACCCGTTCCCTGCAGATATTCTCCTTAACCTGTATGCTTACTACAAAAAAGCTACGAATAATTATAGCCGACCAAAAAGTAAAAAGGCCATTATAAATGCCTTTAAAACAAACGCATTATTTCAAGTTAAAGATTTAACCCAAGACGAAGCAAAACGTTTGTACATCGATTTGGTAAATAAGTACTTTTTATACGGCAAATAGAATCTTAACCCAACGATAATAAAATTACATCCTTTCAGGAACCTGAATCCCTAAAACACTAAACGCATTTTTAATTGTTTGCGCTACCGCTTTAGAAAGTTGTACTCTAAATACTTTTTCATTTAAATTATCGGCACCTAAAATAGAGACGTTTTGATAGAATGAATTAAATTCTTTTACCAAATCGTATGTATAATTAGCAACTAATGCCGGACTATGTTGTAATGCTGCATTTTGAATAACTTCAGGAAATAACTCTAACTGCTTTAAAAGTTCTTTTTCTTTTGGATGCAGAGACACATCTATTTTAGTTGACAAATCGAAATCTGCCTTTCTAAGAATGGCTTGAATTCTAGCGTAGGTATATTGTATAAAAGGTCCTGTATTCCCTTGAAAATCGATTGATTCTTTGGGGTCGAATAGTATCCGTTTTTTAGGATCTACTTTTAATATGTAATATTTTAAGGCTCCTAAACCAATGGTTTTATATAAGTCTTGTTTTTCTGCTTCCGAATACCCATCAAGTTTTCCTAATTCTTCAGAAATTTCAGCAGCAGTTGCTGCCATCTCGTCTATTAAATCGTCTGCATCAACCACAGTTCCTTCTCTACTCTTCATTTTTCCGCTAGGTAAATCTACCATACCGTAGCTTAAATGATAGAGATTCTTAGCCCATTCAAATCCTAATTTTTTCAGAATTAAGAATAGCACCTGAAAATGGTAATCTTGCTCGTTACCAACGGTATAAACCATACCACCAACATCTGGAAAATCTTTAATTCGCTGTATAGCGGTTCCTATATCCTGGGTCATGTACACAGCCGTTCCATCAGATCGTTGTACTATTTTTTTATCTAATCCGTCTTCTGTTAAATCACACCACACAGAACCATCGGCTTCTTTAATAAATACCCCCGATTTTAAGCCTTCAGCAACAAACTCTTTACCCAACAAATAGGTGTTACTTTCGTAATATAAAGTATCAAAATCGACTCCTAAGTTTTTATATGTTTCATTAAACCCTTCATAAACCCAACCATTCATTTTTTCCCAAAGAGCTACCGTTTCTTCATCTCCAGCTTCCCACTTTAAAAGCATTTCTTGGGCTTCTAACAAAAGAGGCGCTGTTTTTTTCGCTTCTTCTTCAGATTTCCCATCATTGATTAAATGCTCTATTTGCTTCTTATATTCCTGATCGAATTTCACATAATAATTTCCAACCAATTTATCACCTTTTAAACCACTGCTTTCTGGTGTTTCGCCTTTACCAAAAAGTTTCCAAGCCAACATACTTTTACAAATGTGAATACCGCGATCGTTTATAATTTGTGTTTTATACACTTTTTTACCCGATGCCTTTAATATTTCGGCAACACTATAACCCAACAAGTTGTTCCTAACATGCCCTAAATGCAAAGGTTTATTGGTGTTGGGTGATGAATACTCGACCATAATAGCCTTTTCATCTGCTTTTGGCGATACAAAACCAAAGGTGCTTACATCTTTAATACCATTAAAGAATTGCATGTAATACGCATCGCTAATTTCAATATTTAAAAAACCTTTTACAACATTAAATGCTTTTACCTCGTTAACCTGTTCTACGAGATAATTACCAATTGTTTCGCCGATTTGTACCGGATTTCCTTTTATAAAGCGTAGCATGGGAAAAATTACCACAGTAATATCTCCCGCAAATTCTTTGCGTGTCGCTTGAAATTCTACCGTTTCTAAATCTGTATTAAAGGTTAATTTAACCGCTTGTTTTACATGGTTTGATAAAGTGTCTTGAAGGCTCATTAATACTAACTTTTTTTAGGTGAGCAAAGATAAAACTTTTATTCACGCATTTAATTAATTTTGTGGTTTTATAAAAAACAGCCTATTTGTAAGCTAATTTTTAAATCAAAAAAACGCCGTGCATTTCATCGACAAAAGTGCTCTTATTCTATGAATTTTGCCGTTAATCTATTCGTCGGATTTTTGCCCTTTTTTGCTATGTCTGTTTAACTAATTTATTGGTATTAAATCGCAGAAATTAGATTTTAAAGTCTCTTTTTCCAACTTTTGTTTAGTAAAAGCTATTATAACTAACAAGTATTACAATTTAATAAAGCAGTCTTTATTTCCCTCAAATAAAACAAATCTGTTTCGTGCTTTATAATTTGTTGTAATGTGTTCATTGTATGAGGAAAATAATTACTTTAATTATCTGCATGTCCTTTTTCTTTGGTTTGTCTCAAACTAAAGAGATAGATAGCTTGTCCTTAAGATTAGCCTACGAATCGCAAGATACCTTAAAGGTTCAAACCTCCTTAAAACTTATTAAATCGCTTTATAAATTAAAAGATTATGATAGAGCTTTAAAATATATTATCGAGAGTGAAAAACTTTCTACCAGTTTAAAATACACCAGAGGCATTGCCGATATTACCTACTACAAATCCTTAATTTATGCCGAAAAAGGCGACTATATTAACGCCGTAAGTGGTTATATTAAATCGAAAGAATTATATAAAAAACTAAATGATTCGCTCGGTGTTGCCAAGGTAAATAACAGTATTGGTTTAATAGAAATTAAACGCGGTAATTACGCCAAAGGGTTGCAATATTCGCTCGCAGCCATTAAAGAATTAGAAAAACAAAATCTTTTAAAAGACCTAAGCTTAGCTTATAGCAATTTAGCAAATGCATATTACAAAGTAAATGCTGTTGAAAAATCGATAGAATTTAATTTAAAAGCCAGAGATATTCAGCAACAATTAAAAGATGTTACAGGTCTTATAGAATCCAACATTCAGTTAGCCGAACTTTATTCTTATAAAAATGAAAATAGAAAAGCTATTGAATATTATGAAAAAGCACTTAACATATCTAAAAATGGTGCCGATTCGTTGCGAGGAAGCATTTTCCCAAGATTAGGGTCTGAATATTTAAAATTTAACGACTTTAATAAAGCATCCCAATATCTGTTAGAAGGATTAGAAATTAACCGTAAAGCGAATAATAAATCTGGAATTCTATTATCGTTAAATAGCTTGGGTGAATTAAACCTACAAAATAACCGCTTAAAGCTAGCAGAACAACTACTTTATGAGGCAGGTACTATCGCTAAACGTATAAACAACAAACCAGAGCTATTAAGATATTACAAATTAATGATTGCCCTCGATTCTACTCAAAAGCAATTTGATAGAGCCTTTATCTGGCAACGTGAATATTACAACTTAAAAAGCAGTCTTAACCGATCTTCGAATTTTAAAGTTTCTGATTCTGTAGAATTAGAATTTAACCCAGATTTCGAAAAAGAAATACTTAGTTCTAATTACCCGATATCGTCACCCGAAGACTTCCAAGAAGTCCACGAAGAGTTTGATAAATTTAAATTAATATTTTACGGGCTCTTAGCGGCACTTGCCATCGTTTCTACTTTTTTAGTTTTAATCTATTTAAAAAGAAACAGCAACATAAAATACACACAAGAATTAGAAGAGAAAAACCTTAAAATCGAATTACAAAACCAGGCATTTTTAGAACAAACTAAACATCTGGAAAATGTTAATAATGTAAAAGATAAATTATTTTCAATCGTTTCTCACGATTTAAAAGATTCTTTGTCTTCTATAAATGGCTTTATCGATTTATTAAAAGACGGTTCGTTATCTAGAGAAGAATTCGATAATTTAATTCCAGAATTAAGCGAAAATGCTAATAACGCCTCGTTGCTGCTATTCAACCTTTTAAACTGGTCTAAGTCTCAAATGCAGTCCTTAGAACCAAAACCAACCTTATTCGACGTACAGGAAGTGTTTGAAGAAAAAGTGCGATTAATTGAGCAGCGCATGGAAAATAAAGGCATTGAATTAATCGACCATTCTCTGCGCGATTTTGCTTATGCCGATAGAAGCATGTTCGAAATAGTGGTTCAAAATCTACTTGCCAACGCACTAAAATTCTGTAAAAGGGGCGATACCATTACCATTTCTAACCATATTAGCAATGGCAATTGCATTATAAGTATTGCAGACACTGGTATTGGCATTTCAAAACAAAACATCGATAAATTATTCAAAAATAGTTCGTTCACTACAGTCGGTACTAATAACGAAAAAGGAACTGGCTTAGGATTATCTATCTGTAAAGAACTGGTAGAACTTAACAATGGTAAAATTTGGGTAGAAAGCACCCTAAATGTTGGCAGCACCTTCTACGTGCAGTTACCAAAATCTAAACCAGCATAATTTATTTTTTGGGCGTTACCCAAGGGTCGGGCTTTTCGCTATATCTTTTGTTTTTTTACTTCTAATAAGTTAAAAAGCTATCTCAAAAATTAAGGGCTTTCTAAAGCACATTTTTAGGTATCAAGAAAAACAAAAGGATGCCGCTTCAATCCCTAACGCAAACCTATCAGCCAATTAAGCTTTAGGCAAAAACACCTCTGCCATCATACAACGTGCACTACCGCCTCCGCAAGCTTCAATAGTATCTAAAGAACTAGAAAGAATATTACTGTGTTTTTTAAGCTTTTCTAGTTGATTTTCGGTTAACGCATCGTGAGCAGCTTGACTCATTACCAAATATTTAATACCATTATCACCAATAACCTGCAACATATTACCAGCAAAATTATTTATTTGTGCTTCAGTAATATCTATTATCTCTTTGCCATCTTCCTTTAAATGGTCAATCACATTTCTTCGTTCTTTTTTATCGTCAATACTACTTAAACAAATAACTGCAAATGTTTCGCCCAAACACATCATCACGTTTGTGTGATAAATGGCTTTTCGTTCCCCACTTACGGTTTGGTTTGCCGTAAAAATTACCGGCATAAACTCAAAATCTTCACAAAATTCTATAAACAATTCTTCATCGGCTCTGGGCGACAAAGCGCAATAAGCTTTATGGTTCACTCTGTCTAGTACAACGCTTCCTGTGCCTTCAAGAAACAAATGTTCTTCTTCAGCACTTGTATAATCAACAATGTTATTTATTTTAAAGCCTTCGGCCTCCAGAGTTTCTAATATGTCTTCTCTACGCTCTAAACGCCTGTTTTCGGCAAACATAGGATATAACCCCACATCGCCATTTTCATGAAAAGACACCCAGTTATTCGGAAAAATAGAATCGGGTGTGTCAAACTCTTCGGTATCATTTACAACAATTACGTTTACCCCGACACTTTTTAATTTCTCAACAAAAGCATCAAACTCTTGTTGCGCTTTCGCGTTAACCGTTTGAGGCATTAAATTATCTATTACCTTTTGGTAATAATTATTTACAGCGGTTTGTTCGTTCATCCTAAAATTAATTGGACGAATCATTAAAATGGTGTTTGTGGTTTGTTGCATAACAATAAATTATTTTACAAAAATATAACTATTTATGCGATAAAAGTTAGAATTACAAATTTGAATTAAAGTAGAAAAATACCTAAATTTGAGTATCTAAGACTTGATATTTCATGCGGTGTACTTCTTAAAATGTCAAGGCTATAAAAAAAATTAATATCAATTCATGAAATACAATAAATTAATAAGCAATGCTCCTTTAGTTTCAGAAATAGGACTTGGGGCTTGGCAGTTAGGAATAAATTCTGGCTGGAAAAGTTTAGAAGAGAATGAGGCTATAAATTTGGTCCATAAATCCATTGAATTGGGCGTTAACTTTTTTGATACGGCGCCTAATTACGGACATGGCACTGGCGAGCAAAGACTAGGAAAAGCATTGAAAGGTGTTGATAGAAGTAACATTGTAATTAACACCAAATTCGGCCATACCCATACCGGGCAAACTAATTATAATGCAAACTACATTCGCGAATCTTTAGAAGGCAGCTTAAAACGGTTACAGCTAGATTATGTAGATTCACTGATAATTCACAACCCGCCGTATGAATATCTTGATGGCAATAAAAACGACCATTATGAAATTTTAGAAAAACTTATAGACGAAGGTAAAATTAAAGCCTATGGCGCGTCTTTAGATACACCGAAAGAAATGACGCTTTTTATGAATACTACCAGATGTGAAGTTATCGAAGCTTTTTTTAATATTTTGCATCAGGATGCGGCTGATTCTTTTGACTTGGCAAAAGAAAAAAAGGTTGGAATTATTGTTAAAATACCGCTTGACTCTGGTTGGCTTTCTGGCAAATACAATGAAGCCAGTGTTTTTAATGATATTAGAAGCAGATGGTCTAGAGAAGATATAAAAACGCGAGCCAAATTAATAGATGCTGTTAAAAATATTATTGATAAGAACATGAATCTTGCGCAAGCCGCTATAGCATTTTGTTTAGCGTATGATGCCGTATCAACTGTAATTCCTGGTAACACAAGCATCGACCAATTAAAAAGTAATCTAGACAGTATTAAAAACCCACTTCCAAAACAACTTATAGAACAACTTGAAAAATTCTATCAATCTGAGGTTAAACAATTAAACTTACCTTGGTAAGATTCAGTAATTAACCTATCAAATTTTTAAAATAGCTTCAAAGATTATGCTTTAAATAAGATTCCAGAGGCAGTAAATCGCAGTTAAATAAAGCGCTTTTAACGCGCATTATTTAATCGCGTACTAATGGCATTGTAGAACATCTTAGCAATCCTTCTTGCTTAGAAATTTCGGCATAAGGCACTTCTTCAACTGTAAACCCTTGGCTTCGCAACCAGGTGTTTAGACGCGTAAAGTTCTTTTCTGAAATAATAACGTCTTCCGAAATAGAAAAAATATTGCTATTCATATCGTACATTTCATCTTTAGTAATTTCAAAAATGTTTTCTTTTCCGAAAAAATCAACCAACCAATTATATTCACGTTCTATTAAAAACCCATTTTTGTGAATAATGGCTTTTCCTTTGCCTATAGGTTGAAAACAGCAATCTAAATGCAGCGCGTTTTCTTTGGCATTGGTATTTGATTTTCTAAGCTCGAAAGACTTTACAATTTTATCTGGAAATAATTCTTGAATCGCAATAACCGCGTCCATATTAGTACGCGCCGTAATTAATTGCGCATAATCTTCACCAGAATAGGTTCCAATAAAAATATAATCGTTCCAAGGCATGACATCGCCGCCTTCAACATGACATTCTGGGGGTAATATAATTCTGTTTTTTCTATCTACTTGGTTCCAAACATACCTTATGGCTTCGATTTCACGTTCTCGATCGGGCAAAATATTGGCTCTAATAATTTTATCTTCGATTACAAACGCGATATCGCGAGAAAATATCTGATTACAGTCTTTAATGACTTTCGGTCTATAAACAGTAACATCGTATTTTTTAAAAACGGCAGCCACAGCCTCCATTTCCCGAATCATATCCGCTTCTTTAGGATAAGTACCAGCAAGCACATGTTCGACACTTTTAGGGTCGTAACAATCTTCTAAACTAGGTTCAGGTCCGTTGCTCTCCGCAGTTCCTAAAATAACTGCTCTAAGCCTTGATGTTTCGTTTTTTATATTGAGTTGTAGCATAGTGTAAATATAAAAAAGCTTCATAATGTTTAGTTATGAAGCTTCTTATTTTTTTACACTAAAATGTATTATCTTTTATCTAAAGGTACAAAAGGTCTGTGGGTAGCACCTACATATATTTGTCTTGGTCTTCCTATTGGTTCTTTATTTAAACGCATTTCTCGCCACTGGGCTATCCAACCTGGTAAACGCCCTAAAGCAAACATTACAGTAAACATATCTGTTGGAATACCCATACCACGATAGATTATTCCTGAATAGAAATCGACATTAGGATATAATTTTCTATCTACAAAGTATTGATCTTCTAAGGCTTCTTTTTCAAGACCTTTCGCGATGTCTAAAATAGGATCTTCAACGCCTAAATTAGCTAATACTTCATCGGCAGCTTTTTTAATAATCTTAGCGCGTGGATCGAAGTTTTTATAAACACGGTGACCAAAGCCCATTAAACGGAAAGGATCGTCTTTATCTTTAGCTTTCGCCATATATTTTTTTGTATCCCCATCGTCTGCTTTAATAGCCTCCAACATTTCTAATACGGCTTGATTAGCACCACCATGAAGTGGGCCCCAAAGCGCAGAAATACCGGCAGATAACGATGCAAATAACCCCGCATGAGAAGAACCTGTAATTCTAACTGTAGAGGTAGAACAGTTTTGTTCGTGATCTGCATGCAGAATTAATAATTTATCTAAAGCATCCACTAAAATTTTACTTTGTACATAACATGCATTAGGCTGGCTAAACATCATTTTAAGTATGTTCTCCACATACCCCAATGAATTATCGCCATAATCTAACGGTAAACCAAATTTTCTACGATAAGTCCATGCAACTAAAACCGGGAATTTACCTAATATTTTAACGATTGCTTTATACATATCCTCTTCAGAATTAACATTTACTGAAGAAGGGTTAAAAGCTGTTAAAGCACTTGTTAAAGAGGCAACAACACCCATTGGATGTGCCGTTTTTGGAAATGCATCTACAATTTTTCGAACATCATCATCTACAATAGATTGTGCTTTTATGTCGTTGTGGAATTTATCATTCTGCTCTTTCGTTGGTAATTCACCAAAAATTAAAAGATAAGCCACCTCTAAAAAATCTGCTTTTTCTGCTAATTCTTCAATAGAGTAACCTCTATATCTTAAAATACCTTTTTCTCCATCTAAAAACGTAATAGCACTTTCGCAAGATCCTGTATTTTTGTAACCTGGATCGATAGTTATTACCCCTTCTGAGGCGTTTCTAAGATTGGAAATATCAATTGCGAATTCTTTTTCTGTCCCTTCTATTACCGGAAGCTCTATTCTTTTTCCGTTGACTTCGATGGTAGCCGTGTTTGCCATAAGTTTGAATGAGTATTTAAATTTTAAATTGGAAAGCTAATTTACAAAATATCTCATCATTTTAATGATTGTAGAAAGCAAAAGATTTACGCATTTAACAAATTATTTAAATTTAATGCAAAAAAAAGCGATTATTAAAATAATAACCGCTTTTTAAAGTAATAATATTTACTATTATTTAATTTTAAATGCTTTTTCTTGTGGAAAATAAGCTGTTTTACCTAATTCTTCTTCTATACGAAGTAATTGGTTGTATTTAGCCATACGGTCGCTACGTGAAGCAGAACCTGTTTTAATTTGACCACAGTTTAAAGCAACTGCTAAATCGGCAATCGTGTTATCTTCAGTTTCTCCAGAACGGTGAGACATTACAGAAGTATAACCCGCATTTTTAGCCATATTTACAGCCGCAATAGTTTCGGTTAACGAACCTATTTGGTTTACTTTAATTAAAATTGAATTTGCGATACCATTTTCAATACCACGTGATAAACGCTCTACGTTAGTTACGAATAAATCATCTCCTACTAATTGAACTTTATCACCAATTTTATCGGTTAATAATTTCCAACCTTCCCAATCGTTTTCATCCATACCATCTTCAATAGAGATGATTGGGTATTTAGCTGCTAATTCTGCTAAGTATTCTGCTTGTTCTGCTGAAGTTCTAACTTTTCCTTTATCACCTTCAAATTTAGTGTAATCGTATTTTCCGTTTACATAAAACTCTGCCGCAGCACAATCTAAAGCAATCATAATATCACCACCAAAAGTATATCCAGCTTTTTCAACTGCTAATTTGATAGAATCTAAAGCGTCTTCAGTTCCACCAGCTAATGTTGGAGCAAAACCACCTTCATCACCAACAGCAGTACTTAACCCTCTGTCGTGTAAAACTTTTTTAAGGTTATGGAAAATTTCAGTTCCCATTTGCATAGCGTGTGTAAAAGTTTTAGCTTTTACAGGCATAATCATAAACTCTTGAAACGCGATAGGCGCATCACTATGAGAACCACCATTAATAATGTTCATCATTGGAACAGGAAGTGTGTTAGCTGATACACCACCAACATAACGGTAAAGAGGCATATCAAGCTCATTAGCTGCTGCTTTAGCAACTGCTAATGAAACACCTAAAATAGCATTAGCTCCTAATTTTGATTTGTTTTTAGTTCCATCTAAATCAATCATTAATTGATCGATTAAATTTTGTTCAAAAACTGAAACTCCCATTAATTCTGGAGCAATTATAGTGTTTACGTTTTCAACCGCTTTTAAAACACCTTTACCCATATAGGCTTTTCCGCCGTCACGTAATTCTACAGCTTCATGCTCTCCTGTTGAAGCGCCCGATGGCACTGCAGCTCTTCCTAACACATTGTTTTCTGTAATTACGTCTACTTCTACTGTTGGATTTCCTCTTGAATCCAAAATTTGTCTTGCGTGTATATTAATAATTATACTCATAATTGGTTTATTTTACCTTTTTTAATAGTTCAAATTTACGTTTAAATCTTGTTTTTTTTAAGTGTTTTATAACAAATATTTAAAAAACACTTCTACAACGTTTTAGTAATTGATAACCTCATAAATTCATACAATTTTAGAGGTTCTACAAATTACTTATTTTTTTATGTTTTCAATAAATTGATCGAATAAATATGACGAATCATGTGGTCCAGGACTTGCCTCTGGATGGTATTGAACAGAAAAACAGTTTTTGTTCTTCATTGCTAATCCGGCAACTGTATGATCATTTAAATGTATATGCGTTACTTTTAAATCTGGATGCGCTTCCGCTTCTTCTCTATTCACAGCAAAACCATGATTTTGCGATGTAATCTCACCTTTTCCAGTAAGCAAATTCTTTATTGGATGGTTAATACCTCTATGCCCATGGTGCATCTTATAGGTAGACACTCCATTTGCCAAGGCAATTACCTGATGACCTAAACAGATACCAAACAATGGTAAATCTCTTTTTATTATTTCTTTAGCTAAAGCTTGTGCTTCTACCAAGGGTTCCGGATCTCCAGGTCCATTCGATAAAAAGTAACCATCTGGTTTAAAAGCCTCTAAATCTTCAAACTTAGCATTATACGGAAACACTTTTATATAGGCGTCTCTTGATGCGA
This sequence comes from Mariniflexile aquimaris, assembly GCF_042676825.1. Taxonomy (NCBI): domain Bacteria; kingdom Pseudomonadati; phylum Bacteroidota; class Flavobacteriia; order Flavobacteriales; family Flavobacteriaceae; genus Mariniflexile; species Mariniflexile aquimaris. The sequence goes on from NZ_JBHTIB010000002.1 coordinate 19,870, forward strand.
TGTTGCGTAAAATATTCTTTTTTATGCCAATATCTAAAGCTGCAACTTTGTAAGTTGCGTTTTCATCACCAAAATAATACGGTTCTTTTGTTGACACTTTAGACGCTAATTCTAAACCTACCATGTCTGGAACTTCCGCAAGTTGCTTTTTTAATCCTTCTATATTATCCACATCTGTAGATATAACGGCATTCATCGCGCCATTGTCTCTAATATAGCTTACTAACGCTCGTGTATCGACGTCTGAGATTGCGAAGAGTTTATTTTCATCTAGAAAACTCTCTAGCGATCCATCTGCTGCAGGACGCGAATAATCATAACTGAAATTTTTACAAATTAAACCAGCTATTTTAACAGAATCTGATTCAACCTCTTCATTATTGACTCCATAATTTCCGATGTGCGCATTGGTTGTAACCATTAATTGACCGAAATAAGATGGGTCGGTAAAAATTTCCTGGTAACCCGTCATTCCCGTATTAAAACATACTTCACCAAACGCAGTTCCCTGTTTGTTACCTACCGCCTTTCCATAAAAAATGGTACCATCTGCTAAAAGAATGATGGCTTTTTGTTTTTTTTGATATTTCATGTGTTAGTTTATATTTTTATCGATTGACATCTCGTGTTGCACCCAAACAATATCTGTAGTAGCATCCATACAATTTCTGTATAAGCGTTTGATATTATGCAACATGGATGATTTCATTTAATAAAAAGTTTTACAAAAATGCATAAAAAAAAGGATAAACTAAAATAGTTTATCCTTTATATTTTCAATGCTTATTAACATTTACTCTTCTTCTTTTGTGTCTTTTGGTTCAACAGCTGGAGCAGCGGCCGGTTTAGCACCACCTCTTCTACTTCTTCTAGTTGTTTTCTTTTCTGGCTTAGCAGCGTTATAAATTTCGTTATAATCTACAAGCTCAATCATTGCCATATCAGCGTTATCTCCTAAACGATTTCCAAGTTTTATGATTCTTGTGTAACCTCCTGGACGATTCGCAACTTTCGCTGCAACATCTCTAAACAACTCTGCTACTGCATCTTTTTGTCTTAAACGAGACATAACAATACGTCTGTTATGTGTTGTATCTTCTTTAGACTTAGTAATCATTGGCTCAACAAATTGTTTTAAAGCTTTTGCTTTAGCAACTGTTGTGTTGATACGCTTGTGCTCTATTAAAGAACAAGCCATATTTGCCAACATAGATTTTCTATGCGCAGTCTGTCTACTTAAATGATTTATTTTTTTTCCGTGTCTCATGACATTTTTGTTATCATCATCTTGCTTCTATACCTTTTTAGGGAGCAAACTATGATGGGTTAATGATTTACAATTTTTGATTTACGATTTCAGGTATCCAAAACCGTAAATCTTAAATTGTTCTAGTCTTTATCTAATTTATATTTGCTTAAATCCATTCCGAAATTTAAACCTTTAACGTTTACTAGTTCTTCTAGCTCGGTTAAAGACTTTTTACCAAAGTTTCTGAATTTCATTAAATCATTTTTATTGAAAGATACTAAGTCTCCTAAAGTATCAACCTCTGCAGCTTTTAAACAGTTAAGTGCACGTACAGATAAATCCATATCGATTAACTTAGTTTTAAGCAACTGACGCATGTGAAGTGATTCTTCATCATAAGTTTCAGTTTGTGCAATTTCATCAGCTTCTAAAGTGATACGCTCATCAGAGAATAACATGAAGTGGTGAATTAAGGTTTTAGCAGCTTCTGTTAAAGCATCTTGAGGAGTAATAGAACCATCAGTAATGATTTCAAAAACCAGTTTTTCGTAATCTGTTTTTTGCTCAACACGATAGTTTTCTATACTATACTTAACATTTTTTATTGGTGTGTAAATTGAATCTGTAAAGATTGTTCCAACTGGTGCAGCAGCTTTTTTATTTTCTTCTGCAGGAACATATCCTCTACCTTTTTCAATTGTAATTTCCATGTTGAAATTAACTTTAGGATCTAAATTACAGATTACTAATTCTGTATTTAATACTTGGAATCCTGAAATAAATTTTTGAAAATCTCCAGCTGTAATTTGCTCTTGACCAGATATTGATATTGAGATTGACTCATTATCGATATCATCTATTTGTCTTTTAAAACGCGCTTGTTTTAAGTTTAAAATGATTTCGGTAACATCTTCAACCACTCCAGCTATTGCTGAAAATTCATGATCGACGCCTTCTATTCTAACCGATGTAATTGCAAATCCTTCTAATGAAGAAAGCAAAACTCTTCTAAGAGCGTTACCTACTGTTAAACCATAACCAGGTTCTAAAGGTCTGAATTCGAATTTACCTTCGAAATCAGTAGAATCAATCATGATTACTTTATCTGGTTTTTGAAAATTAAATACTGCCATGTTTTTCTTCGTTTTAATTGTTACTTAGTTGCGCGGTTTAAAAGTTTGAAGAAGACTAATAAACCCTTTGGCTAAATACCAATGTGATTAATTTATTATTTAGAATATAACTCGACGATGAATTGTTCGTTTATATTTTCTGGAATTTGAATTCTCGCTGGAACAGAAACATATGTTCCTTGTTTTGTGTCGTCGTTCCAAGTAATCCACTCATAAACTTTACTTGAGTTTGCAAGAGATCTTTCAATTGCTTCAAGTGATTTAGATTTTTCTCTTACTGCAACAACATCTCCAGCTTTTAATTGGTATGAAGGAATGTTTACTAATTCTCCGTTAACAGTAATGTGTCTGTGAGAAACTAATTGTCTTGCAGCACTTCTAGAAGGTGCAATACCCATTCTGTAAACAACGTTATCTAATCTAGATTCGCAAAGTTGTAATAACACTTCACCTGTAATTCCTTGAGCAGCTCTTGCACTCTTGAAAATGTTTCTAAATTGACGCTCTAAAATACCATAAGTATATTTAGCTTTTTGTTTTTCTTGTAACTGAATTGCGTATTCAGATTTTTTTCCACGACGTCTTGCGTTTCCGTGTTGTCCCGGAGGATAATTTCTTTTTTCGAATGATTTATCTTCTCCGAAAATAGCTTCACCAAACTTACGAGCTATTTTAGTTTTAGGACCAGTATATCTTGCCATTTTAAATTGTTTTTTTAAGAGTGATTATGAATTAAGGTCTTAATCTTATCCTTCGATAATCGTTGATCTCTTGTTGATACTTGTTAATATTATTTTTTTTCAGTTTGCAAATTTACACATAAAAAATTAATATCAACTGTTTAAAAACAATTGATACTAATTTTATTTATAATGTTATGTAAAATTATACTCTTCTACGTTTTGGAGGACGACATCCATTATGTGGAAGTGGCGTAACATCGATAATTTCTGTTACTTCAATTCCTGCATTGTGGATAGAACGGATAGCAGATTCTCTACCGTTTCCTGGTCCTTTAACATAAACTTTTACTTTCTTTAATCCAGCCTCTGATGCAACAGCTGCAGCATCTTCAGCAGCTAATTGCGCAGCGTATGGGGTGTTCTTTTTAGAACCTCTAAATCCCATCTTACCTGCAGATGACCATGAAATAACATCTCCTTTTTTATTTGTAAGTGCAATGATGATGTTATTGAAAGAAGCATTAACATGAGCTTCTCCTACAGAATCTACTATAACTTTACGTTTTTTAGTACTCTTTGTATTTGTTTTTGCCATTTTTAATAGTTTTCAGTTATTAGTTGATAGTCGCTAGAATCCTAAACCTTTTATAATTTCAAACAGATTCCTTCCAACGTCTAAATACTAAAGACTAATTGTTATTTAGTTGCCTTTTTCTTGTTAGCAACAGTTTTTCTTCTACCTTTTCTAGTTCTAGAGTTGTTCTTAGTACGTTGCCCTCTTAAAGGAAGACCCGATCTGTGACGAATTCCTCTGTAACAACCAATATCCATTAAACGTTTAATGTTTAATTGCGTTTCAGAACGTAATTCACCTTCGATTTTAAAAGTACCAACAGCTTCACGAATACCACTAATCTGGTCGTCGTTCCAATCTTGAACTTTAATACTTTCATCAACATTAGCTTCTGCTAATATTTCTTTAGCTCTACTTCTACCTATTCCATAGATATAAGTTAAAGAGATAACTCCTCTTTTGTTTTTTGGTATGTCTACACCTGCAATTCTTGCCATAATTACCCTTGTCTTTGTTTAAATCTAGGATTCTTTTTGTTTATCACGTAAAGTCTACCTTTTCTTCGCACGATTATACAATCTGCACTTCTCTTTTTTACTGATGCTCTTACTTTCATCTGTGTTAGTATCTATAAGTTATTCTAGCCTTAGATAAATCATAAGGACTCATTTCTAATTTTACTTTATCTCCTGGTAATAATTTAATATAATGCATACGCATCTTACCAGAGATATGCGCAGTCACAATGTGACCATTTTCTAATTCAACACGAAACATAGCATTTGATAATGCTTCTATAATCGTTCCGTCTTGCTCTATTGCTGCTTGTTTTGCCATAGTATAATATTAAGCTATTGCCTTTCTATTCTTACCTGTTTTCATCAAGCCGTCGTAGTGTCTATTTAACAAATAAGAATTTACTTGTTGCATAGTATCAATGGCAACACCCACTAAAATAATTAATGAAGTGCCTCCAAAAAATAGCGCCCATCCTTGTTGAACACCCATAATTTTAACTATTATCGCTGGGAACACAGCTAAAAAGGCTAAAAATATAGAACCCGGTAAGGTTATTTGAGACATTATTTTGTCAAGATATTCTGAAGTTTCAGAACCTGGACGAATCCCTGGAATAAAACCACCGCTACGTTTTAAATCATCGGCCATTTTATTTGTAGGTACGGTTATCGCTGTATAGAAATATGTGAAAATTATAATCAATATAGCGAATGTTATATTATAGGCTAAGCCAAAAATATCTGCATAATTAGTTTGCATCCATGCTCCAAAAGCCGTTTCTTTTAAAAGTGACGACCCTCCTATTAAACTAGGAACAAACATAATTGCTTGCGCAAATATGATAGGCATTACTCCAGAGGCATTAAGCTTTAATGGAATATACTGTCTTGATCCTGCCATAGCACTTTTCTCGTAACTACCTGTAGCCGTTCTACGCGCATATTGCACAGCAATTTTTCTAACAGCCATTACAAGCATAATACAAGCTAAAATGATTGCGAACCATAACACTAATTCAAAAAGAATAAGCATTACGTTATTACCTTCTAATCTTGTTGCAGCATTTTGAATAAATGATGCAGGTAGTCTTGCGATAATACCCACCATAATTAATAAGGATATACCATTACCAATACCTTTATCGGTAATTTTTTCTCCTAACCACATCGCAAAGATACATCCTGTTACTAATATGGTAACAGAAGAGAAATAGAATAATGGACCAGTACCTAATAAGAATGCACTTGTAGGAATACCTAAAGCTGGTAAACTAGCTAAGTAACCTGGTGCCTGTAGCAAACAGATCGCTATGGTTAACCAACGTGTAATCTGATTAATTTTCTTTTGACCACTAGCACCTTCTTTTTGTAGCTTTTGTAAATAAGGAATAGCAATTCCCATTAATTGCACCACAATAGAAGCAGAAATGTAAGGCATAATACCCAATGCAAAAACCGAAGCATTTGCAAAAGCACCACCTGTAAAGGCATTAAGTAATCCTAATAAACCTCCATCTGTACTATCTGCTAAACCTCCTAATTGAGCAGCATCAATACCTGGTAATACAACTTGAGCACCAAAACGATAAACTAATAACAAACCAAGTGTAATCGTGATTCTGTTTCTCAGTTCTTCGATTTTCCAAACATTCTTTAACGATTCTATAAATTTCATACTTATAATAAGGTCTTATAAAGTTACGGCTTCTCCTCCAGCAGCTTCGATAGCAGCTTTTGCTGAAGCAGTAAATTTATGTGCTGATACTTTTAATTTTGCTTTTAATTCGCCTCTACCTAATATTTTAACAAGATCATTTTTTCCTGCTAAACGGTTTGAGAATAATGTTTCAAAATCTACTGTATCAGTTGCTTTTTTCTCATCAACCAATAGTTGTAACGTATCTAAATTAATACCTTGATACTCCACACGGTTAACGTTTGTAAAACCAAATTTAGGAACACGTCTTTGAAGTGGCATTTGCCCACCTTCAAATCCTACTTTCTTAGAATAACCAGAACGAGATTTAGCTCCTTTGTGACCACGTGTAGCAGTACCACCTTTTCCAGAACCTTGTCCTCTACCTATTCTTTTTCCTTGATTTTTAACTGAACCCTCTGCAGGTTTTAAATTACTTAAATCCATTTCAGTATATTATTATTTAATTTCTTCTACAGAAACTAAGTGATTTACTTTACTTACCATACCAAGTATACTTGATGTAGCTTCGTGCTCTTTTACTTGACCAATTTTTCTAAGACCTAAAGATTCTAAAACTCTTTTTTGTCTTAGCGGACAATTGATTGCGCTTTTTACTTTTGTTACTTTAATTTTTGCCATCTCTGTCTGTATTAAGCTTTAAAAACTTGTTCAAGTGAAATACCTCTGTCTCTAGCAATTGTATTAGCGTCTCTTAATTGTAATAAAGCATCAAATGTTGCTTTTACAACGTTATGAGGATTTGAAGATCCTTGAGATTTAGATAATACGTCATGCACACCAACTGCTTCTAATACTGTTCTAACAGCACCACCAGCAATTACACCGGTACCAGCAGCTGCAGGAATAATATTTACTCTTGCTCCGCCGTATTTACCTTTTTGTTCGTGTGGTAAAGATTTTCCTTTTAATGGAATACGAACTAAGTTTTTCTTAGCATCTTCAACAGCTTTTGCAATTGCACTCGCTACGTCTTTAGATTTTCCTAAACCTTGTCCTACTACACCAGCTTCATCACCCACTACAACAATAGCTGAAAAACCAAATGCTCTACCACCTTTAGTTACTTTAGTAACTCTTTGTACACCAACTAAACGATCTTTTAAATCTAATCCACCTGGTTTTACTAATTCTGCGCTTTTATATTTACGATACATAATTTCTTAGAATTTAAGTCCTGCTTCTCTAGCTCCTTCAGCTAATGATTTTACTCGACCATGATATAAATAGCCACCTCTATCAAAAGCAATAGTTTCTACACCTGCTTTTAAAGCTTTTTCAGCAAGAGCTTTTCCTACTAATTTAGCTACTTCAATTTTAGTTGCTTTCGCAGAACTAACATCTTTATCTCTTGAAGAAGCTGCACTGATTGTTACACCAGTTACGTCATCTACAATTTGAGCATAAATTTCTTTATTGCTTCTAAAAACAGATAATCTAGGTCTGGCTTCAGTACCAGATACTATCTTACGAATTCTGCTTTTAATTCTTATTCTTCTTTCGTTCTTTGTTAATGCCATAACTTAATTATTAAGCTGATTTACCTGCTTTTCTTCTTAATACCTCACCAACAAACTTAATTCCTTTTCCTTTGTAAGGTTCTGGTCTTCTAAAATCACGGATTTTAGCCGCTACCTGACCTACAAGTTGTTTATCATGCGAAGTTAGTTTTATAATAGGGTTTTTTCCTTTCTCACTTATTGTCTCAACTTTAACTTCTGGAGCTAAACTCATAACAATTGCGTGAGAATATCCTAATGCTAATTCCAATTTTTGACCTTGGTTACTAGCTCTATATCCTACACCTACTAATTCTAATTCTTTAGTCCACCCTTTAGACACACCTTCAATCATGTTACGCATTAATGATCTGTATAAACCATGTTTTGCTTTTTGATCTTTAGTATCTGAAGAACGTGTTACTAATACATTTCCATCTTCAACTTTAATATCTACAGAATCAAAATTTTGAGTTAATTCACCCAATTTTCCTTTAACTGTAACTACTCCGTCGTTTATATCAACTGTAACGCCTTGTGGAATTACTACTGGGTTATTACCTATTCTTGACATATCTTATCTTTTTAGTAAACGTAACACAATACTTCACCACCTACGTTATCTCTTTTTGCTTGTTTACCTGTCATTACTCCATGAGAAGTAGAAACGATGGCAATACCAAGACCATTAAGAATTCTAGGTAGTTCTTTAGAACTTGCATACTTACGTAAACCTGGTTTACTGATTCTTTCAATCTTTTTAATTACAGGCTCTTTAGTTTCTTTGTTGTACTTAAGGGCTATTTTAATAGTACCTTGTACTGAAGAATCATCGAACTTGTAACTTAAAATATATCCTTGCTCGAATAATATTTTAGTGATGTCTTTTTTAAGATTAGAAGCAGGGATTTCAACCACTCTGTGGTTTGCACGCACTGCATTTCTAATTCTTGTCAAATAATCCGCTATTGGATCTGTGTACATAATGAATTGATTTTGTGATTTTGGTTTTCAACCTCGTGTTGAACCTTAAATCTGATTATTTAAATAATATTACCAACTTGCTTTTGTTACTCCAGGAATTAGGCCTTGATTAGCCATTTCTCTAAAAGTTACACGTGAGATACCAAACGTTCTCATGTATCCTCTAGGTCTTCCTGTTAATTTACATCTATTATGAAGACGAACTGGATTGGCATTTCTTGGTAACTTTTGTAATGCTTCATAATCGCCAGCTTCTTTTAAAGCCTTACGTTTTTCAGCATATTTAGCTACTACTTTAGCTCTTTTTACCTCACGGGCTTTCATTGATTCTTTAGCCATAACTTAGTTCTTTTGAAAAGGTAATCCTAATTCGGTTAATAATGATTTTGCTTCTTTATCAGTTTCAGCAGTCGTTACAAATGTAATGTCCATACCTGAGATTTTGTTCACTTTATCAATGTTAATCTCTGGAAATATAATTTGCTCAGTAACTCCTAAATTGTAGTTACCACGTCCATCAAATCCTGTAGCTTTAATTCCGTTAAAATCTCTTACACGTGGAAGTGCAGAAGTAACTAAACGATCTAAAAACTCGTACATTTTTTCGCCACGTAACGTAACTTTACAGCCAATTGGCATCCCTTTACGTAATTTAAACGATGCAACGTCTTTCTTAGAAATTGTTGCTATAGCTTTTTGTCCAGATATAGTAGTTAATTCTTCTACTGCGTAGTCAATTAACTTTTTGTCTGCAACAGCTGCTCCCACACCTTTAGATATTACTATCTTTTGTAGTTTAGGAACTTGCATTACATTTTTATATCCAAATTCATCTGTAAGAGCTGCAATTACTCTGCTTTTATACTCTTCTTTAAGTCTCGGTGAATATGCCATAACTATATTACTTCTTTAGATTTTGTTGAAAATCTTACTTTCTTTCCGCCTTCAACTTTGTAACCTATTCTTGTTGTTTCTCCTTTAGAAGTTAACAATGATAAGTTAGAAATATGAATAGCAGCTTCTTTTTCTACGATTCCTCCTTGAGGGTTTTTAGCACTTGGTTTAGTATGTTTCTTAACCATGTTTACACCTTCAACGATCGCTTTGTTCTTGTCTATTAATACTTTTTGTACTTTACCTTCAGAACCTTTATGGTCTCCAGCAATTACTTTTACAGTATCTCCAGTTTTTATTTTAAGCTTTGTCATCTTAAATTTAATGTATTAAAGCACTTCTGGTGCTAATGATACAATTTTCATGAATTGTTTATCACGAAGTTCTCTAGCAACCGGACCAAATACGCGTGTTCCTCTCATCTCACCTTGAGCGTTTAAAAGCACACATGCGTTATCGTCGAATCTAATATAAGATCCGTCTGGTCTTCTTACTTCCTTTGTTGTACGAACAACCACTGCAGTTGAAACAGCACCTTTTTTAATGTTTCCATTAGGTGTTGCATCTTTAATTGAAACAACTATTTTGTCTCCCACAGAAGCATATCTTCTTTTAGTACCACCTAGAACACGGATAGTTAAAACTTCCTTTGCTCCAGTGTTATCTGCTACTTTTAATCTTGATTCTTGCTGTAACATATTATTTAGCTCTTTCTATGATTTCAACTAATCTCCAACATTTAGATTTACTTAAAGGTCTTGTTTCCATGATTCTTACGGTATCTCCAATGTTACAATCGTTCGTTTCGTCGTGCGCAACATATTTTTTAGTTTTTAACACGAACTTTCCATACATAGGGTGTTTTACTTTTTTAACCTCTGCAACAACTATTGATTTTTGCATTTTGTTACTAGTAACAACTCCTATACGTTCTTTTCTTAAATTTCTTGTTTCCATCTTGTAGCAGAATTATTGTAATTCTCTTTTAGTTAATTCGGTCGCAATTCTTGCCACGGTTCTTCGTAAAGAACGTAACTGAATTGGATTTTCTAAAGGAGATATTGCATGAGCTAATTTTAGGTCTGAATAACTCTTTTTTGTTTCACCAAGTTTCTCTTGTAACTCAGCTACAGATAATTCTTTAATTTCTGATTGTTTCATAATATCAAATAAATTATGCTTCGTAATCGTTAGCAATTATAAACTTAGTTTTTACTGGAAGTTTTTGTGCTGCTAGACGTAACGCTTCTTTTGCGATTTCTAACGATACACCTCCCACTTCAAAAAGCATTCTTCCTGGTTTAACAACAGCTACCCAATATTCAACGGCTCCTTTACCTTTACCCATACGTACTTCAAGAGGTTTCTTTGTAATAGGCTTATCTGGAAATATTTTAATCCAAAGTTGACCTTCTCTTTTCATATAACGAGTAGCAGCAATACGTGCAGCTTCTATTTGACGTGATGTTAAAAACTCAGACTCGAGTGATTTTATACCAAAAGTTCCGTTTGAAAGTAAGTGTCCTCTTTGAGAAAGACCTTTCATACGTCCTTTTTGTTGCTTACGAAATTTTGTTCTTTTAGGCTGTAACATTTTTCTTTACTTTATAAAAAATTACTTTCTACGACGTGGCTTAGAATTATTTCCTCCACGTGGTGCTCCTGCACCTGCCTTTCCTTGCTTTTTGGACAATCCAACTAGCGGAGAAAGTTCTCTTTTACCATATACTTCACCTTTCATAATCCACACTTTCACACCTAATCTACCATACGTAGTGTGTGCCTCAACAAGTGAGTAATCAATATCGGCTCTAAAGGTTGATAAAGGAATACGTCCTTCTTTGTAGTGTTCTGAACGAGCCATCTCAGCACCATTTAAACGACCACTAATTTGAACTTTAATTCCTTCAGCGTTCATACGCATTGTAGCAGCAATAGCCATCTTAATTGCGCGTCTGTATGAAATTCTGTTTTCAATTTGACGAGCGATGCTTGATCCTACTAAAAATGCATCAAGTTCAGGTCTTTTAATTTCAAAGATGTTAATCTGAACTTCTTTTCCAGTAATTTTCTTAAGTTCTTCTTTTAACTTGTCTACCTCTTGACCACCTTTCCCGATAATGATACCAGGTCTTGCAGTAGTGATAGTAACGGTTACAAGTTTTAAAGTTCTTTCAATAATTACTCTACTTACACTAGCTTTAGATAAACGTACGTGTACGTATTTTCTAATTTTATCGTCTTCGGCAAGCTTATCTCCATAATCATTACCTCCGTACCAGTTAGATTCCCATCCTCTGATAATTCCTAAGCGATTTCCGATTGGATTTGTTTTTTGTCCCATACTTCTATCTTAGCTTTGTGTGTTATTGTTTGCTCCAACTACGATTGTTACGTGGTTTGAACGTTTTCTTATTCTGTGTGCACGACCTTGAGGTGCTGGACGCAATCTTTTTAACATTGCACCACCATCTACTCGTATCTCTTTTACTACCAATTCAGCATCTTCAATGCTAGCCTCTTCGTTTTTAGATTGCCAGTTAGCAATTGCCGATAAAAGCAATTTTTCTAATTTAGCTGAAGCTTCTTTTTGACTGAATTTTAAGATATTAAGTGCTTTCTCTACTTTTTCACCTCTTACTAAATCGGCTACTAAACGCATTTTTCTCGGTGACGTAGGACAATTATTAAGTTTCGCAAAAGCAACTTGCTTTTTATCTTCCTTAATAGCGTCTGCCATTTGTTTTTTACGACTTCCCATAGCTTACTACTTTTTACCTTTGTTTTTAGCACCTGCATGTCCACGGAATGAACGTGTTGGTGAAAATTCTCCTAACTTATGACCTACCATGTTCTCTGTTACATAAACAGGAACGAATTGACGGCCGTTGTGTACTGCAATAGTTTGTCCAACAAAATCTGGCGTAATCATAGAGGCTCTAGACCATGTTTTGATTACCGTTTTTTTGTTTGCCTCAACATTGTCAGCAACTTTTTTCTCTAATTTATAATGAACGTAAGGTCCTTTTTTTAATGATCTTGCCATGTCTTATTTCTTTCTACGTTCTACAATATATTTATTACTTGCATTCTTTTTAGAACGAGTTCTATAACCTTTAGCTGGAATACCTTTTCTAGAACGTGGATGTCCTCCTGAAGATTTTCCTTCTCCACCACCCATTGGGTGATCTACTGGATTCATTACTACTGGTCTTGTACGTGGACGTCTTCCTAACCATCTTGTTCTACCTGCTTTACCAGATACTAACAATTGATGATCTGAGTTAGATACTACACCTACAGTTGCTAAACAATTAACAAGAACTAAACGTGTTTCACCTGAAGGTAATTTAATGGTTGCAAATTTACCATCTCTTGCCATTAACTGAGCAAAAGCACCAGCACTACGAGCCATAATTGCTCCTTGTCCTGGACGTAATTCTACACAAGAAATAATAGTTCCTAAAGGAATTTGGCTTAACGGCATCGCGTTTCCAATTTCTGGAGCTATATTACTATCACCTGAAACCACTGTTTGACCTACTTGTAAGCCATTTTGAGCAATGATATATCTTTTTTCGCCATCTTGATAATTCAATAACGCGATAAAAGCGGTTCTGTTTGGATCGTACTCGATAGATTTAACCTCAGCAGGAATACCAGCTTTGTTACGTTTAAAATCGATAATACGATACTTCTTTTTATGACCACCACCTATGTAGCGCATGGTCATTTTTCCTTGACTGTTTCTACCACCAGACCTTTTATTCGGAACGAGTAAACTCTTTTCCGGCTTATCAGTAGTTATGGCGTCAAATCCATTTACTACTCTAAATCGCTGTCCTGGTGTGATTGGTTTTAATTTTCTTACTGACATTAGTCTTTAATTACATGTTACTGTATAAATCAATCATTTCACCTTCCGCCAGTTGTACAATTGCTTTTTTAACAGCATTTGTTTTACCATGTTGAATACCAGTTTTTGTATACTTGGTACTTCTATCTGGACGGACATTTATAGTACGAACTTTTTCAACAGAAACGCCATAAGCAGCCTCAACCGCTTTTTTGATTTCTACCTTGTTCGCCTTAGTATTCACCGCGAAAGTATAGCAATTTCTTAACTCGCTATTTGCTGTCGCTTTTTCTGTGATTATAGGTTTAATTAAGATACTCATGGTTTCTATTTACTTAAATTTGTTTCAATTCCTTCTAAAGCTCCTTCTAAAAGCACTACTTGATTTGCATTTAAAATCTTGTAAGTGTTTAATTCTGAAGCAGTTATAACTTCTGAGCCTTGTAAATTGCGTGACGACAAATATACATTATTATTTGACGCACCCAACACAAACAGAGATTTTTTGTTTTCAAGATTTAACGCCTTTAAAACAGCTGTAAAATTCTTAGTTTTTGGCGCTTCAAAATTAAAGTCTTCTAACACCACAATTGATTGTTCTCCAGCTTTAATACTTAATGCTGATTTACGTGCTAAACGCTTTAAATTTTTATTTAATTTGAAGCTATAGTTTCTTGGTCTTGGACCGAACATACGACCACCACCTTTAAAAACACCAGACTTAATACTACCAGCTCTTGCTGTACCAGTACCTTTTTGCTTTTTAAGCTTACGCGTACTTCCAGAAATCTCAGCACGCTCTTTAGCTTTGTGAGTTCCTTGTCTTTGGTTTGCTAAATATTGTTTAACATCCAAATATACTGCGTGATTATTAGGCTCAATAGCGAATACATCTTGAGAAAGCTCTGCTTTTCTACCTGTATCTTTTCCGTTTATATCTAAAACTGCTACTTTCATTATTTTCTAATAATTACATAAGAATTTTTATGTCCAGGTACACAACCTTTAACAACTAGTAGATTTTTATCTGCTACTACTTTTAAAACTCTTAAATTTTCAACTTTTACTGAGTCGCCACCCATTCTTCCTGCCATACGAATTCCTTTAAAAACTCTTGCAGGATACGATGCTGCACCCACAGAACCAGGAGCTCTTAAACGGTTATGTTGACCGTGTGTTGCTTGACCAACTCCACCAAATCCATGACGTTTTACAACACCTTGGAAACCTTTTCCTTTTGATATCCCAGAGATATCAACAAATTCACCTTCAATAAAGTGCTCAACAGTGATTGCATCACCTAATTTGTACTCCTTATCAAAACCTTTGAATTCAACGATTTTGCGTTTTACAGAAGTCCCTGCCTTTTTAGCATGACCTTGGTCAGCTTTAGTAGCACTTTTTTCTGTCGCGTCATCGAAACCTAATTGAACAGCTTTGTAGCCATCAACTTCTTCAGTTCTGACTTGGGTAACGATACATGGTCCAGCTTCGATTACTGTACATGGAATGTTTTTTCCATTTTCATCGAAAATGCTGGTCATACCGATTTTTTTTCCAATTAACCCAGACATAATTATTATTTATTTGTTATTACTTACTATTTGTTATTAAAAAACTCAAGGCCAAAAATACATTTCAGCCTTGAATTGTATTTTACCGTTTTTCCTTAACCATCGTTAAGGACATGTTTGTGTTCTACCTAAACTTTAATCTCTACTTCAACACCACTTGGCAATTCAAGTTTCATTAAAGCATCAATTGTTTTTGAAGACGATGAGTAGATATCCAATAATCTTTTATAAGAACTTAATTGGAATTGCTCTCTAGCCTTTTTATTTACGTGTGGAGAACGTAATACAGTGAAAATTTTCTTGTTTGTTGGTAATGGAATTGGACCCGTTACCACCGCACCTGTACTTTTTACTGTTTTTACAATCTTGTCAGCAGATTTGTCTACTAAATTGTGATCGTAAGATTTTAATTTTATTCTGATTTTTTGACTCATTTTCTTAAATTTTAAGCTTCAACGCCTTTAGCTGCTTTAATTACCTCTGCAGAAATATTTGCAGGTGTTTCAGCATAATGTGAAAATTCCATAGTTGATGTTGCACGACCCGACGATAATGTTCTTAATGTAGTTACATATCCAAACATTTCTGATAATGGCACGTGTGCTTTAACTGTTTTTGCACCAGCACGATCACCCATATCATTTACTTGTCCGCGACGTCTATTTAAATCACCTACTATATCTCCCATGTTTTCTTCTGGAGTAATTACCTCTAGTTTCATAATAGGCTCCATGATTACAGCTTTTGCAGCTTTAGCAGATGCTTTAAAACCTAATTTTGCAGCTAACTCGAACGATAATTGATCAGAATCCACATCGTGGTAAGAACCGTCTAATAAAGTAACTTTCATTGCATCTACTTCGTAACCTGCTAAAGGTCCGTTTTGCATAGCAGCTTTAAATCCTTTTTCAATTGAAGGGATAAATTCTTTAGGAACGTTACCACCTTTAATCTCTGAAACGAATTCTAAACCAGTTTTTCCTTCTTCTGCTGGCTCGATAGTAAATACGATATCAGCAAATTTACCACGTCCACCAGATTGTTTTTTGTAAACCTCTCTGTGTTGTGCTTTTTGAGTAATAGCTTCTTTGTACTCTACTTGAGGAGCACCTTGATTAACTTCTACTTTAAACTCACGACGTAAACGATCTACAATAATATCTAAGTGAAGCTCACCCATTCCTGAGATAATGGTTTGACCCGAAGCCTCATCTGTACGTACTGTAAACGTTGGATCTTCTTCAGCTAATTTAGCTAAAGACATACCTAATTTATCTACGTCCGCTTTAGTTTTAGGTTCAACAGCGATACCAATTACAGGATCTGGGAAATTCATACTTTCTAAAACAATAGGATGTTTTTCGGCAGTAAGAGTATCTCCTGTTTTAATATCTTTAAAACCAACTGCTGCTCCAATATCTCCAGCTTCGATAAAATCGATAGCATTTTGCTTGTTAGCATGCATTTGGTAAATTCTAGAAATACGCTCTTTATTTCCTGAACGATTGTTCAAAACATAAGAACCTGCATCTAAACGACCAGAATATGCACGGAAGAATGCTAAACGACCAACATAAGGATCGGTTGCAATTTTAAATGCTAAAGCCGCGAATGGCTCTTTTACATCTGGTTTACGAATTTCTTCTTTTTCTGTATCTGGGTTAACTCCTACAATACCTTCCTTGTCCATTGGAGAAGGCAAATAACGACATACAGCATCTAATAAAAACTGCACCCCTTTATTTTTAAATGAAGAACCACAAATCATTGGAATGATAGACATATCCATTACAGCAGCTCTAAGTGCAGCGTGCACTTCGTCTTCTGTAATAGAATCTTCATCTTCCATATATTTTTCAAGCAAATTTTCGTCGTAAGCAGCAACTTCTTCAATAAGTTTACCACGTAACATTTTTGCTTCAGCTTTCAATTCTTCTGGAATTTCGATAACATCAAAAGTTGCCCCTTGAGTTTCGTCATGCCATACGATAGCTCTGTTTTTCACTAAATCAACAATACCTTTAAAATCTATTTCGTCACCAATGTTTAAAACGATTGGCACCGCGTTAGATTTTAACATATCTTTTACTTGTTGACAAACTTCCATAAAATTAGCACCTTGACGGTCCATTTTATTTACGAAACCAATACGTGGCACTTTATAGTTATCAGCAAGTCTCCAGTTAGTTTCAGATTGTGGCTCAACACCATCAACCGCACTAAATAAGAATACTAAACCATCTAACACACGTAATGAACGGTTTACTTCAACAGTAAAATCAACGTGACCGGGAGTATCAATGATATTAAAATGATAACTCATTGAATCATCCGTTGGCTCTCCGTTTACTCTAGGGAATACCCATTCGCAGGTTGTAGCAGCAGAAGTAATGGTAATACCACGCTCTTGCTCTTGCTCCATCCAGTCCATTGTTGCAGCACCATCATGTACTTCACCAATTTTATGAGAAACTCCTGTATAATAAAGTATACGCTCTGTTGTTGTTGTTTTACCAGCATCAATGTGAGCAGCAATACCTATATTTCTTGTATATTTTAAATCTCTTGCCATTTCGTATTAAAATCTAAAGTGAGAGAATGCTTTATTAGCTTCTGCCATTTTGTGAGTATCTACTCTTTTCTTAACCGCCGCACCTTCTTCTTTAGCTGCTGCTAAAATTTCAGAAGCTAAACGTTGCGCCATAGATTTTTCGTTTCTTTTACGAGAATAGCTAATAAGCCATTTCATAGCTGTTGAAACTTTACGGTCTGGACGGATTTGCATTGGAATTTGAAATGTTGCACCACCAACACGACGACTACGTACTTCTACGTGAGGCATAACGTTTGATAAAGCATCTTTCCAAGTTTCTAAAGCTGTCTTTTCTTCGTTTGTTTTTTTCGACTCTACGATGTCAATCGCATCGTAAAATACTTTAAAAGCCACAGACTTCTTTCCATCCCACATCATCATGTTAACGAAACGAGTTACTAACTGGTCGTTAAAACGTGGATCTGGTAAAAGCGGTCTCTTTTTTGCTGCTCTTTTTCTCATGTCTTCTTCTTAAAAGTTTTAATTACTTTTTCTTACCTTTTGCTGGAGCTGCTGCTGCTTGTCCTGGTTTAGGACGCTTCGCTCCATACTTAGATCTACGTTGTGTTCTACCTGCAACACCTGCGGTGTCTAGTGCGCCACGAACGATGTGATATCTAACTCCTGGTAAATCTTTTACTCTTCCACCTCTAACCAATACTATCGAGTGCTCTTGTAGATTGTGACCCTCACCTGGGATGTATGCATTCACTTCATTACCATTTGTTAATCTAACACGAGCAACTTTACGCATTGCTGAGTTAGGTTTTTTAGGTGTAGTAGTGTAAACACGCGTACAAACCCCACGACGTTGTGGACACGAATCTAAAGCAGCCGATTTACTCTTCTTGGTTATTTTGGCTCTTCCTATTCGTACTAATTGTGAAATTGTTGGCATATATATTCTATATAAATTTTAAAATCCTCTTTTAAGAGGGCTGCAAAGGTAGAAATTAAAATGAATAATTCAAATCCTAAATCATTAATTTTCACAACATTTATAATATTTCATTATTAGTTATATTATTAGTGTAAGTTTTCCGTTAGATTTACATGTTAAATACTGACAATTTCACTGTGCGAAAAACATTCTTTTTATACCTTATTATATATGTATTTTTTTCTTCGCTATTACATAGTCAAAATTTACTGCTTAAAATTGAAGGTGAAACCGAGCGCGAAACCACATTAATTGACTCTATTACCTACAAAAAAATTCATTTAGACTATGCATCTATTAAAAATGAAGTACTATCCCTTCAAAACACCGTTTTAAAAAATGGCTATATAGAAAATGATTTTAAAGGCATCAATAAAATTAACGACACTGTTTTTTTAGCAAGCCTTCATCTGAAAAAAAAATACCAAAAACTATCAATCTATTACGATACTTCGATACTCGATAAAAAATTACTACAATTAATTTCAAAAGACATTTTTAAAGATCACTTTATTATCGACATTAAAAACACAGATGATGTTTTAAACTTTATAAATGCGAAAATTTCGGAGAAAGGCTACCCATTTTCCAGATTATATTTATCAGACATTACCATTAAGGACAACACCAATTTAGAAGCTAATTTGATTGTTGAATCGAATGAACAAAAAAGAACAATTAACAACATAGTCATTAAAGGTTATGAAAAATTCCCTCGCTCGTTCCTAAAACACTACATTAAAATAAAGCCCTCGCAGACTTTTAATTTAGATGCCATAAAAAAGAAATCTGAAAAATTTCGAGATTTGAGATTCGTAACCGAAGCAAAAGCTCCTGAAATATTATTTTCTAAAGATTCCACAACCTTATATTTATACCTAAACAAAACTAAAAGTAACTCGTTTGATGGTTTTCTTGGCTTTGGAACAAACGACAAAACAAATAAATTAGATTTTAATGGCTATTTAGATTTAAACCTTACTAATAATTTAAACTATGGCGAATCTTTTAAATTATTATATAAAGGCGAACAAAATGAACAAAAACTATTCGAAACGAATTTAACTTTGCCTTATTTATTTAAATCGCCTATTGGGCTGGATTTAGCTTTACGCATTTTTAACAAAGACTCATCGTTTATAACAGTAAATCAATCTGCAAAAATTCATTACCAAATAAACCCCAATCAAAAAGTATCTTCCGGCATCCTTTCTATTCAATCTAACAATTTACTTAACATAAATACTAGCTCTACTATTGTTGACTATAAATCGAACTACTTCACACTTGCTTATCAATTTTTAAAAAGGCAATCACATAATGCAATATTTCCAATAAAAACTAATGTTTCTATTGAAACTAACTTTGGAAAAAGAAAGCAAACGAGCCAGACAGAACAACAGTCGCTAATAGCTCTTGACGCATATAAGATTTTCAACTTAGACCCTAAGAATAGTATTTTTTTAAGAACTCAAGGCACAACTTTAAATTCTAATACCTACCTAGAAAATGAATTAATTAGATTCGGTGGCATTAATTCTTTAAGAGGATTTGAAGAGAACAGTATTTATGCTACACTTTACGGTTTGATTAATACAGAATACAGATTTTTGTTAAACAACAACTTATACGCACACACCTTAACTGACGCGGCCTATTTAGAAAACAAGATAACAGCTACAAAACAGAAATTATTTGGCTATGGAATCGGTTTCGGACTCTTCGCAAAAACCGGATTATTTAAATTGAATTACGCTATCGGACATACTGAAAATCAAGACTTTAACTTCTCCAATTACAAGATCCAAATTAGCTTTATTTCATCATTTTAACTTTTTTGTTAACAAATTCACATTTATTTAACAAACACTATTGTTTTATATTTAATTTATTACCATTTTTGGCGCAACTAATTCAAATCAAATTCATTTATGAAAACAAAGTTTAATGGGATTCTGACGCTATTCCTAGCGCTCGTTGTGCACATTGCATTTGCACAAGAAAAAACAATTACTGGAACGGTGACCGACGGGTCGGGTTTACCGCTCCCAGGCGCCACTATTCTGATTAAAGGTACCACAACGGGAACT
This sequence comes from Mariniflexile aquimaris, assembly GCF_042676825.1. Lineage (NCBI taxonomy): Bacteria > Pseudomonadati > Bacteroidota > Flavobacteriia > Flavobacteriales > Flavobacteriaceae > Mariniflexile > Mariniflexile aquimaris. The sequence continues at coordinate 40,174 of NZ_JBHTIB010000002.1, forward strand.
TCGTCAGATTTTGATGGAAAATATTCAATTAAGGCGAATCAAGGAGCAACTCTTGTATTTAGCTTTGTTGGATATATTACTACCGAAAAAAAAGTAGGTACATCAAATTTACTTAATGTACAAATGTCTGATGACGCATCACAACTTGAGGAGGTTGTAGTTGTTGGATATGGTGTTCAAAAAAAGAAGGAAGTAACTGGTGCCATTACTAGCATTTCAGGGTCTGACATTAGCGGCTTGGTTACACCAAGTTTTGAAAGCCAAATTGCGGGTAGAGCTGCTGGGGTGCAAGTTACTGTAAACAACGGTATTATTGGTGAAGCACCAAGAATTAGAATTCGTGGAATCGCATCGATTGGTTCTGGAACTTCTCCCCTTATTGTTGTTGATGGGATGCCAATTTATTCTGGCGATATAGGTGGTTATGCGTCTACTAATGCATTAGGTGATATAAACCCAAATGATATTGAATCTTTCGACATCTTAAAAGATGGTGCTGCAACAGCTATCTATGGTTCGAGAGCTGCCAACGGGGTTATTTTAATTACTACTAAGAAAGGAAAAAAAGGCACAATGAAAGTTAACTACAATATGGTTACTGGTTTTGCATCGGCCGTTAAAACTTTTGATTTATTAGAAACACCCGACTTTCTTACAATTGCAAACGAAAAAAGAACTAATAGAGGACAAGCAGCTTGGGCAATTGGTAGCGAGTACAACACCGATTGGCAGAAGGCTGTATTAAATTCGAGTGCATTACAAATGGACCATAGTGTTTCGCTTAATGGCGGAACAGATAAAACAAAATACTTTTTATCTTTAGGTTACTCAGAACAGGCAGGTGTTGCCGTAGCGAATAACATGGAACGTTACACCATTAGAGCTAATGTTGATCATCAAATAAGCAAATGGCTTAGCATGGGTGGTAATATAGCGGTTACAAGAACCGAATATAGCGGTTTAAATACTGGAAGAAACTCTTTATCTGGTAACATTTTTAATGCGACCAGACAATTACCAAATACCCCGATTTACAATCCAAATCATGCAACAGGATATAACATTTCTGCAGATGGTAACAATGTTGGACAATGGGACAATACAGATCCTGTTGGCGATAACATTTCTAATATTGCTTATGTTTTAGCAAATAACAAATACGAATCTAAAATCAACAGAACAATTGTAAACACGTTTGCTTCTATTAAGTTTAATGATGATTTAAATTACAGATTCCAAGTAAGTGCAGATAACCCGTTAACATCTGGATTTTTATACTGGAGCCCTGTACATGGCGATGGTAGAGGGTCTAATGGACGTCTACAAAACAACAATGCCGATTTACTAAGATGGAATGTTCAACACATCTTATCTTATAACAAATCATTTAATGATGAACACAACATTGGTTTAACTTTAGTAAATGAATATCAAAAAGAAAACAACCAATCGTTTTTTGGCTATGGAACAAATTTACTTGACGAATTTTATAATCAAAATTTAGTAACTGGTGCCTATGGCACACAGGAATCTGGAGGAAGTATCACAGAAAACGGTATCATATCGTATGTTGGAAGACTTAGCTACAACTATAAGCAAAAGTACTTTATACAAGGCTCTGTAAGACGTGATGGGATTTCAAAATTAAGCGCAGAAAACAGATGGAATAATTTCCTTGGATACTCTGCTGGTTGGGATATAGCAAACGAAGGTTTTTTCGAATCTTTAAAAGACATCATTGGTCAATTTAAAATTAGAGGCTCCTATTCAGAAGTAGGTAACACTGAGATTGGTAATTACCCTTATCTAGGCCTAACTTCGGCATCTCAATACGGCTCACTTAACGGTATTGCCTTTACACAATTTGGTAACGATCAATTACTTTGGGAGACCAGTAAAAAAACCGATTATGGTGTAGATATATCATTTTTAAAAGATAAAATTACTTTTTCTTTCGATCACTACAAAAATGATGTTGACGGTTTAATATTAGCAGTCCCTGTAGCTCATTCGCTTGGGGTACCAGATAACGTTGTTAGAAAAAATATTGGTTCTATGTACAACAAAGGCTATGAGTTTTCATTAAACGTGAATGCGATAAATAAAGAAAAATTCAGCTGGAATATTACTACTAACGTAACTTTAGATAAAAACGAAGTTACAAGTATTCCAGATGGCCAAGATATATTAGGTGGTAGCTTTACAGATGTAAATATTAACCAAAACCTGATTATTAGAGAAGGAGAATCTATCAACTCACTTTATGGCTACAGATATTGGGGGGTTAACCCAGCGAACGGAAACCCAGTTTACTACAAAGCAGATGGTTCTTTAGTGCAAGGAAACTTACCAACTCAGAATTATAAGGTTTTCGACCCTAGCAACCCAACAGACGTAGCTACGGCCGCTTCTTTAAGTGCTGGAGAAGATAGAGTTGTTTTAGGCAACACTTTACCTAGATATTTCGGATCGCTTATTAACAATTTTAAGTTTGGTGATTTCGATTTCTCTTTCATGTTCCGTTTTAGTGGTGGTAACAAAATTTTCAACTCCACTCGTAGAGATTTAGTAACACAAAACTTTAATAATAACAGCACCGAAATTTTAGGAAGATGGCAAAGTGTTGAAAACCCTGGTGATGGTATTACTCCAAGACTATGGGCAAGCACAAACACCTTTACCAACTTAACAGGAAGTGCTACTTCACGATTTATAGAAGATGGAGACTTTATCAGTCTTGACAACCTAACATTTGGCTATAAAATCCCTAAAGACATTACAGATAGAATAAATATAGAGTCTTTAAGATTTTATATCCAAGCTCAAAACCTATTAATAATAACCGATTACAAAGGTTTAAATCCTGAAATGGAAACTGGCGGCGTTGATTTAAATGGTACGCCACGTGCGAAAGTGTTATCGTTAGGTTTAAATGTTAATTTATAATTGTTATAAAATGAAAAATATATATAAACTTTTAATACTTTGTATTGCTGGAATCGGAATGATTTCATGCTCTGAAGAAAAAATCTTAGACCTAAGCCCTGTAAACAACATTTCGATTGATGATGCTTTTTCATCAGCTTCTCTAATTGAAAGTTCAGTTAACGGCATGTATAATGCTGCGGCTATTGGACAATATAACTCAACATTACCTAACGGCGGTAGAGGTTATATATGGGGAGCCGCTTTTGTTCAACAAGGAGACTGCCGAGGTGAAGACATGGTTAACACAGCTACGTTCTACCAGCTAACTTACACCGCAACTTACGACGCCACAACAGCGAACAATGTTTACTATTGGATAGATGGTTACCGTCTTATAAATAGAGCAAATCTCATTATAGAAGGCGTAACAAATGCGGTATCTAAAGGTATCATTACAGAAGCAGTTGGTAATGACTATATTGGTCAAGCCAAGTTTTTACGTGCTATCACGCATTTTGAATTATTAAACTTCTTCGCAAGACCATACAACTATACTACAGGAGCAACACACCCTGGTGTTCCTTACAGAACAGTTGGTATTAATACGCAAGCAGAAATAGATTCAGAACTTCTAAAAGGTCGTAACACCGTTGCAGAATGCTATGATAAAATATTAGCTGATTTGAATGATGCTGAAACTTTAATAACTAATACTACGTTAACAAAGGCATCTAAGAATGCAGCAATTGCATTTAAAACAAGAGTGTATTTGCACAAAAGAGATTGGAATAACGTAATCGCAGAAGGTAACAAATTAACTACGTATACCCTTACTGCATCACCAAGCGGGGTATTTACAAGCAATTACAGTAATACTGAATCTATTTTCTCTATTCTTCATGCAGCTACACTAAACCCAGGTGTAAATGCAGCGTTAGCATCTCAGTATGTTAGAAGAACACTTGTATGTATTAGTCCAATAATTTGGAGAGATCCAAGTTGGTTAGTTGATGACAAACGAAGAGAAGACAATTCTACTGCAACATCAAAAGGTACTGGTATGGTATTTACAACTAGCGGCAGAAAGTACACTTATAAATATAAAGATGAAGTAAATTATACTGATGCTGCTCCTGTAATAAGATATGCCGAAGTTTTATTAAATATGGCGGAAGCATATGCTAGAAAAACGCCTACAGATTTACCTAACGCATTGGCAAAATTAAATCAAGTAAGAAATCGTTCTTTAGCCGACCCAGCAACACAAGCCTATACCGCTGCATCTTTTACAACACCAAGCACTATGGTGGGTGCTATTTTAAAAGAAAGACGCATAGAGTTTTTAGCTGAAGGAAGAAGATGGTCAGACATCCACAGATTACAAGGAGACGATTTACATCCAATAGACGGTATTCCAGCTAAAATTGCCAACGGAAATCCTGCGGCATCAACTTTTACATTAGGAACTCCTTATACAGGTCCTTATGGCGTTGCTGCTATTCCGGCATCAGATTCTAGATTTTTATGGCCAATACCGCAAGTTGAGCTAAATGCTAATCCAACATTAGCAACACAGCAAAACCCAGGCTGGTAAAATGTAATTTTTATAAAATTTAGGTTGACAATAAAATCTCCAAAAAAAAATATTTTTTTGGAGATTTTTTTTACATAAAAATCAGCGTAAACCCTAAAGAAAAAACAATGCAAACGAAAAATAATTCATAACCAATTTATAATAAAGCTTTTATACAAATAGTTATATGTTTTTTTACGTAAAAGGGTCGCCTGATTGCGAATATTAAAAATTATTATCCAGAAATAATGAATTTCTCAATTTAACAATAAAATAAGCATATTTTTTTATCAAAATCCTAATTATTATTTGTAAAATCCAAATTTTAACTAATCTTTATTGTTTTATTAACATTTTATTATCACATTTGGCATTGACTAATTCAAATAATTATAAAATGAAAACAAAGTTTAGTGGAATTCTAACGCTATTACTAGCGTTTGTCGTGCAACTAACATTTGCACAAGAAAAGACTATTTCAGGTACGATATCAGATGGTTCTGGTTTGCCGCTTCCTGGAGCAACTGTAATTGTTAAAGGTACTACTTCTGGTACTTCAACAGATTTTGATGGTAAATATTCGATAAAAGCAAATACAGGCGCTACGCTTGTTTTTAGTTTTGTTGGATACACAACCAAAGAAATTAAAGTAGGAGCATCAAGCACCATTAATGTTCAATTAAGCGAAGACGCATCTATTCTTGATGAAGTGGTTATTACTGCATTAGGAATTAAACGTGAAAAGAAAAGTCTAGGTTATGCGACTCAAGAAGTTTCCGGAGAAACGGTCTCTAGGGTGCAAAGCCAAAACTTCGTTAACTCGCTTTCTGGAAAAGTTGCTGGTTTAGATATTAAATCTTCAGGAACACTTGGTGGTTCTGTAAATGCCGTAATTAGAGGTAGTAGTTCGATTGCAGGTAATAACCAAGCACTCTTTGTTGTAGATGGTGTTCCAGTTAATAACGACACGCCTAACACTTCAAATCAAAGTACTGGTAGAGGTGGTTATGATTATGGTAACGCTGCTGCCGACATTAACCCAGACGACATCGAGTCTATTAACGTATTAAAAGGTGCTGCGGCATCTGCTCTTTATGGATCTAGAGCTGCCAACGGTGTTATTATGATAACAACCAAAAAAGGCCGTAAGCAAAAAGGCATTGGTGTAACCGTGAATTCAAGCATAATGGCTGGAACAGCCGACAAGGAAACACTTCCTGTTTATCAAAAGAAATATGGTGCTGGTTACGGACCATTTTATGATGGCCCTGGAAGCTATTGGGGTTTATATGATGTTGATGGTGATGGAACCGATGATCTTACTACTGTATTTACTGAAGATGCGTCTTATGGAGCAGCATTCGATGAGAATTTATTAATCTACCAATGGAATTCTGCCTTTCCAGATTTAGCTACTTACCAACAAGCTACGCCTTGGGTAGCTGGCGCGAACGACCCTAACTATGTTTGGGGAACGTCTTCTACAACTGTAAACTCTGTATCTCTTGATGGTGGTACCGAGAAAAGCGCTTTTAGATTAGGTATTACAAATATGTTACAAGAAGGTAACTTACCTAATAGTGAAATTAAGAGAAATTCTATTAACTTTACAGGATCTCATGACTTTACAGATAAATTAACCATATCTACACTATTCAATTTTACTAAAACAGATGGTAAAGGACGTTACGGTACTGGTTATGATGCTAACAACGTAATGCAACAGTTTAGACAGTGGTGGCAAGTAAACGTGGATTTAGCTGAACAAAAAAGAAGTTATTTCCAAACAAGACAAAACACAACTTGGAATATTAATGCTTATGATGATGCTACGCCAATTTATTCTGACAACCCTTATTGGACTTTTTATGAAAACTTCCAATCGGATTCTAGAAATAGATTTTGGGGTAACGTAGTCTTAGATTACGAACTTACTGACTGGTTAACAGTTATGGGGCGTTTCTCATATGATACTTATGCTGAAATACAAGAAGAAAGAACTAATGTGGGAAGTTCTAATGTTCCTAGCTATTTAAGAAGAAACAGAAATATTTCTGAATACAACTACGACTTAATGTTCAATTACAACAAAGATTTAAGTGAAAAATTAAATCTTGCTGGAACTGTTGGTTTTACTTTAAGAAGGAACACCTGGAACAATATAACTGGTACTACCAACGATGGTCTTTTATTGGCCGGTCTTTACACCTTATCTAATAGCGAAGGAGCAATTACTACAGCCGAGTACGATGCTACAAAAATGGTTGATGGTGTTTATGGGCAGGCAAGTTTAGGATATGACGATTTTGCGTTTATTGAAGGTACTTACAGAAGAGACAGGTCTTCGTCTTTACCAAAGGCAAATAATACCTTTGATTATTGGTCTGTTACCGGTTCGTTAATTTTTTCTCAATTATTAGAAGCTGATTGGTTAACGTTTGGTAAATTAAGAGGAAATTATGGTATTGTGGGTAACGACACAAACCCTTACAATGTTTTTAATACATATACCATTGTAACACCAACATTTAATGGTGGTTTAGCTACTAACCCAAGTGCACGTTCTAATCCTGATTTATTACCTGAAGAACAAAAAAACTGGGAAATAGGTTTAGAGATGCAGTTTTTAAATAAAAGATTAGGTTTTGATGTTACTTATTATAACGCTCAAAACATTAATCAAATTACAAGTGTTCCAGTATCAAATAGTACTGGATATACATCAGCATTATTAAATGCAGGTACTATTGAAAATAGTGGATGGGAAGTTCAAGTAAACCTTACTCCTGTAAAAACTACTAATTTTTCATGGGACATTAATCTTAACTGGGCGAAAAACAAAAGTTTAGTTGTTGAACTAATTGATGGTGTTAATAACTTACAACTTGGCTCTTTCCAAGGTGGTGTATCTTTAAATGCAACGCCTGGTCAACCTTATGGTACTATTAGAGGTTCTAACTATGTTTTCCATGATAACGGACAACCAATAGTTTACACATCTGCCGACGCTCCTAGTGGTTCTTGGGTTGGTGCTTATGCTAGAACTTCAGACAGCAACCAAGTTATTGGAGATATAAACCCAGAATGGACCGGGGGTGTTTTCAATAGTTTTTCTTACAAAAATTTAACTTTTAGTTTTTTAGTTGATATCCAAAAAGGTGGTAGTGTATTCTCTCTAGACACATGGTATGGCTACGCTACAGGTCTATATGACTTCACAGCTGGAACAAACGATTTAGGAAACCCTGTTAGAAATGCCGTTGTTGGTACTGCAGGAAACTATGACTCAACAAGTGGAGGCGTTATTTTACCTGGTGTTAATGCTGATGGTTCTGCTAACGAAACTAGAAATTATGTTGGTTATTATGCAAATGGTTGGGGATACTCAAGATCTCCAAATGCTGCGCACGTTTACGATGCTGGATTTGTTAAACTTAGAGAAGCTAGTTTAACTTATAACCTGTCTGCAAAAGTTCTTGACAAAACACCGTTTACAAGTGCCTCATTATCTGTAATAGGAAGAAACCTATGGATAATTGATAAAAATGTTCCTTATGCTGATCCTGAAGCTGGTTTAGGTGCTGGAAACATTCAAGGATATCAATCTGGTTCATACCCATCTATTAAAGAAATAGGTGCAAGTCTAAAATTACAGTTCTAAAAAAATTAATTATGAAAAAAATATTTTTAACCGTTCTATCTTTAATAGTGTTAGCGTCGTGCCAAACAGATGCTCAATACGAAAATTTAAATAGAGATCCAAAAAACCCCACTCAAGTAGACGCTGATTTTTTATTCAATAGTGCTGCTAAGAGTTTGGTTGATCAAATGACGAGTACAAATGTTAATACTAACATTTATAGATTGTTGGCGCAATATTGGACAGAAACAACTTATGTTGATGAAGCCAATTATGATTTCAACACAAGAAACATTCCTCAAAATCATTGGTCTGAAATGTACAGAGATGTGCTTTTAGATTTAACAGATGCACAAGAAAGAGTTTTAAACGATGCCTCTTTATCAACTGCCGATAAAACAGTAACCGCTGCTCAAGCTGAAGTATTACTTATTTATACTTGGCAACAAATGGTTGACACTTTTGGTGACATCCCTTATTCTCAAGCATTAAATGCCAATGCTTACCCACTTCCTGCCTATGATGATGCTGCGACTATCTATACAGATTTATTATCTCGTATTGATACAGCCATTTCTGGTTTAAGTGCTGGTGGCAGTGGTTTCGCTGTAGATAACCTTTACTCTGGAGATATTACCAAATGGAAAAAATTTGCTGCTTCTTTAAAGCTAAGATTAGGAATACGTTTATCTGATGTAAATGCTACGGTAGCTAAAGCTGCTGTGGAGAGTGCTTATAGTACAGGCGTATTTTCTTCTAACAGTGATAATGCCTCTTGGGCATATTTAGGAACTTCAAATCCGAATCCACTTTGGACTGACTTAGTACAATCTGGAAGAAGCGACTTCGTAGTTGCAAACACTACTGTGGATTTTATGAATACCTTAAGTGATCCGAGACGTGCTCAATATTTTGACGACAATCTTAGTGGAGGTTATGTAGGTGGCCCTTACGGAGCAAACAACACTTATGAAAACTATACGCATGTTGGAGATATCATGATTGACCCAACAACTCCAGCTTGTTTAATAGACTACGCCGAAGTATCTTTTTACCTTGCGGAAGCTGCAGCTAGAGGATGGTCTGTTGGTGGTACAGCACAACAACACTATAACAATGGTATTACTGCATCTTTTGATTATTGGGGTGCTACCGGTGTTGCATCTTATTTATTAAACCCTTCTGTGGCATATGCGACAGCTTCAGGCGATTGGAGAGAAAAAATTGGTAAACAATTTTGGTTAGCCATGTATAACAGAGGATTTGAAGGCTGGACAGTTTGGAGAAAGTACAACACACCTACTTTCAATCTTCCTGCCGTAAGTGGACTTCCAGTTCCAACTAGATATACTTATCCAATTAACGAACAAAATTTAAACGTAGATAATTGGACAGCGGCTTCTACTGCCATTGGCGGTGATAAGCAAACAACAAAATTATTCTGGGATGTAAATTAGATTTCACCTGATAATTGTATTTAAAAAAGGGCTGTTTAAAACAGCCCTTTTTTTATTTACCTAGATTAAATTTTGATTTTAGAATATATCATTTGTAATATATACAACCATTGAGCTTGGAATTAAGTAATACCTAAAACATCCATATTGTTTTAAAAGTTCTTTCGACAATTCAAACAGGGCTAATTAATACTATAAAGTTTTAGAAACTTAGAAATTATATATAAAAACAAAAGTTGCAAGATTTTCTACTCTCCTTAAAATTAATTCTTTCAAATACGAACTTGATAATCGAGGCTTTAAGAAACACACACAATATAGCCTAACAACTTTATAATTTCACTTGAAAAAGAGATTAAAACTGAACCAATAATGCGAAAAAGAAAGGTTATTACGAAATATTCAAACTACGTCTGAATAACGATTAAACTGGAATATCCATAATTTAATTGCGACAAACACAGAAGCTAAAGTGCAATAAATAGTCAAAAAAATTAACAGCAGTTTTAATTGATACTAAACATCAAAATTTTAAGGCAAAGTGTCCGGTAAATTCTTCGCCATTTGGCAATTTTAAACTATACCAATAATCATCGGCTATCATTGGTACATTCTTAAACTTTCCATCCCAACCATCAGAATAAAAAGGATTAAAAATTTTCAGCAACTTTCCATATCGGTTGTAAATTTTCACAACAAAATTATCGGTATCAAAATCGGCCCTATTTAAACCATAAGCATTCCAGGTGTCGTTAGATCCATCATCGTTAGGCGTAAAGTATTTTGGGAAGCCGAAAATATAAAAGTCATAATTCACCATTTCGCAACTGTTAATATCACTAACATAAACGGTATGCGAACCTGGTTCAAGATTTAAAAATAAATTACTTTGCTGAAAATCAATTTCATCATCTACTTTATACACATACTTTTCTAAATCACTGTTATTTAATAGCACAGACATAGAACGCCCTTCAATTTCGAGTTTCTTAATTATAGGACTTTCATATCGCTCTATATTAATTACTATTGTTTTGTCGCAATTTGCAAACGGTTCTGTTACGGTAACCTCATATATCCCAGGCTGGTTCACAACTATTTTATTAGTTGTTTCTTGAGTATTCCAGTAATAATCATAAGCCCCTACTTGTTCATCACTTATACCAGAATCAATTGTAACTGGGAAGTCTGTGGAGCAAACAGTAAAAGTTTGACTGCTTATAACAGGGAATGGCTTTACATTTAATTGTAATAGACCGTTACCATAACATATATTATCACTTTCAACCCTAACAAATAAGGATTTACTTTTAGATGAATAAATACCTGATAATGCATTAACACCTATTAAAGCATCATATTCTTTCTCGTAAAAAGTAATAGAAATATCAAAAGGCAAATTTAACTGTGTTGAAATTTTATCAGCCTGTACTTCTAAATTAAAATCGGCTATATCGTCGTTATCAAAATCACATTCCGATAATTCAAGCAAACCAAGATCTAATGATTGCGTTGTTTTCAATCGCACGGTCGCGATACTATAACACTCTGTATTGGCCTTATACACTTTGGCATATAACAATTCATCGTTTACCACATTAGTGTAAATATCTCCTAAGCCTTTTACATTTAAAGTATCATTTGTCGCATCCACCAACGATTGATAATAATAAATTTCTATGGGTTCGGTTGTATTTAAACTTATTGCCTCATTCGCATGTGTTAAATTAAACACCGATATTCCATCATTAGGGTTAGCATCATAGGAATCGCATTGAATTAAATCATACGTATCACTCAAGATGTTTGGTGGCTCCGAAATAATTAGTTGTTTTATTAAAGGATCTCTTTGTATTCCATTTAAAGACATTGTTAAACTTACAGAATAAACCCCTGCCGCATTATACACATGATTAGGGCTTTCCTCGATAGACGTTTGTCCGTCGCCAAAATCCCATACTACAGAGTCATATGGTTCTTCAGACGTTATATAGAAATGCGTTTGGTCGCCCAAACATGTTAACTCATAATCAAAACTGTAAAGAAAAATAGACTGAACAAATGGCGGTAATCCTAATTTTGATGCCTTACCTCCTAGGCTTATAGAATTTTCTAAATAATCGCATCCCACACCGATAGTATTTGGGCTTTTTATTACGGATATATTTAAACCAACAGATGCAACTTTGTAACCTGCTCTGTAAATCTTTCCGTCTATAGCTAATTGCAAAGCACCTGCAATATTTTGACTTGAACTTATTACTTGTTTTGATCCGCTGACATTCGAAGCTTCTAAATTATATTGATAAAGTTCCCCTGTAACGAATGTATCATTTTCATCAAAAATACTATTGGTAATATAGAGTCGTTTTGAATTAGGTGAAAACTCTACACCATATGGATATCCGCCAGAAAGAATTTCAATTTGGTTAGATACGGCGCCATTCGAATTATTGAAATTATACAACAATACTTTTCCTGATTTTTTTTGACCTGTTCTTGGACTTCCGGCAACAGTTGAACTATGCGCGATGGCTATGTTCTTACCATTTGGCGACACCTTTAAATAACCTATAGCTGAAACATTTGCACCATCGTCATTTAACACTGGCAGAACCGATTGTTGAACCGTTGAAACTACAGGATTTGAGTTTACACCATTTACATCCACTAAAAAGGAATAAAATCGATCCATAAAATTGGTGATAACCCAAATAGAGCTTCCATCACTATGGGTAACAGCGGTTATTTTTTCTGAAGATTTATACTTGTTTTCGGTAGCATCATTTGGGTTGTAGGTAACTAAATGCTTGTTTTTTACACCATCAACAATGTCACCATAGCCACCATTTAAAGTCAAATCTACTTCAGAATAATTAACACCATTAATTACGGCAATATCTTTTAAATAATAACTAGGCTGATCTATCGTGAATATATAAAATCTCGATTTACTTCCTGGTTTAGGAATAATTAAAGCAGATTCTGTACTAGAACCATGACCCAATAACATTTGGCCATTCGGCATGACTTTATGAACTCTATCCCAAACTGTTACACCGTCGGTATAAAACAATAAATTTCCATTAGGATCAGAAATTGTGGCACATCCTTCTCGAGTATCAAGCTTGCCATCTAAAAGTGGTACAGGATTTCCGGAATTAAAATTAAGACCAGCAAATTCTCCAAAATACCAATTGGCAGACTCTTTTTGGCTAAATACCAAGGAGATATTTAGACAAAAAATAAACATAAAAAGATTAGACCTCAAATACAAAAACAATTTTTATGTAAATATAACAATTATAACGATTTATGTTTAATTTTCTTATAATTTAACAGTTAGACTTTTGATACAAATTACTGGTTAATAAATAATTACAATTTATTACGCAAACAAAAAAAAATACTTAGCATATTCCAAAAGTGTAATAATGACTATCCTAAATTTTCTATTCAATCAAATTAATTTAAATTTAAATCTGATTGAGCAGCAAGCATCGCAGTTCCCAATAATATCTTAAAGAAGATTATTTTTTCAAACTCAAAATAACAGATTAACTAAAACACCAATCTAAAATAATTAGACACTGTTGAATAGTTAAAATGACTGGCAATTTAAAACTTTCCATGGCATCATCAGTATATTTTGAGCTTGGAGTTTTATGAATAGGAAACATATTCTATTTACTTTGACATTTAATTAATTATTGAGAATTAATTACGCTAACCCATCAGTTCATTATTTCGAATACTTGCACAATAACTCAACACTAGAGGACAATACTAATCTATAATCTTTTAACCCATGTGCCCCATTCTTAATAATGGAATAGAAAAAGATATTGCTCAGCTTCCTTAAAGTTTTTATTCTAAACTGTTTTTCCTAAAACTTATAAATTTTTAAAATCTCACAACGAACAAGTCTGACTATTATTGTGCATTTATTTTTATTAAAATTAACAAAACAGCGAATTAATAAAATGCTAGCTTTTTTCAAAAAAGCATATATTTTACATTAGATATTTATTGTTTTTTTGAATTTTAACCATTTTTTGTTGTTTTATTAACTTTTTATTAAGATTTTTGAAGTTGACTAATTCAAATAATTATAAAATGAAAACAAAGTTTAGTGGAATTCTAACGCTATTACTAGCGTTGGCTGTGCAACTTACGTTTGCTCAAGGAAAGACAATTTCAGGTACCGTTTCAGACCCTTCTGGTTTGCCGCTGCCTGGAGCTACAGTCTTAGTAAAAGGTACTACTTCAGGTACATCAACAGATTTCGATGGTAAATATTCAATAAAAGCCAATCAGGGTGCTACGCTGGTTTTTAGTTTTGTTGGATATATAACTAAAGAAATTGTTGTAGGAGCTTCCAACACCATTAATACAACAATGCAGGAAGATTCAACAGCTCTTGAAGAAATATTAATAGTTGGTTATGGTACATCAACAAAACAATCTTTTGCAGGTACTGCGAAAACAGTACAAAGTGAAAATCTGGAAATAAAAAATGTTTCCAACTTATCACAAGCCCTCTCGGGTGAGATTGCTGGTGTTACTGTAATTAACACTTCTGGACAACCAGGTACAGTGGCTACAATAAGGATTAGGGGTTATGGTTCTGTAAACGGTAACAGAGACCCTTTATATGTTGTTGATGGTGTACCTTATAACGGAAGCATAAATGCCATTAATCCTGCCGATATAAAAAGCACAACAGTATTAAAAGATGCAACCGCGACTGCGATATATGGTTCTAGAGGAGCTAACGGTGTTATATTAATCACTACAAAAACCGGATCTGCATCAGATTCTTACATCGAGTTAGATGTAAAAACAGGTATTAATACACAAATGATTCCTAGATACGATGTTGTAAAATCTCCAGAAGAATACATAGGTTATGTTTGGGAAGGGATTTATAATAGAGGAGTAATTACAGGAAATGCGAATCCAGTAAATTACGCTAATACAAACTTATTCACCAACAATTACGTTGCTTCTGGGTACAACATGTGGAATGTAGCTAGTGGTGCCGATTTAATCGACCCGACTACGCATATGGTTAGAGATGGTGTTACCAGAAAATATACCCCAGAACTGTATTCGGATGCTGCTTTTGATTCTGCCTACAGAAATGAAGGAAGTGTACGTATGGGTGGAGGAAGCGAAAAGTCAAAATATTTCTTCTCTTTAGGATATTTAAATGATGATGGTTACGCCAAAAATACGAGCTACGACCGTTATACAACGCGTTTAAACTTAAATTCAGATATCAAAGATTGGTTAGAAGTTGGAGCGAACATAGGTTACGCTTATTCTGAAAGTTTAAACAACGGGCAAACCGAAGGTTCAGAAAACGTTTTTGAATTTGCTGATAAAATGGCTCCTATTTTCCCAGTATATTTAAGAGATGATAATGGACAATTGGTTCCAGATTTAATTTATGGTGGTAATCAATATGACTATGGTACTGTTTCTGGTTTTAGAGATAGACCTAATGCCAACAACTTAAACCCAATTGCATCAGCAATTTATGATTATGTTGGCTTTAAAAGACATGAAATTAATGGTAACTTCAACATGAACATTAAGTTTACTGATAACTTAACTTTAGAAATGCGTTATGGTAGCCAATATTCTATCGAACGTTATAAAAACTACTCTAACCCATTTTATGGGACCGCAACTGGTGACGGCGGTAATTTATTTACAAGAGATAGAGAACGATTAGGCACCAACTTCTTACAATTATTACGTTATAAAAATGATTTTGGCGATCATACTTTAGAAGTATTAGCTGCGCATGAGAATAATGAATATACATTTAAAGAATCTACTCAATACAAAGGAAAAGTTGTATTAGATGGTTTATTAGAATTAGATAACTTTATAAATAACTTATCTCCTCCTACTGGCTTCACAGAAGGAAGTGCTATTGAATCTTATTTTGGTCAAGTAAATTATGATTTTCAAGATAAATATTATTTAACAGCTTCTGTTCGTCGCGACGGTTCTTCTAGGTTTGTTAATGATAAATGGGGTACTTTTGGCTCTGTGGGTGGTGCTTGGGTTATTTCAAATGAAAGTTTCTTTAAGCACAATGTATTCTCTTTCTTAAAATTTAAAGCTTCATACGGTATTACGGGTGATCAAGCTGGTGTCGGTTATTATTCTGGTTATGACACGTTCAATAGCGGTATTTTAGGAGGTGAAATATCAATTTCTGCCAATACAAACGGTAATCCTGATTTAACTTGGGAAACGTCTAACATGTTTCAAACTGGAATTGAGTTCAGTTTAGGCACTTACTTAGATGGTTCTATTGATTATTATAACAAATTAACAGACAATTTAATTTTCGAGAGACGCGTTGGGCCATCACAAGGTATCGCTGTAATTACCGTGAATGACGGAGAATTGAAAAATCAAGGAATTGAATTCGATTTAACAGGGCATTTAATTAACAAAAAAGATTTCAAATTAGATTTAACCGTAAATGGTGAAATTATTAAAAATGAAATCGCAAAAATGCCTATCGAACCTTCTACAGGTTTACCTAGAATTCTTGATACGTCTCCTGGTGATTATGCATATTCTAAAGGTAGTTCTATATATGAATTTTACTTACGTGAATGGGCAGGTGTAGATCCTGCTGATGGTGCTCCAATGTGGTATCAATATTTTAACGATACGAATGCCAATGGCATATTAGATAGTGGTGAGGAATCAATTTCAACAATGACTCCTTATTTAGATGAAAACCCAGATGCTATCATCGCTAAACAAGTTACTAAAACATACGCACTTGCTACAGATAAATATGTAGGTAAATCAGGTATTCCAGATTTACGTGGAGCTGTCAGATTAGGTGGTATTTATAAAAACTGGAATTTCTCTACATTATTCACCTACAGCATTGGTGGCTATGCTATCGACTATCAGTACGGAGAATTAATGAGTGATAGATTTGGTGCTGTTGGAAACAATTATCATACAGACATTGCTGATAGATGGATGCAACCTGGAGATCTTACTAATGTGCCTAGATTAGCAGATGGTATCGATCAAAATAGTACTTCTACATCAACACGTTTTTTAACTAAAACAGATTACATATCATTAAACAATGCTATGATTGGTTACACGCTACCAAAAGAATTTTTGGCAAATACAGGTCTTAGCTTTGTTAATATTTGGGCGTCTGGAGATAATTTATTTGCCAAAACAGCACGTAATGGTTTCAACCCAACTACTACTGAAAGCGGTAATACAGAACGTAGGTTATATGCCCCATTAACTACTTTTAGTTTAGGTGTAAGAGTTAAATTTTAAAAAAAGAATGAAAATGAAAAATATAATAAAATTAACATTAATGGCGGCTATAGCTAGTTTTACTTTTAGCTGTGGTGAAGATTTCTTAGATAAACAGCCTTCTGAATTTTTAACCACCGACCAAATTGGTGATGCGGCTTCAAGAAATCCGGATGTAATTGCAGGTACAATGAATGGTATTTATGCCTTAATGTTTGAAACAGAAACTGGTGGTACTACGGGGCACGATGATTTTGGTCAAAAGGCTTATGATATCTTCGGTGATTTTCTGTCTAGTGACGTAGCACTATCTGTAAGTACATATGGATGGTACAGAGCCAGTATTACAGAATATCAATGTACACAAGATTACACCTTTACAGATAACTACCAAGTTTGGAGATATTACTACAGAATTATAAGATCTGCTAACACTGTAATTGATGCATTAGGCGGTAATGATGTTACCCCAGAATTAGCTGAAAACAAATACATCATGGGACAAGCAAAAGCCATAAGAGCACATTCTTACTTTTACTTAGCTCAATATTTTCAAAAAAGTTACAATCCATCAGAAGCTATTTTACCACTTTACGACGATTTATTAGACCAAAACGGTCCTAAAGTTCCAGCTTCGGAGATTTATGCTCTAATAGAATCTGACCTTTTAACAGCCATCGATTTATTAGACGGTTTTAATAGAAGTGCTAAAAGTCAAATAAATAAAGATGTTGCCAGAGGTATTCTAGCTTATGTTTATGGCGCCATGGGCAAAGATCCAGAAGTTAAAACATTAACAGCCGAAATCATTGCTACTGGAGCATTTCCTATCATGGATTCTACTGAAGTTTTAGGTGGATTTAATGATCTTTCTACTCCAGGCTGGATGTGGGGTGTTGATTTGACTACCGATAATGAAATAGGTCTTGTTTCATGGTGGGGACAAATGGACTACTTCTCTTATAGTTATGCTGGTTATGGCGATTCAAAAGCTATCGACGCTGGTTTATATGCTCAAATTCCTGCTAACGACGTTAGAAAAGGTCAATTTTACACTGGTGCAACCCCTGTTAATCAGTACTTACAGCCTCTTAACAAATTCTATGAAGCGGCAAGAGTACCAAGAGGTTCTAGTACTACAATTACATCAGATTTACTTTATATGAGAATTTCTGAAATTTATCTTTTACATGCTGAAGCTTGCGCTAAAACGTCTGATCCAACTGGAGCACGCACAAGTTTAAAAGCTTTACTAGCAAAGAGAATTCCAGATGCTAGCTATGTAGACGCATTGTCTGGACAAGCTTTACTAGATGAAATTTATCTTCAAATGAGAATAGAACTTTGGGGTGAGGGGAAAACTTACTTAAACATGAAGAGAAATAAAAAATCTGCAACAAGAGGTGCCAATCACTTATCATTTGTAGGAGTGACTATCCCTTATAACGATGAACGTATGACTTTTGAAATTCCAGAAGCAGAGATTCTTTATAATCCTTTTATTAGTACTCAAAATGAGTAATTAAAATGATTGAATAAAACTTAAAATATAAAATTTATGAAAAAAATAGCATATATACTCTTGATAGTATTATCAGTAGTTTCTTTACAAAATTGTGAAGACACCTATTTACCACCTAGCCTTGAATATATTACATTTGGGAAAACAGTATATTCTACAGGTGTAGATGTTGGAGGTTCCACTACGGTTGAGATACCTGTTTATACTGGAAATATTGTTTCTACAGATAGAACATTTAACGTTGATGTTGATGGTTCAGCAGCTGCTGCTGGATCTTATACGGCACCTTCTAGCGTTACCATTCCTGGAGGCACTAATAAAGGTACAATATCGGTTAACCTAACAGACACAAACCTAGGAATAGGGGTAAACAAACTTTCAATTAAATTTATTGCCGACGGATCAACTACCGTTGGTGCAGCCACCAGTATTGAATACATTCAAAACTGTGAGGAAGTAACACTTACCCTTAATATTGTTTTTGATGGTTACGGTAGTGAAACAGGTTGGAATATAAAAGATGCCTTAGGTGGCGTTGTTGTTTCTAAACCAATAAAAACTTATGCAGACGGACAAGCTACTGCCTCCGAAACTATAACATTATGTGCAGGAAGAGATTATACTTTCACTATTATTGATGATTATGGCGATGGTTTAAGCTATCCTGCTAATGGCAGTTACACACTATCATTAGGTAACACAGTTAAAGCTACAGGCGGGGGTGACTTTGGAGCTAGTGAAACCACTGCTTTCGACACTAATTAATTTTTGAATTTTGAACTTAAAAAACCACTTCAGTTGAAGTGGTTTTTTTATACCTTTACCCCATGGAAAACCAAACACAAATTTTCGGCATTCGCGCGGTTATTGAAGCTGTAAATGCAGGCGAAACTATTGATAAAGTCTTTCTTCAAAAAGGCCTTAAAGGAGACTTATTTAGTGAATTAGAATCGTTGCTAAACAGAAATTCTATTAACGTATCTTACGTGCCTATTGAGAAGCTAAACAGACTAACCAATAAGAACCACCAAGGTGCGGTTGCCCAAATTTCTCCCATCGAATTTCACGATTTAGAAACCCTAGTTATGAATGTGATGGAGTCTGGTAAAACGGCTTTATTTTTACTTTTAGACCAGTTAAGCGATGTGCGAAATTTTGGTGCCATTATACGTACTGCCGAATGTACCGGTGTTAACGGTATCATTATTCAGAAAAAAGGTGGCGCACCCGTAAATGGCGATACCATAAAAACGAGTGCCGGTGCCGTGTTTAAAATGCCTATTTGTAAAGTAGACCACATTAAAGATGCCGTTTTTTATATGCAATCTTCGGGCATAAAAGTAATTGCTGCTACCGAGAAAACAGATGATACCGTATACGATGTGTCTTTTACAGAACCGTGTGCTATCATTATGGGTTCGGAAGACAGAGGTATCAATCCTTCTATTCTAAAAGTGGTGGATGCCAAAGCAAAATTACCTTTACTTGGAGAAATTGAATCTTTAAATGTATCGGTGGCTTGTGGTGCTTTTTTATATGAAGCGGTTAGACAAAGACGTTCTTAGAAACTTAGACTAATTAGATTCTTAGACCTTTTAGATTCTTAGACTTCTGTAACGTTAGACGAAATTATTCCTTATTTTCTTTATAGGTGTAATTTACTTTGGGCTGCTCCTCCTCTATTGGCGGTTCTATTATTTCTATAAAATTGCCATTTTTATCAAAGTGTTTTAAAAATGGGTCGTCATCTTCATTATAATTTTTTTCTTCCCAAACATATTTTTTAGGTTTTGCAATGGCTTTTCTAAATACCAAAGCAAATAACAAACCAGTTATTAAACCTGATAAATGTCCTTCCCACGAAACTCCTTCTTCCAATGGTAATGCATACCAAATCATACTTCCATAAAGAAACACAACCAGTAGCGATAATGCTACTAGCCTATAATACTTTGCAAAAACACCTTTAAAAAATATAAAACTTACTAATACATAAATAAGTCCGCTTGCCCCAATATGGTAAGATGGCCTGCCAATGTACCATGTTAAAATACCCGATACCAAAATTCCGAAGACTAGAACCTTCCACGCTATTTTTCGGTAGAAATAAAATAATGCCATTGATAAAACAAACAACGGAATGGTATTATGATACAAATGCTGAATACTGCCATGAATAAACGGACTTAAAACAACACCTCGTAACCCAGAAAATGTTTGTGGGTAAATGCCGTAGCTACTAAAATTATATCTAAATCGAACTTCAAACCAGAACACCAACCAAATTGTGAGCACAAAAAAGATGGGGTAAGCCACTACGCCCGTTGAGAATTTAAATTGTTCTTGGTTACTCATAAAATAAAGATAGCAAATAGTTAACCAATTTTGGGGTTTATGTTAAAATGGCAGAAGGGCACCGCGTGAGAGGTTGAAGCCCTTCGTCTGCGCTCAGGACAAGTTCACCATTTTTTGAGGCACGAAAAAAAGATTTAACGTAAAACCCGACCTTGCTTTTTGTAAGGGCACGCCAAAATATTTAAACATTCTATTATCGAGATTCCGTTTTGCAAAGGAATTGTTTTAATTTTACAGTATGAACGAACCGTTAGCAGAACGATTACGACCCAATACGTTAAACGACTATGTGAGCCAAACGCATTTAGTGGGCGAAAACGGTGTGTTAACGCAGCACTTAAAGCAAGGTTTGATTCCTTCCATGATTTTCTGGGGACCACCAGGGACCGGAAAAACCACCTTAGCTAATATTATTGCGAAAGAATCTGGCAGACCGTTTTATGCCTTGAGCGCTATTAATTCTGGCGTAAAAGATATTAGGGATGTTATTGAAAAAGCAAAGCAAAGCGGCGGCTTATTTACCACTAAAAACCCTATTTTATTTATCGACGAGATTCACAGATTTAGCAAATCGCAACAGGATTCCTTATTACAAGCAGTAGAAAAAGGTTGGATAACGCTTATTGGCGCCACTACCGAAAACCCGAGTTTCGAGGTGATTTCGGCACTTTTGTCGCGTTGCCAGGTTTATATTTTAAATGCTTTCGAAAAAAGCGACTTAGAAACACTTTTAAAGCGCGCCATTGAGCAAGACGAATATTTATCTAAAAAGAAAATAAAACTAAAGGAAACCAACGCTCTTTTAAGACTCTCTGGTGGCGATGCCCGAAAATTGCTGAATATTTTTGAGTTAATTATTAATTCTGAAACTTCAGACACCATCGAGATTACCGACGAGACGGTTCTTAAAAAAATACAAAGCAACACAACACGCTACGATAAAACCGGTGAACAACACTACGATATTATTTCGGCCTTTATAAAATCTATTCGTGGTAGCGACCCCAATGCGGCGGTGTATTGGTTAGCCCGCATGATTGAAGGTGGCGAAGATGTGAAATTTATAGCCCGCCGATTGCTTATTCTATCCAGCGAAGATATTGGAAACGCCAACCCTACCGCACTCGTTATTGCCAACAATACATTTCAGGCGGTTTCGGCAATTGGCTATCCCGAGTCCAGAATTTTACTCAGCCAGTGTGCTACCTATTTGGCGTGTTCTCCAAAAAGCAATGCCTCTTACATGGCCATTGGCAAGGCGCAGCAACTCGTGCAACAGACTGGCGATTTATCGGTGCCATTAGAAATCAGAAACGCACCCACCAAACTCATGAAAGAACTGGGTTACGGCGAAAATTACCAATACGCGCACAATTACGAAAACAATTTCGCCAATCAGGAGTTTATGCCCGATAGCATTGTAAATACCAAACTGTACGAACCAGGAAATAATGCGCGCGAAAACGCACATCGCGAATTTTTAAAACAACGCTGGAAAGATAAATATAATTATTAGGGCGTTACCACAAGGGTCGGGCTTTACGCTAAATCTTTTGGTTTTTCCATAAAAACCAAAAGGATACCGCTGCAATCCCTAACGCGAATTAGGATATAAAAAGCGAGTTTAGAACTTAATATTTAAAACATCTTGCTTTAAAACATTGTTTTCATAATATTCCAGAATCCAATCGGCGCCTCGTTTATAAACTGTAGCATTTTTTCCTTCAACCAAATACACGTCTACAATACTGGTTTTTCTAATTCTATAAACCACTTTTGGCGAACTATCTACCAACTGAAATCCGTTTTCAATAGCTTGTGCATATAAAACATCAGAAGTAGCGTCTTTCACTTTAGTTTCAACCTTTTCTACCTTAGTTTCATTTACAACTTCTTTAGCTACAGGCGTAATTACTGGCTCTATTTTTTCAGTATTTACTAATTCTTTTTCCTTTTTTAAATTCTGTATTTCTTCTCTAAGCTGCTCAATTTCATTCGTTAAACCCGTATCTGTTTTAGTCTCTTGTTCAACTGCTGCTACAGTCTGGTTTGCTAATGGCTGGTATAAATAATTTAATGCCTCAATAGAATTAAAAGCATCTCGTAACGCTTGATTATACGCCTTATCGTATTCCTTTTCTCTGCTTTCTCCCGTTGCAGAAGTAAACACTATCTGGTCATTACAATTTTTAAGTTCTATAATAAGTTTGGTTTTAAACATACTTGAGTCTTTGTTCAAGTTAGATTTTAATGCCAAACATCTGTTTTTTATTAGATCTTCAGGATAATTAGTCCCCTCTACTAAGGCTTCAAACCCATATTTATTAAATAAAAATACGGTTAACGAGTTTAATTGATATTGATCTTTCTCTTTTAAAAAATCATATTTTGCAGGTACAATCACATACTTGTAAGTATTTAAATTAGACTGCGAAAATGCGCTTATTGCTAAAAAATAGATTACAAATAATGATAAAAATTTAGTCTTCATTTTTCTTAAATATATAGTTAAACCCAAGTTGTAAAGATACACTTTGTGCATCGTAAACGTTTCGATATTGTAAAAAATTATCTGCCATAACATAAAAATTTAGACCTCCTAAATTAGCCGATAAACCTAACCCCAGATTATATAAAGAATACGAATCTAAGGTATAGGTGGTCTTTGCCGATAAGCCTTTAAACAATTTTCTATAATAATATAATGTTAAAGCAAGTTGTGGTTGCCTTGGTCTGTTTATAGCAAATAATTGTGCGCCTACAGCATTTAAATACTCCTGTTTATTTTTTACACAATTACAGTCTTTCTCCTTTTTTTCTCCAAAAGCATAATTTAGCGACGCATTAAACTTAATTGGCCGCCAAGTTGTATATTTATTATAAGTGGTATCCGCCTGAAAAACATCGTTAAATTCATCTTCAATTTTACTCCAGTATTCATCAGCAGTTTGTCCGGTTTCAAACTCAGTAAAAAACGGATCGATTCCTTCAAATTCATAAGTGCCTTTTACCGAATAATTTTCAACATCTTTGCTGTGGGTTATAAAACCAATGTCTAACAAACTCGCATCAACATACCATTGTTTATCTAGTTGATAGCTGAAACCTACATCAAATCCCAATCCTTTATCGCCACCCATTAAAGCGCGTTTCTTTATTTCAGTTACTGCAGCATCAGAATCGCTTTCCCGTAACTGTGTCAATCCAGAACTTCTAAATTCTAAATCTAAATTAAAAATATGATTGTAAATATTATTGTCGCCTATCTCAGTTACAAAACTCCCTTTATTATTTACAGAGTTCATATTTAAAATATTGGAATATATTTTCCCTCGCACACCATAGGTTAATTGGTTGTTTACTTTTTTATTGTACCCAACATGTAGTACCGAAATAACCTCGGCACTTGCCTTTAAATGGCCCGCATCAAAAACCCTGTTAATATTGTTCTGATTCCCTTCTAAAGCTAATACGGCATAATCTTTAGGAAAATAGCCTATCGCATCCAGTTCCTGGTACAGACCAAAACTTAAGTACTCGTTTTTCTCAAACAAACTGCCAAAAGCAAAGCCTCCAGAAAATATTTCGACCTGTTCGTTTATAGTTGCAAAATTTCTGGGTTTAGCATTATAAATAGCGTTTTGTAGTTTAATATTAAAATCTACGCCATTATCGGCAAACAAATCATAGAGCGTCATCCCCGAAGTACCAGTATTTACATGAATATGTGATAGCATAGGAATGCCAAAGAAACCCGAATTTTTAACTTGACCTCCAGGGTTAAGCATTAAAGCTTGTGGTATTTCTGAAAACCCATATAGAAGTTGTTTGTTTTGCGCAAACGAGCAAGATGCAATTAGAAATACAAGTGCTAAAATTCTCATAAGCTACTATCTATATTAAGATAAAATACCGCTTTAGATTTTAAACTTATGCTCCCTAATGTATTTTGATTAATTGCTGCTCCTGGAAGCATGTTTAATGTAAACACCAATACCGATGTATTTTTTAATGCTTCTAAAGTACCATCTTCAAACACTTCTGTGTAATTAGAAACTACTTTTGCGTTATTTGAAGATGCTGCTACAAAAATTGTAAAGGCATGTTGCATTTGAGAATTATCGTCAAAAAAATCGACTCTTACCCTAAAATCTCTGTTTATAGAATTTGTAATCTCGAACACAAATTCGGCTTTTTCAAGATTTTCAATAATAAACTCGCTATTAAAAAATTCAACCTGAACATAGTCTTGAATAGTAGCAATTTGCTCTCCATTATCTAAAAAACTAGTGGCAGGTTCGTCGAAATAAATTAAACTTGATTCTACTACCGGATTAATTTCAAAATCATTTATTTGATCAAAATCAACAGGTTTAGAGCAAGACACACAAAGGCTATTTGCTAAAACCAATAAACTTAAATATGTAATTAACCGCTTTCTCACCTTAATTAAAACGCTATAAAAAAAATATAGTGTGTTTTATAAATATTTTTTTATTTCTATTAAGTCGCTAATTTGCTTTACGTTTTCTTCAATAGTAACATTATTAGTATCGAAATATATTACATCCATGCCTACATTTAATGCACCTAAAATATCTGCTTCATAACCATCGCCAATCATAATACTTTTGCTTGGATGCGTATTTGCCTTTTCGAATGCATAATGAAAAATTTCTGGATGCGGTTTTTTAACCCCAATATCTTCGCCATTAGTAATGGTTTTAAAATAATGAAGAATATTTGCTTTGGTTAATTTTCTACTCTGCACCTCTTCAAAACCATTAGATATAATATGAAGTCGATATCGCGGACTTAAGTAATCGAGAATTTCGATAGCATTATTGAACAAATAATTATTATCTGTTAAGTAAGCAATATAATCGGTTGAAAGTTTACTGATAACAGACTCTTCTACCCGAATGTTCGATGCCAAAAAAGAATCTCTTAAACGCCCCATACGCAGTACTTCTTTATCTATTTTTGCATCTCTATACAGTTTCCAATACTGGTGATTTATCTCATGGTAATGAGACATAAACTCCTCAACACTTAATTGGATATTGTGTAATTTGAAAATTTTATTGAAGGTTAATGCTGAATTTTTATCAAAATCCCACAGGGTATGATCTAAATCAAAAAAAACATCGGTTACGCCACTAGTATTCATTTCCGGACTCTAAAATAATATTAAACAATTCTTTAAACCCATACCATCGTTCTATTTCACTAAATGTATAATTATGAAATACAGGCACAAATTCGCCATCTACTTGTTTTACTTCATTTATAATTTCATCTAAAACTTTCTTTTTATCTAGCAATGAATTTGTTTTTAACAATGTATAATCCATAAGATGATATGAATGGATTTTTAACGGGGTTTGTATTTCGTAATCTAAATCGTAAAATAAAAACGGCGTACAAGTACCAGCTCTAAAACCCATATGGTTTACATATCCCATGGTGTAATCTTCGAGAATTTCGAGTTCTAACAAGTTTCTATACGATTCTGGTAAATTTAACTTTGAAAACGATTGCCTTGACGCGTTTAGTTTTGTATTTACGATATCTTCCATTTTAAGCTTTTCCTTTTTCAAAATAGTGACATCGTCTATTGCGAAAAACGATGTTTTTAAACCTACTTCGCAATAATCGGCCACATGTTTTATAAGAGAAACAAATTTCTTTTTATTCGGATTAATGCCTTTATCATAAGTAGAATATTCACCAATTAAAAAGAAAAACAGAAATTTAGATTTGCTTTGTTTTTGTTTATTTATAATATATTTAAACGTATCGTATGGGTCGTGTTTCAGTCCAAAAATCACCATAAATCTGTAGTACAAACTTCTAAACTTAAACTGAAACAAATCTTTAACGGTCCCTCCAAAACTTCTCATAATGCCCTTCAATTTAAAATGGTAGGCACTCGGAACATCGATAAGCGGTTTTATACTGTAGTGTCGCTTGGCAAAAAAACACTCTGGAAACTGTACTTGTAAGATTTCCTTAAATTTATAGGCCCATATATCTACCACTGGCTGATGCAAAAACCCATGTTTAAATGCAATACTTTCGGTTGCCAAAAAACGACCATATTGATCTTTTACGTGTGGTAAATATTCTTCGTATCTAGAAAGCAAATAAAAAGCGGCTGCAAAAATATCGAAAGGCAATGCGCTTTTATCGCCACTAAAAAAAAAGCATTTGGTACGTCCCCACTTTTGCACATTTATATCGATATCATTTAATCCTTGTTCGAATAATATATCGTGACTTTTAATAAAGAACTCGTTACCTAACTGTTGCTTTGTATATGATAACTTAAAGCTGTCGTATGCAATAAATTCTTCGATTTTTGTAGTAAATGAAACCTCTAAACCTAAAATTCTGGTGCAAATATGTTTAAAAATATATTTTAAACGGGGGGTTATATTATGAGTATAAACTAATAGCATAAATAAGTGTGCAATAGTAGTATTTGGTAATTTTAAATTATTTATAAAATTCCGTCGTCTGCAAAACTAAAGTATGCATTTTCGGTTATAATCAAGTGATCTAAAACTTTTATATCTAAACTTTCTGATGCTATTTTAAGTTTATTGGTAATTTGCTTATCGGCTTCGCTAGGTTTTAAAGTTCCTGACGGATGGTTATGCGCCAAAATAAGTCCTGTAGCACCAACTTCTAAGGCATTTTTAAGTACCAGACGAACATCGACTAAGGTTCCTGTAATGCCGCCTTTACTTAATTGGTTTTTTAGAATGACTTTATTCGAATTATTTAAATATATAATCCAGAATTCTTCGTGTTGCAGCTCTCCAATAATAGGTTGCATTAATTCGAAAACAGACTTACTCGATGTTATTTTCTTTTTTTCTAAAGCTTCCTCCCCTCGCCTTCTTCTACCCAATTCTAAAGCCGCTGCAATGCTAATGGCTTTTGCTTCGCCAATACCTTTAAACTCCATAAGTTGCTTAATAGAGAGCTTTCCTAATTCGCTTAAATTATTATCAACACTGGCTAAAATACGCTTACTTAATTCTACCGCGCTTTCTGTTTTATTCCCAGAACCAATTAAAATAGCCACCAATTCGGCATCACTTAAAGCTGCTTTGCCTTTGTGGAGTAATTTTTCGCGTGGTTGATCGTCTTGACTCCAGTTTTTTATGGAAAACGAAGTGGTTTTTTCTAGCATGAGGTAAATATAAATATTGTAATTTTCAGAAGCAATATAATTATTAACTAAATAGTGAGATACCTGCCTTTGCAGGAATACCAAATACCATGAGTTATCCACCAAAAATACATCAAGATAATGACAACCAACATATGGTTGAAGTTATTAAAACCTATCCATTAGCAACACTAATTTCAGTAAAAAATAACGAACCATTAATTACCCATTTACCCTTAGTTTACAACGAATCGGGAAAATTAATTGGCCATATTGATAAATTGAATCCGCAAGCAGCATTGTTAAAAGACAATAACTTAGTGACCATTATTTTCTCCGGTCCGCAATGTTACATTTCGCCAAGTATTTACACGACAACACAATTACCTACATGGAATTACATAAAAGTTCATTTAAAAGGTAAAGCAACGGCTATTGAAAGTAAGGAGGCTTTAAAAAACTCGCTCATAACTATGACCGAATTTTTAGAACAACCAAACCCCAAATATATTTTAGAACCCGATAATCAACGCATGCTGGGTGCATTAAATTATATAGATATGTTTGAAATCTCTATTGATTCTTGGGAAGGAAAATTTAAACTTTCTCAGGATAAAAAGCCACAAGATATTGAAAATGCCCGCGAAGAACTTATTAGGTTGAATAAATTAAGTATTGAGTTATTTTTGCAAAAAGTTTTTAAATAAATATTCTATGGCATTCAACGATATTATTGGCACACTCGGAGTCGGACTTATTCTTTTAGCTTATTTTTTTAACATAAAAGCGCTCATTCCTAAAGATGGTTTTTTGTATTTTTCACTTAATATTATCGGTGCTGGTTTAGCATGCTACGCGTCTGTTTTAATTAATTATGTGCCTTTTATAATCTTAGAAGCAACTTGGGTATTGGTAAGTGTATGGGGTTTTATAGGAGTTATGAAAAAACAATAATATTATATGAAACATTTTTTTCTGTTAAGCCTTTTTATTTCGGGTATATCTTGTAATCTTTTAGCACAAAAACAACCCTTTAAACCAGTAAGTTTTCCTGATACATATAACCAGCTTTTAGATGTTATTTATACGCAAGTAAATGGTTGGGACGGTCGCATGGATTTATATTTTAATACCAAATCTGCCACACCAACACCTATTGTAATAAATATTCATGGTGGCGGTTGGAATCATGGTGAAAAAGAATCACAAAGCGGTTTTGGCTCCTTTTTTAAAAATGGTTACGCCGTTGCGAATGTAGAATATCGTTTGGTTGCTGTTGCTCCAGCTCCAGCCGCTATTGAAGATGTGAGATGCGCTTTAATCTATTTATATAACAATGCAAATGCGTTAAATATCGATACTAATAAAATAGTTATTATGGGTGGTTCTTCTGGTGGGCATTTGGCACTCATGGCAGGATTATTAGGTAATGATAAACCATTCGACACCAACTGTACTTATGATGGTGATATAAAAGTAGCGGCCATTATCGACAAATATGGCGTAAGTAATTTATTACCATTAACTGCTTGGAAATCTGCAAAAAACTGGCTCGGTATAAACCATACCAACAAAAAATTCATAGAGTCGGTTTCTCCGTTATACCACGTATCAAAAACAAGTCCTCCTACGTTTATTGTACATGGAAACGAAGACCCAATTGTTCCTTATTCCCAATCGGAAGACCTTTATAAAAAGTTAAAAGATTTCAATATTACAACAGAGTTTTTAACGATTCCTGGAGGTAAACACGGTAAGTTTAGCAGCGAAGAAAATGCATTACTAAGTAAACGAATGTGGCTGTTTTTAAAGGCATTAGACTTATAAATTGTAAATAAAAACAAATAAAACTTCTCATTTAGAATCCTAAAAATGACTAGGTTTTCTTTAATAATGAATTTCATTTTAAAGTTAAAAAAGTGTTTAATAGAGTAAATTTACACCTTCATCGAAAATAAGGGGTAGTTTAAAACAATAGGATTACTTTTACAAAGCTATTAATCAATTCTCAAAATTTTACAAATGAAAAATATCAAAAATACATTGTCAAATGGACTCAAAGCATTTTTTATTGTAATTGCTTTAACATTTTCTACAAAAATGAATGCATCAACGTCACTTTCCTCTGGGGGAAGTTGGTATTCTTTTTTCGTTTCCATTTTTGGGGGCGATCGTGATAGAGGCGATCGAGATAGAGGTGATCGTGACAGAGATGGTGGTAGAAATCATCGCCATTTTCGTGGTTGTGGTCATGACGGCGGTAGCCAAGGTGGTGGTGATACCATTCCAATTGATGGCGGACTTGGTATTTTATTAGTAGGTGCTGCGGCATTTGGTGTTAAAAAATTGCGCGAAAATAAGAATGAAAAAAATTAGATTATTATTCAACAACATACCATTACCAATCAGGCTTTTTTTAGGAAAAGCCTTTTTGTTTTTTGTTATCTGGAAACTTATTTACAGTTTTTTCTTGTTCGATTCGCAGGTTGTAGATAATTTTTTAACAACACATGTGGGAGAAGCGTCTGTTAAAGTGTTGAACAGCCTAGGTTCCATGTCTGGATTTACAGCTATTAATGAAATTGTCCAAGAACCTCATTATGGTGAATTTCAAGCATTTAACATGTCTGTTATATACCATAATGGCGAAAGAATTTTAAACATAGCGAATGCATGTAACGGTTTAGAATTATTAGTTTTATATGTGGGCTTTATTGTTTGTATGCCTTCAAGTTTTAAACGTAAATTATTGTATATCGTTATTGGCGTAGTTCTATTAGATGTTGTGAACATATTAAGATGTGTAGGATTAATTTACTTAAGAGAATATTTCCACGCCTATTTTGATTTTGCACATCACTATGTATTTAAGATTATAGTTTATTCATCTACATTTATTTTATGGGTGATATTTTCTCGAAAAATCCAATTAAAAAATGAATCTATACAAGTCGGATAAGGTTCGATTTATTTCCGGCCTTATACTTATTCTTATTATTTATACCTGCTATTATGTCTATTTCTTTGAAAATAGCGACTTGGTATTACCAACAAAAATAAAGCACGTTATTAAGTTTGGAACAACCATAATAGTGTATTTTGTTGGTACGTACCACCTCGGAAAATTATCAGATTCCTGGATGTCTTTCATATGGCACGTTGTCCATATTTCAGGATTAACAATTATTACATCGCTTGGGTTGTTCGATTGGTTTATTGGAGGCATGAGTCTTAATTTAAGAGCATTTGCCGGAAGTATCCAAGAAATATTAATTTCACCCATGTTATACGTAGCGATGGGATTATTGAACAAAATTTTAAAAAACTCAGCTACAACGTAATAATTCATTATTCCTTAATTTACCGCTAAGATTTAAAGTAACTGGAAATTATTAATTGTAATTTTGAACAATTGGAAGGCAATAAATTTAAAACCCTCCCATATAGTTAGATGAAACAAGGCGATAAAAATAATGAGGTAGAAAAAACAAGGCTCCACCCACGAAACAAAAACCGAGAACGCTATGATTTAGCGGCGTTAGCAAAAGCTTCTCCTGAATTGGCGACGTATATTAAGCCTAATAAATTTGGAGTGGAAACGGTCGATTTTTCAAATCCTGTTGTTGTGAAGCTTCTAAATAAAGCTTTGTTAAACCATTATTATGGTGTAGAATATTGGGAATTTCCCGACGAAAATTTATGTCCTCCAATACCAGGAAGAGCCGATTACATCCACTTTATAGCTGATTTGTTAAGCGAAAATAATTTTGGAAGAATTCCAAAAGGTGATAAAATAACTTGTTTTGATATTGGTGTTGGTGCGAATTGTATCTACCCGATAATTGGCGTTACAGAATACGGTTGGAAATTTATTGGATCTGATATTGACCCAAAATCTATTGCATCGGCGCAGAACATCGTAAAAGCCAATGCGTCGCTTCAAGGTAAGATTTCTTGTAGATTGCAGGACAATCCAAAAGATGCTTTTTATGGCATTATAAACCGAGAAGAATTTATTGATGTATCTATTTGCAACCCACCTTTTCATGCTTCGGCAGAAGAGGCGCAAAAAGGAACACTTAGAAAACTAAAAAATCTTTCAGGGAAATCGGTTAAAACACCTGAACTCAATTTTGCGGGTATTAGCAACGAATTAATATGCGATGGTGGGGAACATAAGTTTATTCATAATATTATTCGGGAAAGTCAAAAATTCTCTAAAAACTGCTATTGGTTTTCAACCTTAGTCTCCAAACAATCGAATTTAAAAGGTATTTACAAAGCCTTAGAAAAAGAAAAAGCACTTGAGGTTAAAACCATTCCTTTAGGAACAGGTAATAAATCGTCTCGCATAGTGGCATGGACATTTCTTACTAAAGCAGAGCAAAAAGAATGGATTGAAACACGATGGAAATAGATACTAATGCCGTTTAATTTTAGATGCAAAAATTAAACCGAATTCATCTCAAATAACCATTGTAACCCGTCTTGAAAAAAACTACTTAATCAAATTTTTAACCTCATTAAAATCCAATCCTCCATAATTACCAGAACTCATTAAAAGCAATGCCTTATTATCAAAGTTTTGCGAAAATAAAAAGTTCTTAAAATCGTCCGGATTGGTGTAAATAATTAAATCGTCGCGTTCAAACGCATTTGCTATTTGTTCGTGAGTTACTTCCTTAAGCTTTTTAATTTCAACCGCATGTGGCGAATAAAACACAACCGCAACATCGGCAGCATCTAAAGCGCCTTTGTATTCTTTTAAAAATTCAGCATTTAAACTGCTATAGGTATGCAATTCTAAACAGGCCACAACGGTTCGGTTTCCGTATTGTTCTTTAACGGCATTTGTAGTTGCTTCTACCTTACTTGGCGAATGCGCAAAATCTTTATAAGCCACACTGCTTTTACTTTCTGCAATTTTTTCTAATCGTTTGCTGGCACCTTTAAAAGTAGCAATGGCTTCATAAAAATCGTCTTCATCTATGCCCATATGCTGACAAATCCATTTAGCACCTGCTAAATTATTAAGGTTGTGTTTACCAAAAACTTCAATAGGCAACGGACCTTCGGGTGTTTCTAAAAGGGTTTGTCCGTTATCAACCGTGTATTCTGGGGTATGATAAGATAATTTCCGAATGGGGTTTGCAGAGGCTTCTACAACACGTTTCACTTCTGGATCTTCTTCATTATAAGTGATGCTTCCACCGCTTACAATACTATCTACAAAAATCCGGAATTGCTCCACATAATTATCATATGTTGGAAACACATTTATATGATCCCAGGCAATACCACTTAAAAGCGCAATATTAGGTTTGTATAAATGAAATTTTGGTCGTCGGTCTATTGGCGAGCTTAAATATTCATCGCCTTCAAGCACCATAAAATCGTTGGTTTCGGTGAGTTTTACCATCACATCAAAACCTTCTAATTGTGCACCAACCATATAATCGACATCGCGGTTATGGTAATGCATCACGTGCAAAATCATAGACGTAATTGTCGTTTTTCCATGACTTCCTCCTATTACTACACGTGTTTTATTTTTAGATTGCTCGTACAAAAACTCTGGATAGCTATATATTTTTAATCCTAATTCTTGTGCTTTTAACAACTCTGGATTATCGGCTTTAGCATGCATACCTAAAACAATAGCATCTAAATTTGTATTAATTTTTTCTGGAAACCACCCATATGATTCGGGTAATAACCCTTTTGCATTTAGTCTCGATTTTGAGGGTTCAAAAATCTCATCGTCGCTTCCTGTTACTTGGTATCCTTTGTTGTGTAATGCTATGGCTAAATTATGCATGGCAGAACCACCGATAGCTATAAAATGTACGTTCATGAAGTTGATTTAATGCAGTAAATATAATAATAGATATTGGAAGACTAATGCCTGAAAACCGAAGTTTTTGCGTTAACGATTGAAGCGGCATCCTTTTTTGCTACTAAAGGCAAAAAAGATATAGCTGAAAGCGTGACCCTCGCGGTAACGCCCAAATATTACAATTTTAATATTTTGATTTTTTCTTGTTTAAAAGACTTCATATCTGGGGCCTCGGCAAGCGCCAAATCGATATATTTTAAGGCTGCAGCTTTATTCTTTTTATGCGAATAAATTTGCGAAAGCCTGTAATGAGCCCATGCTTTTGGAACTCCATCTTTTGGTGAATAATTTTTTAAATAGGTTTGCAAACATTGCACGCCTTTTTGTGATTCAATGTTATACTCCGCAGCCAATTTTCCAATCTTATACTGTAATTCGTTACGTTGCAACTTCTCTTTAGCAATTTCTAAATTAGCGAGTGCTTTTTCTGGTTGTTTTTGCTTTTCGTAAAAGTCGGCAAGCTTGTTATAACACCAAAGCGAACCACTTTCTTTTATAGCTAATTTATAATACTTTTCGGCTAATTCCGGATCTTCATCATACTCGTAAATAAAGCCTTTTGCTAAATAGCCATCTACCTTTGAAAGTTGCTCTAACTGATAGGCATATTTTAGCGCCATATTCTTGCTTCCGCCCAAAACCCCTGGTACTTTCATGTAGTATTCTACCAAGGCCCAACGTACATTTTTGTGATCGGGATCTAATTTTGCGGCTTTTTGAAGTGTTGATTCTATATCGTCTAACATACCAATCGCGGTAATTTTGCTAGACTCTAAAGCTTTCATACCCATAGCGCCACCGTATTTATAATGATACTCGGCACTTTTTGGATTCGCTTTTATTAGTTTTTTATAAATTTCAATAGCTTCATCCCACTTTTTTTGGTGCCCATAAGTATCGCCCAAAAGTTCTAAAGCATCAAAATCTTTAGAATGTTGTTCTAAATACACTGTTAATTTAATTTCGGCGACATCAAACTTTTTATGTTTAATATAATCTTCGAATCTATCGAGTTGAGATTGACCGAATGACAACAGCGGAAAAAGTAGTAGGCATATAATTCTTCTCATATCACAACGTGTTAAACAAATCTATCTGTAAATTTTTATTAAATTAACTAATTTCAATAAACAAACGAAATTATAGTAAATCGTATTGCTTTTTGGAATAACTTTTGACTGTAAATTATTTACAAATGTAATCAAATGAGACAATCAGTTATTTTTTTAACAATTCTTTTGCTTTCCAACTTTAGCTTCGGCCAAAATTCAAATTACGAAACCCTTTGGAAGTCTGTCGAAAAACATGAAATGGAAGGCTTGCCAAAGTCGGCTTTAAACGTTGTAGAACAAATTTACGTACTCGCCAAAAAAGACAAAAACCATGTGCAACTTATAAAAACAATGTTTTTTAAGAGCAAATTTGCTTTGGTTTTAGAAGAAGATGCGCAATTAAATATTATTAATGATTTTAAACGCGAGATTGAACAAAATACATTTCCAACTAAAAATATACTGGAAAACATTTTAGCCAATTTGTATTGGCAGTACTTTAACCAAAACCGTTGGCAATTTTATAACAGAACAAAAACTGCCGAAAAAGTTGATAAAGTCGATTTTAGAACTTGGGATCTTGAAACCTTGTTCGAAGAAATACACGTGCATTACCAAAAGTCGTTACAAAATGGGTTGGCGCTTCAATTAGAATCCTTAAATAAGTACGATGACATATTAAATCTTCAAAACGATTCGAAAATTTATCGCCCTACGCTGTTCGATTTTTTAAACCATAATGCATTAGAATTCTATAAAACTAGCGAAACTCATATTACAAAACCGGCCTATAAATTCGAAATAGATAATCCAGCTTACATAACTGATGCTGCAACATTCACAAACCTTAAAATAACATCTAGAGATTCGACCTCGTTACAATTACATGCTTTAAAAATTTATCAGGAATTGATAAAATTTCATTCAAAAAAAGAAGCTTCGTATGCCTTGGCTGATGTAAACATAGATCGCTTAAAATTTGTAAACCAACATGCTACTTTCAATAATAAAGAAGCTCTGTTGTTAAAGGCTTTAAAATTTGAAAGTGAAAAAATAGCGTCTGATGAAGTTTCTGGATTATACAACTTCGAAATTGCTTCAATCTATAAACAACAAAGCAATCAATTTCAACCTAACAAAACAGAACACCGTTGGAAAGCCAAAGAAGCTATGGAACTTTGTAAGCAGGTTATTTCGAGCTTCCCCAATAGCAAAGCCGCGATTAAATGCAAGGTGGTAATACAGCAAATAGAACAGCAATCACTGCAAATTACTAGCGAAGATTTTTTACCCATTCAACAACCTGCGCGTTTGTTGGTGAGTTATAAAAATTTAGAAAATCTTCAATTTAAAATTTATAAAATTACCCGTAATCAGTTAGAAAAATTCAATAAAACATACAGAAAAGACGAGCAATTAGCGTTTATAAAAAAGTTAGATGTTTCGATGCGATGGGACAGCACACTTCGCAATGAAAACGATTACCAAAATCATACTACAGAAATTTTAGTACCTCAACTAAATAACGGTACTTATGTTATTTTTGCGTCTCCAAAAAATAACGATGAAACTTTTGCTTTTAGCACGATTCAAGTCACCAATTTGGCCTTAGTAGAAACTGAAAGCGAAAATTATAAAACGCTACAAATTATTGATAGAAATCACGGGAAACCAATCAGCAATGCCTTGGTTGAACTTAGCTATTACGAAAACAATAGTCGCAGTCTTCAAACTGAAAACTATTCCACCAATTATTTGGGTGAAATTAAAATTGAGAAAACCACAGATCGCTACAGAAACATCTCTTTAATAGTTACAAATGGTAAAGACACGGCGTATTTTGGGGATTATTATGTGAACAGTTGGCGAAAAAGAGAGAAATCAGAAACTAATTACAAGGCTTTTTTGCTTACAGACCGAAGCATTTATCGACCTGGGCAAACCGTTTATTTTAAAGCGATTGCTATGAAAACTAAAAACGAAAAATCGGAAGTTTTAGTTAACGAACCGGTGAATGCCACTTTATATAACGTTAATAATGAGAAAATAAAAGAACTCAAATTTATGACCAATGATTTTGGTTCGATTGCTGGTGAGTTTATTTTACCAAACAATGGCTTAACTGGTACGTATCATATAAAATTTGATGCTGAATCTGGTGAGATGAATATAGCGACTACAACGTATTTTTCAGTTGAAGAATACAAACGACCAAAATTTGAAACAACATTCAATCCGGTTACAGAAACCTATAAAGTCAATGATTCTATAACCGTTAAAGGAACCGCTTTAGCATATGCAGGAAGCAACATTACCGATGCCAAAGTGGTGTATCGAGTACACCGAAAAGTGGAATATCCGCGATGGTATTTTTCGTATCGCCCAAGTTTTTACAGCGAAGCTCAAGAAATAACTCACGGTGAAACCACCACAAATAATAAAGGCGCATTTGAAATTACATTTAAAGCGCTACCAGACCAAAGTGTAGAACAGAGTAGCTTGCCTATTTTTAACTACGAAATTACAGCCGATGTAACCGACCTCAACGGTGAAACCCGAAGCGCGACTAGCATAGTAAATGTAGGTTACCATGCGTTGGTTGCGAACATGAGTTTAGGTGAGAACTTAGAAAAAACCAATAAAACACATAGCATTTCCATTGATACTAAAAACCTTAATGGCGAATTTGTCCCAGCCACTGGCACTATAAAAATTTACAAATTACAAGCCCCAAAACATGTTTTACGACAACGCACCTGGGCTGCTCCAGATTATCAGGAGTTTTCTGAAGAAGCCTTTAAAAACTTATTTCCGCATGATGCTTATAACAACGAACATCATACAGCCAATTGGGAAAAAGGTAATTTGGTTTTTGAAAAAACTTTTGATACTAAAAAATTTAAAGAACTTGCTTTAGGCAATATTAAAAACTGGGAATCTGGTGCATATATCATTACTTTAGAAAGTAAAGATAAATTCGGACAGTTGGTAAAAGACGAACTAAAAACCAGTTTATACAGTGATGATGATAAAACTTTAGCCGACAATAAATTGTTTAGTATCACAACCAATAAGCCTTCTTTTGAGATTGGTGAAACGGCTATTGTAACTCTGGCTTCGGCTGCAGAAAATTTAAGTATTACTGTAAGCATTGAAAAGGATCATAAAGTTGTAAAAACAGAACTAATTCAATTAAATAATAATAAGAAATCGTTAAGTATTCCTGTTACCAATAAAGATGTCGGTGGCTTTGCAGTAAATTATAGTTTTGCTGCTTTCAACAGTTTTCAAACGGGTACAGAAATTATAGCAGTTCCCTACCCTAAAACCGATTTAGATGTTGAAACCACTACATTCCGTGATAAATTACAACCGGGGACCGATGAAACCTGGAGTTTCAAAATTAAAGGTCCGCAAGGCGAAAAGGTAGCTTCAGAATTATTAGCAAGTATGTATGATGCCTCTTTAGACCAGTTTAAACCGCATACTTGGAGTTTTAACCCTATAAATAAGCCAACATATTATTCTTATAATCGCAGTAATGCACATCGCAGTTTTGGCACACAAAATTTTAGAGTTTATCTAAATAATTCAAACAGCAATTATTCACAACAGCAATACGACCAGTTAAATTGGTTTGGGTTTTATTTTGGAAACGTTCGAAGACATACAATGTATAAATCTTTAAAAGGAAATGTTTCAGCCATTCAAATTGTAGAAGACAATAAAGAGGTAGCAGAAAGAGTAATGTTAAATACTGAAATTCAATTAGAAGAAGACATTTCAGTTGAAAACGCTCTTGAAAAAAAATTCAAAGGTTTAATTATTAAAGGACAATCATTAATAAATAATCTCGAATTCCCACTTTATATTATCGACGGAGAAATAATTAAAGGGTCTCCCGATTTGAGTAAATTAAAAATAAGCTCAGTTGAAATATTAAAAGGCTCTGAAGCAATTGCTTTATATGGGATTAAAGCATCTGGTGGGGTAATAATAATAAAAACTAGTTTAAATGATTTAGACCAAGTTCAAATTCGAAAAAACCTTCAGGAAACCGCATTTTTCTTTCCACAATTACAAACAGATATAGACGGCAATATAAGTTTCAGTTTTACCACTCCCGAGGCCTTAACCCAATGGAAATTACAATTATTAGCGCATACCAAAACCTTAGAAAGCGCTACCAAAACCTTAACAACGGTGACTCAGAAAGAATTAATGGCTATTCCAAATGCACCGCGTTATTTACGTCAAGGCGACCAAATAAGCATCAGTACTAAAATCGCAAATCTAACAGACAAACCACTTTCCGGACACGCCATGTTAGTACTAACCGATGCCATTTCAGGAACAGACATTACTAACAAACTTGTCACGTCGAGCGCAGTCGAGATGTTTTCAACTGAACAAAACGGCAACACCCAAGTGTCTTGGAACTTAACAATTCCTGATGATGTAGATGCTGTTCAATATAAAATCATTGCGAAATCTGGTGCGTATAGCGATGGCGAACAAAACGCGCTGCCAGTTTTAAGTAACCGCATGTTGGTAACAGAAACTTTACCTATGTGGATACGAAGTAATGAAACAAGAACATTTACATTAGATAAGCTAAAAAATACTTCGACTCCGCTCAGTGCAGGCGTAACTTCAACAACGCTTAAAAACCATAAACTGACTTTGGAAATGACTTCCAACCCGGCGTGGTATGCGGTACAGGCACTACCCTATTTAATGGAATATCCGTATGAATGTAACGAACAAACATTCGCGCGATTTTATGCGAATGCACTGGCGAGTCATATCGCCAATAGTAACCCAAGAATTCAGGAGGTTTTTAATCAGTGGAAAAACACCGATGCTTTAATTTCTAATCTAGAAAAGAATGAAGAATTGAAATCCATCCTCATTCAAGAAACGCCATGGTTACGCGATGCACAAAGCGAAACCGAGCAGAAAAAACGCATTGCTTTGTTGTTCGACATCAATAAAATGACCAACGAATTACAATCGGCAAAACGGAAACTAGAAAATAATCAATTAAGTAATGGTGCCTGGGCTTGGTTTAACGGCGGAAGAGCGAATCGTTATATTACCCAACACATCATTACAGGTTTTGGGCATCTTTCGAAACTGGGTGTCACCCTGAGCCCTTCGACTGCGCTCAGGACAGGCTCCGTCGAGACGTCCCAAATGATTGAACAAGCTATTAATTATTTAGATGCTGAATTCATTCAGGAATACAAAGACCTTAGAAAATACGATGCTAAAATCGATTTGAGTAAAGACCATTTAAGTTATACCCAATTGCATTATTTATACATGCGCAGCTTTTATCCGGAAATTAAAAAAACGAAAGAAGTTGAAGGAATTATCAAATATTATCAATCACAAATCCAAAAATATTGGTTGAGTCGTTCATTATATTCCAAAGGATTAATGGCTTTGGTTGTTGATAGATTAGGAGATAAAACAACTTCATCTAAAATTTTAAAATCGTTAAAAGAAAACAGCATCACCTCTGATGAATTAGGCATGTATTGGAAAGCAAACACCAATTCATGGCACTGGTATCAGGCACCTATTGAAACACAGGCATTACTTATTGAAGCCTTTTCAGAAATTGATCCCGATAGCCATCGGGACGACACCATAACCATCGATAATTTAAAAATTTGGTTACTTAAAAACAAGCAAACCAATCAATGGAAAACCACTAAAGCCACCACTGAGGCCGTATATGCACTATTGCTTCAAGGCAGCGATTGGTTAAGTGTAACCGATGCTGTTGAAGTGGTTATAGGCAATCAAAAAATTGAGCCTTCAAATCCCGATAGCAATCGGGAAGAAAATGTAAAAGTTGAAGCAGGAACGGGTTATTATAAAACCTCTTGGAGCGCTTCAGAAATAAAACCAGATATGGCAACCGTTACCCTTACCAAAAAAGGTAATGGTATTGCTTGGGGCGGTTTGTACTGGCAGTATTTTGAAGATTTAGATAAAATCTCATCGGCAGAAACTCCGCTTAAATTAAAGAAAAAACTATTTCTTAAAACCAACACGGATAGGGGTGAAGAAATTTCAGAAATCACTTCGGAAACTAATTTGAAAGTTGGGGATTTGGTTCGGGTTCGCATTGAATTGCGGAGCGACAGAGCTATGGAATTTGTACATATGAAAGATATGCGCGCTTCAGGTTTAGAACCCATTAACGTTATATCTCAATACAAATGGCAAGATGGTTTGGGCTATTATGAAAGCACTAAAGATGCCTCAACCAATTTCTTTTTTGACTATTTACCCAAAGGCGTTTTTGTATTTGAATACGATTTACGTGTGAATAATTCAGGTAATATGAGCAATGGTATTACCACTATACAAAGTATGTATGCGCCAGAATTTAGTAGTCATAGTGAAGGGGTGAGAATTAATGTAAGCAATAGGCAATAGGCAATAGGCAATAGGCAATAGGCAATAGGCAATAGGCAAATTTATTATTATGTATAAACTTCTATCTAAATTAGTAATCTCATCTGTTTTTTTAGTGATTTTTGCCTGCGCTTCTAAAAAGGTAAAAATTGAAGATTCATTACCCCAAGACACACCTTCAAAACTTATTTTTTTAAATTACACGATTTCAAAAGATGACCATGGCAATAAAAACATTCAGTTCATAAATAAAATAGTTGCAGACAGAAAGCTGAAAAACAACACCAATCAATATCTTAATAAAGGTTCGATTGGTGATTTAATTTGCCGTCAATTAGACAAAGATTCTACCGAAATTACTTCTATTATCATTAAAAACCCTTTATCGAAACATATTGAATTTCTTAACGATTCCCTTATATTTGAAACCAAAAAAGTAGACTTAAAAAGCGCACCGCTTTCATTAAGACTACAAATACACCACAACACAAAATTTATAGCTATTAACCACATAATCGATTCGCTGCAAAACAGCAAGACTTTAATAATTACTAAGCTAGATTGAAAATGAAACATCAACTACTCACCATTTTATTAATTGGTTTTCAGCTTGCTTCTGCTCAAGTTTTCGATAAGGAGACTATTAAAAACTCTGGTAATAATGATAAAAGAATCAATTTAGTTATTTTAAGTGAAGGCTACCAAACCAGTGAATTAGCACAATTTAAAACTGATGCTATCAATTTTATGGATGGCATGTTTAATCAATCGCCTTTTAAAGAATATGCGAATTATTTTAATGTTCATATTATAAAGGTGCCATCGAATGAAAGTGGCGCCGATCATCCTGGAACCGCTACAAATGTCACTGAGCCTTACAACAATTTATCGACAAAATTTGTAGACACCTACTTTAATGCCACCTATGATTCTTTTGGCTCCCATTGGCTGCTTTATTATGAAATAGATGGCTATAGTGCGAATAATACAGAAGCAAAAATCAATAATGTATTGGCTAGCAATTTCCCAACATTCGATCAAGCCTTAATTTTAGTAAACTCGACAGAATATGGTGGTAGCGGTGGAAATTTCCCGATGGCTTATAAAGGTACTTGGGGTACCAATGTAATTATGCACGAATTGGGGCACTCGTTATTCAATTTAAAAGATGAATACTACCCGGGTGACATTTTAGCTGCCGAAGCCATAAACATGACTCAAGAAACAAATACCAGTTTAATTAGATGGAAAAATTGGCTAAACATTAATAATGTTGGCATCTATCAATATACCTGCGCTACTGGTAATTGTGCTAATTGGTATAAGCCTCATCAAAATTGCATAATGGAGAAAATTGACAAACCTTTTTGTTCGGTTTGCAAAGAAGGAATTATAGAAAAAATACACAGCATGGTGTCGCCCATAGATTCTTACACACCTGTTTCAAGTGCCATTACAAATCCATCCTTTCCAATCGATTTTCATTTGGAGCTCATCAAACCCAATCCCAATACTTTAAAAAGTGTCTGGACTTTAAACACTTCAGATTTTGCTAATGATGTGGATGACATAAGTATTGTAGAAACTGATTTAATTATTGGAATGAATACAATAACGGTTGCAGTAAACGATGCCACCTCGATATTGAAAGTAGATAATCATGATAGTTTTCATGTACAAACCGTAACCTGGACGATTGATAACACAGCTCTTGGCATTAAAGATATTGCTAGTGAAATGGCAAATTACAATATTACTATGTATCCAAACCCAACAAATACGGTGGTTA
This sequence comes from Mariniflexile aquimaris, assembly GCF_042676825.1. Taxonomy (NCBI): domain Bacteria; kingdom Pseudomonadati; phylum Bacteroidota; class Flavobacteriia; order Flavobacteriales; family Flavobacteriaceae; genus Mariniflexile; species Mariniflexile aquimaris. The sequence goes on from NZ_JBHTIB010000002.1 coordinate 83,318, forward strand.
ATTTCAAGTTTGAAAGTAACACCGATGCCATCTTAAAAGTCGACATTGTTGGAATTAACGGAAATATGATAAAAACACTCTCGATTAACAACTATCAAACCAATATGGTTGATATTAGTGATTTGAATAGCGGCATCTATTTAAGTAATTTCTATATTGGAAACGTACGTATTGCCAGTAAAAAATTAATTAAATTTTAGCCTTAGCGCTTTGGCGGGTATTTCGCTAAAATTTTTTCTGCAATGGCATTAAACAGTTGTTCGCGCCTTTCTGGTGACGCATTCGGATTAAAACTTGTTTCTGTAGCCGCTTGCCAAAACAAGCCAGTACCATTTTCGTCAACGAAATCAACTATAATCTGGCGGTTTATATTAGATTGACCCAAAGGCAACCCTATGGATATGCCACCTCCCATATTTCGTCCGCCACCACCTAATCCAACACCTACAGTATTGCGCTGTACTTGTTGATATTCGCTGCTTTTTATATCTACTAAAAAATCGGGGGTTTCTGAAAATGAAAAACCTTTAGCCGCCATATTAGCATCGAATGCGTCTAAAAACCGTTTGGTGTCGAGTTCGCTTAAACCCGTTTTTAAATCGCCGTAATAACTGTAGGTTTTGTATTTACTGAAGTCTGTTCCTCTTTCAAAATCGTAGTTTACGCGAATGGGTGCGCAAGAAACAAAAAGCACAACTAATAGTAGGGAGGTTAAGATTCTCATAACTTAATATTTTTATTATAAAGTTAATCAAAAATTATTCCAATAACATGATTCTTGTTCTGAATTGCGTTAGGGATTGCAGTGAAAATCCTTTTTAAACTGAAATAACACCAAACTTTGTATTGAACTAAAAATTGAAAGATGGCTTCGTCTTTCCGTCCTCGTCATGACGTTTAAAAAGATTGCAACGAAAAGCCCGACCCTTGTGGTAACGCCCTAGCTATTCAACATTTTCCATAGCCTATCCTTCAATTCTGTAATGCCTTGTTGGGCAACCGAGGAAATGAATAGATACGGAATTGGCAATTCGTTATCGAGTAATTCTTTTAATTCTGCTTTAAGTTCATCGTCTAGCATATCGCATTTTGAAATGGCGATAAGGCGATCTTTATCTAACATTTCTGGATTGTAGCGACGCAACTCGTCCAACAGAATATCGTATTGCTTGCGAATATCTGGCGCATCGGCTGGAATTAAAAATAGCAAGATAGAGTTACGCTCGATGTGGCGCAAAAAATAATGCCCTAATCCGCGACCTTCGGCAGCACCTTCAATTATTCCAGGAATATCGGCCATTACAAAGGTTTGAAAATCGCGATATTTTACAATACCCAAATTGGGTTTAAGGGTTGTAAATTCGTAATCGGCAATTTTTGGTTTTGCCGAAGTTACCACAGAAAGCAACGTTGATTTTCCGGCATTAGGAAACCCTACCAAACCAACATCGGCAAGTACTTTTAACTCTAAAGTAATGTGTTTTTCTTCGTGAGGAATACCCGGTTGTGCATACCGTGGCGTTTGGTTCGTGGCCGTTCTAAAATGCCAGTTTCCTAAACCACCTTTACCACCTTCGGCTATAATTTTTTCTTCACCATGTTCGGTGATTTCAAAAATAATGTCGTTGGTTTCGGTATCTCGTACTACGGTTCCTAAAGGCACTTCAACATAGGCGTCTTCGCCATCGGCACCAAAACTACGGCTACTACCACCATGTTCGCCATGTCCTGCACGTATGTGTTTTTTAAATTTTAAATGAAGAAGGGTCCAAAGATTTGAGTTGCCGCGTAAAATTACGTGACCACCACGACCACCATCTCCCCCATCTGGTCCGCCTTTTTCAATAAATTTTTCGCGGTGTAAATGCGACGATCCTTTACCTCCGTTACCAGAGCTAACAAACATTTTTACGTAGTCTACGAAATTCCCTTCTGTCATGAAATGAGTTTAAAGTTTATAAAGTTTAAAGTTTAAAGTTTTAAACCCTTTAGATAATTTATAATTTATCAATTACGGCACTTAATCGCTTTGTAATTTCTTCAATACTACCAACGCCATCAACACCAAAATACTTTTTTTGGGCCGAATAGTAATCTTTTAAAATAGCCGTTTTGTCGTAATATTCTTTAATTCTGTTTCTAATAATAGATTCATCAGCATCATCTGGACGACCACTTGTTTTTCCTCTGCCAATAAGGCGCTTTACTAGAATTTCATCTTCAACTTCCAAAGCCACCATGGCATTAATTGAAGAATCTTTACTTTCCATAAGTTTATCTAAAGCTTCAGCTTGTGCATTAGTGCGTGGAAACCCATCAAAAATAAACCCTTTTGCTCCAGAATTCTTTTCAACTTCGGCATTCAACATATCTATGGTTACTTGGTCTGGAACCAATTCTCCTTTGTCCATATACGATTTGGCCAGCATGCCTAATGCAGTTTCGTTTTTAATATTAAACCTAAAAACATCGCCGGTAGAAATATGCACCAAATTGTATTTATGCTTTAAAAATTCTGCTTGCGTTCCTTTTCCTGCACCTGGAGGGCCAAATAATACTAAATTTGTCATGAATTGTGTTTCTTTTATTTGATAGACTTCTGGTATGTTGCGTCCTAAACCATCATAGTCTAAGCCATAACCAACAATAAATTTATTGGGTATTTCTATACCAATGTAATGTAATTTAAAATCCTTTTTATATGCTTCTGGCTTGTAAAATAAGGTCGCAATTTTAAGCGATTTTACATTTTCATTTTTAAAAATTCTATGAACCTCTGCCAATGTATTACCCGTATCGATAATATCTTCTAAAATAACAACCGTTCTACCCGTTAAATCTTGGGTTAACCCAATTAATCGCTGAATATCTTCTGTAGATTTCACACCTTCATACGATGCTAATTTAATAAAGGTAACCTCGCATGGCTTAGGGTACTTTTTTACAAAGTCGCTTACCACCATAAACGAACCATTCAAAATACCAACAAAAACAGGTATTTCGTCTCCCACATCGTTTGCAATCTCGTTGGCTAAACGCTGCATCGCATCATCTATTTCCTTAGCTGAAATAAACGGTTTAAAATATTTATCGTGTAACTTTATCACTGTATGTTATTTTTTGGAAGTCGCAAAGATAATCAATAGATTAAGTAATAACGATTTTTTGAATTACGATTTAGGCACAAATTGATATTTAAGTGTATTTTTGCATTGCAATAATCAATTTTAGCACAAATAATTACATGAATTTCTTTTCTTCAAATTTTAAACTCGGTATTCTAGGTGGCGGACAATTAGGTAAAATGTTATTAAACGATACCCGGAAATTTGATATTTACACCTGTGTTTTAGACGCTAGTAACGAAGCGCCTTGTAAAATTGCAAGTAATGAATTTCATTTAGGTGATTTAATGGATTTTGAAGCGGTTTATAACTTCGGAAAGCAAGTAGATGTATTAACCATTGAAATTGAAAACGTTAATGTTGATGCTTTAGAAGCCCTTGAAAAAGAAGGCAAAAAAGTGTATCCGTCGTCTCAAACTTTAAAAAGAATACAGAATAAGGCTACTCAGAAATTGTTTTATTTAGATCATAATTTACCCACAGCAGCTTTTTCGCGCTTCGCATATCTATCAGAAATTGAAGATGCCGTTAATAATGGTGGTTTAGCATTTCCATTTGTTTGGAAAGCAGCACAATTTGGCTATGATGGAAATGGTGTGAAAGTAGTTAGAAAACTTTCAGATTTAGAAGGCTTGCCAACAGGAGAATGCATCGCAGAAAATTTGGTGCCTTTTAAAAACGAATTAGCCGTTATTGTTGCCAGAAATGCATCAGGCGAAATAAAAACGTTTCCTGTAGTAGAAATGGAATTTCACCCCGAAGCAAATCAAGTGGAATATGTTATTTGTCCAGCAAGAATTCCGGAGGCAGTTGCAAAAAAAGCTGTAGAAGTCGCTTTAAACACTTCAAAAGCATTTAATCATGTGGGATTATTAGCCGTTGAAATGTTTCAAACACAAAACGATGAGATTCTAATAAACGAAGTGGCGCCAAGGCCTCATAATTCTGGACACCAAACCATTGAAGCGAGTTTTACTTCTCAATTTGAGCAACATTTACGGGCTATTTTAAATTTACCTTTGGGTAGAACCGACAGTAAAGTTGGTGGCGTTATGGTAAATTTAGTAGGTGCTGAAGGTTTTAGTGGTAATGTGGTTTATGAAAATATTGAATCCATTATGAATCTTGATGGCGTAACACCTCATATTTACGGAAAAAAACAAACAAGACCATTTCGTAAAATGGGCCATGTAACGATTGTTAATGAAGATTTAAACGAAGCGCGTCGCATTGCCGAAGAAGTAAAAAAGACTATTAAAGTTATCAGTGAATAAATAATACCGCCCCTGGCACTATCTACATAAAACCTTTGTTTTTTTTAAGATAGAAACGCAGTTTGCAAGGGGATTTTACATTTTAAGTTTTTAAATTGAGGTCTCGACTGCGAGCGACCAGACATAAAAGCAATCAACATATGAATAAAGTAGGAGTTATTATGGGAAGCAAAAGCGATTTGCCAGTTATGCAAGACGCTATCGATATTTTAAAAGATTTTAATATTGAAGTTGAAATTGATATTGTTTCGGCTCACAGAACTCCAGAAAAACTTTTCGATTATGGTAAAAACGCCCATTCCAGAGGCTTTGCTGTAATTATTGCAGGCGCTGGTGGTGCTGCCCATTTACCTGGAATGATTGCTTCTTTATCGCCATTGCCGGTTATTGGTGTTCCTGTAAAAAGCAGTAATTCTATAGATGGATGGGATTCTGTTTTATCTATTCTACAAATGCCTGGCGGTGTACCAGTTGCCACCGTTGCACTTAATGGCGCCAAAAACGCAGGCATTTTAGCTGCTCAAATTATTGGTTCGAATAATCCTGAAGTTCTAAATAAAATAATCGACTATAAAGAAGCCTTAAAACAAAAAGTTCACGAATCTGCTAAAGATTTAAAATAAGAAAACCTCGAAGGTCATTCGAGGTTTTCTAGTTATTAAGAATAATTTTTTGAGTTAGTCACTCTTCAAATTGTTGAGGCAAAAATATAAAAATCTTATTATGTATGCATAATAAAATTTACTTTTTAATTTATTTCCTATTAAAATGACACAAAACATCCTATTAAAAAAGTTTAATACACCATATAATTCAGCTCCATTTTCTAAAATTAAAAATGACGATTTTCTTCCGGCATTTAAACAAGCTATAGAAGATGCTAAGGCCGAAATTGATATTATCGCCAACAATAGCGAAGCAGCAACTTTCGAAAATACCATTGAAGCTCTGGAGTTTTCTGGGGAGCAATTAGATAGAATTTCTAGCCTCTTTTTTAATTTAAATTCTGCCGAAACTAACGATAGCATTCAGAAAATTGCACAGGAAGTTTCACCGCTTTTATCAGAATTCAGCAACGATATCACCTTAAACGAAGCTCTTTTTAAAAGAATAAAATCGGTTTTTGATGCTAAAGACAGTTTGAATTTAAACACCGAACAACACACACTTCTCGATAAGAAATATAAAAGTTTTTCCAGAAATGGTGCTAATTTACCAGAAGACAAAAAGCTCATACTCCGTAAAATCGACAAAGAATTGAGCCAGTTAAAATTAAAATTTGGTGAAAACGTGCTGGCTGAAACCAATAAATTTGAAATGCTAATTACCGATGAAAAAGAACTTTCTGGACTTCCCGAAGGCACTATTGAAGCGGCCAAACAATTAGCCGAATCTAAAGAAAAGGAAGGTTGGTTGTTTACATTAGATTATCCAAGCTACATTCCATTTGTTACTTATGCCGATAATAGAGCGCTTCGGAAACACATAACCTTGGCGGCAGGAAGCAAAGGCTTTCATAATGATGCTTTAGACAATCAAGACATCGTTTTAAAAATTACAAAACTCAGACACGAACGCGCTAATTTATTAGGATATAAAACCCATGCTCATTTTGTTTTAGAAGAACGCATGGCTAAAACACCCGAAAAAGTTGAGAGCTTCTTAAACGAATTACTCGAAAAAGCAAAACCCGCTGCCGAACGTGAATTTGAAAATCTTCAAAATTTCGCCAAAGAATTAAACGGCATTGAACAACTCGAAAAATGGGATAGTGCGTATTATTCAGAAAAATTAAAACAAAAGTTATACAATCTAGATGATGAGCTTTTAAAGCCATACTTTAAACTAGAAAATGTTATTACTGGTGCCTTTACCGTTGCCAATAAATTATTCGATTTAAGTTTTGAAGAAATTAAAGATGTAGACAAATACCACGAAGATGTTTTAACTTATAAAGTGGTGAATAGCAATGGTGATTTAATCTCTTTATTTTACGCAGATTTCTTCCCCAGACCAGGAAAACGTAATGGTGCGTGGATGACCTCGTACAAGCCACAATTCATTAAAAACGGGAAGAACGACCGACCACATATATCTATTGTTTGCAACTTTACAAAACCTACAAAAAGCAAACCATCGCTTTTAACTTTTAACGAGGTAACTACCTTGTTTCACGAGTTTGGTCATGCTTTACATGGTATGTTGGCAAACACCACCTACCCGAGTCTTTCTGGTACTTCAGTGTATTGGGATTTCGTAGAATTACCAAGTCAGATTTTAGAAAACTGGTGTTATGAAAAAGACGCCTTAAAACTTTTTGCTACACATTATAAAACAGACGACGTTATACCAATGGATTTGGTTGAAAAAATAAAAGAATCGGCAACCTTTCATCAAGGTATGCAAACCTTACGTCAAATAAGTTTCGGGCTGCTCGACATGAGTTGGCATGGTCAAGACCCTTCAAACATAAACAATGTAAAAACCCATGAGGTTGAAGCATTTAAAAACACAACTTTATACCCAGAAGTTGCCGAAAATTGTATGAGCACCTCGTTTTCACACATTTTTCAAGGTGGCTATTCATCAGGATATTACAGTTACAAGTGGGCCGAAGTACTCGACGCTGATGCCTTCGAATATTTTAAAGAAACCGGCGTTTTCAACAAAGAAATTGCTACTAAATTTAAGGAACACATTTTATCTCAAGGCGGTACCGAAGATCCTATGGTACTTTATAAACGTTTTAGAGGCCAAGAACCAAGACCCGAAGCCTTGTTAAAACGTGCTGGATTGATAAACAATTAAAATATTCAAAAGAATTAGCTTATTTTTGAAATTCAATAAATCCGTGTAAAAATGTCTAATCATCAAATTAATCCGAATAAATGGATCGATCTTTATTCAGATTACCTTTATAATTACACGGTAGCGCGTGTTAATGATAAAGTTATAGCCCAAGATTTGGTGCAAGACACATTTTTAGCTGCCTTAAAATCAATGAAAAATTTTAAAGGAGAAGCCAGTGAACGCACCTGGTTAATTTCTATTTTAAAAAGAAAAATTATTGATTATTACCGTAAAATAAATTCAAACAAAGGAAAAGCTGAAGTCCGCATTTCATATAACAACGAGAGCGAAACCGAAGGCGATTGGCTAGAAGAACGCGTTGCAGACCCTTTTGATAAAACAGCCGAAGACATCATGCAAAACACCGAACTTGGCGACGCTATTTTTAATTGTTTAAGCAAGCTACCAGAAAAACAGGCCGAAGTTTTTAGAATGAAAACTATTGAAGGCTACGAAACCGATGTTATTTGTAATGAACTAAATATTACAGCGTCTAACCTATGGGTAATAATTCATAGAGCTCGAACCGCCATGGCAGAATGTTTAAAAGAAAATTGGTTTTAATTATGATTGAAAAAATTAAACTCATGCTAAAGTGCGATGAAGCAAATCATGTTTGCGATAAAGCGCAATATAAAAACGCTTCATTATGTGAAAAAATAAAATTACACATTCATTTAATTTTTTGTCGCGCTTGCAGAAAATACACGATAAACAATATAAAGCTTACAAAAACTATTAAAAAAGCACATATTGAATGTTTAGATAAAAACTGCAAACAAAAAATGAAACAAAATTTAGACAAAGCTATTAAAGAAAACCACATTAACTAAAAACGAATACTAGTAAAAGCCAAAATATTGGCACCCCTTCTACCCAAAACGAGCTATAATATTTATTCTGATCTTTTTTAGCTCGAATTAAAAACCACCCGGTTAAAAGTGCGATAACAGTAACTACCTCAAGGTTTGTTATATCAAATTCCTTCTTAAAAAATTCTAATAAAACAATAAAAAGCAATAAGACAACTCCAATCACTTTGGTTTGTCGGACGCCTATTCTCTGAGGAATTGTAGCAAGTTTCAAGCTATCGTATCGCAAGTCTCTAATTTCAAAAGGCAGCATTAAAACGATTATAAAAACGAATCGCTGAAAGCTTACCAAAAATACATCAGCATTAAAAATATAATCTGAATTTATTAATGGGAAAATCACTGTAACTCCCATCCAAACTAAGGCAATAACATACACCTTTAAGCCTTCAATTGTTCTGAGATTGTTAATTTTTATAATAAACCGTTTGGGTAAGTATGGAATCGCATAAAAAAATGTTATACCCGCCAAACCACTAACACAAATTAAAGCAGTAAAACTTAATTTGAAGGCATAATAACACATCAGTAAAAAAGAGACAAAAGAAAAATACTGTATGGCTTTTAGCCAATTTGCCAAACTTCTGTGATGAAATTTAGCCAGACCGAAAAACTTAACAAAATTATACCCTGTAATGGTGGCAAAAAACACAAAAAACAATAAGCCTTTATCATACAAAACCCCAAACTCCATATAGGTTGTCGCGGTTAACGACAATACCGATAAAGCTACATGAATACTGCTATTTATGTAAAAGTTAAAAACCTGCTTCAGTACCTTCATTTCACAAAACTAAGCAAACTGTTAATAACGATTGCAATTGGTTAAAAACTTTCCATTTTATGCAACTAAACACGCTTTATATTATGTAATTTTGCGAATTATCTAAACAATTATAGCTTAATGAATACAAACGCTTTTGCATTGCGTCATATTGGACCTAGAGAAGAAGACCAAAATCTTATGTTGAAAACCATTGGTGTTGACTCTTTAGACCAGCTAATTTATGAAACAATTCCAGACGACATACGATTAAAAAACGGTTTAAATTTAGAAGAACCAATGACTGAGTATGAATATTTACTTCATATTCACGAATTATCTAAATTAAATAAAGCCTACAAAACATATATTGGTTTAGGATATCATCCAACAGTAATGCCGGCTGTTATTCAGAGAAATATTCTTGAAAATCCGGGATGGTACACGGCTTACACACCGTATCAAGCAGAAATTGCTCAGGGACGTTTAGAAGCGCTTTTAAATTACCAAACTATGGTAATGGATTTAACAGGTATGGAAATTGCCAACGCCTCACTTTTAGATGAAAGTACGGCTGCTGCCGAAGCCATGAGTTTGTTATTCGCTGTTCGCGAACGCGATCAAAAGAAAAATAACGTTAACAAGTTTTTTGTTTCAGACAACATTTTGCCTCAAACACTTTCTTTACTACAAACAAGAGCAACACCTATAGGCATTGAATTAGTAGTTGGTAGCGAAGACACCTTCGATTTCTCTTCAGAATTTTTTGGTGCTATTCTTCAATATCCGGGTAAAGATGGGCAAATTACAGATATAAAAACATTTATCAGAAAAGCCAATGAAGCACAAATAAAAGTAGCAGTAGCTGCCGATATTTTAAGCTTAGTCAAACTGGAAGCGCCTGGTAAATTTGGCGCCGATGTGGTGGTTGGTACAACTCAACGTTTTGGAATCCCTATGGGGTATGGCGGACCGCATGCTGCCTTTTTTGCAACGAAAGAAGCTTATAAACGTGATATTCCTGGTAGAATTATTGGCGTAACCAAAGATGCCAGTGGAAACCGTGCGTTACGTATGGCCTTGCAAACACGAGAACAACATATTAAGCGCGATAAAGCAACCTCAAACATTTGTACTGCACAAGTTTTATTAGCGGTAATGGCAAGTATGTATGCGGTTTATCACGGTCCTAAAGGCTTGAAATTTATAGCTAATAAAGTACATAACACGGCTTCAACACTTGCTTCAGCTTTAAAAACTTTAGGATATACACAAGCAAACACCTCGTATTTTGATACGCTTCAAATAAAAACCGATTCAAAAAAATTAAAAAAATTCGCGAAAGAGAAAAAAGTGAATTTATTTTATCCTGATAAAGAAACGGTTACCATTTCTGTTAATGAAACTACGTCGGTTCGAGATGTTAACTATTTAATATCTGTATTTGCTGAAGCGGCTAATAAAGAAACCATTGTTATTGCTTCTATTTCAGAAGGCAATAATATCGCAAACGACATCAAAAGAACTTCAGATTTTTTAACACTAGACGTTTTCAATCAGTATCATTCTGAAACCGAATTGATGCGTTATATTAAATCCTTAGAGCGTAAAGATTTAGCATTAAATCACTCAATGATTTCTTTAGGGTCTTGTACCATGAAGTTAAATGCTGCCTCAGAAATGTTGCCATTAAGCATTTTTAAATGGGCTAATATCCATCCGTTTGTTCCAAAAAAACAAGCACAAGGCTACTTAACTGTTTTAAAAGAATTAGAAGACCAATTAACCGAAATTACAGGTTTTGCAGCCACTTCTTTGCAGCCAAATTCTGGTGCACAAGGTGAATATGCTGGTTTAATGGTTATTAAAGCCTATCATGAATCTCGTAATGAAGGCCATCGCGACATTTGCTTAATCCCCTCATCTGCACATGGCACCAATCCTGCAAGTGCGGTTATGGCAGGTATGAAAGTGATTGTAACCAAATCGACTGCCGAAGGAAATATTGATGTGGAAGATTTGCGCGAAAAAGCCATTTTACACAAAGACAACCTATCGTGTTTAATGGTTACCTATCCGTCTACGCATGGTGTTTACGAATCGGCTATCAAAGAAATTACCAAAATTATTCACGATAATGGCGGTCAAGTTTATATGGATGGCGCGAACATGAACGCGCAAGTTGGACTTACAAATCCTGGAAATATTGGTGCCGACGTGTGCCATTTAAATTTACACAAAACATTCGCCATTCCTCATGGTGGTGGTGGCCCAGGAGTTGGACCTATTTGTGTTGCGAAACAATTAGTGCCCTTTTTACCAGGAAACCCTGTTGTAAAAGTTGGTGGCGAGAATGCCATTACTGCCATTTCTGGTGCACCTTATGGGTCTGCTTTGGTTTGCCTCATATCATACGGCTATATTAAAATGTTAGGAGCAGAAGGATTAACCGAATCGACCAAAATAGCCATTCTTAACGCCAATTACATAAAACACCGCTTACAAGGTAGTTTTGATACGTTATATTCTGGCGAACGCGGGCGTGCAGCACACGAAATGATTGTGGATTGCCGACCATTTAAAGCAAATGGTATTGAAGTTACAGATATTGCAAAGCGATTAATGGATTACGGTTTCCATGCGCCAACAGTATCTTTCCCGGTTGCTGGAACCTTAATGATTGAACCAACCGAAAGCGAAAGCAAAGCGGAAATCGATCGTTTTTGCGATGCCATGATTTCAATTAAAAAAGAAATTGATCAAGCTTCAAAAGACGACACCAACAATGTTTTAAAGAATGCGCCACATACCTTGGAAATGATTACGGCAAACGAATGGTATTTCCCATACTCACGTGAAGAAGCGGCATTCCCATTAGACTTTGTAAAACAAAATAAGTTTTGGCCTAGTGTTAGACGTGTAGATGACGCCTATGGCGATCGAAATTTAATATGCAGCTGCGCACCAATAGAGGCTTACGCAGAAGCATAAAACACCCGTTGAACATCGTAAAATAATTTAAAATCAGTTTTGCCTTTTTTTATAAACCCGTACTTTTATACGTAAATAAAAAAAGGCAAATTTTCTTTTTATGAATATTAAAATTACCGGTACTGGAAGCTATATTCCAGATACCATCGAAAAAAACGAAGCATTCCACGAACATATATTTCTAAATAACGATGGCTCAGTAATTAACTCCCCTAATGAAGTTATTATTGAAAAATTTCAAGCCATTACTGGAATTGCCGAAAGACGCTATGCGAAGGCACATTTAAACTCTTCCGATTTAGGGTTTTTTGCTGCCGAAAAAGCTATTATTGACGCTAAAATTGATCCTGAAACATTAGATTATATAATTGTTGCTCACAATTTTGGTGATGTTAAACATGATACCATTCAAAGCGATATGTTGCCTTGTTTGGCAGCGCGAATTAAACATAGCTTACGCATTAAAAACCCAAAATGTGTGGCCTATGATATTCTTTTTGGATGCCCTGGGTGGATTGAAGGCGTAATACAAGCCAAAGCATTTATAAAAGCAGGAATGGCAAAACGCTGTTTGGTAATAGGATCTGAAACATTGTCGAGAGTTATAGATAAACACGATAGGGACGCTATGATTTTCTCTGATGGTGCGGGCGCTACCGTTATTGAAGCTACCGAAGAAGAAGGTGGTATTTTAGAACATGAATGTGCTAGTTACACCTACGACGAAGCTTACTATTTATACTTTGGGAATTCAAACAATCAAGCATTAGACAAAAACACCCGATACATTAAAATGGACGGTCGTAAAATCTACGAATTTGCATTAACAACGGTTCCTAATGCTATGAAAACCTGTTTAGATAATAGCGGTTTAGACATTAAAGATGTAAAAAAGATTTTTATACATCAGGCAAACGAAAAAATGGATGAAGCGATTTTAAAACGTTTTTACCGACTTTATAGAACAGAAATTCCAGAAGGTGTGATGCCAATGAGTATTCAAACCCTTGGTAACAGTTCTGTGGCAACGGTACCTACACTTTTCGATTTGGTAAGAAATAATCAGATAGAAAACCAAAGTCTTAAAAAAGGCGATGTACTTATATTTGCAAGTGTTGGCGCAGGAATGCACATTAACGCCTTTGTTTATAAATATTAAAGATTTCTGCCATTGCGGAAATAAAGAAATTTAAATGTACGAAAAGACTTTTCCGAACAAACGATTTAAACATACCATTCAGTTTTTAGAAAAACATGTTTCAAAAAATGAGACTATTTTAGATTTGGGCGTTGTAAATCCGTTTTCAGAGATTATGACTAAAAATGGTTATAAAGTTGAAAACACTGCAGGCGAAGATTTAGATTTTGATACTTCAAACATTGAAAACTCGAAGGCAACAGTAGTGACGGCTTTCGAAATTTTCGAACATTTACTATCTCCGTTTACGGTACTTCAGTCGATTAAATCGGATAAATTAGTCGCTAGCGTTCCTCTAAAATTATGGTTTTCTTCGGCATACCGAAGTAAAACCGATATGTTAGACAGACATTATCATGAGTTTGAAGATTGGCAATTCGACTGGTTATTAGAAAAATCTGGTTGGAAAATTATCGACCGCCAAAAATGGACAAACCCTACAAAAAAGTTTGGCATTCGCCCGATTTTGAGATGGTTTACCCCTAGATATTACATAGTTTATGCAGAAAGAGTTTAACTTTGAATATTTAAAATTTCAAATTTGAATTTCTACATCATTATTCCGGCACATAACGAAGCTAGTTCAATTGCATTAACCTTAGACTCGTTAGTGAAACAAACACTTCAACCAAAACGAGTGGTTGTTATAAATGATAATTCAACCGACAGCACTCGAGAGATTGTTGAAGGCTATTGTGCAAAACATAAATGGATTCAACTGGTCAATTCAAAATCATCTAATGAACACTTACCTGGTTCTAAAATAATTAATGCTTTTTACAAAGGTTTTGAAACGCTAGATGAGCACTACGATGTGCTTTGTAAATTTGATGCCGATTTAATTTTTCCAAACAATTATTTAGAACAACTGGCGTATCATTTCAGCACAGATAAAAAACTTGGTATGGCAGCAGGGTTTTGTTATATTGAAAAAGGCGACCTCTGGGTATTGGAAAATTTAACCCGAAAAGATCATATTCGTGGTGCATTAAAAGCGTATAGAAAAGACTGTTTTTTACAAATTGGCAAACTTAAACGGTCTATGGGTTGGGATACTGTGGACGAATTGCTTGCTAAATTTTATGGCTGGGAAATTCTTACAGACGAATCGCTTCAGGTAAAACACCTAAAACCAACAGGAATTAGTTACAACAAAGCATCAAAATATTTACAAGGTGAAGCTATGTATAAAATGCGTTACGGCTTTGTAATTACATTTATTTCAGCAATAAAATTAGCTTATAAAAAAGGAAGTTTTTCGCTATTTAAAGATTATTTGGCTGGTTATTTTAGAGCAAAGAAACACAACACAGAATTTTTAGTGTCTGAAAAAGAAGGTAAATTTATTAGAAATTTACGTTGGAAAGGCATTTTTAGAAAATTTAAATACTAATTTTCCAAGTGTTTCCCTCGTTCAAAGGAATGACAAAACTCTAATTAAAGCTCCAGTCTTTATAACTGCTAGAAGCTTCTAACCTATCTTCTAAAGCATCTTCTAATTGCGGAAAGAAATCGATGCCGGTTAGCTTTTCGATAGAATCTACCGATACTACAAATTTATACAGTGGCTCATTAGATTTTTCGTGAGGCATTAAAAAGGCAATCATTTTCACCTTGCCAGAATTTGCATCAATCAATACTTTATAAAACTGATTAGGAACGGCGACTCTTTCGCTTCCAATGGTTCTCATTTTCCCTTTTAATACGCCTCCGGTTACTACAAAAACACCGTCGTATTTACTTGCCCAATAGCGTACTTTTTGTTCTAAAGTATTCCAAATACCTGAATTAAACTCGTGTTCCTGCGGACTAATATTGCTGGTTAGAAAGGTTTCATCAAAGGCAAATTTACTGTAAGTCCTATCCCCCGCCGGACATAAATGCCCACGATCGAAACCAGAATTCTTATAATTTCTCCAACTGGCCGCACCTGTTTTTACGGCGTTGTCTATTTCGAAATAAGGTCTTTTAAAATTAGTATTGGTTAAATGCGATTTCTTTAATTCGTACGCAACCCATTCAGCTTGTTCATGCGGCTCACTGTAAGACAACGAATACCCTTCATGGTGAATAATTTGCCCTGTGGTACTTGTTGGTAAGAAAAATTCGTTAGTGCTTAATTTTACTTCTTTGCCACTATTAACAATTTCCGTCTTCTCTTCGGTGTTTAAAAAATGCTCGTAGCCATAAATACCCAAAACAAGTATCATCGCTAATAGTGTATATTTTGCCTTTCTATTCAAACTAATCTAATACAAAATCTAGTGGCTTACCTATAGAACCGTTTGGAAAACTAATATTTAAAAGTGCAGACATGGTTGGAGCAATATCGGTTATTTCTGTTTTTTGTAATGTTTCCCCGTGTTTTATCCCTTTGCCGAAGAATAATAAGGGTACATGGGTATCGTAATTTAGACCACTACCATGTGTTGAACCCGTTTTTCCGTACGAAATAAATGCTGGATCGTACACAAAAAGCACATCACCGGAGCGTTTTTGGTTAAACCCTTTTTTCAACAAGGTTTCAATTCCCGCAGTAAACTCTGTAGAACTCATAACTTTTGCGGTGTACGCCCTGTCAATATTGGAATAGTTGATTATTTCGTTAACAATCGCTTCTTGTACAGCACCTAAATCTAACTTCAATTCTTTAATTTTTGATCTATTTAAAAACACCTGATTATTACTTACGTTTTCAATTAAATCGGCTGAACCAAAAGTAGTTTTCATAAATTCAGTAAACTTCACTTTTTGTGTGTTCGAATCAATATAACCAGCAGGTACTTTAACACTTTGCAAATACGCTGGCACATCTATTGCCGCATGATCGGCAGTTAAAAAAACGGTGTAATTTCCTTTGCCAACTTTACTATCTAAAGCTTTAAAAAAGCGTTCTAAATCTTTATCTAAACGAATATAGGTATCTTCAACTTCTTTAGAGTTTACTCCAAAATTGTGTCCCACGTAATCTGTACTCGAAAAACTCACCGCAAGCACATCGGTAATAGCATCTTGACCGAGTTGTTCTCCCGTTACCGCAGCTATAGCAAAATCTGCTACAATGCTATTGCCATAGGGTGTTCCTTTCAAAATATCGAAACCACCATTTTGCTCTTTTAAAACATTTAAATCATATGGGAATGTTGCAGTTTCTTTTCCTTTAAAACCGCCTTCAAAATTATTTAAATCACTACCGCTTTCGGTATAAGTTTCTATGGCATATAAGGTATTCCAAGGTTTTAAATACGACTGTGCTTTATTAGAATTATTAAATTCTATTACCCAATTAGGTAAACTATTCATGTAAAAGGTACTACTAATAAAATGGCCCTTATCTTTTCCATAAAACCAATACGCCGCATTTGCGGTATGACCAGCCGGTAAAATTGCACCGCGGTCTTTTACCGAAATACCAATGGTTTTACCACGCATTTGTGTAAACAATCGGTTTTCGTCTGCAAAGGTTGTTGTCTTCATTCTATGTGGAGACATTTTACCTTCTTCGGTATCAATGCCAACAGCTTCAACTTTATCATCACCAGCACAATACACACTTTTTTTAGCCTCTTTATCGTACCAATCGTTAGCTATAATGCCATGATAACTAGGCGTCGTGCCTGTATAAACTGATGCATGCCCAGGACCTGTATAAGTAGGCACATAATTAAAATGATTGTTCTTACAATTAAATCCTTCATTCATCATGCGTTTAAACCCACCATCGCCAAATTTACTGTAAAAACGGGTTAAATAATCGTATCGCATTTGGTCTACTACGATCCCAACAACCAGCTTTGGTTTGCCAGAAGTTTCATTATGCCTAGACACTTGACTGTTTTGTGCTTTGCATGAAAACATTAAAATTATGGCAAATAAAAAAGAAACTGTATTTTTCATTATAACTATTCGTATTTTGATTCAAAAATACACCTTTTAATATATCTTAATTTAAAATTAAAGTTAAATACCTCTAACTTTTTTTTACTTTAGCGCTATTAAAATTGAATATGACTTATTTACATAATATTGGTTCCTATTTTTTAATGATAGCCGAAATGTTTCGCAAACCCACCAAATGGTCTGTGATGAAAAATCTTATCTTAAAAGATATTGACGATTTAGTTATTGGCTCTTTAGGTATCATCGCATTTATATCGTTTTTTGTGGGAGGTGTAATCACTATTCAAACGGCATTAAATATAAGTAACCCTTTAATTCCACGATATTTAGTCGGATTTGCAACTAGGCAATCCGTTATACTAGAATTTGCACCAACTTTTACCTCGATAATTATGGCAGGGAAAGTAGGGTCGTTTATTACCTCGAGTATAGGCACCATGCGCGTTACAGAACAAATTGATGCCTTAGAAGTTATGGGAATAAACTCATTAAATTATTTAGTGTTTCCTAAAGCAGTTGCCTTAATGTTATATCCTTTTGCCATTGCCATTGGTATGTTTCTGGGTATTCTAGGAGGTATGGCCGCTTGTGTTTACGGTGGGTTTAGCTCGCTTGAAGATTATATTTTTGGTATTCAAACAGATTTTATTCCATTTCACATTACTTATGCGTTTATAAAAACCTTTGTTTTTGCATTTGTTTTAGCCACCATTCCATCGTTTCATGGTTATTACATGAAAGGTGGTGCGCTTGAAGTAGGGAAAGCTAGTACAACAGCCTTTGTATGGACGAGTGTTGTTATTATCTTACTAAATTATTTCTTAACCCAAATGCTTTTAAGTTAATGATTGAAGTTAAAAATTTACATAAATCGTTTGATGGTGTTGAAGTTTTAAAAGGAATAAGCACCACATTTGAAAAGGGACAAACCAATCTTATTATTGGGCAAAGTGGCTCTGGGAAAACCGTGTTTATTAAATGCCTTTTGGGGTTATTTCCATATGAAGAAGGATGCATCTCATATGATGGAAAAATATTTTCTGAATTATCTGAAGACCAGAAACGAAATTTAAGAGGTGATATAGGAATGGTATTTCAAGGTAGCGCCTTGTTTGATTCTATGACCATCGCAGAAAACGTTATGTTTCCATTGCGCATGTTTACCAATCAAAGTAAAAGCGAAATGGAAGACCGTGTGGATTTTGTTTTAAATCGCGTGAATTTATCCGATGCACATAAGAAAAAACCGAGTGAAGCCTCGGGAGGTATGCAAAAACGTGTTGCTATAGCAAGAGCGATTGTAAACAAGCCTAAATATTTGTTTTGCGATGAGCCAAACTCTGGGTTAGATCCTAAAACAGCAATTGTTATAGATAATTTAATTAAAGAAATTACCGAAGAATACGATATTACCACCGTAATTAATTCTCACGACATGAACTCGGTTATGGAAATAGGCGAGAAAATAGTATTCTTAAAAAACGGGCTAAAGGCTTGGGAAGGTTCAAAAAACACCATCTTTAAAACCGACAATCAAGTGGTAACCGATTTTGTTTACTCTTCAGAACTAATGAAAAAAGTGCGACAAATGTATATAGAAGAGAAGCAATAAATTAATCGTGTTTTATAATAACATTCTTTACTTTAAGCTCGCTTTTTAACCAATCGTTTAACTCTTTTTCTTTCTTTTCTAAAACACTTTCTTTTAATTTAGAATGCCATTTTACTGTTACCACGTTTAACGTATCTATCTTTATAAAATCTTTAGATTCTAACACCTTAGCAAAACTAAAATAGTCTAAATCGCTAAAACGCACTTTGGCATCTCTCGATAAAGACGAAAAAGCGACCTGATTGTTTTGCGAATTATTGTGCTCTATTTCCTCATTTAATTTTACAATTTCGGTTTGCAACTCTTCAATTTCCTTTTGAAGTCCTGCGATAATATTTTTACTTTCTTTCAATTCTATTCGGGCATCTTGATACGCACTCGAAATTAACTCGTAACTTTTAGTATCGCTCCCTTTAATTTTTAGCGATACGTTTTTTAAATTTAAATACTGCGGATTATTTTTCAATTCATTATACAAGTCCTTTTTGGTAGCTTCGGTGATTTCATTAAAAAAATTAAGCTCAAGCGATTTGTTAGTATAATCACTTTCATAGTGCATTAATTGTAAGGCATCATTCGACTTTATTTCAACTTCAATGAATCTTTTTAATTCTACATCAAACATGGTTTCGTTATAAACATTCCAAAATGTAAAACCTGCTGGTATCATTACAACAATAGCGGTTAACATGGCTAATCTAGAAATCATGCGTCGTCTTTGCGAATTCGCATATTTAAGCATTGGAAAACGCAGTGTTTTTAACACTAAAAATGTAGATAAAGCGATAAAAATTGTATTTATAGAAAACAAATACATGGCACCAAAAAAGAACTTTAGGTTACCAACTGCTAAACCATAACCTGCTGTACATAATGGTGGCATTAAAGCTGTTGCAATGGCAACACCAAAAATTACAGAAGCAATGGTTCCTTTTTTTGTTCTGGCAACAATAAGTGCTAAACCACCAAATATGGCCACAAAAACATCCAGTATATTTGGCTGTGTTCTTGCCTCAAGTTCTGGTGTTAATTGCGTGAGGGGCGACAATTTAAAGTACAAATAAGCGGTTAATACACTTAAAAATACCATTACAACTAAGCTAATTAAAGAACGTTTTAAGGTATCAATATCATTAATAGCTAAAGCCATTCCAACCCCTAGAATAGGCCCCATTAAAGGCGAAATTAACATGGCACCGATTACCACGGCAGTAGAACTTACATTCAAACCAATAGAGGCGACAAAAATGGCAAATATTAAAATCCAAGCCGTAGCTCCCTTAAATGGAATATCGGTTTTTATTGCCTGAATAGTAGCATCTCTATCGGTATCATCTCTAAAATCGAGAAGTTCTTTTAAAAACTTTTTAATACTAATAAAAATTCCTTCTGCGTCTTTATTAATTACAGGCTCTGCCTGTTCAGTTGCACCATTTCCAACCGCAGGAGATTTTAAATTATTTTCTTCCATTTAATGTATTTTTATAGCGTAAACCCACCAACAAAAACTTTATTAGACTTAATTATTCTTGCAATAAATTAAAATTGCCTATCCGTAATGTTTTCCAAATTTATCTTTAACCTTTTGCAATACTTTTTTAATATCCTGCTCTTTGGTCTTTGGATAAATTAGCAATACCTCGTCCTTATCAACAATAATATAATCGTTTATACCATCAATCACCACAATTTTATCTTTTTTGGTTCTTATCATATTCCCCGAAGCATCTTCGGTTAAAGTTCTGGCATGAACCACCGCATTGTTTGCAGCATCTTTATCTAATTTATCATACAAACTACCCCAAGTTCCAAGGTCGTTCCAATCAAACTCAGCAGCAATTACAAATACATTTTTAGAGGTTTCCATAATGGCGTAATCCACCGAAATATTTTCCGCCTTCGGGTAATTTTCTTTTATAAAACTGTCTTCTAAATCTGTATTATATGCGCTAATACCATTCTCAAAAAGCGCATATAAATTTGGTTGATTGTTTTGAAAAGCTTCAATGACGCTTTTTACACTCCACATAAAAATACCAGCATTCCATAAAAAATTACCTTGAGCGATAAATTCTTTTGCAGTTTCGTAATCGGGTTTTTCTCTAAACTGGTTTACAGATTTTATTGTATTGGCAGACGTTTTGTCAAACTCAATATAACCATATCCGGTATTTGGGAACGTTGGTTGAATACCAAGTGTCATCAGTGCATTATTTTTCGAGCAAAATTCAAACGCTTGTTTTACATTTTTAGAGAATGTTGCTTCGTCTTCAATCCAATGATCACTAGGTGCCACAATCATAATAGCATCTGGATTTTCTTTCTGAATTTTTAAAGAGGCATATAAAATACAAGGCGCTGTATTTCTCATGGCAGGTTCTAAAACCACCTGACGCTGTGTAACTTCTGGTAATTGTTCAAAAACCAAATCGTTATACCGCTCGTTAGTTAATATAAAAATATTTTCCTTCGGAATTAAATGTGAAAGTCTTTGAAAGGTTTTTTGAATTAATGTATCGCCAGTTCCTAACATATCGTGAAACTGTTTTGGAAATTCTTCGGTGCTAATAGGCCAAAAGCGTGATCCTACACCACCTGCCATTAATATTGCGTAATAATTTTTATTCATATTATTATGTTATTATTTCAACTTCTGCGTTTGGGTTAAAAAGATACAATTTTCCTGTTTTAATCTCAAGACACTCGAAACGCTTTGTTCGTTTTTCTCCTTTTTTAAAAACTTTTCCGTTATAAATTTTAAAAGTATGTCCTAAAGGTACTTCAAAAATAAAGGTTTTATTGTTAGGTTCGTCGAATTGCTTTAAAGCTAAGGCCAAAACCGCATCGCTATCGCTCGATGCTTTCGGGTTTTTAAAATGCTTCGCTAGCATAGGCAATAAATAATTCGGAAAAATATCTGGATTTAAAAAAGGTAACATTAAATGCTGAAAGGTTTTTTTCCACTCTATCCCATGTGGTTTAATAAACCGCCCATAAGTTCTATAAGCTTCAAAATGCGCTATTTCATGTATAAGTGTAATTAAAAAACGGTATTCGTTTAAATTAGAATTTATAGTAATTTGATGCTTCCCATTTGGCAAACGCATATAATCGCCATGGCGGGTTTTGCGTTCGTTTTTAATTTTAACAACCAAATGATCATGCTCCAAAAGTTTTATAATTTGAGGCATGGCGTTTGGCGAAATATAGTCTCGAAGTTTATTTTGCATTAGCGCAAAAATACACGAATTCTTTTAAGAAATACAATTGGAAATATATTTAACTTAATCGTAACAGCAAATGAAAAGGCACTGAATAAAATGATTATTCAATGCCTCTTATAAATTTCTATGATATAAAAAATATTAAGATTTCTCTTCTTTAAGATTAACGCCTTGTTTTAAAAGCATCACACCCATAGCTACTAACCAAATAACTTTTACATGAAATAATGGTTTGTAAATTTCGAAATTATCTGGTATCGATATAATTACTCCTACGGCAGCAAGTCCTAATAAAATAGTAAACCATCCTAACCATTTGGCAACAATATTCCATTTAACCAAGCCAGCACCTAATAGCACCAATCCCACACCAGAAAAAATTCGTCCAAAACGCACAAAACAGGTTACATATTGGTTTGTATATAAAATATCATTCATAAATAATTCTATTTCTTCTGCCGATTTACCAGCGATTTGTCCCACGCCCCAAGCACCATAATTATAATAATACGCTGCTGCGATGGCAATGGTAAAGGTTCCAACAATCACCATTCCTGCTCCGGGTAATATTAAAACTCTATAAGGTTTTTTTGCTGTAATAGACACGAAAGCAAACATGGAAATAGCCATGGTTACCCAACCAAAAATATGAAATCGATACAT
The DNA here is from genome assembly GCF_042676825.1 of Mariniflexile aquimaris. Classification (NCBI taxonomy): domain Bacteria; kingdom Pseudomonadati; phylum Bacteroidota; class Flavobacteriia; order Flavobacteriales; family Flavobacteriaceae; genus Mariniflexile; species Mariniflexile aquimaris. The sequence goes on from NZ_JBHTIB010000002.1 coordinate 105,790, forward strand.
CCAAATCCAGTACCATACATTTTCGCCAATGGCTGTAAAATCTGAGGCAACAAAATATTCACCTACATGATGTGAAGACAATGCCCATCCTCCCCACAGTAACAAAGCGGCCACAATAAATGCCCAACCTGTAAATTTAGTTTCGAAATCTTTTACCATAATTAATTGTTTTTCATTAGTTTGGAAAAATACTAATAGCAATACAGTTTTAATGTAACCAATGTTACACAACAGTTCTGCCACCAGAAAACATCTTAGATAAAGATCTTAAATTATATGTTTTTCAAAATGATTTCAATCAGTTTGCTTAACCAATTTTTTAACTGATTTATATCATTTTGCAACTCAAATAAAATATTTAATATTATTTATTAATATACTTTTCGCATATCTCAATCAACCAATGTAACAATAGTTACAATTGAAGATTTTTAGAAATTGTACTTTAAACCAGTTTTATTAATATAAATCTTTAATACAGTCATTTTGAAAAGAAGAGATTTCGCTAAAAAAGCAACATTAAGCACGTTTGCAACTCTTATTGGTGCAGAGATTGTTTTTGGTTCTCGCCTACTAGATGGGTATAGCCCTTTGGCGCTACAAGACCCAGATCCTTTTAAAATGTTTAATAAACATAAGGACATGATTGTGCTTAATGATAAGCCATGGAATATCGAAGCACAGGCGCATTTGTTAGATGATAACATTACACCCAATTCCTGTATGTTTATAAGAAACAATGGCTTAGTACCAGAAGGAAATGACGCTAAAAAATGGAGCTTAACCATTGATGGAGAATCTGTTGTTAATAAAAAAACATACACGCTGGCTGAATTAAAATCAAAATTTGAACAACACACCTACCAAGTTACCATCGAGTGTGGAGGAAACGGCAGAAGTGAATTTAATCCACCTGCTAAAGGCAACCAATGGACTGTTGGTGCAGTGCATTGTGCTTCTTGGACAGGTGTTCGTTTACGCGATGTACTAAAAGATGCCGGCGTAAAAAGCAACGCGGTTTATATTGGTTACCATGCTACAGATTTACACTTGAGTAGAGACCCAAATAAAGAACCAATTTCTAGAGGTTGCCCAATGTGGAAGGCGAATGAAGATGAAACGCTATTGGCTTTTAAAATGAATGGGGAAGACATCCCGCTTATACATGGCTACCCGTTGCGTCTAATTGTAGGTGGCTGGCCAGCATCTGTTTCAGGAAAATGGATTAACAGAATAAGTATAAGAAACAAAGTTCATGATGGTGCAAAAATGACTGGTGATGCCTACAGAATGCCATGTAAACCAGTGGCTCCAGGGGAAAAAGTTAAAGATGAAGACATGTGTATTATAGAATCTATGCCCGTTAAATCTTTAATTACGTATCCAAAATCTGGCGCCATGATTAAGGAAGGAAAAGCGTTAAATATAAGAGGGCATGCTTGGGCTGGCGATTTAGAAGTTGCTAAAATGGAATACTCCATAGATTTTGGATCTACCTGGAAATCCTGCAGCGTTGAAAAACCGTCAAACCGATTTGCGTGGCAACATTTTAAGGCAAGTGTAAACTTTCCTAAAAAAGGATATTATGAGATCTGGGCAAGGGCTACAGATAGTAAAGGAATTGCTCAACCAATGTTATTACCAGGTTGGAATCCAAAAGGCTATTTAAACAATGCATGTCATAGAATCGCTGTAAAAGTTAGCTAAATGTCTAAAGAAGAAGATCTTAGGAGGCAAATTAGAAAAGTATACCGCTTAATGGTTTTACTTTTTAGTTTATTTGTAATTACAGGTGGTATACTTGTATATTACACCATTAATCCTAATTTTTTCACTTTTGAAACAAAAACCGAAACTATTGTTAGCGCTCCTGTTGAAGTTGATGAAGATAGAATAGAAAATGGTATTCATGTAAGAACCGGATTAATTGATGCCGAAGGATTAATGACTGTAGTAAATAATTGCACTAATTGTCATTCATCAAAATTAATAATTCAAAACCGAATGAATGCAGAGCGGTGGAATGCGACTATAAAATGGATGCAAGAAACACAAAACCTTTGGGAGTTAGGTAAAAATCAAGAAATAATAGTAAATTATCTGGTTAAAAATTACCCACCAAAGGATAAAGGAAGAAGAGAAATTTTAACAAATATAGAATGGTATGAATTAAAAGAGTAATCTTTCAATTCTGAAGTAAAAATTAAATAGTAAACAAACAATAAATTAATTAGTTATGGAAAAATATTTAGATGCCTTTATGAATGCCTTTAACGGCACTTTAACTTGGACATGGAAATCAATTCTTTTTGAAGTACCATGGTATACGAATTACTTTTGGGGACTTACAGTAATTTCTATAGTCGTTTGGCTATTAGAAATCACATTCCCTTGGAGAAAAGAACAATCTATTATTAGAAAAGATTTTTGGCTGGATGCCTTTTATATGTATTTCAACTTTTTTGTCTTTTCAATTGTAATAAGTGGTGTTTATAACATCTTAGGTGTTGTTTTTGGTGAATTTAATATCACCGCTAAAAGTTTCGCCATTATCGATATAGCCATCTGGCCAATGTGGGCGCAATTATTAATATTCTTTTTTATACTAGATTTTGTGCAATGGTTTACGCATGTTTTATTACATAAATATGCCTTTTTATGGAAATTCCACAAAGTACACCATAGTGTTAAAGAAATGGGTTTTGCGGCACATTTAAGATATCATTGGATGGAAAACATCTTATACAAACCCCTAAAAACCTTTGGCGTTATGCTACTTGGTGGTTTTGAGCCAGAACAAGCTTATATAGTACACTTTGTTGCTATTGCTATCGGGCACTTAAACCATTCTAACATTAAAATAACTTGGGGTCCGCTTAAGTATGTTTTTAATAATCCTGTGATGCACTTATACCACCACGCGTATGTGTTACCTAAAGGAACATATGGCGTAAACTACGGCATTAGCTTAAGTTTATGGGATTATATTTTTAAAACAAATTATATCCCTGAAGATAGTGGCACTATTGAAATTGGATTTAAAGGTGACGATAAATTCCCAAAAGATTTTATTCATCAAAACTTGTATGGCTTTAAAAAGGGGCAAAATTAAATTCTAATAGAATTAAAAAATTCATACTGAAAGTCTTACATTTATATACGCTTAATTGAATAAACTAAAACGTAAAAAATGGAAGACTTAGCAGATGGTTATTTAGACCCCCATTATATACAACGAAGTAATTGGCTTAGAGCGGCAGTACTTGGTGCTAACGATGGCATACTTTCAACGGCTAGTATTGCTATAGGTGTTGCCGCTGCAAGCGATTTAAGAGAACCTATTATATTGGCAACTTTAGCTGGACTTGTTGCTGGTGCGCTATCAATGGCTGCAGGAGAATATGTTTCTGTAAGTTCGCAAACTGATATTGAAAAAGCCGATATTGAACGCGAAAAACAAGAATTAGCCGATACGCCTGAAATGGAACTAGAAATGTTAGCGTCCATTTATGAAAAACGCGGATTAAAAAAAGAAACCGCCTTAATAGTTGCTAAAGAATTTACAGAATTTGATGCCTTAGCTACACATGTTAGAGACGAATTAGGTATTAACGAAGTCAGTCAAGCTAAACCCATACAAGCCGCTATAGCTTCAGGTGGCGCTTTTACTTTTGGTGGAGTTCTACCTTTATTAGTTACTTTACTCTTTCCTTTAACATATATGGAGTACTATTTGTATGGTTTCGCAACTCTTTTTCTAATAATTTTGGGAATTATTGCCGCTAAAGCTGGAGGCTCCAACATTGGCAAAGCTATAATTAGAATTACTTTTTGGGGTACCGTCGCCATGGGATTAACAGCGCTGGTTGGCTACTGGTTTGGCGTAAATGTTGGCTGACTTTAATCAAACAAATAAAAACTTAAATCATTTTTAAGAGCGAATTCATGCTTTTAAAGGTTTTCGTAGCATGTTCTTCTAACTCGTTGTTATAGTCGTGTGCGGTAAAACCAAACACATCGAAACCACCATTTTTTGCGGCATACACGCCAGACAAACTATCTTCAATAATCAGGCATTCTTCGGGCGCAAAACCCATAGTTTCGGCTGCCCATAAAAAAACTGCTGGATCTGGTTTCCATTTTTCAATGGTATAGCAACTGAAAATTTTATTTTCAAAATAAGGCAGCAAACCACTTAATTCTAAATTCAGTCTGATTTTATTTTCAGGTCCACTAGATGCCACACAAAACGGTAACTCCAAATTATTCAACAGCTCTCTTATCCCTTGTACGGGCTGCATATTTTTTTTAAAAGCTTCAAAACTTTGTTGTCTGTAGTCCTCTTCAAACGAATCGGGTAAAATAGTATCTGTTAATTGGGCAATTTTATTTTTACAGGAATAAAAAAAACTGCCTTTAAAATGTTTCATGCCATAGGCCATATCAATATTGGCTCCGTAGCCGTTGGCCATATCAACAAGTATTTGAATGCTTGTGGGTTCGCTATCAACCAAAACACCATCACAATCAAAAATTATGCATTTATATTTACTCATAATTTAAGGTGTAGAATTAGAAACCTGCAATAATTTGCCATTATAATATTTGTTTCCATTAAGGGAAAAATCGAAAATATATTCAGCCATTTGCAATGCCGAAGTTGAAGCAATGTAACCAGGAAATGCTTCTTCTAACATTTCCGTTTGAACCGCTCCAAGCGCCAACACATTAAAACTAGGACCGGTTTCCTTATATTCTTCGGCCAATAACTCCGTTAAGGTAATTACAGCGCCTTTACTACTACTATACGCAGCCAACCCAGGAAACTTCATGCTGCCTTGCACACCACCCATTGAACTTATGGTAACTACATGCCCATCTTTTTTCATAAACGGAATAATAACCCGCGTTAATTCGGCTACGCCAAAAACATTGGTTTTATAAACGCGCTCAAAATCTTCCATTGAAATCTCCGAAAATGGTTTATTTATAAGCATACCCGCATTGTTAATCAAAACATCTACCTGTTTCCAATTTGACGTTACAAAATCTTCAACTTTTTTATACGCTTCAGTATCATTTAAATCAAATGAAAACGATTTCACCTTCGCCAATTTAAGATTTTCAACGGGCTTTTCATTCCGCGAAAGCGCTAATACATTGTGTCCTGCGTTAGCAAATAATTTTACTAATTCAAAACCAATACCTCTACTTGTTCCTGTTATTATTATGTTTTTTGTCATTAACCCATTTTAAAGTTTAAAGATAAAAAAAACCTGTTTCAAACAGATGAAACAGGTTTTTAGTTTTATATAATTGATCCTTTTAAGGGAGTTTGTAATTATATTATACCAGCATCGTTACCGGATTTTCAATATATCCTTTTAATGTTTGAAGGAATTGAGCTCCCGTTGCACCATCAATAGTTCTATGATCGCATGCTAATGATAATTTCATGGTATTACCTACAACAATTTGCCCGTTTTTAACCACTGGTTTTTCAACAATATTTCCTACAGAAAGAATCGCCGAATTAGGTTGGTTAATAATAGAGGTAAATGTATCGATACCAAACATACCTAAGTTAGAAACTGTAAACGTACTACCTTCCATATCTTGAGGCGTTAACTTTTTGTTTCTAGCTTTTCCTGCAAGTTCTTTAACTGCAGCACCAATTTGTGGTAAAGATTGCTCGTTTGCGAACTTTACTACTGGCACTACTAATCCGTCTGGCACAGCTACCGCAACACCAATATGTACATGGTTGTTTAAACGCATTTTATCTGCAAACCACTGAGAGTTTACTTGTGGATGCTGTTTTAAAGCTAACGCACATGCCTTTACTACCATATCATTATAAGATATTTTAGTATCTGGTATGGTATTGAATTGCGCACGGAATGCAATCGCATTCTCCATATCGAATTCTACATTTAAGTAATAATGTGGCGCAGTAAATTTAGAATTCGTTAATGCTTTAGCAATGGCTTTACGCATTTGCGAGTTTGGAATTTCTTCAAAATCTTCCTGACCAGTTGCCACGAAAGGACCGCTTACAACTGCAGACTGTGCAGAAGGAACAAAATTCTCTACATCAGATTTTACAATACGACCGTTTTCTCCAGAACCTTTAACTTGAGCTAAATTTATTCCTTTTTCATCAGCTATTTTTTTAGCTAACGGCGAAACAAATACTCTTCCCGTAGTATTTACTGTGGCACTAGGCTGTGTCGAAACTGCTTTTGGAGCTTCTTGTTTAGGCGCTTCTTTTGCAACTTCAGCTTTTGGAGCTTCTTGTTTTGGTGCTTCAGCTGCTGCTGCAGGCGAAGCCACAGAAAAATTAGCCGCTACCCCAGAAACATCTGTTCCTGCAGGTCCGATAATTGCTAATAAAGAATCTACTTTCGCCGACTCTCCTTCTTGTAATCCTATATATAATAAAGTACCTGACTGGAATGATTCGAATTCCATTGTCGCTTTATCTGTTTCAATTTCAGCTAAAATATCGCCTTCAGAAACCTCATCGCCCACTTTTTTAATCCAAGTAGCAACCGTTCCTTCTTCCATCGTATCACTTAAACGTGGCATCGTAACAACGATAACACCTTCAGGTAATTCCGCTTTTTCAGCTACTACCTCAGCTTTTGCTTCTTTAGGAGTTTCTTTAACTTCGGCAACAGCTTCTTTTACTACTTCTTTTGCCGCTTCTTCTTTTTTAGGTGCAGAACCACCTGCAATTAACCCAGAAATATCTTCGCCTTCTTCACCAATAATCGCTAATAACTCGTCTACTTTTGTAGTTTGCCCTTCTTGAATACCTATATAAAGCAAGGTACCTTCATAAAAAGATTCAAACTCCATCGTCGCTTTATCAGTTTCAATTTCAGCTAAAATATCGCCTTCACTAATTTTGTCGCCCACTTTTTTCAACCAAGTAGCAACCGTTCCTTCTTCCATTGTATCGCTTAAACGCGGCATATTAATAATCTCTGCCATAACTTATATTTTGTGTTGAATAAATGGATAATCTTGTTGTTCGTAAACCATATCGTAAAGTTGTTGCTTTTCTGGGAATGGAGATTCTTCAGCAAATTTCTCGCATTCAGCCACTAAAGCTTTAACGCGTTTATCAATTGCTTTAAGATCATCTTCTGAAGCGTATTTCTTTTCAAGAATAACATCTTTTACTTGCGTAATAGGGTCAATTTTCTTGTACTCCTCTACTTCTTGTTTTGTTCTATAATGCTGAGCATCACTCATTGAATGCCCTCTATAACGGTATGTTTTTAATTCTAAGAATGTTGGTCCGCCACCTTTTCTAGCACGTTGAATGGCTTCATCAAAAGCTTCAGCAACTTTAATAGGATTCATCCCATCTACAGGACCACAAGGCATTTCATAGCCTTTTCCTAATTTCCAAACGTCTGGGTGATTTGCAGTACGCTCAACAGATGTTCCCATAGCGTAACCATTGTTTTCGCAAACAAAAACTACAGGCAAATTCCAAAGCATTGCTAAATTGAATGTTTCATGTAAAGAACCTTGTCTCGCAGCACCATCACCAAAACAACAAATTGTAACAGCATCTCTGCCGTGATATTTATCTCCAAATGCCATTCCTGCACCTAAAGGAATTTGTCCTCCAACAATTCCGTGACCACCGTAAAAACCGTGCTCTTTAGAAAAAATATGCATTGAGCCTCCCATACCTTTAGAAGTACCAGTGGCTTTTCCATAAAGTTCTGCCATTACGCGTCTTGGATCTTCGCCCATACCTATTGGCTGAACGTGATTTCTGTAAGCGGTTATCATTTTATCTTTAGTCAAATCCATAGCATGTAAAGCACCTGCTAATACAGCTTCTTGACCATTGTATAGATGTAGAAACCCTCTAACTTTTTGTTGAATATATACTGCAGCTAATTTGTCTTCAAACTTTCTCCAGAATGACATATCTTCATACCATTTGAGGTAAACCTCTTTTGTGATTTTTTGCATTGGCTAATCTTAGTTTATAAATAATAGGAATTACAAAAGTAACACTTTGAATGACATTGCAAAAACGTAAATTGATTAAAGTATAAAAAAAATAAAAAAACCACTGATTTTTGTCATTGTTGATTATTTATCAATTTTTTACTCTTAATACTACAAGATTGCAAATTTCAATCGTTTGAGTTCATCAAATTTTACTACTTTAATCAATAATTAAAGAAATGATTTATCAAAAATAAACGGTAAAAGGTTTGCTAACGAGTTTGATTTTGCCACCTTTCCTGTCTCTCCCATAAAATAAATTTCTATGGGCTTATCTTGTTTTATTTCATATTCGGAAATCGCTTGTCGGCAAGCACCACATGGAGGAATTGGAGTACTCGTGGGTTTTCTTTTGGACGTCGCCGAAATGGCCATTCTAATTATTTTTGCTTCCGGATATTGAGAACCTGCATAATAAATTGCGGTTCGCTCTGCGCATAAGCCCGAAGGATAGGAGGCATTCTCCTGATTGCTTCCAGTTATAATCACCCCATTGTCTAATAAAATAGCAGCGCCAACATTAAAATTTGAATAAGGCGCATAGGCTTTATCTCTTGCTTCGACAGCTTTTTGCATTAATGAAGCAACTTCGGCTGGAAGCGCATCAGTATTTTCGAATAGGTATAAAGTTGATTCAATTTTTACTTCCTTCATACATGATATGTTTTCATAAAGTTAAGAAACTATATTACACAAAAAAACTACTGCCTAAGCAATAGTTTTTAATATTTTAAAAATTGGTTTTATACTAATATTCATTATACTCTCCGGCACCTATATTAAAGGTTAACGAAAAACGCAAGGTGTTTTCTAGCGGACTTTGCACTTTCGAAGCCGAGAACAAGTAAGATAAATCGATATTTACCACATTGGCTTTAAAACCAGCTCCTAAGGATAAAAATTTTCTTGCACCTTTTTCTTCACTTTCATTAAAATATCCGGCTCTGAATGCAAACGAATCTTGATAAACGTACTCTGCTCCTAACGACCAGGTAAATTCTTTTAACTCTTCGCTAAAACCATCTGGTGCATCACCAAACGACTGAAACATCCCTGACAAGAAACCTACATTTGGGTCTTTTCCTTTGTATATACTAACATCTGAAGCGACTCTGCTCCCTAAAGTATCAGTTCCTTCATCGTAAACGCCATTTCCATTATTATCTGTATAATTATATTCATCGTTATAAATTGGCGGTGTTGGTACTAATAATTTTGCAACCTCAGCGGTTACTGCCACTTTATTATAATCATCAAATATAAAATCGAAACCAGCACCTAAACGTAAATTAGTAGGCTGAAAATTTTCTTCGCCACCTTCATCATATTTAAACTTTGGTCCAATATTTTGAATCGCAAATCCCATTCTCCAACGTCCGTTAAAATCGGAATAAGCTTCTTCTTCTGTTTGATAATATCCCGCTATATCAACACCAAAGGTACTTGCAGGTGTTGCATCGCCATCTACACCGTCTAATCTTAAATCTGATCGCAAATAACGCATGCCAACAGACATAGCAAATTGATCTGACAGTCTAAGCGCATAGGATGCATCGATTGTTAACTCATTTGGCCGTTGAATTAATGCTTCAGAAAATTCGTCTGTAACAAATTCAATATCACCAAGCGAGAAATATTTAAGACTTGCCGCAAATGCACTACGCTCGTCTAATCTGTTAAAATAAGTAACGTTACCTAAAAAGATATCATTCACTAATTTACTTAAGTAGGGCGTGTAACTTACCGCTATTCCAGATTTAGTTTCTGAAAACGCATATTTTGATGCATTCCATTGTTGTGAGAATGCATCCACCGAGGTGGCCACCCCCATATCTCCCATAGACGCTGCTCTGGCATCTGGGGCAATTAATATAAATGGTACTCCTGTGGTAATAACTCTCGAACTTTCTAGATCTGGAATTAAGGTTGTTTGCGCATCTACTTTTAACATAAAAGCGAAGGCAATTAGTAGCAATAGTTGATTCTTCATGAATTGATTTTAATTTAACAAATATAAATTTTTATTATAGTATTACAAGCTTTTCAATTTTTTCAACTTTTTTATTTAGCAAATCAGATTGAACGGTGAGTTTGTAAATATATACGCCTTTCCCGATTCTATCACCAAAATCGTCTCTTCCATCCCAAATGATATCTCGAGATAGGGAACTGTTGGTAATACCACCTCCAGATGTTTGCCCGTTTAAGGTTCTCACTAATTTACCAGAGACAGTGAATATCTGTATAGAAACGTTTAAAGAGGCAGAACTATTGTGATTAAACCAAAATTCTGTATAATTTACAAAGGGATTTGGGTAATTTAGAACGTTATTAATTTGTAATACTTCGTCTTCATCGTATACAATAAACTGAATTTCGGCTGTGGAAGAGTTATTATAAACATCCCAAGCTTTAATGGTTAATGTATGTAAACCAGGTTCTAAATCTCTAAAAGGAAAACTTACCACGCCTTTTTGATAATTATCTAACTCGGTTTGATAATAATCATTCAATACATAAGGATTTGTTTCATCGCCATCTAGAATAGCCACAATATCGTGCCCGATACCACTAGCGGTATTTATTCCATTAGCATCTTCTAATTTTACTAATAATGTTGGCGATTCGTTTGTAATACCTCCTGAAACAAAATTCTCGTCGTTCATGTAAAGTGTAATCACCGGCCCAATATTGTCTTCTTCTGCATTGGCATTTAACCCTCCAATTTTTACGGTATTTACACTAGCACCCGATTGGTCTTCTAGCAAGCCTTCATTTTTTGAGTAAAAGCTAACCTTCCCATAACCCACAGAAATACCAATGTCTTTAGGCACCACAAAATCGAATTCAAATTGTCCGTTTTTCACCGAAGCCTGTCCTCTAAAAATAACTTCGCCTAAGGTTTTAAAATTTAATTTAACCACTTGCCCGTTTAATGTGGTACCATCGTTTGCTAAAGTCTCTCTGTCAATATCCTTATCGTAAATAGTTGTTGACAAAATACCGTTGTAACTGGTTAAAATATTTCCTGAAATATCGGTTACTTCTCCAGCAAGTTTTACATAACTCAACCCTTGTAAAGTGTCTGTAGATTGCGCAATTGGCACATCGTTTATTTTGGTTAACCTAATATTTGGTTTGGCAAATGCTAATTTCATGGCAGGGTCGCCAATAAAAAAGATTAATCGTGTTTGACTTTGACCCGCAATGGAGGGATCGTTTTTTGTTAATCTTAAAGCTTCGGCCATTGAAGGATATTCGTAATCGCTATAAGTATCCTTATCGCTATACGAAAACAAATACTCCCCTAATAAATTATTGAAACTAATTGCAAAACTTACAAATATCTGTCTGGTAGTGGTAATTAAACCAATGGCGCCTGCCTCTTTGCTCCAGTAGGCATACTCGCCTGCTGTTTCTTTGTACGGGTTATCGAACTTGGTAAATTCACAAGTAACTGTTACAAAACAATTTAACTTGTAATAGTTACGCAACCCTTCAATATCGGTTTTTAAAAAAATACGTTCTTGAGCTAAACCATCTTCACCTCCATGTCCAAAATAATTAACAACCAACGCGCCATTATCTATGGCATTTACAAATTCAGTGTTTACTTCTGGATATCTGTTCCCTCCGGCAGAAGTTTCTTGTTTAAACGCATCTGAATGTATTTTAACCACATTCATAAACGGTTTATTTTGTGATACTAAATTACCAACATTATCGGTTGTTTCCTGTAAAATACCTTCCCAATCTTTATCAACATCGTCTGATACTACCACAAAATTATTTCGCCAACTTCCTAAAGCTTCTTTTTTATAATACGATTCTATTTTGTCTACCAATTCTTTGGCACGCAGCGGTGTATCTGCCAAAATTCTCCCGACTGCCACATCTAATTTATCGGATGTTGCCATAGTACCTTCACTGGCATCCATCATGCCATAAAAATCATCAGAAACAAAAGAATTAGTCAGGTTAAAACTACTGTAAGAATGCCATGAGGGCACAATATTAGTGTTATTTGGAACTCTATCTTTATAATCAAAAGAACCATCGCCAAACAAACATAGATACTTTATACTTTTATCTGATGTACTGGCATTATCATAAACATATTTTACCAAATTTCTTATGGCTCCAATATCCTGATTTCCTGTACTGAATTCGTTATATATTGCGTCAAGCGAATAAACTTTTACATTTAAATTATACTGATTTCTATTTATTTCTGCCAATCGCTCTGCCTGACTTAGCATATTAACTGGCGCTACAATAATATAATCCACATCTTGAAATGTGCCTTGATTATCTAAAAAAACCGTTCCTTTTATGTTTTGGTTGCTTATCGTAGTTTTTGAATCGAATTTAGGTTCAAAATAATCTGAAGGCGTTAATGCTACATAGGTTTTTAAGGTTCCAAGATTTGATGTAAAACTAAGGCTGGAAGCTGCATCTGTATTTATAAAATTAGAAACATTGTAAATATCTGTAACGTCCCAAATTTCATTTACTTGCGTTGCATTAGAAATGGTATATTGCCCAATACCCGATGCTGATGCCACAGCATTATTTTTAAATTGAAACTGCTTACTATTAAATTTTAATGCCCGCGTTGCGGTTATTGATATGTAATCTAAATATCCTAAAGCACTTGGATTCCCGTTATTATTATAGTTTAAACCAACCGTAATTTTTGATGCACTTACATTTACATTATTAGAATAAAACGACTCGTTTGCTAAACTTGGCGATGACGCTCCCGCAATTGATAAGGTAGAAACCGTTGTTCCGTTCACGGTTAATTGCATACTTGTAGTGGTAGAAGACGCTGCCGCCACATACACTTTTAGCGCAACAGGTTCTGTTGTTACTAAATCTGGAAAATTAAATGTGAAGGTTCTGTTACTTGTAACATCAAAACGTTCGCCAAACCAACGCCTTCCCAACGAGGCAATATTATAATTATCTACTTCGTGAAATTTGTATTCCTGAAACGTATTAATCATCATATCAATAGTTCCTGAAGGTTGCGTAAATGATTGAATACGTTTTCCTGTTCCAGAACTTACATTAATATAGTAATACGTTTTATCTGTATAACAATTAATATTGGTGTTACTTTCTGCATTATATTCTCTTGGTCCTTGTGCATAAAACAAAATATAATCGTCACTGTTAAAAACCCCATCTTCTTCACCAACAAATTTTATGGCATTTTCTTGAACGTCGAATGGATACGATACGGCATTAGAATATGGAATCATACGCCCACCATTTCCATATACTTTTATCGTTCTTGGGTCCACGGTACTAACTTTAACCCCTAAACGTTGCAAAAAACTCCTCGACAATTTAAATACTCCGGTGGTATCAACATAAAATCGGTACCATTCACCACTACTCAATACAGAATTTGAAACCGCTTTTGTAGAACCAAACTTATTGATTGTTGTGGTTTTACTTAAATTACCCCCAATGGAATAATTAACTTCAAACGATGTTATTTTTCTAAATCCACCATTGGCATCCTTTATTATTGGTGCCAATTCAAAAACAGCGTACTGTTTCTCTCTGGCGTAAGAATTTTTTAAACTATACTTTAATTTTGTTGGTATGGTATTTATATCCAAATCTTTTAATTCAGATTTAGAAATAGATTCATAAGTCACATTGCTTAGCGAAACAGACGCTTCGTTAATTACCGAAGTTGATTCCCATTGTGCAACAAACATCAATCCAGCTTCAAAATCAAAACTTAAGTACTCTTTATTAAAGGATGGAATTTCTAAGGAATAGCTTCCCGCAGATATTTTTTGAGACGCTTCCCAAGTGATCTCAAATTTTTGCTGTTGAGCAAATGCCGAAACACAAGTAAGACATAGTAAAAGTAAAAATTTCTTTTTCATCGATAAAATAACGTTATTAATGTTACGTTAGTATTCAATACAACTCACAATATTAAAAACTGAGTCAAAAATACAATAATAAATTAGGAAATCACACGTTATTAAAACACAAAACTGTGGTCAAATTCAGTAAAAACATCGGTGTAATGACTAAAAAATAGGGTGAAATACACTTTTTTTTGGTTAAAATGTAAAAAATAGCTTGCGGTATTCGGTTTAATTCTTATATTGCAGCACCAAAAATATTATTAGCTTACTTAAACGTATGGATATGAAAAAAGTAGTAGCATTCAAGGTTTTGTTAGTTTTAGCTTTAACTTTAGCTTCAACTAGCTGTAAAAAATCTTCGAGTTCAAAGAATAGTTCTAGAGCTACAGGGTGGCAAATTAACTCCCGTGAAGGTGGATTTCAATACAATACCGACTTTAAAGAACAAGAAACTTCTCCTGGTCTGGTATTTGTTGAAGGCGGAACTTTTACAAAAGGTCGCGTTCAAGACGACGTTATGCATGATTGGAATAACACTCCAAATCAACAGCATGTTCAGTCGTTTTATATGGACGAAACCGAGGTTACCAATGCCATGTACATGGAGTATTTAGACTGGATTAAACGAGTTTATCCACCTTCGGACGAGAATTTTAGAGCCATTTATAATGGTGCCTTACCAGACACACTTGTTTGGAGAAACCGATTAGGTTACAATGAAGTTATGACAGAAAATTACTTACGTCACCCAGGTTATGGAGAATATCCTGTTGTTGGTGTAAGTTGGATTCAAGCTGTAGAATTTGCAAATTGGAGATCAGACCGTGTAAACGAATATAATTTAGAAAAAGCTGGTTATTTAAAACGCGATGCTAAAATTGTAGACGTAAATGCCGAATCTACATTTAGCACCGATACCTACATCAATGCCCCGACTTTGACTTATGGTGGTAATGAGGAAATTATAAACGGTGAAAAACGTAACAGACGCTATGTTCGTACAGATGCCGATGGTAATGAATCTAACATTTATGCAACTAGAGAAACTGGGCTAATTACGCCTAAGTACAGACTCCCAACCGAAACAGAGTGGGAATATGCTGCCCTAGGATTAAGTGAAGTAAGAAGCTACAACCTTTACCGCGGACGTAAAAAATACCCATGGGATGGTCAGTACACTCGTAATGGCTCACGTAAATTCCGTGGCGATCAATTAGCAAACTTTAAACAAGGTAAAGGTGATTACGGCGGAATTGCTGGATGGTCTGATGATGGTGCTGATATTACAAACAAAGTAAAATCATACGCTCCTAACGATTTCGGTTTATACGATATGGCTGGAAACGTTGCAGAATGGGTTGCCGATGTATACAGACCTATTGTTGATGATGAATTTAACGACTTTAATTATTATCGTGGTAACGTTTATACCAAAAATGCTATTAATGACGATGGTACCGTTAAAGTAGTAACTGTTGATAATATTGTTTACGACACTTTATCAAACGGTAAAATCGTAGCCCGTAACTTACCAGGCGAAATTTTACAAGTACCAGTAGATGAAAATGAAACTTATTTACGTACCAATTTTGATAAGAGTAATACAATAAACTTTAGAGATGGCGACAGACAATCATCACGTCGTTTTGAAAGCTTTAACGAAGATGACGAAGCGAATGGTAATAAAGATGAAACCAGAAAAATGTATAATTCACCAAAAAATATTATTACAAGAGATTCATCTGGTAAATTAGTTAGACAATACGACAAATCGAATAACAGAACCTCATTAATTAACGATGAAGTAAGAGTTTACAAAGGTGGTTCTTGGAAAGATAGAGAGTATTGGTTAGACCCAGCGCAAAGACGTTATTTTCCACAAGATATGGCTACCGATTACATTGGATTTAGATGTGCTATGTCTCGTGTAGGTTCTAAATCTAAAACAACAACCAAAAAGAAAAATTAATAATTTTTTTAAAATAAGTAAAAAAGTCCTAATGAAAGTTAGGACTTTTTTAATACTTTTAAGTTTGCAACACAAACTTATCTTTTGAAATAAGCCATAACAATTCATAATATACCAACAAATAAGTTTAATGGCGAATTGCATCTGACAAATAAAAAACAATTAAGTATCACAGATGAACATAGAACAAATACATCGTCTTTTTTTAGAATGCACTAGTGCTTGTACCGATACCAGAAAAATTAAAAATAACGATATGTTTTTTGCCTTAAAAGGCGATAATTTTAATGGCAATACGTATGCGGAACAAGCTTTAGCAAGTGGCGCTAAATATTGTATTATTGATGAGGACGCTTACAAAACCTCAGAAAAAACAATCTTAGTAAACGATGTGCTTGAAACGCTTCAAGAATTAGCAACATTTCATAGACAATACTTAAACATTCCGATTTTAGCTATTACAGGTAGCAACGGAAAAACTACCACAAAAGAACTTATAAATGCAACCCTTTCGCAAAAGTTTAAAACTACAGCCACCGTTGGTAATTTAAATAACCATATTGGCGTGCCTTTAACCTTGTTATCTATGACAAAAGATACCGAAATAGGGATTGTTGAAATGGGCGCCAACCATCAAAAAGAAATTGAGTTTTTGTGCAGCATTGCAAAACCAGACTATGGTTATATAACAAACTTTGGAAAAGCCCATTTAGAAGGTTTTGGTGGCGTTAAAGGCGTAATAACAGGCAAAAGCGAATTATATGATTATTTGATAAAAAACAACAAAACCATATTTGTAAACGCAAATGATCCCATTCAAATTAGAAAAACCAAAAAGGCCCATGTATTTACTTTTGGCAACACGGTTTCAGGCACCAATGTTTCTATAAGTTTTGTAGAAGCGCAACCTTTTGTGTCGTGTCTTTACAAAGGCGTCATCATACAAAGTCAGCTTATTGGCGAGTATAATTTTAACAACATAGCCGTGGCCATAACAATTGGCGACTATTTTGAGATTGAACCAAACAAAATAAAACTAGCCATCGAAAACTATGTTCCAACCAATAATCGCTCTCAGATTATAGAAAAAGGAACCAACAAAATAATTTTGGACGCCTACAATGCCAACCCAACTAGCATGCGCGCGGCTCTTTTAAATTTCGAAAAACAAGCTGGATTTAAAACGGCTATTCTAGGAGATATGTTCGAACTTGGAAAATCGGCAAAATCAGAACATCAAACAATTGCTGATTTAGCGCTTTCGCTAAACATAGATCAATTAATATTTGTTGGTGAAAACTTTTTTCAATCTAAAATCAATTCGGAAAAAGCCATGAAATTTAATTCATTTGAAGATTTAAAAAATCTTTCTGATATGTCTAAACTTCAAAACACCTTACTTTTAATAAAAGGCTCACGAGGTATGGCTTTGGAGCGGGTTTTGGAATTGTTGTAATTCCATAATTTGAATTAAAAAGTATTTCAATATACTATATAAAACAAAAAATCCTAAAGTATAAACTTTAGGATTTTTTTTGTGGGCGACAAGGGATTCGAACCCCTGACCCTTTGGGTGTAAACCAAATGCTCTGAACCAACTGAGCTAGTCGCCCTTTAATTAGGTGTGCAAATATAACTTAGATTTTTAATCTGCAAAAACTTTTTTAATAAAATTTTAAATTATTTCTGCTACAACAAATGTACTACCGCCAACAAAAATAAAATCGTTAGCTGTAGCATTTTCTAATGCCATTTTATAAGCTTGATTTACAGAATTATAGGCTAAACCTTCAATACCATGAGGCTTTAATATGTTTTTTAACTCCTGAGCATCTAATCCCCGAGGAATATCGGGTTTGCAGAAATAATAGCGCGCATTTTTAGGTAATAAATCAATAATCGTACTTAAATCTTTATCATTTACCACTCCAAAAACAATATGCAACGCCTCAAACTGCTCTTTAGATAGCTGATTCATCACATAGGTTAAACCGTCTTTGTTATGTCCAGTATCACAAACTATCTTCGGATGTACTTGTAATACCTGCCAACGCCCCATTAAACCCGTATTTTTTACTACATTTCGCAGTCCGTCTTTAATGTTTTGCTTGCTAATGTTGAATCCCTTTAATTGTAATTCCTTTAAAGCATTGACAACCGTAACTATATTTTTTGATTGGTAAGATCCCGCTAAATCCGATGTGTAGCTTTCTGTTTCCTGTTGATCGGCAAATATAATATTGGATTTGTTTTTTTCTGCCAAAGCCTTAAAAACTGCTGTGGTCTCTTTTTGGGTTTCACCAATTACAACCGGAACATTAGGTTTTATAATGCCACCTTTTTCGAAAGCAATAGCCTCCAGTGTATCTCCAAGAAATTGTGTATGATCTAAGCCTATGTTTGTAATAACCGATACTTCGGGTGTAATAATATTGGTGGAGTCTAAGCGTCCGCCCATTCCAACTTCAATCACAGCTATGTCAACTTTTTGCTTTTTAAAATATTCGAAGGCCATACCAACGGTCATTTCAAAAAAAGACAATGAATGTTGCTCGAAGAACTCTTTATTACGCTTAATAAAGGCAGTGACAAACTGTTTACTTACTTCTTTGCCGTTTATTTTAATACGCTCTCTAAAGTCTTTTAAATGTGGCGACGTGTACAAGCCAACTTTATAACCCGCTTCTTGCAAAACAGAGGCTAACATGTGGCTAGTGGAACCTTTGCCGTTAGTACCAGCAATATGAATGGTTTTAAAATGTTTTTCAGGAAAATTTAAATGTTCGGCTAAGGCTAAAGTATTTGATAAGTCTTTTCTAAACGCCGATTGACCTTGTCGTTGATACATTGGCAATTGAGAAAACATCCAATTAAGTGTATCTTGATATGACATGAATTATTGCCCTAGTTTAAAGTTTACTTTAACAAAACCAATTTGTTTGGCAGGGGCATTTGCGTCTGGAGCCCATCGGTGAGATAAGGCTATTTTTTTTGCAGGTTCTAACAAACAGGCAGCAGTATTGGTTGTTCCTCTAACTCCTGGCTCTGCTTCAATAACATTACCATTTCTATTCACAACTATTTTAACAATCACCATTCCTGCTTCGTTACAATCTTGCTTAAGTGTACTGTAGGTTGCTTTTCCTCTTCCATTCAATCCGTATCCAACACCACCGCTTCCAGTACCAGGATCACCAAAATAACTTGAGGCATACGGGTCGCCATCTAATTGCCCTTTATCTCCTGCTCTATTATCATTGCCTTCTCCACCAGTAGCGGTTCCATCAGATTTACTAACCCCACCAATTAAAGCATCTAACTTTTTCTTTTTCTCTTCAAGTTCCCGCTTTTCTTTTGCTATTCGGTCTGCTTCTGCCTTCGCTTTTGCATCAGCAATAGCTTTGGCTTTCATTTCGGCTTCCCGTTGTTTTTTTATAACGATAGCCTCCTCATCTTCCTGAGTTAAAACAGATTCCTTTTGCTCTGACGCTTTTGATGCTTCAGCTTTAACAGGCTCTACTTCGGCAGGTTTATTAATATCGACAGGTTCAGATTTTATAGGTTTTAAGGGTTGCACATCACCTTGACCAACGTCTGAAGTACCAAAATTTACCGAAACACCGTATTCTATAGGAGGATCCATATAAGGCGCACCAACCACAAACAATAGCAGCACCAAAATAACAGTTATTAAAGCTGTTACTTTTGCTGAATTTCTTTCATGTGGGGTTTCGAGATACTTCATTAAAAAATGATTTCTTTACTTCTTAAAACTAGAATCGTGCCGATATTAAAACAATAATATAATTAATCGGGTTTTACGGCTAATATGACTTTGAATTTATTTCTATTGGCAATATCCATAACCTTTACAACATGTTCTACTGGCACCGTTTTTTCTGCCCTTAAAACAATGGTTGGATTTTCTTGTGTAGAAAGTTCGGCTACCAATTCGCTTTCTAATACCGTTTCTCCTACTCGCCTCTGGTCTATATAATAGGTTAAGTCTCCTTTAATACTTACCGCAATAGATTTTTTGTTTTCGGTTTTACCACTAGCTTTTGGCAATAATATATCTATGGCATTGGTGGAGACTAAAGTAGAAGCTATCATAAAAAATATGAGTAACAGAAATACAATATCTGTCATGGAAGCCATACTAAACTCTGGCGTTATTTTATTTCTACCCTTTAAATTCATTATTAAATAGGTTCGTTTAAATGATCTAAAAACTCTAAAGAGTTTGCTTCCATTTGATACACTACTTTATCTGTTTTAACTACCAAGTGGTTGTACGCCATAAACGACACAATACCTACAATTAATCCGGCAACGGTTGTGGTCATTGCTGTATAAAGTCCACTTGCTAAAACATCCATTTGTATAGTTCCACCGGCATTGGCAAGTTCAAATATTGCTAATATCATCCCAATAACGGTTCCTAAAAACCCAATCATCGGACCCGCTCCAGAAATAGTTGCGAGCATACTAACATTTTTTTCAAGGCCATAAACTTCTAACCTTCCTGCATTTTCGATAGCGGTGTTAATATCGGCAAGTGGCTTTCCTATTCTAGAAATCCCTTTTCCAATTAATCGAGAAACAGGCGAATTGACTTGAGCACATAATAGTTGCGCCGCATCTATTTTACCGTGTGACACATGATCTTTAATCTGGTTCATAAAATTACCATCTATTTTTGAAGCTGCTTTTATGGCAAACAATCGTTCAAAATAGATATAAATAGCACCAATAAGCATTAAAAACAATACACCTATTATAAATTGTCCTGCTACACCTCCACTACTTATTAATTCTATGATTGACAGTGATTTTTCAACCGATTCGGTTTCTAAAGGAACTGGTATTTGTGCCCCAGTTTGCACGTCTTGTATGAATGTATTTAGCATAAATTAAATGTTTCTAAAATTGTATAACGCTTCTTTTTTTAATAAAGTATATTAAAACCAAGTTCTAGTAACCATAAATGTCGCACAACCTAAAAGGAAGCCTACTAAAGCTAGCCAAGAGATCTTTTTTAGATACCAGAAAAAGTCTATTTTTTCCATCCCCATTGCTACAACTCCTGCTGCAGAACCAATAATTAACATACTACCACCAGTACCAGCAGAAAACGCCACAAAATGCCATAATTCATTATCCATTGGTTCAGAAAACATACCTAAACTTGCTGCTACTAACGGTACGTTATCAATAATCGCAGAACCTACTCCAAGCAATATCATTACCAAATCGGAAACCCCTGTGTGATGTAATTCTGTTCCTAACATCGGCATACCTTCTTTTAAAGATTCAGCAAATCCGAATAATATCCCTAAAGATTCTAACGCTGCAACAGCCATTAAAATACCTAAGAAGAATAAAATACTTGGTAATTCAATTTTTGATAATGAATGATGCACTGGGCTGTGGTGTGCATGCGAATCACTTTCTTCAGAATCTACTTTAGACATGCTAAATTTAGAACTACTATAAACTTCGGCAAAAACTGCCACAACACCTAACGATAACATCATACCAACATAAGGAGGTAAATGTGTTACCATTTTAAAAATAGGCACGAAAACAATGGCTCCAAGACCTAAATAAAGCATAATACCGCTATATTTAGATTTCTTTACCTCTTCTACTTCTTCAATTTCTAACTCGCCTCTAAAAACAGGTAGAAACGACGCTATAAAGGTTGGAACTGCCATACAAACAAACGATGGTAAAAGTAAATACCCCATTAAATGACCGGTTGATACTTTTTTACCGATCCATAACATAGTAGTTGTAACATCGCCAATAGGAGACCAAGCACCTCCAGCATTGGCAGCGATAATTATTAAACCAGCATACCAAATACGCATTTCTCTGTCTCTAACAATTTTTTGTAAGATTGAAATTAATACGATGGTAGCAGTTAAATTATCGATTATCGCAGATAAAATAAACGCTAAAAAGCCAAAAAGCCACAATATTTTCACTTTGTTTTTAGTTCTTACAAAGTCTTTAATGGTTGAAAATCCGTCGAAATAATCAATAATTTCAACAATGGTCATCGCTCCAAGTAGAAACACCAATATTTCGGCCGTTTTTCCTAGGTGATGCAATAAGGTTTCTTCCATAAGGTGCATTTTTTCTTCAGAAGAAAATCCGCCAAAACCTTCAAGCAATGCATGCTTAGAAGAATCGAACCAATTAGGAAAGCTTTCCAATCCTAAAGAGATTAACGCCCAACAAATAGCCATCATCACTAACGCTGGTATAAGTTTATCGATTTTAAGGTTATGTTCTAGCGTGATGGCTAAATAACCTATTACAAATACTAAAATAATTGCTGCTTCCATAAAATAAATTGATTAAATAAGTTGGCTTAGTGCAATTTCAAAAGCGGTTGCACTAATACCTGTTTTAGATTGGTTTTTATTATATACTTTTTTTATTGCTTCTTTAATTTTGTTTGATATATCATTAAATATCGCTTCATCAGTCATTTGCACACGTCGCTCCATAAAATACGCAAAAACCCTAGCTATGCCACAGTTTGAGATAAAATCAGGAATTAAACTAACGCGATAATCTGTATGCTCCATAATGGGTCCGAAGAAAATTTCTTTATCTGCAAAAGGCACATTAGCACCACACGATATTACTTCTAAACCACTGTCGATCATTTTATCAATTTGATGTATAGTAACTAATCTGGAGGCAGCACAAGGTGCAAAAATCTCGGTTTTAATTGACCATATTCTTTCGTTAGCTTCATCAAAAGGTATCAAATTTTTGGCGGCTAAGGTATTACCCTTTTTGTTTAGAAAAAAATGATTTATATCATGAAATGAAAATCCTTCTTCATTAATTACAGCCCCAGTAACATCGATAATTCCCACAATTTTTGCTCCCATTTTCGACAAATAAAACGCCGCTGCACCGCCAACATTACCAAATCCTTGAATTACGGCCTTTTTTCCAACAACACTTCCACCATAAATATTGTAATATTGTTTTACTGCTTCTGCCACACCATATCCGGTAATCATATCGGCAATTGTAAACTTTCTTTCTACACTCGGGGAATAATATGGGTTTTCAATAACTTTACTGACTCCTTGTCGTAATTGGCCTATTCTATTTATTTTATCGGCTTCTGTTGGTTTAAAATGCCCGTTAAAAACGCCTTCTTGCGGATGCCAAACGCCACTTTCCTCGGTTATTGGAATTACTTCATGTATTTCATCTACATTTAAATCGCCTCCTGTACCGTAATAACTTTTTAATAACGGTGAAACCACTTTATACCATCTTTCTAATACGCCTTTTTTTCTTGGGTCGTTCGGATCGAAATTTATTCCAGATTTCGCACCTCCTATGGCTGGACCTGAAACCGTAAATTTAATTTCCATGGTTTTCGCCAACGACAAAACTTCATTTAAATCTAAACCCTTTCGCATGCGTGTTCCGCCGCCTGCTGCACCGCCTCTTAGCGAATTTATTACAACCCAACCTTCAGCTTCTGTTTCAGAATCCTTCCAGTTAAATATAATTTCAGGTGATTTATCTTCAAATTTTTTTAATAATTCTTTCATTTTAACACTTAAATGTCTCTAATTCATATTAATAATTAATGCTAAACACTGTTTTTAAACCGAGCTAGAGTTGCGTCATCTTGTTAAATGATTTAATTGTTAAAGTAACAAATATAAAAAACTATTAGTCTAAATGTAATTTAATATTATTTTTTAGGCATATAAATTACCCCTGAACTATGGCTTCTTGAAGCTCCCGTAACACTCTGAAGGCAATTAACTTCGTTTCGAAGCCTTAAAACACCTAGAAAACCAAAAATAAGCGCCTCTTTAAATTCGATAATAGTTGCTGAAGGAATAACAATTTTATTCTTTGTGTGAGATTTTAATCGATTTATTAGAAATTTATTATAAACGCCGCCACCTGTAACATAAACTGATGCATTCGCTTTCTTATTGATTTCTGAAGCCAATTGAATAGCAATATGCTCTACAAAAGTTCTTAGAACATCTTTAATTTCTAATTTAAATGAATCTATTAAAGGAAATATGTTTTTAAAGACCCATTCTAAGCCCAATGATTTAGGATAACCAGCCCTATAAAATTCTAAATTATTTAATTGATTAAGCAACTCTTTATTTACCGTACCTCTTGAAGCTATTGTTCCTTTATCATCAAAATCGAAACCCAATTGCTTCACATATTTATTTAAAACAATGTTTACGGGACAGACATCATAGGCAATGCGTTCGCTATTAACGTCGGTAGACAGATTTGCAAATCCGCCTAAATTCAAACAAAAATCATATTCAGAAAACAACAATTTATCGCCAATGGGTACTAAAGGTGCGCCTTGTCCACCATATTTAACATCTTGCACTCTAAAATCGCAAACAACCGTTTCATTTAAAATTTCTGCAATCTGCGGTAAATTACCTATTTGATACGTGAGCCCTTTATCTGGCTGATGCAATGCGGTATGACCGTGAGAACAAACTGCATCTATTTCTTGAATATTGTACTTTTTAATAAAATGACTAATTTTTTCAGATAGATAATTTGTGTAACTAGCATCTAATTCTTTTAAATCTTCAGAAGAATATGAAACCAAGTTTCTGAGTTTTTCCACCCAATGTGAATCATAATTTACGGTTTCGCCATAAATAATTTCGAAAGACCAACGGGTATCGAAATGAAAATTAACATAAACCAAATCTATTCCATCTAAAGATGTTCCAGACATGACACCAATTACCTTATATTCGTTTTTCTGCATATCAGACAAAAATAATAATACTCATTGAAAAATTGACACTAATAAGCTATATTTGTACATATTTTTTAATAAAATAACAGCTTAATTGAGAATTATGGATTTTAGTCTATCAGAAGAACATATCATGATACGCGATGCAGCCCGCGATTTTGCCCAAACAGAGTTACTTCTAGGCGTAATTGAACGTGATGAAAAACAACATTTCCCAGCCGAATTAGTTAAAAAAATGGGTGATTTAGGATTCCTAGGCATTATGGTCGACCCCAAATATGGTGGCAGTGGCATGGATACGATTTCGTATGTATTAATCATGGAAGAATTATCTAAAATTGATGCCTCGGCTTCTGTAATTGTATCCGTAAATAATTCTCTAGTTTGCTATGGTCTGGAAGCTTTTGGTACAGAAGCGCAAAAAGAAAAGTATCTTACCAAATTAGCTACAGGCGAATTTGTTGGCGCCTTTTGTTTAAGCGAACCTGAAGCTGGTAGTGACGCCACTTCACAAAAAACATCTGCTATAGACAAAGGCGATTATTACCTACTTAATGGTACTAAAAACTGGATAACCAACGGCGGTCGTGCCGATGTTTATATAGTGATTGCTCAGACCGATAAACATAAAGGATCGCATGGCATCAATGCTTTTATAGTGGAAAAAGGCATGGAAGGATTTCATGTAGGCCCGAAAGAAAATAAATTAGGTATTCGAGGCAGCGACACGCACACCTTGCAGTTCAACGATGTAAAAGTGCCTAAAGAAAACCGCATTGGCGATGATGGTGCAGGTTTCCGCTTTGCGATGAAAACCTTGTCTGGTGGTCGCATTGGTATTGCTGCTCAGGCCTTAGGAATTGCTGCTGGCGCTTACGAACTTGCTTTAAAATACTCTAAAGAGCGAAAAGCTTTTGGTACAGAAATTTGCAACCACCAAGCGATTGCGTTTAAATTGGCCGATATGTATACCGATATTGAAGCTGCTCGCCATCTGGTTATGAAAGCAGCTTGGGATAAAGACCAAGGAAATAATTACGATGTATCGAGTGCCATGGCAAAATTATACGCTTCAAAAGTTGCGATGGAACACACCGTTGAAGCCGTACAAATTCATGGTGGTAATGGTTTTGTGAAAGATTATCACGTAGAACGACTGATGCGCGATGCCAAAATTACGCAGATTTATGAAGGCACTTCAGAAATTCAAAAAATTGTAATTTCAAGAAACATCATAAAAGAATAAGTCTTTTTATTAAAATTTTAAACTTCAATCAATTGAGAATCTAGTGATTACCCCACATGCCGTTGGTATTTTAAATAATTACCAACGGCATTTGTTATGTATTGCTAAATTTTCCGACTTTATTCAAATAGATTTATATTTACTAAAAATATATATTTCATGCAAAAAACATATTACGACCCTGCCGACTTAAAAAAATTTGGGAAAATCAGCGATTGGAACAAAGACCTAGGTGAAAAATTTTTTGAATACTATGGTAAAGTGTTTGAAGAAGGTGCACTTTCTGAAAGAGAAAAATCATTAATAGCACTTGCAGTGGCACACACCATTCAATGCCCCTATTGTATTGATGCCTATACGGGCGATGGTTTACAACGTGGCATAACCAAAGAAGAAATGATGGAAGCCTTACACGTTGCAGCAGCAATTAGAGGTGGCGCCTCGTTAGTACACGGTGTACAAATGATGAATAAAGTGAATAAGTTAGAAATGTAAAATGAAATTACGAATTTTGAATTACGAATTACGATTGATAATATCTCAAATTCTGAATTCAGAATTCAGAATTCAGAATTCGAAAAAATGATTAAATCCCTACATAAGCGCCATAGCGACTTGGCAAATAGTAAAAGACAATTAGAAATTTTATCGAATGGTATTTTCCAACAAGGAGCGTTACCAACCTTTAAAGAAAAAATTTCTGAAACAAATCAATTTCCATTAAAAGCTCGAAAGCTCGAAATTCTGCAAATAAATGTAGGTTACATGTGTAATCAAGTGTGCGAACATTGCCATGTAGATGCTGGTCCAGACAGAAAAGAAATCATGACACGCGAAACCATGATGCAATGCTTAGAGGTTATTAAAAATACGGGCGCTCACACCCTTGATTTAACCGGCGGTGCACCAGAAATGAACCCCGATTTTCGGTGGTTTGTTGACGAAGCCTATAAAGCAGGAATTAAAGATTTTATTGTACGCTCGAACCTGACCATTTTACAAGCCAATAAAAAATATTACGGATTACCAGAATTTTTCAAAAAACACAATATCCATGTGGTAAGCTCAATGCCCCACTGGACACGCGGCAAAACGGATAAGCAACGAGGCGATGGTGTTTTCGATAAATCTATAAAAGCATTACAAGCATTAAATGCGGTTGGCTATGGCATGCCAGAAAGCACATTGCGTTTAGATTTGGTTTACAACCCTTCAGGTGCATTTTTACCAGGCAATCAGGCTGCTATGGAAAAGGATTTTAAAAAAGCTTTAAAAGAGGAATTCGATATTTATTTTCATAATTTATTTGCAATCACCAATTTGCCAGTAAGCAGATTTTTAGATTATTTAATTGCATCAGAAAATTACGAAGATTACATGTACGCTTTAGTGGAATCTTATAACCCTTCCGCAGTACATAACGTTATGTGCACCAATACGCTTTCGGTAAGTTGGGATGGTTTTCTGTATGATTGCGATTTTAACCAAATGCTCGAACTTCCGGTAAACAGCAAGATAAAGCACATTTCTGAATACAACGAAGAACTTTTAGAAGGTCGCGAGATTGTTATTTCGCAGCATTGTTACGGCTGTACAGCAGGTGCCGGTAGCAGTTGCCAAGGTAGCGTTGCATAATAAAGTCATTTAAAATAAACTAAGGATGAAGAATTATTTTGCCATTGTACTGTTATTACTCACCACGTTGGGTTATGCACAAAGCTCCTTATCTGGCCTTTTAAAAAAGTACAATTCTGAAGCAATCCCTTATATAACTGTCGAAGAATTAAAACAATCTAAAAACGAGGTGATTCTTTTAGACACCCGCGAACGGAACGAATATAACGTGAGCCATTTAAAAAATGCAGTTTATGCGGGCTACGACCATTTTAATTTAGATTCTGTAAAAAAACATATCCCAAATAAAAACAACCCCATTGTTGTGTATTGCTCACTTGGTGTTCGCTCTGAAAAAATTGGTATTAAACTAAAAGATGCGGGTTACACAAACGTTAAAAATTTATACGGCGGCATTTTCGAATGGAAAAACCAAAACAATACCGTGTATTCTACTAAAGGTAAACAAACCGAAAACGTACATGCTTATTCCAAAACATGGAGCAAATGGCTGCTAAAAGGCGAAAAGATTATCAATTAAAATGAGTTTATGAAACCTTTTAAAAATAATGAAGTTATTATAAACGCCCATTTACAAGCTTCAAAACAAGCCATCATTATTTTTACCAGAAATCCGGAATTAGGAAAATGTAAAACACGTTTGGCCAAAACCATTGGTAACGAAGCGGCTTTAAATATTTACAAACACCTACTTGAACACACGGCACAAATTACGGCATCTGTAAATGTCGACAAGTTTGTGTTTTATTCAGAACAAATCGTTCAAGACGATCTTTGGAATGCCACTATTTTTAACAAAAAATTGCAGCAAGGTCAAAATTTAGGCGCCCGTATGGAACATGCTTTTTTAGAACTTTTTCAACAAGGTTACAATAAAATAGTCATTGTAGGTAGCGATTTACTAGACCTCAACACTGATATAATAAATGAAGCATTCTATAAATTAGACAATAACGACGTTGTTTTCGGGCCAGCAAAAGATGGTGGCTATTACCTTCTAGGACTTTCAAAAATGCAACCCTGTATTTTTCGCAATAAACCATGGAGCGAAGCAAATTTATTAGAAGTTACCCTTAAAGAATTAGGTCTAAAAAATGTATCTTTAACGTTACTTAAAACACTTAATGATATTGACAAGTTTGAAGACATAAAAGACTATCCTCAATTAAAAAAATTCTACACAAAACATGATTAAAGAAATAGAAGAAACCACCGATTATCTTATTCAAAAAGGTTTCGAAAACCCCGAAATTGGCATCATTTTAGGTACCGGACTTGGGCAATTACTTAACGAAATAGAAATTATAACCGAAGCCAGTTACAATCACATTCCAAATTTCCCAACAGCAACCGTCGAGTTCCATAAGGGCAAACTTATTTACGGCATTCTAGAAGGTAAAAAGGTGGTTGTTATGCAAGGCCGTTTTCATATTTACGAAGGCTACACACTACAAGATGTTACCTATCCGGTGCGTATTATGCAAAAACTAGGCATCCAAACCCTTTTAGTTTCTAACGCTGCTGGAGCCATTAATTTAAACTTCAAGAAAGGCGAATTAATGCTTATCGAAGACCATATCAATCTTCAAGGAAGTTCTCCTCTAGCGTTTAAAGGCGTAGAGTTTTTAGGCGAACGCTTTACCGATATGAGCGCACCATACGATACTAAAATAAACACTACATTTAAAACTATTGCAAAAAACAAAAACATAACCTTACACGAGGGTGTTTATGCAAGCGTTGTTGGTCCGCAATTAGAAACCAGAGCAGAATACAAAATGCTTAAAATTATTGGTGCCGATGCTGTTGGCATGAGTACGGTTCCAGAAATTATTGTAGCAAATCATTTAAAATTAAAAGCAGCAGCCGTGTCGGTTTTAACCGACGAATGCGACCCAAACAATCTAAAGCCTGTCGACATCGCCGAAATTATTTCAATGGCAGAAAAAGCAGAACCAAACATGATAATATTGTTTAAAGAATTAATAAAAACACTTTAAATAGTTTACAGTTTTCAGTCGCAGTTTGCAGAAACATAAATTCTAAACAAAAACTAGTCTAACATTCTAAAAACGAAGCTCTCTGAAGCTTCTATAAACTAAATTATGAGTTATCTAGAAACCACGCACAACGTTTATAAAGAAGCAGCACTAACACCAGATGTTGGCTTGTGTTGTACCACAAACCCTATTTGGGAATTACCAGGATTAAAGATTCCTAAAATCATGCAAGAAATGAACTATGGTTGTGGTAGCACGGTGCATGCACGCGATTTAACCAACAATCCTAAAATGTTGTATGTTGGTGTTGGTGGCGGTATGGAATTGTTGCAATTCGCTTATTTTAACAGACAAAAAGCTGGTGTAGTTGGTATTGATGTGGTTGATGAAATGCTAGAAGCTTCACGCAAAAATTTTATTGAAGCCGAAGCGCAAAACCCATGGTTTAAAAGCGACTTTGTAGACCTTAAAAAAGGTGATGCCATGAATCTGCCAGTTGAAGATAATAGCATCGACGTAGCGGCACAAAATTGCTTATTTAATATTTTTAAAGCTGATGATTTAAAACAAGCTATTGCCGAAATGTACCGCGTTTTAAAACCTCACGGCAAATTAGTTATGAGCGATCCAACCTGCGAACAACCAATGAATGATGCACTTCGAAATGACGAAAGACTCCGCGCCTTATGTTTAAGTGGTAGTTTACCCATTGCGGAATATGTAAAAGCATTAACCGATGCTGGTTTTGGTACCATAGAAATTCGCGCTAGAAAACCCTACAGAATTCTCGACCCTAAAAACTACCCGACGGAAGAACTTATCTATATTGAGTCAATTGAAGTGGCTGCCATAAAAGACCCCATGCCAGCAGATGGCCCATGTATTTTTACCGGAAAAGCCGCGATTTATTATGGCGACCAAGATTATTTTGATGATAAAGAAGGACACGTTTTATTAAAAAATCAGCCATTAGCCATTTGCGATAAAACAGCTGGTGCTTTAAAAAGTTTAAACCGAGACGATATTTTTATAAGCGAATCTACCTTCCATTACGATGGTGGGGGATGTTGTTAGGTCATAATATATCCATATATAAAAAACCAAATGATTATTCGTGCAAATTTCCTATTAACAGTTGGTAACTCACAACAACCTTTTATGATCCGAAAAATATTTTATATTACCTTTTTATTAGTGCCTTTTTTGAGTTTTGCTCAAGATATTTTAATCAATAAAGGTGAAATTATAAAAGACCGACAGTTTTTAATAGATAAAACTGAAATCACAGCCTGCGATGAAAACGGAAACTTTGTTTCCGTTAGACCTCATCGAATAAATGGCACATTACGTAATTATTTTATTGAGTTTTTTGATAAGTTAGATTTTATAGAAAGACAGGAAATTGAAACAGAAAATTCTACAGAGATTTTAGAAGTATTCATTAAAAATAATAAAGTTCACGTATTAATAAAAGAAATCGATAATAAGTATGCCACAATTAGGATTGATTTATTTGATTTAACAACAAAAAAGTTTGTTAAGAAAAATCTTATTAGTGCAGAAAAAGATAGCGAAAAAGTTTTTTTTGATGCTTTAAAATATAATAATCAAATATCTGTTATTCATGACGATAATTACCTGCTAAACTTTCCTGTTGTAGACGACAATATCGCTTTTACATACTTAGAATTTTTTGATGGCGATTTAAATTCACAATCTTATCATGAAATATATCCAAATAAAAATATTCACAGAAAAAACACAACATTTTTAAATGTGAGCCAATACAATAATAAAACCTATATTTTATACAGTTTACATGATGAAAAGGATGGTAATTACTATCAATTAACAGAATACTCAAACAACGAAACGCGCGATTTAATTTTACCAATTGAAGCAGATACGTATCAATTAATAAATACACTCTCAGATGACGAAAGCTTTATAATCAACGGATTATTTTCAAAAAAAAAGAAAGGCACTTTTGAAGGATTTTCTTATTACAAAGTAAACCTTAATAGGTTTGAATTAACCTCGTATAAAATATCAGATTTTCACTCTGAAGATGCCAAAAAATATTTTATTGGATTATTTAAAAGTAATAGAAGTATCGACATTAAAGAACTCTTTATTGACAAAGAACAAAATACTTATTTAATAGGACAATTTTATTCCATTAGACATCAACAAGTTCCAATTGGAATACCCATTGCTTCTTTTGCATCTTCAAGTTTTACAGCATTTATTACCTACAATCCGTTTAGTGTAAGTTATAAAGTATATGATGATATATTAATATCAAAAATTAATAGTTCTGGCGAACTTATTTGGGATAAAATTTTAGAAATTAAAGAAACAGAAAAAATAGATGTTCGATCTAACAAACAAGACTCTTCATATTTTGCTTACTTTGAGAATAATCAATTAAATATTTTAATGAATGGTTATATAGATATGGATAAAGATAAGCTGATTGTTAAGCAGGATAAAAGAAACTCGAAAACAAATTTTTACAATATTACTGTAAATAATCGCGGGGAAATTACTCCAAAAATCATCTTTCCTAATGCCGATTCTGATATATTATTTAGAGCCGAAGGTTCACTGAAATTTAACAATACCATTTTAAACCTTGGCCAAGGAAATATGACAAAACAACTATTAAAGTTAGATTTTTAATAGTATGGAATAAAAAAATAATTTGAATCAACTAAAATGAAAACCATACAATTATTCTTTTTAATATTAATAATAGTATCATGTTCATCTAATAAAAAGATTAGTGTAAACACTTCAAAACAAAGTTTAAAAAACCAACAATTAATAATAGACACCGATATTAATACTGAGAATATTATCGTTGAAGAAATAAGCGCTAATACAGAAATAAGGCTGAAAAAAGATTCTATAACAACTGTAAATAGTTATATCACCGCACCAGTATTTGATTCAATTTTAAAACCGAAACATGATTCTTTCAACAAATTGCTCTCAATGTTTGTGTCCAAAGAAGGTTTTGTACATTATAAAGATTTAAAAAAAAGACAGTTAGATTTACAAAAATATATTTTTTATTTAGGTGAAAATTTACCAACGCAAAATTGGACTAAATCAGACATACTTGCCTTTTGGATTAACACCTATAACGCTTTAACCATCGATTTGATTTTAAGGCATTACCCAGTAAAAAGCATTAAAGACATTAAAAATCCTTGGCAGCAACGCCATTGGAAATTAGGTGACAAGTGGTATAATCTTGATGAAATTGAGCATCAAATTTTAAGAAAAATGGACGAACCACGACTACATTTTGCCATTGTTTGTGCATCCATTTCTTGTCCGAAATTATTAAACGAAGCCTACACTGCAGAAAATTTAGAACAGCAATTAACAAATGCTACCCAAGATTTTTTAAGCGATTCAACCAAAAATTCTATCTCAAAAGACAAAGTGGAATTATCGAAAATATTTAATTGGTTTAATGCCGATTTTACTAAAAACGGTTCGTTAATCGACTTTTTAAATTTGTATTCACCTATTGAGATTTCAAAAACCGCCTCCAAATCGTTTAAAGATTATAACTGGGACTTAAATGAATAACATTTCCATTATCATTCCCATACTTAATGAAGCAGATACTATAGAAACTCTGCTAACACATTTACTGAAAAATTCATCGCAAGAACTTATTTCAGAAATCATTGTGGTTGATGGTGGGAGTAACGATGGTTCACTGGATATTGTTTCAACTTTTGTGTCAGGTCGAGTGCAGTCGAGACCTATTAAAAACATCTCCACTTCGCTTGAAGAGACACAAATTATATGTGTTAATTCAGAAAAAGGACGTGCCAAACAAATGAATGTTGGTGCAAAACAGGCATCGGGTAACATTCTGTATTTTTTACACGCTGACTCCATTCCTCCAAAAGATTTCGACCAAGCTATTATCGACGAAATAAAAAAAGGAAATCAAGCAGGTTGTTTTAAAATGGAATTTAATAGCCATCACTGGTGGTTAAAAATAACTGGCTGGCTTACCCAGTTTAATTGGCGCGTTTGCCGTGGTGGCGATCAAAGTCTATTCATAACAAAAAAATTATTTCAGAAAATTGGTGGCTTTAACGAAAGCTACATGGTTTATGAAGACAATATTCTTATTAATGCCTTATACAACAGAAATCAATTTGTTGTCATAAAAAAAACACTTAAAACTTCAGCTCGTTTATACCAAAAACATAGCATTTGGAAATTACAATATCACTTTATAATCATTCATTTAAAAAATTGGTTCGGTGCTTCAGCCGAAGAATTATATATTTATTATTTAAAACATATTACTTAATATTTTTTCGTATTTTCAGACAATCACATTACGTATCTCATTCAACATAAAATAGTCATTTTTAGTGATTTCACCATTTAAAAATGGGCTTAACTGAAAACGTACTACACAAGATGCGAATGACTCCTATTTGCCAGCGGGCAGGTATGAAAGCTAAGAATCAAATTGTATCTACATATGAAAATCAAAAAAGTACTTGTCGCAAATAGAGGCGAAATTGCCATTAGAATTTTTAGAGCCTGCACAGAAATTAATGTTAAAACCGTTGGTGTTTATACGTTTGAGGACCGGTACTCACTGCATAGATACAAATCTGACGAGTCCTACCAAATTGGTGAAAACAACGAACCTTTAAAGCCATATTTAAATATGGATGCCATTATAAAAGTGGCCTTAGAAAGTGGTGCCGATGCCATACATCCTGGTTATGGTTTTCTTTCTGAAAATGCCAGTTTTGCTCAGAAATGTGAAGACAACGGCATTATTTTTATCGGTCCTAAAGTGTCTGTTTTAAAATCTTTAGGCGATAAAATTACGGCAAAAGAAGTGGCTGTTGCTAATAAAATCCCCATTATCCGTAGTAACGAAAAACCATTAAAAGATATAAAAACAGCTTTAAGCGAAGCTAAAAAAATTGGTTATCCTATCATGCTAAAAGCTGCTTCCGGAGGTGGCGGAAGAGGCATGCGCGTTATAAGAAAAGAAGACGAACTTAAAGGCGCTTATAACGAAAGCAAACGAGAGGCTTTAAATGCGTTTGGAGACGACACCGTGTTTTTAGAAAAATTTGTCGAGAACCCTAAACATATTGAAATTCAAATTGTTGCTGATAATTATGGAAATACTGTTCATCTTTTCGAAAGAGACTGTTCGGTGCAACGACGTTACCAAAAAGTAATTGAATTTGCGCCTTCGTATGGCCTAAAAGACGAAACAAAAAATGCCTTATATAACTATGCTATAAACATTTGTAAAGCTGTAAATTATAACAACATAGGTACTGTAGAATTTTTAGTAGACGACGATGATTCTATATATTTTATTGAAGTAAACCCAAGAATTCAAGTTGAACACACCGTTACCGAAGTTATTACTAACATCGATTTAGTAAAAGCACAATTATTTATTGCCGGCGGATATAAATTGTCTGACAACCAAATTAAAATTCCTAATCAAGAATCGATACACATAAATGGATATGCGCTACAGTGCAGAATTACTACCGAAGATCCTCAAAATGATTTTAAACCAGATTACGGAACGGTTTCTGCCTACAGAAGTGCCGCCGGGTTTGGTATTCGCTTAGATGCTGGAAGCATTTATCAGGGCGCTGTAATTTCACCTTTTTTCGATTCTATGCTGGTAAAAGTCACCGCAAACAGCAAAACGCTTGATGGGGCGAGTAGAAAAATACGGCGTGCGTTGGCAGAGTTTCGAATTAGAGGGGTTAAAACAAACATGCCTTTTCTCGATAATATTTTAAAGCATGACACCTTTAGAAAAGGAAAAGTAACGGTAAACTTCATCAAATCGAATCCTGATTTATTTGTTTTTAAAGCGCCAAGAAATAGAGCCACAAAACTACTTACTTATTTAGCCGATGTTACTGTTAATGGAAACACCGACGTAAAAAAAATAGACCCTAACAAAACTTTTATTAGACCAACTGTTCCAAAGTTTGATGCGAATGCTAAGTTTCCTGAGGGCACCAAAGATTTGTTGACGAAACTAGGCCCCGAAAAATTTTCGCAATGGTTATTAAATGAAAAGAAAGTTCATTTTACCGATACCACCATGCGCGATGCGCACCAAAGTTTACTGGCAACCAGAATGCGTACCTATGATATGCTTGCAGTTGCCGAAGGTTACGCAAAAAATCATCCTGATATTTTTAGTATGGAAGTTTGGGGAGGCGCCACCTTTGATGTTTGCCTACGATTTCTTCAAGAAAACCCGTGGGAACGATTGAGACTATTGCGCAAAGCCATGCCAAATTTGCTATTACAAATGCTTATACGAGGCTCCAATGGTGTTGGCTATAAAGCCTATTCAGATAATTTAATAGGCGAATTTGTAGAACAATCTTGGGAAAACGGTGTTGATGTTTTTAGAATTTTCGATTCGCTTAACTGGATGAAATCCTTAGCTCCCTGCATAGAACATGTACGTTCAAGAACAAATGGATTAGCCGAAGGCTCTATATGTTATACCAACGATATTTTGAATCCCGAAAACAAGAAATACGATTTAAAATACTATATAAATCTTGCCAAAGAAATAGAAAATGCTGGCGCCCATATTTTAGGCGTGAAAGACATGGCAGGCTTATTGAAACCTTATGCCGCTTACGAACTGATATCGGCATTAAAATCTGAATTAAAAATTCCAATTCATTTGCATACGCACGATACATCATCAATTCAATCTGCTACCTATTTAAAAGCGATTGAAGCTGGTGTTGATGTTGTGGATGTGGCAATTGGTGGCTTATCGGGATTAACATCACAACCTAATTTTAATTCTATTGTTGAAATGCTAAAATTTCAAGATAGAGCGAGCAGCATAAATATTGATTCCTTAAATGAATATTCCAACTACTGGGAAAACGTAAGAGACTATTATTACCCCTTTGAATCTGGCCTAAAAGCAGGTTCTGGCGAAGTCTTTAAGCATGAAATTCCGGGTGGCCAATATTCAAACTTAAAACCTCAAGCTAGAAGTCTTGGACTGGAAGAACGCTTTCATGAAATCACAAAAATGTATAGCGATGTCAACATGCTTTTTGGCGATATTATTAAAGTAACACCAAGCTCTAAAGTGGTTGGAGATATGGCTCAATATCTTGTTAGTAATAATCTAACGGTTCAGGATGTGCTTGAAAAGGGTGATTCCTTATCGTTTCCACAATCGGTGGTGGACTTTTTTATTGGCGATTTAGGACAACCTGTTGGCGGATTTCCTGAAAAACTTCAAAAAATTATTTTAAAAGATCAGAAACCTTATACCGACAGACCAAATGCGCATATACCTCCCATCGATCTTAAAAAAGAATATGAAGCATTTAAGAAAATACATGAACAAGACTTAACGAGAAAAATAGAATATACAGATTTTCTATCCTATCAATTATATCCTAAAGTATTTACAGATGCTTATAACAGGCATTTAAAATATGACAACCTTATAAAATTACCCACCAAAAATTTCTTTTACGGGATGGAAATTGAAGAAGAAATTATTTTTGAATTGGATAAAGGAAAAACAATACTTGTAACTTTAGAATCAATTGGTAAACCTAATAGCGATGGTATGGTCACTGTGTATTTTAAGCTTAACGGACAAGGTAGAAGTGTAGATATAAAAGATAACAGCATTAAAGTTGAAAAGGTTGAACACATTAAGGCAGATAAAACAAATCCGCTTGAAATAGGCGCACCTTTACAAGGTATGTTGTCTAAGATTTTAGTTAAAAAAGGTGAAAAAGTTGTAAAAAATCAACCGTTGTTTATTATTGAAGCCATGAAAATGGAAACCACCATAACAGCAACCGAGGAAGCTACCGTAAAACAATTAGTTTTAAAACCTGGTATTATGGTACATGCCGAGGATTTGGTAATTAAGTTGCATTAAACTTTATTCCGACCTTTTTCGTTAGGATAGAGCGATGGTAATAAATCGCTTTGAAAAATTTCTTTTGTATTAATGTTCATGGCCGTTAATCTTCCTGTGAATGCAGCTCCTGTATCTACATTCCAAACATTAACCGCCAGCATGGGTTCAAAACAATTGTAATTAATAGTTGGCGTGTGCCCAATATATACTTCGTTATAATGCTTTAATCTGTTAGGGTAAATCAAAGAATCTTTTGCTATATCTTCTTTCATGGTGAGCGCCATTTCCCAAAGCGTTCTATCAAAATAAAAACAGGCTTTAAACACTTCTTTTTCAACCCCATGCATCGATGTAAAACCAGCGTGTACAAACAAACGATTTTCATTATCTAAATGATATAATGGCATGTTTTCGAAGAATATTAAATGTAATTTTTTAGCTTCAGCTGAAAAACCTTCATAACTTTCCATGGTTTCCTTACCACCATGCATATACCAAGTTGGATCCACATCGCCAGATCTTAGCCATTCTTCACACCAAACGTCGTGGTTCCCTTTAATAAATACACAGCTAAACTTGTCTGAAAGCTCTATTAAAAACTGAATAACTTGTGCAGATTCGCTCCATCCATCTACATAATCGCCCACAAAAATTAAGGCATCATCATCCTTAAGTTCCAATTTATTTAGCACCTGAATTAATGCTTTTAACCCTCCGTGAATATCTCCTACAACAAAAGTTCTCATAAAAAATGTTTTTGCAAATCTAATGGATTCTATTAATTATCAAAATAAGAAGCTAAAGTAAAAGCTAGTTAATAACTATATTACTCTTGTATTTTTAATTATA
This sequence comes from Mariniflexile aquimaris, assembly GCF_042676825.1. Classification (NCBI taxonomy): domain Bacteria; kingdom Pseudomonadati; phylum Bacteroidota; class Flavobacteriia; order Flavobacteriales; family Flavobacteriaceae; genus Mariniflexile; species Mariniflexile aquimaris. The sequence goes on from NZ_JBHTIB010000002.1 coordinate 144,180, forward strand.
TAAAAGGTGATTTTTAATACTTGGAATAAAACGACTTAATAATCGTTTCGGCTGGTTTGTTTTGCGGTGTAAATTGGCTGTCGTTTTCGCCACCGGCATCAGTATAATTATGAAACCATTTCCATAAAAAGCCACCAGCAAACCAATCTTCATTCCAGAATTCTTCAAAAAGCGCTTTTGTAGTATTTGATTGTGCTTCCAAATTAACTACCGTCATTGTTCTGTCACTTCGCCATGGTTCATTCCCAGAATAATCAACGCTTCTATAACCAAATTCGGTGAATAAAATCGGTTTTTTATGTGATTCAGAAAAGACCTTTATCACGGGCTTATAAACTTTCCAACCATTTTTGCAAGCTTCCAAAGTTGGCGTTTTTTCATCACTCACAGGAAAATAGGCGTCAATTCCAATATAATCTAAATCGCCCCAAAAAGGTGTTCGGTCGTACTCGTTCCAATTAGCGGCATAGGTTAATTTACCCTTGTAAATTTTTCGTATTTCCACAATTAATTGTTTCCAATACTCCGGACGATGGTCTATAAAACTTTCTAATTCGGTGCCAATACAGAAAATTTCAGCGTGTACCTCTTGAGCTAAATTGGCGTATTCTAAAATATACTTTGAATAGGAATCTTCTAACTGTTTCCAATCCGCTTCTGAAGCCATTTTAATTCCTCCCGTAAATTCTCCACGCCAAACCCAAATTTGAGGTTTTAACATTATTTTTATATGGTGCTTTCTTAAACTTTCAATGTATTGCTTCGCGCCAATGCGTGTTTCACCAAACCACTGTCGGTTGGTATTAAAAACAATTTCAGGATGCGTTAATTCTCTTATAAATCCGAAAGGCATAATAGCCGCCCAATTCGCATTTATATGATTCACAGGATAAATATGTGTATCATTTATGGGTTCTCGAGACGCTACAAAACTCACCCCATTAATTTTTTCTGGTCTAGGCGAAGTCATTGCGCAAGAACACATTAACAATAATATGCTTGTGATAAAAAATATTCTCATTCTTCGTGTTTAATGCTTAAATTTAATCAAATTATATTTATCTCATAAGGATTCTGGTTTTCCTGCGACAAACTACACAAGTACAAAAACACACATGGAACACATCGTAATAATTGGCAATGGTATTTCTGGAGTTACGGCGGCTAGACATATTCGAAAACTTTCAGACAAAAAAATTACCATCATTTCTGCCGAAACTGATTATTTTTTCTCCCGTACGGCTTTAATGTATGTGTATATGGGACATATGAAATTTGAGCAAACCCAACCCTACGAAAATTGGTTTTGGGAGAAAAACAACATCCACCTAAAAAAAGCCTTTGTAAAAAATATCGATACCACATCAAAAACGCTTTATTTTAATGAAGGCGATTCGTTACAATACGACAAGCTCATCATAGCCACCGGAAGCAAACCCAATAAGTTTGGCTGGCCAGGACAAGATTTAAACGGGGTTATGGGTATGTATCATAAACAAGATTTAGAAAGTTTAGAACACTACGCCCCAAATAATAAAATCTGCAAACGCGCCGTAATCGTGGGTGGTGGTTTAATAGGTATCGAACTTGCCGAAATGCTAAACTCCAGAAATATTCCCGTTACGTTTCTCGTGCGCGAATCCAGTTTTTGGAATGGCGTTTTACCAGAAGGTGAAAGCAATATGATAAATCGACATATTAAGGCGCATCATATCGATTTACGCCTGTCGACCAATTTAAAAGAGATTGTTTCTGATGAAAATGGCAAAGTAAAGTCTGTTATTATTGAAGAAACTGGCGAAGAAATTGCATGCGATGTTGTTGGATTAACCGCAGGTGTTACCCCAAATATCGATTTTATAAAAGATTCAACTATTGAAACCCACAAAGGTGTTATAGTGAATCGCTATTTAGAAACCAATATAAAAGACGTTTATGCTATTGGCGATTGCGCCGAACAACAAGAAGCCATAAACCAGCGCCGACCCATTGAAGCCGTTTGGTACACGGGTAGAATGATGGGCGAAACGGTAGCGCAAACCATCTGTGGAAACAGAACCCAATACACTCCCGGACATTGGTTTAATTCCGCTAAATTTTTTGATATAGAATACCAAACCTATGGTTGGGTATTTTCTAAACCGAGAGAAAATGAAGCGCATTTTCATTGGAAACATGAAGACGACACCAAGTGCATTACGTTTTGTTATGATAAAAAAACCTTCGAATTTCTAGGCATTAACACCTTTGGAATACGCATGCGCCATGAAACATTTGATAGATGGCTCAGCGAAAAGCGAGATATCGAATATATTTTGAATCACTTGTCTGAAGCCAATTTTGATCCTGAGTTTTACAAGCGTTTTGAACATGAAATTTTGAATGCTTATTACAATCAATTAAAATTAGTCTAATTATAGACCTCACAGGTTTTAAAAACCTGTGAGGTCTATATACTAATAAATATTTAAAGATGAAATACGAACCATTAGTAGAAGATTCTTATTACCACATTTACAATTGTGGCAACAATAAAGAAAACCTATTTATTGATGACGACAACTATTCTTATTTCTTGAAACTGATTAAAAAACATATATTAAATTCTTGTGATATTCTATCCTATTGTTTATTAAAAAATCATTTTCATTTATTAATAAAAACAAAATCTAATATTGAGAGCAAAGTAATTTCTCAATCCTTCTCTAACCTATTCAACGCTTATTCAAAAGCCATAAATAAAAAATATGCAAGAAGTGGTAGTTTATTTAAAGATCGATTCTCAAGAATTAAAATTGACAATGAAGATTATTTAAAATCACTAATTATTTACGTTCATACAAATCCTGTACACCACAATTTCACAAACAATTACAAAACCTACAAATACTCATCTTACAAAGCGTTTATTAGCGACAATCCAACGTTATTGCTAAGGGATTTTGTGATAAATTTATTTGAAGACAAAGAAAACTTCAGATATGCTCACAACGTTAAAGAAACCAATATTTTAAACGAAATATTATTAGAATAAAAACAATCCAGACCTCACAGGTTTTAAAAACCTGTGAGGTCTAATGAAACAACAAAGTAAATGAATCATAAAAGCATGTCTTTAGCAAAACCAGAAGCAAACAATTTATCAATAAAGCAAAAAATTGCGCTTGCAATTGGCGTGATTGGATTACTCTTTTTTGGATTAGCTATTTTTAACACCAATTTTCCTAATAAAACTATCTTCCTTTGGGCTTCATTAGGTCTGATAACATTAGGAACTGTTCTATTTGCAAACGATGCTTATTTAAATAAATCAAAAGGCATTAAGAATGATGGCGTTTGGTTTAAACCCATTTCATCACGAGGTGCTTTAGGTTGGGCTACAGGCGTTTTGTTAACTGGGTTTTACATCGTTTTATATTTTTACCCAAAATATTTAGGACTTGCTTCAAACGGAAACCCTAACACAGGACTCATTGCTTTATTCGACCCATTAAGCAAGCTATTGAATGGAAACCCAGCAAGCCAATGGTTTGTGTATGGTACGCTATACTCCTTGGCTATTTTAATTTTTGGTTATAAATTCATGCTTAAATATCGCCACAATCGATACGAACAATTACGAACTGCATCGGTCATGTTTTTTCAATTAGGGTTTGCATTCCTGATTCCGGAATTTATGTCGCGACTAAATGCAAGTCCCAATTACAATTTACCTTATTACGACTTAAAAAGCATGTGGCCATTAAACTATTATCTGTTCGATAGTTGGTCTATTAACGGGTTATTATCATCTGGCTCGTTAGGTTTAATCATGTTATTGTTTGGCATCGTTTCTATTTTTGTTATTTCCCCTATTCTCACCTACAAATATGGCAAACGCTGGTACTGTTCCTGGGTTTGTGGTTGTGGTGCTTTAGCCGAAACTGCTGGCGATTCCTTTAGGCAACTTAGCAGTAAAAAACTATCCGCGTGGAAATTAGAACGCTGGTTAGTACATACGGTACTTGTATTTTCTGTAGTCATGACTGTTGCTTTAATTTACACCTATTTAGGAAGCGACCCAAGCAAATTTTGGTTGACAAGGAACGTATTTCTAATAAGTGTCGGAATCTTTTTAACACTTCTATTTACCGTTATAATGCTGTTTAAAAGAAACGAACTAGGTAAAGATGCGCGCTATGGTGCCATCGGATTTTTTGTTGTTATTGCGGCGTTACTCATAATGCATTTCACAGGAACGACCAACGAAGTTTTTTTAATCAAATCCAACAGTTTGCGTTCTGCATATGGCCTGTATATTGGCTCCATTTTTTCAGGAGTTATTGGTACCGGGTTCTACCCTATTTTAGGGAACCGCGTTTGGTGCCGATTTGGATGCCCCATGGCCGCGGTACTTGGATTCCAGCAACGCATGTTTTCTAAATTTAGAATTACCACTAATGGCGGACAGTGTATTTCTTGCGGCAATTGTTCAACGTATTGCGAAATGGGAATCGATGTTCGCGCCTATGCTCAAAAAGGAGACAATATTGTACGTTCCAGTTGTGTTGGTTGTGGTATTTGTTCGGCAGTATGCCCGAGAGGCGTTTTAAAGTTAGAAAACGACAGCATGAAAGGACGCGTAAACTCCAACGAAATTCTACTAGGAAACGACCCCAATTTAATCGATTTATTAAAACAGAATTAATTTAACAAAATCATAATATTTTGTTAAATTATAAACAAAAGTATTGTACTTTTGCCTCCGAAAGTAAAAGCTTAATGCCTAACATAAAAGTCATAATACCTGCCTATAATGAAGCAGATTCAATTACTAATGTAATTAATGATATCCCTAAAATTGTTGGTGAAATAATTGTAGTTAACAATAATTCTACCGACAAAACAGAGGAAAATGCTAAAAAAGCAGGTGCGACAGTTTTAACTGAACATAATAGAGGTTACGGAAATGCATGTCTAAAAGGTTTAGAATACATTGCCAATCAGAACGAAAAACCAAATATTATAGTATTTTTAGACGGCGATTATAGTGATTACCCAGAAGAATTAACTAAAATTATTGCACCGATTATTGAAAATAATATCGATTTTGTTATTGGAACACGTGTAAAACATTTACGCGAAACGGGTTCGATGACAACACCACAAATTTTCGGCAATTGGTTAGCAACAAATTTAATGACGCTTTTTTTTAATGCAAAATTTACCGATTTAGGTCCGTTTAGAGCCATAAAATACGATAAATTATTGATGCTTAATATGATAGATAAGACCTATGGTTGGACTGTCGAAATGCAATTAAAAGCCCTAAAACAAAAATTAACCTATACAGAAGTACCTGTAAATTACAGAAATAGAATTGGTGTCTCGAAAGTTTCAGGAACCATAAAAGGTAGTATATTTGCAGGCATTAAAATCTTAAGTTGGATTTTTAAATACAGTATTAAAAAATGATTCTAGAAACAACAATTATCATCATTTACACCATTTCTCTAGTGCTTATTTTCATGTACGCATTAGCGCAATTAAATTTATTAAAGAATTACCTCAGTTCTAAAAAAATTAAAGACAATTCACCGACTTTCGATTTTTCAAAACCAGAAGAAATTCCTTTTGTAACCATTCAACTTCCTGTATATAACGAAATGTACGTTATGGAACGCTTGTTGGATAACATTGCAAAAATTGATTATCCAAAAGACAAACTTGAAATTCAAGTTTTAGACGATTCTACCGATGAAACAGTAGAATCTACTCGAGCGCATGTTGAAAAATTACATGCTACAGGCTTAGACATAAAACATATTACCAGAACAGATAGAACAGGCTTTAAAGCAGGCGCACTTAAAGAAGGTTTAAAAATAGCTAAAGGAGAATTTATTGCTATTTTCGACTCCGATTTTTTACCTGAAGCAGATTGGTTAAAACGTACCGTTCCTTATTTTAAAGACGAAAAAGTAGGCGTAGTTCAAACACGCTGGGGGCATTTAAACCGTAATTATTCTATCCTTACTAAAATACAAGCCTTTGCATTAGACGCACATTTTACTCTAGAGCAAGTAGGCAGAAACAGCAAAGGACACTTTATTAACTTTAACGGTACTGCGGGCCTTTGGAGAAAAACATGTATCATCGATGCTGGAAACTGGGAAGGCGATACCTTAACCGAAGATTTAGATTTAAGTTACAGAGCACAACTTAAAAACTGGAAATTCAAATATCTTGAAAATGTTGAAACTCCTGCCGAATTACCTATTGTAATTAGTGCTGCACGTTCACAACAATTTAGATGGAATAAAGGTGGCGCGGAAAATTTCCAGAAAATGATGAAACGTGTTTTAAAAAGCAAAAACATTTCGGCTAAAACTAAATTACACGGGTTGTTACATTTATTAAACAGCACCATGTTTTTAAACGTGCTTATTGTGGCGGTTTTAAGCATCCCTATGCTGTATATTAAAAACGAATACACGCATTTAAAACCCTATTTCTACGTAATGAGTTTCTTTGTAATAAGCTCCATCATATTTTTTATATGCTATTGGTTTATGTACAAAAACATTTATGGTAGTGGCTTTAAAAACTTCATAAAATATGTAGGTATGTTTTTCGTGTTTTTCTCAATAGCCATGGGCTTTTCACTGCATAACTCCATTGCCGTTTTAGAAGGTCATTGGGGTAAGAAAAGCGAATTTGTCCGCACACCAAAGTTCAACATCAGTTCAATTAAAGACAGCTGGAAAAAGAATAAATACATTAAAAAATCCATCTCAATACACGTTATTTTCGAAGGCTTATTAATGTCTTATTTCGCATTTGGCATGTACAGCGCCTTTATTGTAGGAGACCAAGGCGGCGATTTTGGTTTATTCCCATTTCACTTAATGCTGTTCTTAGGATTTGGCTATGTATTTATTAAATCGATAACTTCTAAAGTATAAGGCTTTTGGGCGTTACCACAAGGGTCGCGCTTTTCGTTATATCTTTTTTAAAAGTTTAACCTCAAACAACTATTCAAGCAATCTTCAAGCCTCATGGTTTATAGATTGCTTTTTTGTTCTTGCACTTTTAAAAAAGGATGCCACTGCAATCGCTAACGCAAATACAGAATCCAAAGGTCAATGCAAACGCTGTGAAGCAACCTGTTTATTTAGATATTACATCAAAAAAAGTTAAACGAGTGGCAGATTGCATCGTCGTACCTCCTCGAAATGACCTCAATAATGTAAAACCACGTATTGTAATAGGCAAGTTCTATCAAGTATATTATGTATTCTGCACTTTCTACTAAGAAGGTTAAATCATAGATGCGACACCTCATTAATAAATTATCAACAATCAATTCTTAATAAAAAAACACTTTTTTAATCACTTCGCTTTTTCACATTATCAGTATCTTTATCTCAGCAATTTTTAACCACCGCATGACGAACTACAAACGTAAAAACAGACTTACCGCACAGGCCTACATTGATGGTGTTTTAGCTGGCGACCGCGTAATTCTGTCTCGAGCCATTACCATTATTGAAAGCAATTTAGAAAGCGACAAACTACTTGCCAAAGATATTATTCAAGCCATTTTACCTGCTTCTGGAAATTCCATACGCATTGGCATAACAGGCGTACCTGGTGTAGGTAAAAGCACCTTTATTGAAGCCTTTGGCAAATACCTCATCACACAGGGTAAAAAGGTAGCCATCTTATCTATCGACCCGAGTAGCCAACGCTCTAAAGGCAGTATTTTAGGCGACAAAACCCGAATGGAAGAATTAAGCAATTTAGAAAACGCTTATATTCGTCCGTCAGCCTCTGGTGAAACCCTTGGTGGCGTTGCCAACAAAACAGCCGAAAGTATGTTACTTTGCGAAGCGGCAGGTTACGATGTTATTTTAATTGAAACTGTAGGTGTTGGGCAATCTGAAACAGCCGTTCATGGGATGACCGATTTTTTCTTACTCCTAATGCTGGCAGGTGCTGGAGACGAGCTTCAAGGTATTAAAAAAGGCATCATGGAAATGGCCGATATGGTTGTGATTAACAAAGCTGATGGCGACAACATTCGTATGAGTGAAATGGCACGCTTACAATATCAAAACGCATTGCATATCTTCCCACAATCGGAATCTGGTTGGGAACCCGTGGTTACCAAAGCATCCTCAACAAAAAATATAGGCATTGATACGGTTTGGGACGAGATTAAAAAATACAAGCTACTGGTTTCAGAAAATGGTTATTTCAACAAAAACAGAAACCACCAAAAAATACGTTGGATGTACGATAACATTAACGAAGAGTTAAAACGTATGTTTTATGGTTCTAAAACCATTGCCAACAAACTTACTGGGTTAGAAAAACGCATTATTTCTTCTGAAATTTCGCCCGTTAAAGCTGCAGAAGATATGATAGAAACTTTTAAAGCATCCTTTAACAAATAAATTACTAAGCCATATTGAAATAACCTAAAAATGATATTTGAAAATTATTTCGATAAACAATTTGAGCTTAGATATTTTGAAATGAATAAAATAGGGTTGGCTAGCCCTACAATAATTTTAGCCTTATTAGAGGAAACTGCTGCCGATCATTGTTACGCCATAAATTACAGCTTATTTAACCTCCTTGAAAGAAATATTGGTTGGGTGTTGGTTTCGGGCATTGTACAAATGAATCGCTACCCCAATTACAAAGAAAAAATCACTATTCGTACTTGGTTGTCAAGCTATTCTGCTATTAAAGGCTATAGAGAAAACATCATTTTTGATGAAAATAAAAACATCATAGGAACCGCAAAAGGTTTATGGGTGTTCTTCGATATTGAAAACAGAAAACCTTTGCCCATTTTTAATGATATTAAAGAACAATGGTCTGTAAATAACCAAGAATCTATAGTTCATAATATAAAGAAAAAGATAGCTGCTTTAGATACGGCCAATTATGTAAAACAATTCACCGTTAATAGGTTTAACACCGATACCAATAAACACGTTAACAACATAAGTTACTTACAATGGCTTATGGAATCGATACCAGATGAGATTATTGACAACTATTTTTTGCATGAAATAGATGGTCGGTTTATTGCCGAAGCGCAATATGGCGACCATATTTTATCTTTAACTAAACCGGATGTTACCGATAATGCATTTTTACATACCATAAAAATTGAAGGAAGCCATAAGGTTTGTGCGACTGCCAGAACCATTTGGAGAAAATATTGATAGTAATCTTAATCTATAAAAAAGAAAACTTAAGCAATTGTTACATTGATACCTAATTCGAACAATCTCGCCTTTGTTTTTTTATCGATACCACTATCAGTAATAATTTGATCTACATCTTCAATACCACAAATTTTTCCAAATCCCTTTCTCCCAAATTTAGAAGAATCTGCCAATACAATTATCTTTTGAGCCGCTTTAATCATTTGTTTATTTAAAGAAGCTTCCATAATATTGGTTGTAGTAAGACCGTATTCAATGTCTATACCATCAACACCCAAAAACAACTTAGTAAAAGTTAAATCAGCTAACATTTTTTCTGCAATTGGCCCAACTACAGATGAAGAACTTCTTCTAACGGTACCACCTAATTGAATAACATCGATATTCGGGTTTTCTGAAAGAATTAGCGCCGTATTTAGCGAAGCAGTTAAAACCGTTAATCCTTCCATTTGTTTTATGTGTTTCGCAAATTCAATTACAGAAGTACCAGAAGCAATAATAATACTATCATTGGGCTCTAAGTTTGATCCAGCTTCTATTGCAATACGAGTTTTTTCTTTAGCATGAAGTTTTTCCTTTACATGCACATAATGCTCGGTAATATATGGATTCACAGGAATGGCTCTTCCGTGTGAACGAAATAGAAGCTTACGATCTTCTAATAATTTTAAGTCCTTTCGTATTGTTACTAATGATACATTAAATTCTTGACTTAAATCATTTACGTTTACAAAACCTTGTTCTTCTAACTTATCTAAAATGAGTTTATGTCGATCAACAATATTTAGTATCATTTTGTTTCTATTTTAAAACAAATATAACTTATTCCTAATTTAAACTAAAATAATTATTACTGTATTTTGTGCTGTTTCACCGCCTTACAAGCGAAACTACAACTATTTGCAAATATGTGTTTTAGCCTTAAAAATCAAACAATATCAACATGAAAAAACATGCATGATATTGTATTTTCAACCTCATTTCCCTAGAAGATGACAAAAATCATGTTTTCAATTAAAAATAAAAAATAACTTGCGAAAGGTTTCGTTTTGTTACCTTTGACAACATTAACGTTGAATTCATAATAAAATAAATAAAAGAATAAGTCATGAGAAGAGATGAAATGATAAAGAAAATCAATGAAAATAACAAAGAATATGATTTCATTATAATTGGCGGCGGCGCTACAGGTATTGGAATTGCTCTTGAAGCTTCGGCACGAGGTTACTCCGTTATTTTACTTGAAAAATCAGACTTTACAAAATCCACATCAAGCAAAAGCACAAAGCTAGTTCACGGCGGCGTTCGTTACTTAGCCCAGGGAGATGTTGGCTTAGTTAGAGAAGCTGTTGTAGAACGAGGTTTACTCACTCAGAACGCGCCACACTTAGTAAAAAATCAATCTTTCATTATTCCCACTCACGGGTTGTTTGATGAATTACAATATACTGTAGGACTAACAATGTACGATTTGTTGGCTGGCAAACTAAGCTTAGGAAGATCAAAGAGAATCTCAAAAGCTAAAACATTAAAGCGCATTTCAACAATCAATCCCGATAAAATATCAGCAGGTGTTGTTTATCACGACGGCCAATTTGATGATACACGTTTGGCAATAAACACATTGCAAAGCGCAACAGATTTAGGCGCGGTTGTAATTAATTACTGCTCTGTTAATGGTTTGCTTAAAAATGACGAAGGATTAATTACCGGAGTTAAATGTTTTGACGAAGAAGGCAAAAAACAATACGAAATAAAAGGAAAGCAAGTTGTAAATGCAACCGGTGTATTCGCTGATGACGTTTTAATGATGGATTCTCCAAATGCTAAAAAAACAATTGCACCAAGCCAAGGCGTTCATTTAGTGCTAGATAAAACGTTTTTACCAGACAATGATGCCATTATGATTCCTAAAACAGATGATGGAAGAGTACTGTTTTTAGTGCCTTGGCACGGAAGAGTAGTTATTGGAACAACAGATACTCCGATAAAAGAAGAATCGTTAGAACCCATTGCATTAGAAGAAGAGATAGAATTTATTCTAAAAACTGCAGCAAGATATTTAACAAAAGCTCCAAAACGCTCTGATGTATTAAGTGTTTTTGCTGGACTTAGACCTTTAGCAGCTACAGAAGAAGGAAAGAAAACGAAAGAGATTTCTAGAAGTCATAAAATATTTACATCAGATTCTGGAATGTTAACTATGGTAGGAGGAAAATGGACAACATTTAGAAAAATGGGTGAAGATTTAGTTGATAAAACTGAAAATAAAAATTCTTGGAAGCATATTCCAACAAAAACAAGACATTTAAAAATTCACGGATATAAAGAAAATGTTGATTATAACGACCCTTTATACTTCTATGGATCGGATAAAGAAGCTGTATTAGAATTGGCTTCACAAAATGGAACGGGCGATCTTATAAGCACTTCCTTAAACGTTATTAGCGCACAAGTTGTTTGGGCAGTTAAAAATGAAATGGCGCGTACCGTTGAAGATTTTTTAGCCAGAAGAACACGTTGTCAACTTTTAGATGCCAAAGAAAGCATAAAAATGGCACCTAAAGTAGCAAAAATTATGGCTAAAGAACTAGGAAAAGATGAAGCATGGGAAACTACTCAAATAAATGATTATGTACAAGTAACATCTAATTACATTCTATAAAACAAGAAATCACATAAACTAAATAAATACATATAATGAAAAACAAATTAATATTAGCCCTTGACCAAGGCACCACATCTTCTAGAGCTATTTTATTTAATCATAATGGAGAAATTGTTAAGGTGTCCCAAAAGCCATTTGAACAAATTTTCCCAAAACCAGGATGGGTAGAACATTGTCCAAATGAAATCTGGTCATCCCAAATCTCTGTTGCAGCCGAAGTTGTTGCACAAGAAGGTATTTCAGGCGAAGAAATAGCCGCAATTGGTATTACAAATCAAAGAGAAACTACAATTGTGTGGGATCGTGAGACTAGTGAGCCTATTTATAATGCAATTGTATGGCAAGATAGAAGAACAGCTAAATATTGCGATGAGTTAAAAGAGGAAGGTCACATTGACATGATTAAAAAGAAAACTGGTTTAGTTTTAGACGCCTATTTTTCGGCAACTAAATTAAAATGGATTCTAGACAACGTAGAAGGCGCAAGAGAAAAAGCTGAAGCAGGTAAATTATGTTTTGGCACCGTAGATACTTGGTTAGTTTGGAAATTAACACGAGGAAGTATGTTTATCACAGATGTTTCGAATGCTAGTAGAACAATGCTGTTAAATATTCACACATTAGAGTGGGACGAAGAATTATTGAAATTATTCAATATTCCAAAAGCTATTTTACCAGAAGTAAAACAAAGTAGTGAAGTTTATGGAACAACCGCAACTACATTGTTCTCTACTAAAATCCCAATTGCTGGAATTGCAGGCGATCAACAAGCTGCCTTATTCGGTCAAATGTGTACAAAACCAGGAATGGTTAAAAACACCTATGGAACAGGATGTTTCTTATTAATGAATACTGGCGAAAAAGCAGTGTATTCTACCAATAATTTATTAACGACAGTTGGCTGGAAGATTAATGGTAAAACAACTTATGCCTTAGAAGGAAGTGTATTTGTTGGAGGAGCAGCAATTCAATGGTTGCGTGATGGTGCCAAAATGGTAAAAACTGCCCCAGGCATCAATCATTTAGCTGAAACAGTTGAAGATAACGGTGGTGTATATTTTGTGCCTGCAATGACAGGATTAGGAGCTCCTTACTGGGATCAATATGCTCGTGGTGTTATTATGGGAATTACACGTGGAACTACAGATGCTCATATATCTCGTGCAACATTAGAAGGTATTGCTTTTCAAGTGTACGATATCGTAAAAGCTATGGAAGCGGATGCAGGAGAAAAAAGTATTGAATTAAGAGTTGATGGTGGAGCCGCTGCTAGTAATTTATTAATGCAAATTCAATCAGATTTATTTGGATTTAAAATTATTCGTCCTAAAACATTAGAAACAACTGCTCTAGGCGCAGCATATTTAGCTGGTTTAGCAGTAGGCTATTGGGATAGCGTTGATGATATTCAAGCACAATGGATTGTAGACAAAGAATTCTTTCCAAAAATGAAAGAAGAGAAAGTTGCAGACATGTTACGTTACTGGCATAAAGCAGTAAAATGTGCACAAAACTGGATTGAAGATTAATAAATTAATTTAAAAAATATAAAATATTAGATTATGTCAATATTAATAGCAGAAATATTAGGAACCATGTTGCTTATTTTATTAGGTAACGGAGTGGTAGCAAACGTTGTACTAAAAGGAACAAAAGGCAACAATTCTGGATGGATTGTAATCACGACAGGTTGGGCTTTAGCCGTGTTTGTAGGCGTGGTAGTTGCAGGACCACACAGTGGTGCACATTTAAATCCAGCGGTTACAATTGCCTTGGCTACTGCAGGAAAACTTTCTTGGAGTTTAGTGCCAGAATACATCGCTGGCGAAATGATAGGAGCCATGTTAGGAGCATTTTTAGTGTGGTTATTTTATAGAGATCATTTCAATGCGACTGAAGATGAAGGAGGTAAATTAGCTTGCTTTAGCACCGGACCAGCAATTAAAAACACAGTATCGAATTTAATTAGTGAAATTATAGGAACTTTTGTTCTTGTATTTGTAATATTTTATTTAGCAGGACCAAGTCTTGATATTATTGGCGGTGTTGATGCGCGAGCAATTATTGGTTTAGGATCTATTGGCGCTGTTCCGGTTGCATTTTTAGTATGGGTTATTGGTATATCATTAGGTGGTACCACAGGATATGCAATTAATCCGGCTAGAGATTTAGGCCCAAGAATTATGCACGCTATTTTACCTGTAAAAGGAAGCAGCGATTGGGGATACGCATGGATTCCAATTGTAGGCCCAGTTATTGGGTGCGTCATTGCAGCTTTACTATATGTTGCTCTAGTATAAAAAGTCAGTAAATAACTAATTAAAAATAACAAAATGCAAAAAATAATATTACTAGTGTTTGCAGTGGCTTTATCAGCTCAAATGGTAATGGCTCAAGAAGTTGAACCTAAAGAAAGTCCCTTTAATTTTACTGTAAACTTACAATCAAATCATCTTTGGAGAGGTTTAATAATTACTGATAAACCAGTTATTATGGTTTTTTCATCTCTTAAATTAAATGAATCTGGCAGTTTTACTGCTGGATTTTGGGGAGGGACATCTTTTTCGAATGAATTTGATGGAACACATTACAAAGAAATAAACTATTATGCGCAATATGCTGCAAAAGGTTTTTCTATTGCATTGTGGAATCTATTTAACACCAGAGGAGTTGACAATCCAGATATTTGGAACTATGACAAAGAAACAACTGGTCATTTACTAGATTTAAGAACATCTTACACTTTTGGCAATAATTTTCCATTAAAACTAGAAGCTGATGTTTTATTATACGGTAGTGCAGATTCTCAAATGAATGACGGAGAATTGGAGCAACGTTATTCAACATATATCCAAGCATCATATCCATTAATTAAAGATTCAAAAGTTAATTTAATAGGTTACGTAGGTGCTGGATTCTCATTAAATGGCGACACGCATTTATATGGAGATAAAGAGCAAAATTTCGATATTGTAAATATTGGTTTAACAGCGTCTAAAACATTAAAATTTGCGGAATTAACAATTCCGGTATCGACAACTACCATGTGGAACCCTTCTACTAAAATAGCAAGAGTTCAATTAGCAGTTACTTTATTTTAGATAAACAACATTAATTAAGTCAGATTTTTTAAGTTACAAAGTCCATAATGCGGTTAAATTCCATAATTATGGGCTTTGTTATTTTATGTAATATTCTAGACACCTACTCTATCTATCTAAAAACTTCAACTTTGCAGTACAAATATTTGCTATCGTTTTCTTTAAAAACTCAGATGGAAATATTATTTCTTAGGACTTTATAAAGTTTTAAAGTATAAACTAAAGAACAAATACTTCCCAAATATTAAGAAAATAAAAACCCCATTTTCTGTTTTTCAACAGAAATGGGGCTTTTTAATCGAACGAGTTTTGCTATTAATCTTGTTCTAAATATTTTTCCATAATGGAAATAGCTGCTTTCGAAATTACAGTTCCAGGTCCGAAAATGGCAGCAACTTTACGCTCAAGCAGGTAATTATAATCTTGTTCTGGTATAACACCTCCGGCAAACACCATAATATCCGGTCTGCCAAGTTTTTCTAACTCACCAATTAATTGAGGAATTAAGGTTTTATGACCAGCGGCTAAACTAGAAGCTCCCACAAAATGCACATCATTTTCAATGGCTTGTTTCGCTACCTCTTCTGGCGTTTGAAACAATGGCCCCATATCAACATCAAAACCTAAATCGGCAAAACTAGAAGCAACAACTTTAGCACCTCTATCATGCCCATCTTGACCCATTTTTGCAATCATAACACGTGGACGACGCCCTTCAATTTCTGCAAATTTATCGGCTACTGCTTGCGCTTTCGCGAACATGTTATCATCTTTTACTTCTTTGCTGTATACGCCACTTATCAATTTAGTGTCAGCTTTATGACGACCAAAATGAGCTTCTAAAGCATCTGAAATCTCACCTAATGTGGCGAAATTTTCAGCAGCTTCAACTGCTAATTCTAATAAGTTTCCTTTTCCAGTTTCTGCACAATTTGATAAGGCTTTTAATTTCGCATCAACCACATCCTGATTTCTATTGGCTTTTAATTTTTTCAAACGTTCAATTTGAGACAATCTTACTACCGAATTATCTACTTCTAGAATTTCGATATTCGATTTCTCATCAGTTTGAAATTTATTTACCCCAACTAAAATATCTTGACCAGAATCTAAACGCGCTTGTTTTCTTGCTGAAGCTTCTTCAATACGCATTTTAGGAACACCCGTTTCAATCGCTTTCGCCATACCTCCTAGCTCTTCAACTTCTTCAATAAGTTTCCATGCTTTTTTGGCAATCTCTTTAGTTAAGTATTCTACATAATACGATCCAGCCCAAGGGTCGACCGCTTTTGTCATATGCGTTTCATCTTGAATAAAGATTTGTGTATTACGTGCAATACGCGCAGAGAAATCTGTTGGTAAAGCAATGGCTTCATCCAATGCGTTGGTGTGTAACGATTGTGTTCCTCCTAACCCAGCAGCCATAGCTTCAATACAAGTTCTAGCAACATTGTTAAATGGATCTTGTTCACTTAAACTCCAACCAGATGTTTGGCTATGCGTACGCAATGCCATTGATTTTGGGTTTTTCGGGTTAAATGATTTTATAATTTTTGCCCAAAGCATACGTGCAGCACGCATTTTTGCAATTTCCATAAAATGATTCATACCAACTGCCCAGAAAAAGGATAGTCTTGGTGCAAATTCATCAATTTTTAATCCGGAAGCTAGCCCTGTTCTAATGTATTCCATACCATCAGCTAAAGTGTATGCTAACTCAATATCGGCAGTTGCTCCAGCTTCTTGCATATGGTAACCACTAATAGAAATAGAGTTAAACTTAGGCATGTTTTTAGTGGTGTAATCAAAAATATCACCAATAATCTTCATAGAAGGTAATGGTGGATAAATGTATGTATTACGCACCATAAATTCTTTTAAAATATCGTTTTGGATGGTTCCACTTAATTGATCTAAAGGCACACCTTGTTTGCGTGCTGCAGCAATGTAAAATGCCATAATTGGTAATACAGCACCATTCATTGTCATAGAAACAGACATTTTATCTAACGGAATTTGGTCGAATAAAATTTCCATATCTAAGATAGAATCAATAGCAACACCCGCTTTACCAACATCACCAGTTACACGTGGGTGATCTGAATCGTATCCACGGTGAGTAGCTAAATCGAAAGCAACTGATAGTCCTTTTTGTCCAGCAGCTAAGTTTCTTCTGTAGAAAGCATTTGATTCTTCTGCAGTAGAAAAACCTGCATATTGACGTACTGTCCAAGGACGGGTAACGTACATGGTGCTATAAGGTCCTCTTAAAAAAGGAGGCACACCAGCGGCAAATCCTAAATGCTCAGCATCACTAATATCCTCTTTTGTAAAATGTTTTTTTACAGGAATTCCTTCAGGTGTGTTCCAAACATCTTTATTCTCTGCGGCAGCAACTGTTTGTTTTGTTGCTGAATTTAATTTTATATCTGAAAAATCTGGTCTCATATCCTTAGGCTTTTATAGATTTTTGAACTTTTTGCTGAATGCTTGAAATAGATGCAATTACATCTGATCTCAAATTTACACAACCGTCTAAACCAGCTTCAGTTAATTCATTCATATTTGCAGGAGCACCCGCTAATAATAATACTTTATCTGTATTTAATGCTCTAAATGCTTTTACAAAAGCAACGGCATTTTCATCGTAATCTTGGTCTGAACTACAAATAACAACAACATTAGAATTTGATTTTGCACTTGACTCAGCAGCTTCTAAAGCTGATGCAAAACTTTTTTCTTGTTGTACATTAAATCCGCTTACACCAATAAAATCATACGCAAAAGCAGCTCTTGCTTTACGCATTGTTAAGTTTCCAAAACTAGCTAATTCCACTATTGGTCTCACACCTGTTTTAGCTACCAATTCTTCGGTAGTTTTTCTAATAGCTTCAATTTCTAAAGAAGCTCTTCTTGGTTTAAGTACTTTGGTACTTGCGGCATCGTCTCCGTTAGAAAGCACTTCAGCTTTTACCGTTTCCATTAAGTTAGGGTATTTATTAACACCTACCAATGGTAATCTTCTTTGGCTGATTAGTTTTAATTTTTGTAAACGAATTTCAGCAATTTGTTGTTGAATGGTTTCGTTTTCAAAAGCTACAGCAAAACCACCGTTTGATTCTATAGATTTAAATAATTCTAAAGCTTTTTCAGCAATTTTAGTTGAAACTTCTTCTATATAATAAGACCCATCAACTGGATTTGAAACTTCACCAAAATAAGACTCTTCTTTTAAAATAGTGGTAATGTTTCCTGCAATTCTGCTTGAAAAATCTGAAGAATCTTTAAATTCTTTATCATAAGCATCAATTAAAATGCCATCTACATTTCCTAATATGGCAGACATGGCTTCTGTTGTACAACGTAAAATATTGGTTTCGGCATCGGTAACAGATTTACTCCAAATAGAAGTTTTTGCAGTTACTGTGTTCGAAAAATCTGCAACGCCATATTTGTTAGCAACTTCGCAAAGCAAGTTATTGAATGCTCTAAACTTTCCTATTTCAACAAAATATTCTAAACCAATAGCTAAATTGAAGTTTAAATTGTTAAAAATAGATGGCACTTCAATACCTCTTTTTGTTAATTCATCAATAACATATACTAATGAATTTAAAGTATAGGCTATTTCTTGAACTTGGTTTGCACCAGAATCTAAATATTCGGTTCCAGAAATAGTGATGGCTTTATAATTTGGATACGTATCGGCTAATTTAACTAATTCAGCAACCGCATCAAAAGCAGCAGCTTCAACAGTTCCTGTGGTTACATAATTTGAAATTAAAGACGTATTAAAATAACCCTTTAAGTTTTCTGTTTTTACACCATTTTTACTTGCATAAGAAAAGAAGTCTTTTGCAAATTCAACAGCATTATTTCCTAAAATAAATGATACGGTAATTTCGTTTAAGTTTAAACCTTGTAAAAGATCTGCAGCTTTACAGTTATCACAAATTTTAAAAATTAAACCATTCATGCCTTCTTCAATAGCTTTTAAAGCTAATTTATTTCCGCTTTCATTACAACAAGCATCAATTAAACGATAGTTAACCAACGACTGAGAATTTTCTCCCGTATTTTTTAATTGTGTAATGTTGTCTTCTGTGTTGTAAAAAGGTTGAATGCTGATGTCGCTTAAGTTCTTCCAAACTAAAGTTTTGTCGAAATCGGCACCTTTTAAATCAACGGTTACTTTTTCTATCCACTCCTGTTTAGAAACAGGGCTGAACTCAGAAAAAAGTGATTTTTTTGTAATGCTCATAATTTTTATATTAATTAAGATATAATTAATTGCTGGTAATTTAAATAATTACCAGCAATCAAATAAAATTATTTTACTGCTAAACTACTTCCAAAACGCTCAAAAATAGCTTTATCTAATTCTTCTCTATGATTTGGATGTGCAATGTCTCTTAAAGCAATGGCACGTTGTTTTAAGTTTCTTCCGAATAATTCTGCTACACCATACTCAGTTGCAACAAATCGAGCATGTGCACGTGTTGTTACCACACCAGCGCCTTGTTTTAACATAGGTGTAATTTTAGAAACTCCTTTTAATGTTTGTGAAGAAATTGCAATGATTGGTTTTCCGCCTTTAGATAAAGCAGCACCACGCATAAAGTCCATTTGTCCACCAACACCAGAGAACATTCTTGGACCAATTGAATCGGCACAAACCTGACCTGTAATATCTATTTCTATAGCAGAGTTAATTGCTGTAGCTTTTGGATTTTGACGGATAATAGACGTATCGTTTACATAGGCGATGTCTCTCATTTCAATTTCTGGATTGTTATCCATAAAATCATATAATCTTCTGGTACCCATTGCAAATCCTGATACAATTTTATATGGATTTGTTTTCTTTTTAGAACCGTTAACCACACCTTTTTCAACTAAATCTACTAAACCTTCAGAGAACATTTCTGTATGAACCCCTAAGTTTTTATGATTTGTTAAATATCTTAAAACGGCATTAGGAATACCGCCAATACCCATTTGAAGTGTAGCACCATCATCAATAATTGCAGCGATATTTTTACCTATAGCTTGTTCTTCTTCAGTTGGTTGCACAAATTTCATTTCATAAATTTCCTCAACCACTTCTACACACGCAGAAAAGTTTCTTAAATGAACCTGAGCATCTCCAAAAGTTCGTGGCATTCTTGGGTTAATTTGAGCAATAACAGTTTTACCGTGCTCAATTCCAGCTAATACAATATCTACTGAAACACCTAAAGAACAGAATCCGTGTTGGTCTGGTGGAGACACATTCACTAAAACAACATCTAAATTCATATATCCTTGACGGAATAAACTTGGAATATCACTTAAAAAAATTGGAATATAATCTACAGTATCACCAACCATTTTTCTCACATTGCCTCCAATAAAGAAAGCACTGGTATGAAAACTATCTCTTAATTCTGGAGCAACATATCCACATTCGCCTTCTGTATGTAAATGACATATTTCTACGCCTCTTAATTGAGGTCCTCTTGCTACCATCGCTTTAATAAGCGCCTGTGGCGTTGCAGAACCTCCTTGAATTAACACTCTATCACCCGATTTTATCAACTTCACAGCATCTTCCGCTGTCATCTTATTTGGTAAATTCATCATCTTTCGTTTAAATTAATAATTGTTTTTTGTCTTATTTATTTTTGTGTTTATTATTTTATCCTAAAAAACTTAGTATAATACCCGCCGCAATTGCAGAGCCAATAACTCCGGCAACATTTGGTGCCATAGCGTGCATTAATAAATAGTTATGAGGGTCGGCTTTAATACCCTCGGCGTGCACCACTCTGGCGCTATCTGGAACTGCAGAAACCCCTGCTGCCCCAATAAGTGGATTTAATTTATCGTCTCCTTTTAGAAACAGATTCATAAGTTTGGCAAACATTAATCCTCCCATGGTTGCTATAATAAACGATATGGCTCCTAAACCAAAAATCATTAATGAATCTTTGGTAATAAAAATATCGGCTTGGGTTGAAGCGCCTACGGTTACGCCAAGTAAAATAGTTACAATGTCTATTAATTTCGTGCGCGCTGTATCGGCTAATCGTTCGGTTCTACCAGATTCCTTTAATAAATTACCGAAGAACAACATCCCTAATAACGGTAATGCACTCGGTGATATAAATGTTGTAAGCAATAATGCTACCACTGGAAAAATCATTTTTTCTTTTTGAGTAACCGCTCTTGGTGGTTTCATTCGTATTAAACGCTCTTTTTTTGAAGTCAGCAACTTCATAATTGGCGGTTGAATTACGGGCACTAATGCCATATAGGAATATGCTGCAATAGCAATTGGACCTATTAAATTTTTAACTGTTGTGCCGTCTGGTAATATATTAACACCATTAGCTAATTTAGACGATAAGAAAATCGCTGTTGGCCCATCGGCACCACCTATAATTCCTATGGCGCCAGCTTCTGGAAGGTTAAATCCTAAATATAGCGCCCCTAAAAATGTTCCGAAAACACCAATTTGTGCCGCTGCTCCTAAAAGCATTAACTTAGGATTTGCAATCAGCGACGAAAAATCAGTCATCGCACCAATACCCAAGAAAATAAGTGGTGGATACACCCCTTTAACAACTCCAAAATAGAGATAATTTAACACCGATCCTGTTTCGTAAATACCTGTTTGATATCCCGCAACAAAGGGTATATTACCAATAATAACACCTGTACCAATAGGAATTAACAGCAAGGGTTCGTAATCAAATTTAATACCCAGATATATAAATACAATTCCGATAAAAATCATAATGAGGTTGCCCCCTTTTGCATTTGCAAAACCTGTAAAACTGTAGAATTGCTTAATTCCGTTAAAAGCTTCAGAAACAAAACTTTCGGCAGAGGTCTCGTCTACTTGCTCTACCGCCGTAGTTGCAGTCTTATCAGATTGTGCATTTAACCCTAAAACAGGTCTCGCAAAAACTAAAAGCGATAGAACTCCGAATATTAGTATAAGTTTCTTCATTTTTTTCAATTTGCCGTCATAATACAAATTATCATGACTTTGTATTTTTATTCTAGTTCTATCATTACTTCACTTTGTAATACTTGCTGTCCTACCGCCACATGAATAGCCGAAACAACCCCCGATTTTTCTGAAGTTATACTATTCTCCATTTTCATGGCTTCTAGCACTAATACCACATCGCCAACTTTAATCGTATCGCCAACTTTCACATGAATAGACATTATAACTCCTGGTATAGGTGCTATTATTTTTTCAACAGAAGCAGTCGATTTTACATTTATAGGTTCGATAGATTTAATAGATGGCTTACGAACAAGCGTAGGTGTTTTTATAGTCTTCACTTCTTCCTTCATTTTAACTGAATACGAAGTTCCGTTTACTTCTAATTCTATCACATTATCTTCGTGAGAAACAATTTTAACTCCGTAATTATTTTCGTTTATTTTGAATGTGAAATTTTTCATCTTCTTGTGTGTTTCTTGAAACGATTAATTTGATAATACAACAGTTATAGTCTGTTTCGATACGCGCTATAAATTTTAGAACTCCATGGCGAATATAATTTTCTCGCTTGCTTAATGGTTAACACCGCATTTTCGTTATCGTGCTGTGTGTTCAGGTATAAATGAATGGCTACCGAAATCGCAGCCGCAATTTCTCCTGTAAATTTTTCGCTTGCCTTAGGCGATATTTCTTCGATTTTTTTATCCGGTCCTTTCGTTATTATTTTATAAATAAAAAGCATATTTGGCAACCCATATTTAAAAAATAAGGTTAACAGCAACAACCCACTAAAAACGATAACAAGCCCTGTTATTAAAATGATATACCCTTCGGTAATTGTATCTGTTGATAAAAATAAATGTAGCATTATAACGGAATATTTGAGTGTTTCTTAGGTGGATTTACATCCTTCTTGTTTGCCAGTAACTCTAATGCTCTAATAATTCTAAACCTTGTATTTCTTGGTTCGATAACGTCGTCTATAAAACCATATTTAGCCGCCACATACGGATTCGCAAATTTGGTATTATATTCATGTTCCTTTTCTTCTATATAATGTTGTTTTTCGTCTGCATCTTCAATTTTACTAATGTTAGAACCTTCTAACACTTCTACAGCGCCTTTTGCTCCCATTACAGCAATTTCTGCGGTTGGCCATGCATAATTTAAATCGCCTCTTAGTTGTTTACAACTCATTACATCGTGTGCGCCACCATACGATTTTCTAAGGGTGATGGTTACTTTTGGTACCGTTGCCTCTCCATAAGCAAACAACAGTTTTGCACCGTGTAAAATAATACCACCGTATTCTTGCCCAGTGCCAGGTAAGAATCCTGGAACATCAACCAATGTTACAATTGGAATATTAAACGCATCGCAAAAACGAACAAACCTAGCTGCTTTTCTAGACGATTCGCAATCTAATACACCTGCATAATATTTTGGCTGATTCGCTACGATACCAACAGAACGTCCGTTAAAACGGGCAAAACCAACAACAATATTTCTGGCGTAATTTCTGTGAACTTCTAAAAACTCACCATTATCTGTTATGGTTGCAATAACATCAATAATGTCATATGCTTGATTGGCGTTTTCTGGGATAATATTATTTAAAACATCGTCTAATCGATCTATAGGATCTGACGTTGTTTTAATTGGTGGATCTTCAAGATTATTTGATGGTAGGTAGCTTAAAAGTTTTCTAATGAGCAAAAGATTTTCTTCGTCGTTTTCTGCCAAAAAATGTGATACGCCCGATTTAGTAGAATGAATATTTGCACCTCCTAACTGTTCTGCCGTTACAACTTCACCGGTAACAGATTTTACAACTTTAGGACCCGTAACAAACATATAACTGGTTTGATCGGTCATAATGGTGAAATCCGTTAAAGCTGGCGAATACACCGCACCACCGGCGCATGGACCTAAAATGGATGAAATTTGTGGAATTACACCCGATGCCATAATATTTCTTTGAAAAATTTCGGCATACCCAGCAAGTGAGCGAACCCCTTCCTGAATACGCGCACCGCCACTATCGTTAAGTCCGATAACAGGCGCGCCAATTTTCATGGCCATATCCATGATTTTACAAATTTTTAGCGCGTAGGTTTCAGAAAGCGAACCTCCAAAAACTGTAAAATCTTGAGCAAATACGTAAACAATTTTACCGTCAATAGTACCATGACCTGTAACGACGCCATCAGACAAATAAATCTCCTTATCTAAGCCAAAAGATTTCGTTCTGTGCGTTACAAACATATCAAACTCTTCAAAGCTATCATCGTCTAAAAGAATATCAATTCTTTCGCGAGCGGTAAGCTTTCCTTTAGCATGCTGAGAACTTATTCGTTTTTC
This sequence comes from Mariniflexile aquimaris, assembly GCF_042676825.1. NCBI lineage: Bacteria > Pseudomonadati > Bacteroidota > Flavobacteriia > Flavobacteriales > Flavobacteriaceae > Mariniflexile > Mariniflexile aquimaris. Next base: position 168,531 of record NZ_JBHTIB010000002.1, read on the forward strand.
GCCCCCGCCTAACTTAGCTTTTACCCTTTTTTCGATGAGTTCGTTAATTTTGTCTTGATTTGCCATGGCTATATGTTTATTAACGATTTCTGTTTATTCTTTTATTTTTTAGAACAAAACTCTGTAAGCACCCCTAAGGTTGATTTTGGATGTAGAAATCCAATATTTAATCCTTCGGCACCTTTTCTAGATACTTTATCTATTAATGTTACGCCTCTTTCTTCAGCTGTTTTTAAAGCATCTGTAGCATTATCTACTGCAAAAGCTATATGATGTATCCCTTGGCCTTTTTTCTCGATAAATTTACCAATAGGACCATCTGGCGACGTGCTTTCTAATAATTCAATCTTTGTGTCACCTACCAAAAAAAAGGCTGTTTTCACCTTCTGATCAACAACCTCTTCAATAGAATAACATTTCATTCCTAATACACCTTCATAATATTTAATGGCGTCTTCTAAATTTTCTACAGCTATTCCAATGTGTTCAATGTGAGATATATTCATAATCTATATATTTATATGTTTTAATGTAATGATTGCCAAAATTAAAGGAAGACTGTTTTTTAAATTATGACAGAAGTCATGTATTTCCATAATAATTAAGAATATTATAAACTATAACGATTTAGTAACATTTAAAGACATTTCAAATCGAATACGCAAATAAGCTTATATTTGATTTATGCTTTTAAACCCTACTTTTTTTAAATTAAACAAAGTGCCTTTGCTATGGGCGTTGGCATGTTTATTTTGCTATTTTGCATTTGCCTACAACCTTATTAGAACCGATTATATTAAGCTAATAGCGCTGTATTCTGTACTATTTTTTATATTTTATAAACTGGTTGGACTTATAAAAAATCACTCGTCATTTTTAATCTGGTTAGCCTTTATATTTAGAGCTGTTTTTTTATTTTCAATTCCAAATCTCTCCCAAGATTTTTACCGATTTATTTGGGATGGTCGCATGATTTTAGAAGGATATAACCCTTACATGTTTACCGTTGAATCTTTTATAAATATAAATAAATTCCCCGTTTCTCAAGCTCAAGAATTGTATAATGGCATGGGAGAACTTAACGCAAGTCATTTTACCAATTACCCACCTTTAAATCAATTCTTTTTTGCCTTGGCTGCCTTGTTTGCTGGAAAAAGCATTTTGGGTTCGGTGGTGGTTATGCGCTTGCTCATTATTGCGGCAGACTTTGGAACACTCTATTTTGGCAAAAAACTTTTAGGCGAACTTAATATCTCTACAAGTAATATATGGTGGTATATTTTAAACCCTTTTATTATTATTGAATTAACGGGCAATCTTCATTTTGAAGGCGTCATGATTTTCTTTTTAGTTTTGAGCTTATATTTGCTACAACGCGGAAAATGGCAATTCGCCGCTATAATTTTAGCACTCTCAATTTCAGTTAAATTAATCCCTTTAATTTTTTTACCTCTGTTTTTGCAATGGTTCTTGAACCGAAATTCTTCAGCCAAATCTTCTATAAACAACACAAATATCCGTGCAATATTCCCACATAAAATTGGCTTATTCGGATTTAAAAAGCTTATTATTTTTTATAGTATTATTGGCCTATTTACCCTATTGCTTTTTTTGCCTTTTTATTCAGAGGTATTTGTAACAAATTACTCGCAATCGGTGGGATTGTGGTTTGGAAAGTTTGAGTTCAATGCTAGTTTATATTATTTAGCGCGGGCCATTGGCTACCTTTTTAGAGGCTATAACGAAATTGCTATTATTGGCAAAATAATACCAATAGTTGTGTTTTTATTTGTTTTAGCAATTTCCCTATTTAAAAACAACAAAACCACTTTGTCGCTAATTTCAAGTATGCTACTAGCCTTATCTTTTTACTATTTTACGGCAACAACGGTGCATCCTTGGTACGTGGCAACCTTATTAATGCTATCTATTTTTACCAATTATAAATTCCCGCTCGTTTGGAGTTTCGCCATAATATTAAGCTATATAGCCTACTCAAACTCCAGTAACAGTGAAAACTTATGGATCATTACAATTGAATACCTAATTGTTTACACTGCGCTTGCGTGGGATATTTTTAAAAACAAAAAAGCTATGAAAATAATTTCATAGCTTTTTCTTTATTTTTCAAAAATCGCATCTTGCTTTTTAAAGGATTTGAATTCCAACATATAATCGTTTGGGTCTTTAATAAAAAAAGACATGTGTTCGCCAGCCTTATCTTTTAAAAACGTTGCTTGGGTTACCAAATCTAGTTTTTGTTCTTTAAGTCTGTCGTAAATCTGCTCCCATTCTTTTGATTCGACTATAACACCGAAATGAAATGAGGGCAATATTTTGCCTTCGAAAACATAATTAGGACTATTAAAACTAAATTTTTCGGCCTTAATAAAGGTTAATTGGTTGCCAAATAAATTAATATCTACCCAGTTTTGGTCTTTACGCCCCAAGGTAGCGCCAATATTATCTACATAAAAACTTTTGGTAGTTTTTACATTTAAACATGGCAACGACATATGAAATGATGCGCCCATAATAGTTATGATTAAATAGGTTTTAAACTTTCAACTCTGTAAATTACAAAATCTTCGTCATCATCTTCAAAATCTTCAACAAAAGTTATTCTAAAACTTTTATCGATTAAACTTTTATCGTTCTTTAAATCGAATTGTTTTAATACTCTTGGATGAACTTCCTCAAATACTAACTCTTCTCCATTTTCAAACCAAAACGTAAAATAACCGTTCTTGTAAGACTTAAAAACAGCTGTTCTCATTATTTAATACTTTTCTATAAATTAATCAAGGTCTTCGTCTTCGTCTTCATCTTCGTCGTAATCTGAATCTGCTTCATCATCCATATCTGCATCGTCATCATCATCAGTGTCATCTTTTTTAACAACTTCTTCATCAATATCGTCGTCATCTTCAACTTTTACATCTTCAAAATCTACAGTAGAAGTTTCATCATCTACGCCATCTGAATCATCATCGCCAAAGTCTTCCATAGCTTGTACAAGACGTTTTCCAACTTTTACTAAGTAAATAGTATCGTCGGTTCTTACCTCTACAGCTTCAATTATTTCATTTTGAGCATTTCTAAACGAAATAATATCCGTTTCATCATATCCATCTGGAAATTTTTCTACAAGAAGGTTTAAAATATCTTCTGTTAATTTTTTGAAATCTACAATTTTGCGTAACATTTTTATTTGGGTTGGGTTTATTGGTCTAACAAATATGCAAAAATTAATGGAGCTACAATAGTAGCATCACTTTCAATTATATATTTTGGGGTATCTATATCTAATTTACCCCATGTGATTTTTTCGTTTGGCACAGCGCCTGAGTACGAACCATAACTGGTTGTTGAGTCGCTAATTTGGCAAAAATAACTCCAAAACGGAATATCATGCATTTCCATATCCTGGTAAAGCATTGGTACCACACATATTGGAAAATCTCCAGCAATGCCTCCTCCAATTTGAAAGAAACCTACACCTTTTCCGCCTGAATTTTTAGGATACCAATCGGCTAACCACATCATGTATTCGATACCGCTTTTGGTGGTTGAAGCCTTTAATTCGCCTTTAATACAGTAGGATGCAAAAATATTACCCATGGTGCTATCTTCCCACCCTGGAACAACTATTGGCAGGTTTTTCTCTGCCGCTGCCACCATCCAAGAGTCTTTAGGGTCGATCTCGTAATATTGTTCTAAAACTCCAGAATTTATCATTTGATACATAAACTCGTGTGGAAAATAACGCTCGCCAGCTTTATCGGCTTTATTCCAGATGTGAAATAAATGTGATTGTAACCTTCTAAACGCTTCTTCTTCTGGAATACACGTATCGGTAACACGATTGTAATGGTTTTCTAATAAATCCCACTCTTCTTGTGGGGATAAATCTCTATAATTTGGTACTCTTTTGTATGAATTGTGCGCCACCAAGTTCATAATATCTTCTTCAAGGTTTGCTCCTGTGCAAGAAATAATATGAATTTTATCTTGACGAATCATTTCTGCCAACGATTTTCCTAACTCTGCGGTACTCATGGCACCCGCTAAAGTTACCATCATTTTACCATTTTCTAACAAATGAGTTTCGTACCCTTTTGCAGCATCTACTAAAGCGGCGGCATTGAAATGTAAATAATTTTTTTCTATAAATTGTGATATGGGTCCTTTAGTACTCATCGTCGTCATTAAATTTTGAAGCGTTATTCTTTTGTTTTGTGTTATCGTAAGTGTTATCGTAATCGTCGCCTACTTCCTCATCCATAAATTTATAACTTAACATTTTATAATACAATTTAGCAGCTAAAAAATCAGATGCTTTTTGTTTTACACTTGGACATAGTTCTACAATATCGAAGCCAACAACATTTTTTTCGGCAAAAACCTGCTTTAAAAATTCTAAGGTTTCGTACCAAAATAAACCACCTGGTAATGGCGACGCCGTATTTGGTAAAATTGAAATGTCTAATGCATTTAAACTAAAATTGATGAAAACATTATCGGTCATTTGGTCTATTGCCGAATCCATCCACGTATCATCTACGGCCATTTCATGAGCAAAATAGGTTTTATCGATGTCTGCAATCGTTTTTTCGTTGGCCGACATGGAACGAATTCCAACCTGAACTAAATTGGCTGTTTGGTTTGCTTCGCTAAGTGCGCAAGCATTATTAATTGAAGAACCATTATGGCTTTTACGTAAATTCGCATGAGCTCCGATATGCAATACGGTTAAGCTAGGAAACATCTCGTTAAAAGCACGAATTGTTCCTATAGACGTTGCATGTTCGCCACCAAATACCGTTACAAATTTATTTTTTTTAATGTATTTTTTTGTTGCTTGGTGTACCGCCTCTACCATTTCTTTTGGAGATTCGTCTTCGAGCGTTTCTGCCAAATAAATACCTTGCTGATAAACCTCTGTTTCGGTTTCTATATCATAAAGTTCCATATTTTTAGAAGCATTTAAAAAAGCCTCAGGACCTTTTGCGCTTCCTTTTATTACAGAACCTTCCCCTTCAAAAGGCACAGGAATTAAAACTATTTTAGCTTGTTCTAATTTTGCAAATTCTTCAGGAATTCCTGCATACGTGTTATTTGTCATAACCTAAAATTTTAAGTAAGTCTTCACTTTTTTGTTGTTCACTAAATAATTCTGTAGTGATGTTTCCATCCTCGTCTCTATCGATTAAAATATGTTTTGGCGACGGAATTAAACAGTGTTGTAATCCGCCAAATCCGCCAATAGTTTCTTGATACGCACCAATATTAAAGAACCCAATATACAAAGGCTTTTCCTTATTGTATTTTGGCAAATAAATAGCATTCATGTGCTGTTCGCTATTATAATAATCGTCGCTATCGCAAGTTAATCCCCCTAGCAATACTCTCTCGTAAGAATCGTTCCATCTATTTATTGGCAACATTACAAAGCGCTTATTTATAGCCCATGTATCTGGTAATGTTGTAATGAAAGAGGAATTTATCATATTCCACTTTTCTCTATCGTTTTGTTGTTTCTGGTATAGCACTTCGTAAATAGCACCACCACTTTCGCCTACGGTAAAACTTCCAAATTCGGTAAAAATGTTTGGCACTTCTACTTCTTCTTCTTCACAAACCAGTTGAATTTGATTCAGGATTTCATCAACCATATACTCGTAATCGAAATCGAAGGCCAACGAATTTTTTATTGGAAACCCACCACCGATATTTAAACTATCTAAGCTTGGGCAAATACGTTTTAAACTGGTATACACTTTTAAACATTTTGCCAACTCATTCCAATAATAGGCGTTATCTCGAATACCTGTATTGATAAAAAAATGAAGCATTTTAAGTTTCACTTTTTTATTTTCCTTAATTTGACTTCTATAAAACGGTAAAATATTTTTGTATCCGATACCTAAACGAGACGTGTAAAACTCGAATTTTGGCTCTTCTTCTGAAGCAATACGGATACCAATGTTAAATTTACCCTTTATTTCTTTTGAAAGCAAATCTATTTCTTCGTAGTTATCAATAATCGGGATACAGTTTTTGTGTCCGTTATTAATTAACTTCGCTATGTTAGATATGTATTGGTCTCTTTTAAAACCATTACTAATAACATATGTTTTGTTGGTTATCTTTCCTTCGGCTTTTAGGCTTTCAACAATATCAATATCAAAAGCAGAAGACGTTTCTATATGAATATCATTTTTTAAAGCTTCGTTTAAAACATGTTTAAAATGCGAACTTTTAGTACAGTAACAATAATGGTATTTCCCTTTGTATTTATGCTTTTTTATAGCTGTATCAAACCAGCGTTTTGCTCTGTTTATATTGTTTGATATTTGTGGTAAGTATGTAAATTTTAATGGTGCGCCATATTCTTCAACCAAGCCAATAAGGTCTATTCCATGAAACTCTAAGTTTTTCTCGTTTAGCTTAAATTCTTCTTGTGGAAAGTAAAATGATTGATTTATTAAATCAATGTATTTAGTATTCATTTTTTATACGGATGTAATAGTTTAATAATAATTTTTTTAAAGTTAAGAAACATTCGTTTCTAGGCAAATTATACTTCCCTATTAATCAAATTCGAATTTGACTTTGAGTAGTTGGAACAAAGCCGTATATATGCTGGCTACCGGCAATAGTATAAGGAGAAGTAAGTTTTAAAATTCGTTTGCTTATTCTACAAGCAATTATTGAAAAAAACTTCTCAATTTTCAAAAATCCGAATATATAAACACGTTTCAATTTGTTCTTCAATTACTTTACAAATGAAATATAAAAAATTTAATTTTATACTCATTTGACATTTTTTTTTAGATTTTTTTTAGAGCATCTTCAGGTTGTTTAATTCCTGTTCGGTAAGATGTTTCCAATGGCCACGAGGTAAATCTTTCTTTGTAAGTGGCCCGATAGCAACACAATCCAGATTAACTATTTCGTACTTAAAATAATCAAAAATAGTTCTTATCAAGGTGTTTCCTGTATTCTTGATTTTTAAGCCTATTTCATTTTTAGAGGCTCCATCTATATAGCTAATTTCTTCAACAGCGATAAGCTTTCCTTCAATTTTAAAACCGTTTTGAATCATTTTTAAATCTTCCAGCTTTAAATTTTTATCTAATTCCACATGAAACAATCTTGCTACACCATTTTTAGAATTCGTGAATTTTTCAGCAATATGGTCATCGTTGGTAAATAGCAACAACCCTTTGGAGTTTCTTCCTAATCTACCAATAGGTTTAATTCTGGACGTTGTAGCGTTTGCCACTAAATCCATCACTGTTCTTCCTTTACCTTCGCTGGTTGTGGTAGCGAAACCTTTAGGTTTATTTAGCAATACATAGGCCTTTTTCTCAGGATTAATTCGCGCACCATCGTAACGCACCTCGTCTCCCAGTTTAACTTTATAGCCCATTTCTGTTATTACCTTGCCATTTACGCTCACAAGACCTGTTGCGATATGAACATCGGCTTCTCTACGCGAACACATACCAGAATTGGCCACGTATTTATTTAATCTTATCTCATCTGGATTTGAAGCTTTTTTAACGGGTGGATTTACATTTCGAATAGGGGCATTACCTCTGGCAAGACTTTTACCTTTTGAATAATTGCCGCCACGACTTGAACCTTTACCGTTACCATTTTCCTGACCTCTACCTGAAGATCTTCCTTTTCCACTTGCTCCTTGCTTTCTGCTCATTACTTTAATTTTTTGCAAATATATACTATATATTACTATTAATTAGTGTTATAATTAACTAAAAAAGCTTCTAAAACAACCTGTTAAGAACAACATGAACATCGATTAACAAAATGCTAAAAACACCTAAAACAATAATAAATTTTAATACGTTGTGTAGCAACAAATAGTGCAATTTAGTTTTAGACTTCCAAAGCATAATTAGAAAAAACACTATTAAAATGATACTTAAGTAAAAATACAAATACATATGGCCAATTTCAAACTTATACAGAAGCAAATAACATGGAACTAAGGTTAATAAGGCGAGTATTGTCAGCATTTTTTTTGAAACCCCTTCGCCATAAACTACCGGGATTGTATGATAATCTTGAGTTAAATCGCCTGTAATATTCTCCAAATCTTTAGTAAGTTCTCGCATAGAGATTAGTAAAAACAAAAAGATGGCATGGACAAAAATGACTGTTTCGAAATTTTTGTAATACATAAAAATGGCAAAAAAAGGCGTAATTGTTAAAATGGCCGAAGTTAAATTACCAATAAAAGGTAGTTTTTTTAATTTATGAGAATAAAACCATATGCCAAAAATATAAATAGAGAAGAATATTACTGCTCTAAACGACACATAACTCGCCATAATAACAGCCATAAAATTTAAAACAAAATAAAAAGAAAGCTTTGTATTTTGGCTTATTAGCTTATCAAGCTTAGATTTAATTGGTCGGTTAATTAAATCCTTTTCTGAATCGTAAAAATTATTAATAATATAACCTCCCGCAATAGTAGCAGATGACGCTAAAACCAACATAAATAAATTAATATCGAAAACAACATGGCGTAGCGGCTTATCATGTGCTAGAATATAAATAGACGCCAGATATTGCGCAATTACAATAACCAAGATATTATACCCTCTTACCACAGAAAACATGCTAAAAAACTTGAGAAGTATATGTTTTTGTTTTCTGGAGAGCATGAAAAAGGTGTTTTATGAAACCCTGAAAATTACTTCAGAATACCAATAGAAATTTAAAAGTTATATACAACTTCTAAGTTATAATCTTTTAATGACTGTTTTGCTTTATCAATATTTTCAGTAAATCCTAAAATATAGCCTCCGCCACCAGAACCACAAAGTTTCAAGTAATATTCGTTGGTTTCAATACCTTTTTTCCATAGTTCGTGAAACTGAACAGGAATCATGGGCTTAAAATTATTCAACACCACTTTTGATAACTGCTTTGTGTTTTTGAATAAGGATTTTATATCGCCCTTTAAAAAATCATCCACACAAGCATCTGTATGTTTTATAAATTGGTTTTTAAGCATATTTCTGAAACCCTCTTGTTTCATATTTTCCATAAAAATACTTACCATGGGTGCCGTTTCGCCAATAATACCACTATCCAATAAAAACACAGCGCCTTTGCCATCAGCCTTTTGCGATGGAATGCCAGTGGCTTCTATATTATCTTTTGAATTGATTAGAATTGGAATACTTAAATAGCTATTTAAAGGATCTAAACCAGATGATTTACCGTGGAAAAAAGACTCCATTTCAGAGAAAATAGATTTTAAAGTCAGTAGTTTTTCACGTGTTAAGTTCTCTAAAACCGTAATTTTATTGTGTGCGTAATTGTAATAAATAGCCGCAACTAAAGCACCACTACTACCAACGCCATATCCTTGAGGTATTGAAGAATCGAAATACATTCCTGCTTCAACATCGTTTTTAAGGGTTTCGATATCAAAAGTTACTAAGTCCGGATTAATAGTTTCCAGATACGTAACAAAACGCTTTAAACTTTCGTTCGATTTTATCGCTATTTCCGAAGGATTGCTATCGGTTTTTAAGGCACCATTATAAAAATTATAAGGAATGGATAGCCCTTTAGAATCTTTTATGATTCCATACTCTCCGAAGAGTAAAATTTTAGAGTAAAATAATGGTCCTTTCATATAATTCAATTCATAATTGACAATTGATAATTGACAATTAATTTTGTTTTGATGTTTTTATGATACTTGTAAGAAGTTTTAAAATTTCTTTTATATCAACCTGAATACTAATATACTCAGAATTATTTAAATAGCCTGTTTCTTTAAGCAAATCTAACCAATACTCCGTTTCGTTTGCTTCCTTAAGAGCAATTGCTAATTTATGGATAAAATCTGCTTTACTTTCTGCATGTTCTGCTTCTCTAACATTAGCACCAATCGATGTTCCTGAGCGTAATAATTGTTTTGAAAGCACGAATTCTTTTCTATCTTCAGCTAAAAACTTATACAAATTTACAATTCTTACAGCAAATTGATAACTTTTAGTTCTAATTATGTTTTCTTGCTTCATTGTCAATTATCAATTTTACATTGTTAATTGATTTGCACCCAGTCCAATTTGGTCGCAAATATAATGACCGTTTTGACAATATGCAACTAATTCATTTTTAATGAATTCTAATATTTTAGATGCTTCGTTCTTTGGATACAACACATGCACATTGGCACCAGCATCTAAAGTGAAACTAATATGTAAACCCGTTTCTGCTCTAAACGTCCATATTTTATTAATTATTTCGAGCGTATTTGGTTTCATTAAAATAAAATAAGGCATACTGGTCATCATCATTGCATGCAATGTTAAGGCTTCACTTTCAATAAGTTGTATAAATGCGTCTAAATTACCCGATTCTAAGATGGGTTTTAATGCATCAAGATTATCGTGCGCCTGATTAAAACGGTTTTGGGCATACGGATGGTTGAACATTAAGTTATGCCCAACGGTGCTGCTAACCTGTTTTTCACCTTTATCAACCAATAAAATAGTATCTTGATAGTTCTTAAAATTGTCATGAACTTTATAGGGATATTTTATTCCGAATAAATCGCTACTTCCTTCAACAGTTTTGTTTTTTCCCCAAACAATTAAATCGCCTTCAATACTTCTGCAAGCCGATCCAGAGCCTAAACGTGCTAAAAAAGAGGCTTTTTGGTTGAAATATTCATTGTTTAATGACGCCTCAACCGCGCCGGACGCGACATTTGATTCCGACAATTGTTTTTCAATACTCATTAAACACAATGCCAATGCACTCATACCACTTGCCGATGAGGCGATACCAGAACTATGCGGAAAGGTATTTTTAGTGTCAATTTTGAATTTATAGTACTTTAAAAAAGGCAAATAAACTTCAACACGCTTAAAAAAGGTTTCAATTTTTGGTTTAAAATCATCTTTCTTTTCACCATCTAAAAAAACTTCAAATTCAAAATCGGAAGTGTTTTCTTTTTTTGAAAAACTTAAACTTGTAATTGTTTTACAGTTATTTAGGGTAAAACTTATGGAAGGGTTTTCTGGAATTTGGTCTTTCTTTTTGCCCCAATATTTTACTAAAGCTATGTTACTTGGACTTTCCCAAGTTACTTTACCACTTTCAATGGTATTGGTATATTTTCTAGGAATGAATTTTTGTTCGGTCATGCTAACTTAAATCTGACGACAAAGATAATAGTTTTACCATTGTATTATAGTTTCTGGCGGTTCCAGACACTTTTAACTTTCGTTCATATGTATTCATGTTGAATTTTGATTTTCCGTAGCCAGCATCGCTATAAAAATAAAGACAATCATTTTTAATTACAACGTCTTCATTTTCGTAAATCATATTTCCAACTTCTTGCAACAAATTACTATCAGGAATTTTGTTTAAAAGGATAAAATAACTCGTTTCAAGTTTTTCTTCAGAAAAAGGCGACGCTTCAAAAATAGTTTTTAACTGGATATTCGTTTTTACAATCACCGAAATTTCAAATCCGAATTTGTTTAAAATAGCCGTTTGAATATTACGTTCTAATTCAGAAATAGCTGTTATTGAAGATTGAAAAACAACATTTCCACTTTGAATATAGGTTTGAACGTTTTGAAAACCCACACTTGTTAACAAATCGCACAATTCAGCCATAGGCACTTTTTTATAGCCTCCAACATTAATACCTCTTAAAAACGCGATAAATATTGGCATTTTAGAAATCTTGATTTTGGTTTAGAAATCGATACACAAGTATGCCATAAGGCTTAGTTACGTAATGAATGGAATAATTGAATTTATTTAAAGTAATAATACGCACATTTTTGTACCTAAATTGAAAGGCATCTGGCAATTGTAAAATAAGTTCTAATTGTCTGTTGACGTCTTCCCAGAAAACAGCTTCTTTACCTGAAAATTCCATAAAGCATTTAGCCTTGTGAAACTCAATTCTAGCTTCTTCTGTAAACTTCACTATCTTATTTACCATATTCAGCCTTCATCTCATCCCAAGAATAGGTTTTAAGCTTGCCTTCATCATCTCTTTTTATCATGTCATCTATCATTTTTTTATATGCTTCAGAGGGTTCGCTGTAACGCATGGCTGTATCTTCCAAAGTATATTCTAAATAATTTTTGAGTGAGCGTTTTTGGAGTTTTGCTTGCTTTTCAAGAATTTCTAAAGCTTTATTATCTAACTCGATTAATTTTTTAGTCTTTCCCATGATATATAAATTTTAAATAGTAAATATATAAAAAATATATTATTTTGATATAGATTTAGCTGCAATATAAGCCCCTGTCCATGCATTTTGAAAATTAAAACCGCCTGTAACAGCATCTACATTAATCACTTCACCAGCAAAATACAGGTTTTTATGCAGTTTACTTTCAAAGGTTTTGAAGTTGATTTCTTTTAAATCGACACCTCCAGCGGTTACAAATTCTTCTTTAAAAGTACTTTTACCGGTTACTTGAAAAGTGGCCGATGTAAGTTGTGACGATAAGGTTTCTAATTGATTTTTATTTAAATCTGCCCATCTAGTTTCCTCATCCATTTGAGATGCTAACACCAATTTTTGCCATAAGCGTTTTGGTATTTCAAATTGCGCCGATTTAAAAACTGCTTTTTTGGCTAAATCGTGTTTTAGTTGTTTTAACTGATCTAAGCAATCTAAAAACGAATATTTGATAAAATTAATTTCTATCTGAAAATTATAGTTTCGTTTTGCCAATTCGACTGCTCCAAAAGCCGATAATTTTAAAATGGCTGGCGCGCTCATACCAACGTGGGTAATAAGCAACGGCCCTTCACTATACAAATCGGTGCCAACAACTTTAATTTCTACGTTTTGGGCTACAACTCCAGGAATATCTTTAATGCGTTCGTCTTTAATATCGAAGGTAAATAAGGACGGAACGGGTTGCACAATTGTATGTCCTAACTTCTTTAAAAGAGTCCATATTTTAGTACTGCTACCAGTGGCAACGAGTAATTTTTGTGCTGAAAAATCGTCTTCCGATGTATTTATTATCCAATTATCATCTAGTTTTTGTATGGATTTGACGGCATGATTGTATAACACTTCAACCTGATGCGTTTTAGCTTGATTTAAAAAACAATCAATAATAGTTTGCGAAGTATTTGACATTGGAAACATGCGTCCATCGTCTTCAATCTTTAATTCAATTCCTCGTTTTTCAAACCATTCGATGGTATCGCCAGTCATGAATTGATGGAAAGGCCCTAATAATTCCTTTTCACCACGCGGATAATTTTTAACCAATTCTTGGGGAATAAATTCGGAATGTGTAACGTTGCAACGACCTCCACCGGACACTTTAACTTTTTGCAATCCTTCTTTACCCCTTTCTAGAATCGCTACTTTTAAGTGTGGATTTTGTTCTGCAATGTTAATCGCTGCAAAAAAACCGGCAGCACCACCACCAACAACAATCACATCTTTTTCAATCATAATCTATCTGGGTAGTCTGAAATAATGCCATCTACACCATACGTTTTTATGCGTTTTATTGGTTTTAGGTTGTTTACGGTAAAGGTAAATACTTTAAAATCTTCTTTAAGTTTTGCAACAATCTCTTCGGTTAACATGGTGTAATCTACATGAATAGAAACCGCATTTATGGTTTTTGCGAATACTACGGCTTTCTCCAAATTAGAATCGGTTATCACACCTAACGGAATATTTGGGTTTGCTTTATGCACCGTTTCCAACAAATTGCTTTGAAAACTAGAAACTATAATGTTACTATAATCCCACCCTTTTTTTTCTATAAAAAATGTTATTAACCTGCTTGCTTCTTCAGCTGTGTCATGTCCTTTTAATTCAACATTTAAAAGACATCTATTGTTCACAAAAGTTAAAACTTCCGATAGGGTTGGAATTTGGCAATGCCCTTTTACTTCAACACGTTTTAATTGCGTAAGCGTAAATTTTGAAACTTCGCCAGAAGTATTGGTCATTCTATCTAATGTAAAGTCATGAAAAACCACTAACTGACCCGACGCACAACGATGCACATCTATTTCAATTCCATCAACACCTAAACTCAATGCTTTTTTTATAGATTCTAACGTGTTTTCGGCAAAATGTCCTTTAGCGCCTCTATGCCCTATTTTTAAAATTGTATTATTCATGAAAACTTAATGCTGAGAGATTTTTTAGTAATAATATGGTTGATAATTTGATGCTTAAAAAAGTACCAAACTTAGTCTATTTATTCTAAATATTCATCCAAAAACAAACTTTCGTATAGTTCGCTAATGTAATAGTAGTAATAGTTTTACTTCTGTTGAAAAAATTCATTTTCAATATTCATTTAAAACCCAATTCCACAAGCTCTTTTCTGAAATTAAAAAACTTTTACTGTAAAAAAACTCCTTTTAAAACTAATACTGCTAGATATATTACTGAAAACTACCCTATTTCTTTTAAATAGAGTACGAACTTTAAAGTTAATCATAATTCCTTATCTTACCAAAACTGATATTTTAATACTTTCGTTTTACACTTTAAGTATCTAAGCTTTTGAAGCGAGACACAATTTAACAAATCTTTAAAGCTATAAGATGTACTTTCGCTTTGAATTTATAGTTATACTATTGGTTTTAAAATGGAATTATAGCATGTTAAAAATTAAACTACTCTTTTTTATAAGTACGTGTTGCCTTTTTTCTTGTAAAAATGGAGAACTTAGCGTTATTGCCAATTTACCTATTAGCTTAAACGAAGTTTCTGGGGTTGAAACCCTCAGGAATTCTGAGTTATTATGGGTAATTGAAGATTCGGGTAACAAAAACCACGTTTATGGTCTAAACAGCAAAGGCTCTATAATTCGAGATATTAAAATTACGAACGCAAAGAATAGAGATTGGGAAGATTTAACATCAGATAATTTAGGAAATATCTACATTGGAGATTTTGGCAACAATAGTTTTAACCGAAAAAAATTTACAATCTATAAAGTTTCAGATTTAACATCGAATAACACTACTGCAGAAAGTATCAGCTTTACACTTCCAAAAAAGCTTCGTCACAACGATTTCGAAGCCTTTTTCCTCTTCAAAAAACACTTTTATATTTTTAGTAAATCGGATGGAAAAGGCGTCATGGTTAAGGTTCCGAACCAGACGGGAGACCATATTGCCGAATATGTTACTTCTTTTAATCTGAAAGGAAAAAACAATAAAATCACCTCAGCTGATATTAGTGAGAATTGCAAAGCGATTGTCCTTTTAAATCATGATAGTGTTTGGCAAATTACCAATTTTAAATCTGATGACTTCTTTTCAGGAAAAATTAAAAAACTAAATTTAGATCACAATTCACAAAAAGAAGGTGTTTGCTTTAAAACGGATTCCGAACTTTTTATCACCGATGAACGAACAGGGAATTTGAATGGCAATATTTACCTGTTTAATTAAAAACCGAATCCTAATTTAAATGCTAAACGC
Organism: Mariniflexile aquimaris; assembly: GCF_042676825.1. Lineage (NCBI taxonomy): Bacteria > Pseudomonadati > Bacteroidota > Flavobacteriia > Flavobacteriales > Flavobacteriaceae > Mariniflexile > Mariniflexile aquimaris. The sequence goes on from NZ_JBHTIB010000002.1 coordinate 184,036, forward strand.
AAACCATCATCGCTATTAAAAGCCGATAAATTAAACGTAACAATATCGGCTGCAGTAGCAAATATCCCACCACCAACAGAGGTATTCCAAATTCTAGATGAATCATCATGCAACCAAACCCGACCGTAATCAAAGCCACCATAAAGTCCAAAATTAACTGGTAATAAGGCTGTTTTTACTTTTCGTAAATTCAACCGAATGTCTGTGCTTTGCACAAAGGCATTTTTACCCGTGAATCGCTGATTTCTATATCCTCGCAATCCGTTATTAGCTCCAATAGAAGCTGCTTGATAAAACTCGTAACCATCGTTAAAATTTAAATGACCCAACAGATTGGTTGCAAAAACAAGATTATTGCTAGATGTTAATTTATATTCAAAACCTATATGTGGCAACATATAGAAAAACTCGTTAGAATTATTAATATTAGATTTATATCCCATTTGTAAATTCACTACCATGCCATTGGTTGGAAACGCTTTATTATCGTAATTCTCATAGCTATATGCCACCTCTGCTCCAATAAAACTGTTGCTAACTTCTACACCGTTTCCAATAATTTGGTTTATAAAACGCCCTTGCGATTTCTCTACTTCATAAGCTTCATAAGCTATTCCAACTTTAAAACTCGCCCCCATTTGTCCTTTCCAAATTAAGGCTGGCGCTACATTAAAGGCTTGTATTTTTACGCGATTATAGTCCATATCAACATCTAATCCGTCGTTTTCATCAGCCTCAGGATTTAGAGTTTCATTTCCATAACCAAAAAAGTTTACGGCATAATTAGGACTGGTATAATTAACATTCACGCCTAAATTCATCTTACCCACCACATGTGCAAATTCGCCCATATACCCTATTTCAATTCCGTTTGTCGCAAAATAATGTGATGCTTTTAGTATGTGCTGCGATGTAAACGGATTTCTATCGAACCCGTAATTTGTATAGGTATTTGTAAGGCCTATTTTAAAACCATCGTCTGGATTAGCGCCTATGGTTGGCATTAATTGATTCGAATTATTTTTTAGTTTCTTATAATCGTAAACATTTGTAATATAATCGTCGGTTAAATTTTTGCTTCCTAAGTTGGTTTCAAATTCGTTAGGCTTCGTTTTATAATCATAAATTTTAACACGCTTGCCATTTTTAATATTGTATCTGTCATTATTTTGTCCGCCAATTAATCGAAGTGTTATTTCGTTATCGCTTTCTTTTCCTGATACCTTAAACACATCATCATCGTCTAAACCATATATCCAAATCTCTTTAGTATCTGCTGCATCATAAATTCTGGTATGAAAAACACCTTCTTTATCTCCTTTTTTTATTCGATACGCCGTTACTTTTGTTTTACCTTCTGGCAAGCGCTTAATATCGAACCAATCGTCTCTATTTGTTCCTTTTATAACCGCATATTTATTGAGGTGTTTGTAATAGGAATCTGAAATTTTTTGAAGATGCTGTCTTCTACCAATTAATTTTTGCTTAATGTTTATGATAGTTTCATCGTTAACTTCTTCTGGGATATTTAAGAACGCTTTATCAATAACATCATCAGTTAAATTATTAATAATATGATTGACTTCGCGGTCCCATACAGTTTTATCTGACCCGATAATTAAAGCCATATCTAGCGGATAGGGTTCTAAATTAAACCACTTCGGACTTTTTAAATCCTCTTCATAACTTTGCATTAAACGTAATGCGGGTATGGCTTTTGTTGCAAAACTTAAAAGCGCCCCATCGGCCATTATAGAAAAAGCCTGGTCTCGGTCTCTGGGTACCGGGCGATAAATTGTTTTTCCTTTTTCTTTAAATTGTGCCCAACGCCATTGGTCTTCATGTCTGTCCCAATCGCCAATTAACATATCGAACAATCGCGCTCTTATGTAAGCAGGTTCATCTAAAAGAAAATCTTCATCTTCATTTAGTTTTTTAAGCACATCGTCTGTACTTATTAATTTATCAGAAAAGCCAAAACTCGCTTTATCACCATGACCAGAATCGGCACTTTCTTCTATCATATAAATGGCATCACCAAATTCGTTATTAAAATGTGCTAATGCTTCTTGTTTTGGCACATAATAAAGTTTTGGATTGGAATGATAAATCCCAACAGCATCAGACAAGGCACCTATAGTAAACGGCGCATAAGGATGTGCTCCTGCAAACACATCTAACAGTAAATTTTCGGCATAGGTATTTTTAAATTCTCCTTCAATATACTGATCTTTAAATGCGACCGCTTGTAAATACTGCAAGGCACTTTTACGAAGTGCGCGCATAACATACTCCCTACCTTCTTTATCAACTAAACGCAATGATTTCGATTGATGCCCACCACCCTTTCTAACCGGCACAACTCCTCCAAACAGGGTATCAAGATTAACCGTTGGTAATTTTACATCTGTACTGTAATACTTTCTATAGCGCTCGCCCCAAAACAAAGTATGCCACCACCCTTTTGTTGTTTCGTCTTTGGTGTAAATTGATGCTGTTTTTTCTGTTGGAAACAACGCGTAATTTGTTTTCAAAATATCATTTGATTGATCTTCTGGATACACCTCAGCTTCAAAAACAACCTGCTTGTTTTTAGTGGCGTAAAAACGCACGAACGAAGAGCCGTCTTTAAAAACATCTAACCGCGCAAACCCAGGCGTAGCAAAAGAAAACTTACCACCACCAATATTTTTTGTCGGCGATAATTTTGAACCAGAACCGCTTATAATTTGTGCTAAATTGTCTTGAACAATGTATTGTAAATTATGGTCGTGACCCGAAACAAAAACAGCCTTGTCATTCTCTTGCGATAGTGTAATAAGGCGCTTTCTGAATTCATTATAGCGCTTATTTTGAACATCGACCGTTGTTATACCGCTTGTTTTTCTAATCACATTTTTTAGGGTGCCTAAAACGGGCAGTGGTGACAAATGACTTTTAAACGAATACTGACCGCCATGGCTACCATTAGTAAACATAGGGTGATGCACAGCAATCACTGTTGTTTTACCCCGTGCTTTTTTTATTTCGCTTTCAAACTCATCGAAAAATTTAGACCGCGTTTTTATTTCGCAATCATCATTCATGGTTGGATGCTTATCCCAATTGGTTAAATACCATTCTGAATCGACTATTATTAAAACAATATCGTCTGTAATAGTTACTTTTTCAATAGGACAACCATTTTCTGGTAAAAAAGTATTTTTTCCTAAGGCGTCTTCTATAAATTCTTCTTGCCGTTTTAATCCTTCAAGCCCATTAGAATACCAATCATGATTTCCTGGAATAAAAATGACTTCTCCTTTAAAATCTTTTACTGAATTTATTTGAACGTTAAGCTGATGCTCTGCAAAATCTCTCCCGGATTTATTCTTTTTAGGCAAGCCTTTCGGGTAAATATTATCCCCCAAAAATATGGCGGTACTGTTTTTGGAAGCTTTAGTTAATTCCGATTTAAAATATTGAATCGTTTCGGTTTCGCTACCAATAGGCGAATTGCCCGCATCGCCTATTAAATAAAAAGTGTGTGCAATAGTTTTTTCCGTTGGAAAGTTTTCTTTGTTAGTATCGACAGAATATTGCGGTTTATACGTTGCACAAGCAACAACAAAAAAAGTTGATATGATTAAAATGATACTTTGGCGAAACCCCATGTTAATAGATTAATTGCTATTTTCGTAAAAATAATATTTTAAATGAATCAATTGCTTACCACAGTCGAGAAATACGTTTCAAACTTACTTAGAAACGAATTGCCAGACACCTTTGTTTATCATAATTTAGGCCATACACAACGTGTGGTTCAATACACCAACGAACTTATTGAGGGAGAAAACATAAATGAAATAGATGCAGAAAATCTACGTATTGCCGCGTGGTTTCATGATACAGGCTATACTAAAGGCACCGAAAAACATGAGGAACAAAGCGCTTTAATAGCTACTGAATTTTTAAAAGCACAAGGTTTAGAGGCTGAAAGAATTGACATTATCACCAATATTATTTTGGCTACCAAAATAGGTCACGAACCCAAGAATTTACTAGAACGAATCATTCAAGACGCCGATTGTGCCCATTTTGGAACAAAGAATTTTTTTGATATTAGTGAACTGCTGCGTTATGAATTGGAACAGACGCACAATAAAACATTTACTGAAAGTGAATGGACACAAGAAAACATTTCATTTTTAACAAAACATCACCAATTTCATACCCGTTTTGCTATTGAAAATTGGTTGCAAGGCAAGGAAAAAAACTTAGCAACACTTTTTAAAACGAGTAAAAAAGAAAAACAAGCAGAAAAAACAAACAAAAGAAAAAAGGATAAGATTAAATCGCCAGAGCGTGGTATAGAAACCATGTTTCGAGTGACTTTAAGAAACCACATAACGTTAAGTAACATTGCCGATACGAAAGCTAATATTCTGCTGTCGGTAAATGCTATTATTGTATCGATGGTATTGTCTAATTTAATTCCTAAACTAGATAGTCCTTCCAATCATTATTTAATTATGCCGACTGTTATTTTTACGCTTTTTACCGTTGTAGCTATGGTGTTATCTATTATAGCTACCAGACCCAATGTAACAAGCGGAAAGTTTACCAAGGAAGATGTGAAAAACAAAAAAGTAAACTTGTTGTTTTTTGGTAACTTTCATAAAATGAATTTAAAAGATTTTGAATGGGCTATGGGCGAAATGATGGAAGATCGCGACTACCTATACTCTGCCATGAAAAAAGACCTGTATTTTTTAGGCTTGGTGCTTAACAGAAAATATAAAATTCTGCGCTTAACTTATACTATTTTTATGATTGGAATTATAGTAAGCGTTATTGCCTTTACTGTCGCTTTTCAATATGCAGGAAAATAAATTAAGCTTTAATTTCTTTCATTAAATCTTCGTAGGTATAAAACTCTTTGTCTTCGGGTGTTTTATGGTATAAGATACTCACACGAATAGCCTTTAAACCTGTCACCGCTTGTAAATCTTGTAACTCTACAATTTCAACATCGGTATCTAAATACTTTTTAGCTTGCAAGAATTTAATATACTTTAAATACTCGATTTCATCTTGTTTCTGAGAATATACAATCGAAATTTTCCCTTTTTCGGTGACGCGCTTATTGGTGCCTTTAACAAACGCTTTATCAACGCGTTTTTTTACAATTTCGTAACGCGCATTGTAAGTACCATCTACGTCAAACTGTTTTTCGTCCATTCTAAAACTAATAGATAGCGGTTGGCTAAATACTAAAACCATGGAAGCCACATCTAATTGCACTGGGAAATTTGGCTGCATTTGGTAATAGGCATTCTCCATTTCGCACATAACCTGTAATTGCCAAAGCCTTAAATTGTACAAGTAAACAAGATTAAAATTATCTTCTTTAGTTATAGATTTACCAATGTACATATTATGCTCTACCCCATCTGTTTTAAAACGCTCAAAATAATGTGGGTACATGCTTTGTGCTTCTTCTTGCTTTTTATCTAAAAGCGAAGCCATTCTTTTGTTGATTTTTGAAATGGTATCATCGTACTTTTTTCTGCTATCGTAAACAATATTCAGTTCATTGTGAATACCTTGATAATACGCATCTAATAATTCCTTAACACCAGCTAATTTGTTTAAATGCTCAAGCACTAAATTAATATCATTTTTAAGGAAATCGCTTATTTGCTGCTCACTATCTACCTGAAAATGATTTTCTAAACTTTCTAGATACACATCTATTTGATAAATATACTGCTGATAAATAGGCAAATTCTCTATTATTATAGCTGATTTTAAAATAGTTTTAAGGCTATTTAATTGTACTGCTAAATCTTGTTTTGTTGCCCAGTTTCTTGCTTCAGAAGATCCTTTAATATCAATTTGACCATATAATGGGTAAACATCATTAAACGCTATTTTATTAAACGTTGCTGGATTACCAATTTCCTGTTCATATACAAATCTTTTAGCTTCCTTTTTAAACTTCCAGTGTACACTTGGATGTATAGACGTGCATTCCTGCTGAATGACGGCGTCTATTAAATTTTCTTCTTCTCGTTTTGAACGCTTAACGGCCGAAACTATAAACGGCATCACATCTGCTAATTTATTAGCGTTGATGCTATTCAGTATTTTTGGTTTATTTGATACGATCTCTAAAATCCCAAACAAATTAGAATTAACAGCAATGGGCGCTAAGATTACACTTTTTATACCTTGTCTCTTAAAAATATTTAACTGCGGAACTTTGCAATTAGATGCTTTATGCTTTTCATCGACATCTGAAATAGCTAGAAATTTATTGTTTTCGAGAAGGCGACTATACGACGCATCACATAATACATCATGGCATTTAGATGATTCTGTATTATCTAACAAAAAGCTTTCTATCTCGCCACCAAAAATATGTTCGAATGAGTTTTCTTCTTTATTATAACTCGAAAACCCTACTTTAAGATCTTTTATTCCAAACAGCGACCTGAATGTTTCTTGAAAATCTATAAAAAATTTATCGTCGTTATTATTCTTTTCACTTATAAGACTCGACTTCACATTAGAGATAGACTGATCGTCGGTTACATCAAAAATATTAGAAATTACGAAACCTTTATATGTATAGCTATTTGGCGGGAATTTCTCTTTCCAAAGCTCTATGTTGTCAAAATTATCCAATAACAAATTATAATCTTCCTCGGTTATTTTTGGAGCCTTTTCGGTTGGTATAATTTCTGTAAAATCGGCATTATATAAAATCTTATAATACCTAATAATACCGTTCGCATCTGGAATTTCGTATAAAAATGGTCGCTTAAAATTTATATTATAGCCGTAATAAAAATTTAAAATCACACTACAGGCAATGATGTAAAAATCATCTTCTGGCATGTTTTTTATTTTTAATTCGAATTGATTTCCGGCGGCTTGAATTATTTTTTTAAAACGCTCTGAAGAATTAAAAACCACATCTTCAAAAGGAATTGAAGCCGCTTTAATTTCGTTATTTGTTAAAACAGGGCTAAAAGAATCTTGAAGAATATAACGAATCTCGTTTTTATAGGTTTCAAGAATGGAAACATCTGTAAAACCTTCACGAAGCACCGGAATAGCTTCTCCTATTTGCAAGATACGCTTTGCTCTATTCGCTGTAAGCTCATCATCACTATTAGTAAAATGCTCGTATTGCGCTATCAGTTTATTAAAACTGATAGTTAATGTCATTGGAGATTCTGAATAATTGAACATAAAACTTCTAAAATGATTTACAAATGCAAAATTACAAATTATAATCTTAGTCTAAGTAACATTGGTATCTTACAAAAACAATACATTATTTAATAATTGGTCGCATTAACCCTTCTTGCGCTACCGATGCAATGAGCTTACCTTCCCTAGTAAAAATATTGCCTCTTGCAAAACCTCGGGCATTCGACATGCTGGGAGATTCCATAGAATACAACATCCAATCGTCGAAATCGAAATCTCTAAAATACCACATAGAATGATCTAAACTCGCTGTTTGGGTATTACCCCAATGCGCTTTACTAGCATGCGGGTATAATGCTGAAGTTAAGATATTATAATCTGATATATAGGTTAAAATCTGTTGTTTGGTTGCCAAATCTAAATTGCTGGCATCGCCTTTTAACTTAAACCACACATCGCAAAATGGTGGTAAATCTTTTTTATCTGAAGGATTAACAATTACCGTAGGTTTAAACTCTATAGGGCGTTTAATTTCGAAAAAGGCTTTTAAACTTCTTGGTAAAAAATCGCCGTATTGCTGAAGAATATCGGTCCAGCTTAACAAATCTTCAGGTTGTTTTAGATCAGGCTTCATATCCATTTGATGCTCATGACCGGATTCTTTTTTATGATAGGATGCCGATAAAATAAAAATAGTCCGGTCTTTTTGATGCGCGGTTACTCGACGCACCGAAAAACTACCACCATCTCTCACAATGCTAACATTGTAGGTAATGGGTAATTCTAAATTTCCTGCTTCTAAAAAATAAGAATGCATGGAGTGTAATATTCTATTATTATGAATAGTATTGGTTGCAGCATGAATAGCCTGCGCCAATACCTGACCACCAAAAACTATAGGGCTACCTATGGTTTTACTTTTACCGTTATATTCGGTATCGCTAATTTTATCTAAAATTAATAAGTCTAATAAATCGTTTACAGAAGTCATATAATTTCTTTAAGACTGCAAAAATACATCAGATAGTATTTTAAATATAATAATTCCTGTTTTATCTGATGTTACTTTACCAAATATCCAATACAAACGAACCAAGATTTAATTCCATTTTAGTTGCTTGCGCTCCTTCCAATATTTCTCTGGAGTAACTTTAAAGGTTTTCAATCTATTTAAGTCGTCTTCGGTTAAATGAAAGCTATTCATTTTTAAATTTTCCTGTAATTGTTTTACGGTACTTGCGCCACTTAAAACAACAGCTTCCGGAATTGTGCTGGCACAAAATTGTAACGCGATAGCATCTACACCTACATCGTATTTTGAAGATAAGCTTTCTAACACATTATAAAACGCTTGATATTCTGGATATTTCGCGTTTTTAAACATTCTCCCGTTTGCTAAAGCTTCTTTAATAATGAGCCTTTTATTGGCTTGCTTCAACGTATCGCTCATAGTTAAAATACTCTGATCTAAAAAATTGTAAGTACTTTGAAAGGTTTCAAACAAGGGCTTGCCTTCAACAACAACATCTAATGCTTTTTTTATGACTTCAACTTGATTTTCGCCCGTTGTTGAAATGCCTATCTTTAAATTACATTCATTTTTTAAATGATACAATTCATTTAAAACAGCCTCATTTTTTAACACACCAGTATCTAAAGTCGCCGAATGAATTTGATAGGTTGTTAAAAAAGGTAACAGTTTTTTAGATTCCTGCCATTGTTCCTTTAATTTAAACAGACTATGCTCTTTCAATTCATGAACTGGCGCATTGGCATCAAAATTAGCAACGTAGGTATAGCCCCATTTTGTTGCTACTTCTATAGTTTTATCACTTTTGTTTGCTAACCACTCTATGAGTAATTTTTCTGCTAACCCATAACCAGGGGCCGTATCAAAATACCGGACGCCTAATTTATAGGCCTCATCCAACACTTTAAAACCCTCCGTTTTTAACTCATTTACATTGCTTTTTGCTACGGTATTGGTTCTTACATTTATATAATGCGGTCTTCCAATTGCCGCCATTCCAAGTCCTAAAGTCACTCTGTTTTTATTTTAATTTATTAAACAATTTACGAACTGCAAGATAACATGGAACAACCTACTTTATGGCGTGCCCATTCGGGTCGTTTAGCAAACCATTTTTCGTGTTCGGGTTGCTCATCATAGGGTTTTTTAAGCAAATTGAACAAAGTATCAATTAACTTATAATCGCCTTTATCGGCATCATCGATTGCTAATTGTGCCATGTAGTTTCGCAATACGTATTTCGGATTTACAGCATCCATCTTTGCTTTTCTTTCTTCGGAAGTAATTGGTTCTTGCTTCAAACGGTTTGCATAACGCTCAAACCATACAAGCCATTTCGTTTCAATATCGCCTGAAACTTCTTTTGGAACATAAAACGCATCGTTCACAATCTTTAATCCTTTCGATTTATGTTCCAAATTGAAATCACATAATTTCCTAAAAAACATTGTCATATCGGTTTCCGTTAAAAGCAGATTATCTTCCAATTCTTGAATTAAGGCAGTATCAGAAGCATCTTCAACTTCTAATCCCAATTTTGAGCGCATCATTTTTAAAGACTTCTTTTCAAAATCGTCTTTATACTGATTAAAAATAGCTTCAAAAGGTTTTGCATCGTTAATCAATGGATACACCGAATTTGCCAATTTGTATAAATTCCAGAGTCCAATATTTGGTTGATTCCCATATCGGTAGCGCTTATGTTGGCGATCGGTTGTGTTTGGCGTCCACCCAAAATCGAAGCCTTCTAACCAACCATATGGACCATAATCGATTGTTAAGCCAACAATGGACATATTATCGGTATTCATTACGCCATGTACAAAACCTACCCGTTGCCATTCGATAATCGTCTCTAAGGTGCGTTGAGAAACTTCGTTAAAAAATGCTACATAGGTATCTTTTGATGGTTCTCCCAAATGAGAAAAAAAATGTTTAATAGTATAATCTACCAAGGTTTTTAAGGTCTCAAAATCTTGTCGTGCCGCGAAAATTTCGTAGTTACCAAATCGCAAAAATGTTGGGGCTACTCTACAAACTATAGCGCCTTTTTCATAATCTGGATTGCCGTTGTACATGACATCGCGTAATACTTGGTCGCCCGTAATTGCTAAAGACAAAGCTCGCGTAGTTGGCACCCCTAAATGATGCATGGCCTCACTACACAAATACTCTCTTATAGAAGAACGCAACACCGCTAAACCGTCGGCAGTTCTGGAATAAGGCGTTGCACCGGCACCTTTAAGCTGCATAGCCCAACGGCTGTTATTATGTACAACTTCGGCTAAATTAATCGCGCGTCCATCGCCTAACTGTCCTGCCCAATTACCAAATTGATGTCCGCCATAACACATGGCGTAAGGCTTTGTATTAGCTATCACCGCGTTACCAGTGAAGATTTTTAGAAATTCTTCCGATTGCGAATCCTTTTGAGTCAACCCCAGATTTTCAAGCATTTCTGGCGATGCATGAAGCAATTCTGGATTGGAAGTTCGTTTAGGATGCACATAAGAAAAACAGGCTTTTTCAACCTGTCTTCGGCTGTTTTCCAGAATTGGATCTGCGGGTAATTCCTTAGTAAATGTATCGTTTAATTTAAATTTCATGTTGTTAAATCGTTTTCAAAAAATCTATAGCGTGTTTAGGATACAAATGAAAATCTGAAAACACCACAAAATCATTTTTATCTATAAAAATAAACCAAGGCGTCCCTCCTGTTTTATAATTTTTCATAATGTTGGATATGGACGTTCCATCATTTCCTGCATCATGCCCGAAAGGGATTTGAATGTTATAAAGCCTCTGAGTTTCAGCCATTCTTTCATAAGTGTTGGTATGATGTCCCTCAAAAACCGTTTGAATCGCTAAAAAAACAACATTCTCATTTTCATTTAAAGCCTCAACCATACGTTTTAAATCTGGCAAACCCTTTGAATGGCAGCCTCTACACCAACTTTGAAAGCAGAACACTACTTTGAATTTATCTTTAAAATCTGATAATTTCAACGGCTCTGTTTTATTACCATACTTATCTAGCCAATCATTTACTTGAAACTCTGGAGCCTTAAACAATTGCGCTCTGTCTTTATAAATTGACATTTGTTTAGTCCTTTCTTTTTATAAATAGAATATTAAAGATTACTTTAATCTATCAGCAAAAAGCTTTCTAAGCTTTGATAATTTAGGCGTAATTACAAAACTACAATACCCTTGTTCTTTATTGTTTCTATAATAATTTTGATGAGAGTCTTCCGCTTTATAAAACACTTCCAACGGACTCACTTCTGTTACAATGGCAGCGTCGTAATATTTAGAAACTTCTTTAATAACCTTTTCAGCTGTTGCCTTTTGTTCGTTATCATGATAAAAAATAACCGAACGGTATTGTGTTCCTACATCGGCACCTTGTTTATTTAAAGTTGTTGGGTCGTGTGTGGTCATGAAAATAACTAAAATTTCTTCAAATGAAATGATATTCGCATCAAATGTTATTTGAATTACCTCGGCATGACCCGTTAATCCAGAACAAATTTCGCGATATGTTGGATGCCCTGGCACTGTACCGCCCGAATAGCCCGACACCACTTTTTCGACACCTTTAATTTCTTGAAAAATTGCTTCTGTACACCAAAAACAGCCTCCACCAATTGTGGCCAATTGTAAATTTTTATTCACCATCTTTTTGCGCTGTTTCTAATTGCATGGATTCTGAATTGATACAATAACGCAATCCACTTGGTTCTGGTCCGTCTGGAAAAACATGCCCTAGATGGGCGTCGCAAGTATTACACATAACCTCAATACGTACCATACCATACGCCGTATCGCGTTCGTATTTTATAGCGTTAGGTTTTATTGGCTGGGTAAAACTTGGCCATCCTGTACCCGATTCAAACTTTATGGTAGAATCAAACAACGGTGTATTACAACACACACAATTGTATTTACCTGCTTCATGAATAGTACAAAGCGCGCCACTATGCGGACGTTCGGTTCCTTTTTGTCTTGTAATTCTGAATTGTTCTGGCGTTAATTCTTGTTGCCATTCGGCTTCCGTTTTTTCAACGCGCTTGTCAGGAACTGGGTTGCCTTTTACTGAAAAATTAATTACATCTTTCCAAGTTATCATAGTATATCGGATCGTTTTTTTTCGTGAAATTGCTTAAATTTTGATTCATCTACAGTCGACAAGATACCTGTTTCCTTTCAAAATGCTGCTTAATAAAGTTACATATATTTAATAAAAAAAACCAGAGAAATTAACTTTCTCTGGTTAAACTTATGTAGAAAAACCAAATGTCTTGTATGTAACAAGGCGTTTATTTTAAAAAATCAACATTATATTTTTTCTAAAAGAACGATTTCAAACTCAGAATTAATTATCACTTTTCCATTCTTTACTTTGACAGATTTGTTTGAATATGCATCGCGCAACTTATCGCCATTTTTGAAAACTTTTGAAACATCCAATTCCTTTTCACCTTTTGAAACATCTAATGCAACCACTACCACATCGCTATAATTTCCTTTTGAAAAATGTCTGGAAAACAGATAAGGACTTTTAGATATCATGTTATGAGAACCCGCACCTACTGCAGGATGGTTGGCTCTGAATTGCCCTAATTTTTGCCAGTGATTTAAAATGGCTTTTGTTTTTACATTATTTTGTATGGCATCCCAATTCATGAAAGAGCGTAAGGTTGCATCACCCTGAGTGCCTTCAATTATTAAAGGGCGCGATGACTCGTCGCCATAATACACCTGAGCAGTTCCGGGCGCCAACAATAATTTTGTACCAGCTTCTACGGCCTTCATACGTTCGGGATCAAAAGGCGCGCCATCATCGTGCGACGACACATAATTCAATGTTCCGAAATTTTTTAAATCGGTACTTAAGTAGTTTGAATAGGTGCTAAACAAGGTTTCATAATCTTGCTGTGCTGCATTCCATTTAAACTGAAAATTTATCAAACTTTGAAACGCATTATCAAAATAATTTACTTTTTTATCGCCGAAATCAAAAAACTGTCCGGTATTGATTCCGTAGTTATAAACCTCGCCTACCAAGTAAAAACTATTATCATCCAAAACCTTTTTGGGGTTGTTCTTTTTAAATTCCGCGAAAGCGATATCGCATTCTTTTTTAAACTCTTGCCAAACATAGGCTTCGGTATGTTTAACCGTATCTACTCTATAGCCGTCAAATCCGAACTCTGTAATATAATCGGTTAACCATTTTATAATGTAAAAACGAGGTGCCCGCGGATATCCGGTTCTGCTAAAAAATGCATCGAGTTCTTTAACTTCTTGCTCGTAACGCCCTTCAGCCTTCCATTTTGAGACTAATTGCGGAGGTAATTCTACATTTTCATCGCTATCGGTTTTTATATCTGGCAGGTTTTTAACCAGGGTACAAGACGTTGTGTTTTCGTAATTATCATAGGCACATTGCGGACTGGTTCTTACCCACGACTCTGGCCATACCGGATCTTTTTCTGTTACCGGACCGGTGTGATTTATAACAGCATCTAGCAATATACGAATGCCTTTTTTATGGGCTGCTTCAATTAATGCGTGTAAATCGTTTTTGGTTCCAAAATTAGGGTCGATGGCTGTCCAATCGCTTGCCCAATACCCATGAAATGGATAAGAAAAACCAGTACCTTCATCGGTTCCACCGTGTATTTGTTCTACAATTGGTGTCATCCAAATGGCATTGATACCCAAATTAGTAAAATAGCCTTCTTCAATTTTTTGAGTAATCCCTTTAATATCGCCACCTTCAAAACCACGAAGTTTTCCCGTTTCTTTTGTTCTGTCAAAATTCACATCATTAGAAGTATCGCCATTGTTAAATCTATCGGTAAGCAAAAAATATACATTGGCACCTTCCCAAACAAACACGCTTTCTTTGTTTGAAACTATGTCCGCTTTCTTTTTTTCTTCGCAATTAAAAAAAGTAATGACACCTATTAGGGCTAGTAAGAATCTAGTTTTCATATTATTTTAATTTAAGAATGAAAGACTCTAATGGTTTAATATCAACCCTAACTTTAGCTTGCTTATTGCTCACTTTTAGTGTTGATTTATAGGTTTTGTATAATTGATCTTCAACCTTATAATTCCCGTCTTTTAATTGCCATTTTTCTATAATATCCTGTGGAAGACTTAATTCGAAACCATAGGTGTTTTCTGCATTAAAGTTTGAAATGATAATTAATTTTTCGGTATCACTCCATCTTACAAACGATAAAACTTTGTCGTTGTACCATTCGGTATGTTGTCTATTAAAATGATGTATGTCTTGATAATGTCCTGCTAAGGCGGAACTTTTTATTGTAAAGTTTAATAAACGCTTATAAAAATCTCGTAATGCTTTTTCTTTCTCTGTGGATTGCCCACCATCGAATTGCTTATTATTTACCCATCGTTGTAAGGTTGGAACCCCTATATAATCGAAAATGGAGGTTCTGGAAGGATCGCCAAAACCAGCATCTTCGGCTCCGGGTTCCCCAAATTCCTGTCCGAAATAAATCATGGTTGGCGAGGTACTAATAGTTGCCGAAACTACCATAGCGGGCTTCCCTTTTTCTGGACTTCCTGCAAATTCCGGACTTGCAATACGTTGCTCGTCATGATTCTCTAAAAAGTGCAGCATGTTATGCTCAATATCTTTTAAATTATCTTGAATAGGCGCAATGTAATCGGTACTTCCATGCCCTTGCATAATATGTTTTATGGTATCGTATAGCTGTACTTTGTCATACAAATAATCCATTTTTCCGCGTTTAATATAATCTCTATACAAATCTGGATTATAAACTTCAGCTAATAAAAAAGCGTCTGGTCTTTTCATTTTTATACTGGAATTCATATAACTCCAAAATTCTACCGGAACCATTTCTGCCATATCGTATCTAAAACCATCGACTCCAAAATCTAACCAATACAGTGCGATATCTCTAAATTTAATCCATGAACTTGGTACGGTTTTATCTTTCCAAAACTCAAAATGCTTTTTATAGTCTTCGTTTTCAAAACCTTCAGGTAGTTCGTTAAAATCTTTTTTTCCTTCTGGTGAAATGCCATAATTTACTTTTACGGTTTCGTACCAATCATTAATATGAGGTTGGGATAATCGCGATCCGTTGCCCGTCCATTTCGCAGGAACTTCTTTAAAAACACCATCGGCTAAAGGTGCCTTTTCGCCACCTAAGGGCAAATAACCGTTTTCCCATACGGGCACTTTAAACGCTTCGTTCGGGTTGTAATAAAAGTTATTATTAACATCATAGGTTTTAGAGGTATCGTCTGAAGCTCCAAAATCTTCAACCCCTTTCGGATTTGTTAATCCTTTATAATTACGCGCCACATGGTTTGGCACAATATCAATAATTACTTTAAGACCCACTTTATGAGTTCTATCTACCAATGCTTTAAATTCTTGTAACCGGTTTTTAGGATTGACCGCTAAATCTGGATTTACATTGTAATAATCTTTTACGGCATAGGGTGAACCTGCTCTACCTTTAACAATATCTGGATCGTCGTTAGAAATACCATATTTTGTGTAATCGCGAATAACATCATGATGCGGAACACCGGTATACCAAATATACGTGACTCCTAAATCTTTAATTTCTTTTAAAGCTTTTTCGGTAAAATCGTTAAACTTACCAACACCGTTTTCTTCGATGGTTCCCCAAGGTTTATTGTTGGTATTTGTATTACCAAAAAGACGTGTGAAAACCTGATATACAACTTCTTTTTTAGGACTTTCTTTCATAACTGTATTTTGAACTGATTCTGATTTTTTATTGTTTTGGCAGCTAAAAAGCGCTACTACTGCAATTAACAATAAATATTTTAACTGATTTCTCATAACACTAAATTTTTAGTTTAATTTTAATTTCAACCTTATTTTTTGTATCCCAAACTAATGGAATGCTTAGAGTTTTTGACATCGCATTATGAGCAACTTGAAGCTTTTTGCCATTCAATTTTATATACTTAGGCTTTTGTGTGATATTATGAAGTATTAGCTCCACCTGCTTGTTGGTCGATTGATAAACATTACCAGTTTCGGCCTCCAATTCTATTTCTAAAATCTGTTTATTTAATTCACCTTCAAAATGGAGTATTTCATAAAGACCTTTTTCAAAAGCAGCTGATGTTAACCCATCGTCGTTATAAAGTTGCCCTTTACTTTCGTTAACCGATGTATCAAAATAGTAATGTAGTTCTATGTCGTTTCCGGTGTATTCTTTGGTTGATTGCATGGGTTTTGCCATCGGTATAAATGCACCAGCCTTTACGTACGTTGGAATAGAATTGTTGTTAAGAAACACCTTTTTTGATTGTCCCCCTTCAAATCTTTGGTTCGTATAAAAATCGAACCACACCGAATTTTTTGGAAAGTAGACCTCTTGCATTTTTTTACCAGACTCTAAAATTGGAGCCACTAAAAAATCAGATCCCCATAAATAGGCATCAGCATAGGCAAAAAGCGCTGAATTGTTAGTTTCTTCAAAAAACAAGGGACGCATTAAAGGCGCTCCAGTTTGATTGTTTTCGAATGCTACCGTATAATTATATGGTAATAATTTGTAACGTAACTCGATAGCTTCTTTAGCTAAGGCTTTGGCATTATCGCTTCTAAATACGGGTTCACTCGGAACTTCTTCCTGAGCGTGGGGTCTGTAAATTGGCTGAAACACGCCATATTGCAACCAGCGCACATACAACTCATCGTCTAAATTATCTCCGGCAAAACCACCCAAATCTGAATGCATATAGCCTATACCCTGCATGCCCATTTGCAAAGCGATTTCTGGTTGCGATTGCAATCCGCCCCAAGTTCGGTTTACATCTCCCGACCAAGGAATTAGACCATAACGCTGCGAGCCTGAGTACCCTGCACGCATTAATACAAAAGGACGTAGACTTGGACGCGCTTCTTGACAAGCTTCCTGCACTAAACCTGCCCAATCGTGCCCATAAATATTATGTACCTCATCAGCGGTACCTGTGGCATGAATTAATTTGGACGGATGTACTTCGGGTTCACCTAAATCGCCCCAAAAACCTGTGACACCCATATTTGCCAGATCTTTATAAATATTTTTAAACCAGCGATTACCTTGATTACTGTAAATATCAATCAATCCGGTATTACCAAAATAGAAATCGTACTTAAACGGGTTTCCAAGTGAATCTTTGGCTAAAATATCGGCCTCAACGGCTTCTTGCCAACGATTGGAAGTGGTTAAAATAAAGGGTTCTGTTATCAGTATCGTTTCAACATTTTTGGCCCGTAAGTTTTTAATCATTTGCTTCGGATTAGGGAACGAATCTCTATAAAATTCCAAATTACCCATGGTGCCTTGCAATTCTTTACCAAACCAGTATAAATCTAAGATTATCGCATCTACCGGAATTTTTTCATCATTAAACTTTGCAATAGTAGCTTCTGTTTCTTGTTGAGAATGATACCCAAATCTGCTAGAGAAATTCCCTAACGCCCATCGGGGTGGCAACGGTTGTTTTCCAGTTAATTTTGTGTAACTATTTAGCATTTGGTACCATGAATCGCCCGCAATAACCTGATATGTTTTTCTGCCTGAAATTGTTTCGTAAGTGAGTGTGTTATCTTGCTTACTATCTAAATCTAAAAACCCAATGGGTGCATTATCAAAATGGATTAAATATTCGTTTGAAGACAATACAATTGGCATGGTGAAATTCATTAATTCACTTCGGGTTTCGTACCCATAATGCGCTCTGTTGTAGAGTTTCAAACGATTTCCGCGACGGTCCATTCCTAAAGCGCGCGCACCACCACCGTATAAAACCTCATCCTTTTTCAGATTGAATTGAAGCGTTTCTAAACTATCATTTTTTACATATCCTGCCTTTTCTGAAATAATTGGTTTCCCCTTATAACTATAAGCTATTTGAAAAGGTTGATTTTTTATATGGACTGAAATACCGCTAGACGCATACAGCATTTCTGAAGCCCCGGCCACTAAAGTAGTTTCAATCTTTTTCGGTTTTAAAACAACAGCATGCGATTCGGGGTTAATAACTTGTCCATTTGGAATAAAGGTAGTTTCAACAATTTCGGGGGTATAAAATTGAATATGATAGTTCCCATCATTTACTTTTAAAATGATGCCACGATCGTTTTCAATCATGTTTTCAAATATTCTATTGGCATTTTGCCCATACGTTGTTTGAACAACAAATAGAATAAGTACTAGTCGATACAACTGTTTCATTATATAAATTATTTAGAAAACAACCAGAGAATGGCGTTTTCAAATTCCGATTTCCAGAAGGATTCACTATGCGTGCCTTCTGGTACTATTTTAGTAAACATATTTTTTTCTGGGAACTTATTTTGCTTCATTAGGTTCACCATGTTTTCAACATCCTCAACCACACCTTCACCTTCACTACCGCCCACCAAATAATAGATTTTTACATGGTTTACATGGGCGTGTTTTTCGGTATAATTATAACTCTCGTTTGCATACCAAAACGAGGGCGAAAAAACTCCAGCTTTCCCAAACACATCTGGATATTTTAAAGCTGCATAATGTGTTATTAAGCCGCCCATAGAACTTCCCATAATGGCGGTATTTTTTGCAGATTTTTTAGTTCGATAGGTTTTATCAATTTCTGGTTTTAAGGTATTTACTATAAAATCTAAATAAGCATCACCTTCGGCTTCTGCATATTTTGGATTCGGCCATGGTGAATATTCGCTTAATCGTTTATCATTTCCATGATAGATGGCAACAACTATAAGGTTTAACCCTTTTGTATTACTTAAGCTATTTAAGGTTTCATCTACTTCCCACTCCCCAGAATAGGATGTTGCCAAATCGAACACATTTTGCCCGTCGTGCATATACAGGACAGGATATTTGTTACTAGACTGGTTGTAATTTGGTGGCAAGTACACACTTATTTTCCGCTCTCTATGCAACTGTGGTATTTTAAAATTTTCAGCAAAAACGTGTACATTTTTAGCGGCTGTTGAAATTCCTAATTTACTGGATTCAGATTGCCAATTCGCAACCTTTACATAAACGGTATCTTGGGCTTTATTAAAGTTATAAACTCGGTTTTCTATCGGATTTCCATTTAACTGACATTCCACAGCATCCCATGAGCCTAAGGTGAATTTAAAGCTTATAGTTTCTTTTGTGTTTGGTAATGTTATTTGGTAGTGCATATTATTTTTTAGCAGCTTAAAGTCTTCTTTACCTCCTGTCCAACCTTCAAAATTTCCAGAAATATAAATGTTCTTTTCGTAATTGTGATTAATTGGTAAACTGTCGATAATAAACGTGACCTGACAAAACAAAACTTGAGTTAATGAAACACTTATTATAAACAATAAAGATTTCATTCTAATTTGCTTTCGTAGTGAACAAGGTGATTCCTTTAGACGTTAATGTGATGTTATCTTCCCAAGTAAACGTTTCGTTAGTAATAATGTTTTTTAAGGTTTTTCCGTTTAAACCAATCTCATCATAACGGTTTAAATTAACGGTGATGGGCTCGGTGTTTTTGTTAACTATTACTACTACGGTTTCTCCTTCTATTATTCTAAATAAAGTATAGACGCCATCTATAGGTGCAAAATGAAGTGTTTTACCATCGTGAATAGCTTTACTATTTTTTCGATAGTTTAACATTTTACTTACAAAACGTTGCATATCTTTTTGCGTGTCTGTGAGTCCTTCGCCCGTAAATGCATTCACGCTATCGCCATCCCATCCACCTGGAAAATCGGTTCGAATTAAACCATGGTCGCCAGGGTTCGCTGTATCGTTCATTAAAATTTCGGTTCCATAATATATTTGCGGAATTCTAGGCAGGGTTAAAATATAGCCTAAGGCCGCTTTTGTATTGAGAACATCTTCTTTTAATTGCGTGAATATGCGACTCATATCATGATTATCGGGAAAAATCATTAAATCTTTGGGTTTCGCATAATGAAAATCGTTAGCCAATCCTTCATACATTTTAACCAAACCTGTGTCCCAATTTTCCGACTCATTTAAAGCATTAACGATATTGCGCTGCAACGGGAAATCCATAGGAGATTTCAAATTAGATTGATACCCATCTCTGTTTTTAGCTCCTTTTTGCCAATATCCAACAATTAATGGATTATAACTCCACTCTTCGCCAACTATACTGAAATTTGGATACTGTTCCATAATAGCACCTGCCCATAAACTCATAAAATCTTTATCGGAATACGGATAGGTATCTTGACGAATCCCACCTAAACCAGCAGTTTCAATCCACCAAATACTATTTTGAATAATGTATTTAGCCATAAACGGATTGCGCTGATTTAAATCGGGCATTCCCGACACAAACCATCCATCGCTCATCTCTTCTTTATCCTTTTTTGAAGAATAAATATCCTGATTACTAGTACGACGATGATTTGATGTAATAGTAGATTTTTTATCCCACGAATCTAAGTTTTCTTCGAAGTTTTTCTGATAGTTTACCCAATCTTTAAAAGGTAAATCTTTCATCCACCAATGCTCTAGTCCGCAATGATTAGCAACCTGGTCCATGATTAGCTTCATACCTTTTGCTCTCGCTTTGTCTGCCAATTCCAGATACTCGGTCATGGTACCAAAACGCGGATCGATTTCATAAAAATCGGTCATAGCATACCCATGATAAGAGCCACTTGGCATGTCGTTAGTTAATAACGGACACGGCCAAATTGCCGTAAATCCCATATCATGAATATAATCTAAATGATTCGTTATACCTTTAATATCGCCGCCATGCCTCGCGTAATTATCGCTTCGATCTATGGTTTTTTCAAGTAAATTTTCATGAATATCGTTTGATGGTTCTCCATTCGAAAAACGATCAGGTGTAATAAGATAAATAACATCAGAACTATTAAAACCAACATACTTATCGGCTGGTTTTGTTCTCGATTTTAATTCATAGGTCTGAATTTTTTCTGACCCATCTTTAAGTTTAAAAACAATATTGAATTTCCCTGCTTTTGCAGATTTATCAATAATTAAATCTACAAAAAGGTAATTAGGACTGTCTGCGTTGTGAACCTTTTTAACTGAAACACCAGGATACTTTATTTTTGGTATCGCGCCAGAAATATTTGGATGTTTTACCAACAACTGCAGTTCTGGATTTTTAAAACCCACCCACCAATTTGCTGGCTCTACACGTTCTATATCTTGATGTTCTATCATTAAGCTGTTTTTTTGATATTCGGTTGAATGATTATTATCTAATTGAATCATTGGCAAATTCAATGCCACAAAAAACAGAATAAATATACTACTTACCTTTATCATTTTATTAAATTTATATTAAACAGTCACCAAATGATTTGGTTGAATAGTTATCAACTTATCATTAACCATTATTTGTAAATCTGAATTTCCTTCTACTGTAAAGGTGGTTTGATCCTGACTTACATGCATTTTTAAAATTTTATTTCTAAAATTTATTTTAAACGAATACGCATCCCACTGTTTCGGAATTTTTGGCGTAAATGATAACATATCGTTTTTAATACGCATGCCTCCAAATCCTTCTACAATACTCATCCAAGTTCCTGCCATAGAGGTAATATGTAAGCCTTCGTGTACTTCGTGATTATAATCGTCTAAATCTAATCGGGAAGTCCTTAAATAAAAAGTGTAAGCTTGTTCCATTCTATCTAGTTTTGCCGCTTGAATGCTATGCACACATGGCGACAGAGAACTTTCGTGCACTGTAAATGGCTCGTAAAAATCGAAATGACGCTCTAATTCTTCGGTAGTAAATTGATCCTCGAAAAAGTAAAAACCTTGCAGGGTATCTGCTTGTTTAATATACGGTGAGCGTAAAATTCTATCCCAGCTCCATTTTTGATTAATTGGGCGCTGCGATTTATCTAAATCTGCAACCGTTATTAATTCTTTATCTAAAAATCCATCTTGCTGTAAATAAACCTGATGTTCTTCTGAGTATGGGAAATACATGCCATCTGCCACTGTTTCCCATTGCTCTAATTCGGCTTTAGACAAATTAGTTTTAGCCATGATTCGGGTATAATCTGAGTTATATTCCGAGGCTACTTTGTCAATGGTTTCTAAAGTATATTTAATACACCACTGTGCTAAATAGTTGGTGTAAAAATTATTATTTACGTTGTTTTCGTATTCATTCGGACCCGTTACTCCCAAAATTACATACTTGTTTTTATGGGTAGAAAATGTGGCGCGTTGTTGCCAAAAACGTGCAATACCTATTAACACTTCTAGTCCTTTTTCTGGAATGTACGAATAGTCTCCTGTATAACGATGGTAGTTGTAAATGGCAAATGCAATAGCTCCATTTCTGTGAATTTCTTCAAATGTTATTTCCCATTCGTTATGGCATTCTTCACCATTCATAGTTACCATAGGATACAAGGCTGCACCGTTTTTAAAGCCTAATTTTTCGGCGTTTTCGATAGCCTTTTCTAAATGATTGTAGCGATATTCTAAAAGACTTTTAGCCACCTGCTGGTCTTTTGTTGCCATATAGAAAGGAATGCAATAGGCTTCGGTATCCCAATAGGTGCTTCCACCATATTTTTCACCAGTAAAACCTTTCGGACCTATATTTAATCGGGAATCTTTCCCTAAATAGGTCTGGTTTAACTGAAAAATATTAAAGCGAATACCTTGTTGTGCTTTGACATCGCCTTGAATAGCAATGTCTGCCATTTCCCAAATATTTCCCCAAGATTTCTTTTGCTTTTCTAACAAGCCATTAAAGCCTAAATCTGTGGCTGTTTTTAAAGTTTTCTTAGCGGCAGAAATTAATTCGTTTTTATCATGATTTCTATCAACCGTGTAACCTCCAAATTTATGAATTGAAAAAACGTCTCCTTTTTTTACTTCCTGCGTGTAACTGAAAGACACCAAATTTTCGCTTTTTTGAGCATCTAAGTTTATAGCAATGCTGTTATCATTTACGTATAACTGCGATTGCATAAACGTGCAGGTATGAAACTCTGTTTTCATGGTTTTAGCCTGAATAAAGGCTAGCTCATTTTCGTGACTTACTTGTAAAGTATCCCAAAATTTATCAGACCAGTTCGTGTCTTTATTTGTAATCGCACTACTTAAATACGGCTGAAACGTTATAGTAGCGTTATTATTTACCGGTTTAACACTGTATTTAATCGCGCCAACTTCATCTAACTCTAAACTTAAAAAACGTTTTGAGTTAACTTCAACTTGCATGTTATTTTGCAACGTAGCCGTAAAACTTCGCGATAGCCAACCCTCTTTCATATTGAGTTCTCTTCTAAAGTTTTCAACTTTTTTGCATGCATGTAAATCGAGTTGCTCGCCATTTATAGACACATTAATTCCTATCCAACTTGGAGCATTTAACACTTTAGCGAAATATTCTGGATAGCCATTTTTCCACCAGCCCACACGCGTTTTGTCTGGATAATAAACTCCAGCTATATAACTTCCTTGAAAGGTTTCTCCTGAATAATGCTCTTCAAAATTGGCACGTTGTCCCATGGCGCCATTACCTATACTGAAGAGACTCTCTGAAGATTCAACACGCGATGCATCAAAACCTTCTTCTATGACTGACCAATTATTTGGTATGATATAATCCTGATTCATTTTAATTTTTGATAAATGAACAAAGCTATTAGACCGCTTAACTCAAATTCTATGCTCGCTAATCTATTCTCTCTATTCTGAATTCTTACTTATTTTATTAAATTGCTTAAAAAATCCGATGGCATTTCAGTAAAATCTTTGAAATTATAATCGGCCTTATTAAGCACGTTTTCATCTCCTATTCCAATACTTATCATGTTGGCATTATTTGCAGCTTCAATTCCAGCAACGGCATCTTCAAAAACAACACAATTTTCTGGAGTAACACCTAATTGTTTTGCAGCAATTAAAAAAACCTCTGGATCTGGTTTTGCTTTTGTTACATTATTTCCATCAACAATGGAATCGAAATAAGGTAGCAGTCCTACCTTTTCTAAAATAGGCTGTGCATTTTTACTTGCCGAACCTAAGGCGATAGGCTGTTTGTTTGCAACCAAAAACTCCAATACTTTTTTAACATCTGGAAGAATTTCAGAGGCATCCATTTTGTCGATATATTGTAAATAGTCGACATTTTTTTCTACCATCCAAGTATCAAATTGTTCTTGAGTCGCTTTTATGTCGCCTATTTCCAATAGTATTTCCAAGCAGCGTTTACGACTTACCCCTTTAAACATTTCATTTTGTTCTTCGGTAAAATCGAAACCCAATTGGTTTGCTAATTTTTTCCAAGCCAAATAATGATATTTGGCGGTGTCTACAATGACACCATCTAAATCGAATATAAATCCTTTTTTATTCATTAATTTAAGATTGTATTACATCATCAACATCTTTTACTTTATACACTAAAGCAGCAGCAATAATAAAACTTGCACCACTTAGCATTAAAGCAAAAATTGCCTGATTGTTATATGCATATTTAACTAGCGGACCGCCAATTAATGCATTAATTATTTGAGGAATTACTATGAAAAAATTGAAAATTCCCATATAAACTCCCATCTTTTTAGGTGATATAGAGCCTGCTAAAATAGCGTAAGGCATCGCTAAAATACTTGCCCAAGCAATCCCAACACCTATCATAGAGACTATTAACCAGTTTTTATCTGGCATAATGTAAACAGAAAGCAACCCGATACCTCCAATAATTAAAGAGATAGCGTGCGTTTTTTTACGACCTATTTGCTTCGCAATATACGGCAATGCAAATGCATACAAAGCAGAAACTAAATTATAAACTCCAAATAGAATCCCTATCCAGTCGCCTGCATCTTGGTAAGCGGCACTACTACTATCGGTATGTGGTAATCCATATAAATGCTGTGCGATTGCTGGTGTAGCAAACACCCACATTCCGAACAACCCAAACCAAGAGAAAAATTGCACCCAACTAAGTTGGCGCATGGTATCTGGCATTTTTTTGAAATCTTCAAAAATATCCAACAGACTAGATTCTTTAACTTCCTCATCATTCGATATGGTTTCGGCATGAACTTGGTCGTCGATAAAGCTCTCCAATTCTTCGGGAGAATATTCCTTAGTTGTTAAAACGGTTACTAAAATAGAACCTATAAGAATAGCGGCACCAATGACAAACGATAGAATTAAATTTAAAGGAACCGATCCTTCTGTAGTTTGGTTGGAGATACCAAACCAATGCGTTAAAACATAAGGTAACCACGAACCAACTACCGCCCCAAAACCAATTAAGGCCGTTTGCACGCTAAAACCTAAGGTGCGTTGGTCTGTTCTAAGGTTATCGCCTACCAATGCCCTGAATGGTTCCATGGCAATATTAAACGAAGCATCCATAATCATTAACATTCCTGCACCAACCCAAAGAGCTGGCAAAAATGCAATAAACATATCTGCCCGAGGCATTAATATTAAGCCAATAGACGCCAATATGGCTCCAACTAAAAAGTAAGGTTTTCTTCGTCCAAATCGACTCCAAGTTTTGTCGCTGTAATGACCTATTATGGGTTGAACAATTAATCCCATTAGTGGGGCTATAATCCAAAACCACGATAGTTCGTGAACATCGGCTCCGAAAATTTGAAGTATTCTACTTGCGTTGGCATTTTGTAGGGCAAACCCCATTTGAATTCCTAGAAATCCAAAACTCATGTTCCAGATTTGCCAGAAACTTAATCTACGCTTTTCCATTAAATAGTATATTAAAATTGATACTATTTTGATAAGCTTTTCTTATCAAAACTTTTTCTGTGAGAAGTGAAAATATAAGTTTTGATTCGTGGCAAAGATATAAAAGATTTTAATTCAACCTAAAAAAATAATTATTTAGTAGAATCTCTTTCAATTAATGCGGTTTCAATTACAACGGTTTTAAAGTGTTCGTTTCTGTCACTTTCTTCAATATAATCGGCCTCTTCTAACTCATCGCGCTCCAATCGATCTATTAATAAATCGGCTGCTTTTTCACCAATTTTTTGACCATGTTGGCTTACCGTAGTTAAACTTGGCCTGGCGTGTTTAGACAAAACACCGTCTGTAAAACCAATAACTTGTACATCGTTAGGAATATGTAACCCTAACTTTCGCACAACTTTCATAGCAGTTACGGCATACAATTCGTTAACCGCAAAAACACCATCAATTTTCTTGTTTACTTTAAAGAAATTCTCGACTTCGTTTTCCAAATTATCCAACTGGTCTTCAACATCTAAGCTATCATCTATTTTTAAAATTAAGTTAGAATCTGCATGCATCTTATGTTCCTGCAATGCTTCTAGATAGCCCTGTGTTCTTAACCTTCCAACACTCACATAATCCATAGTAGTTATTAAAGCTATGTTTTTACAACCTGTTGAAATTAATTTATTAACGGCTTTCACAGAACCTTTAAAATCATCTACCACTACTTTATCGCATTTCACTTCATTAACCACCCTGTCGAACAACACAATAGGCATGCCTTGATTTATGGTTGCATGAAAATGATGGTAATCTTGCTTTAATAAGGTTTCTTTTGAAATGGATAATATAAAACCATCTATACTGCCATTTGCCAGCATTTCCATATTGATAATTTCTTTTGTAAACGACTCGTTTGATAGTCCTACAATAACATTATAACCACGATTATTAGCCACTAACTCGATACCCCGAATTACGGTTGAAAAGAAATGATGAACAATTTCGGGGATTAAAATCCCAATAGTTTTTGTCTTTCTGTTTTTTAAACTAAGGGCAATATTATTAGGCCTATAATTATATAATTTAGCAAAGGCCTGTATTTTTTGAGTAGTATCTTCGCTAATCTCTTTGCTATTACTTAACGCTTTTGAAACGGTTGAGATGGAAACGTCTAATTCTTTTGCTATTTGTTTTAAAGTTATTTTTCGTTTCATGCGTTACATTTAGTTCTTTAGTTAAGGCGGAATAAATATAGCAATCTTAATTCATAAAAAAATTATAAATCCAGTACTTCTTCATAACAACATCACAAAATGCCAATTTTCGAAGTGGTGAACTTTAAACAAGCTTTCTATATAGCTATTTTTATTATATTCATAAATTTACTCATAATACTTAAAATTACTCATAATACTTAAAAAGTTGTCAACACGAAAACGTTTTCGTTGAGAATTTCGTAATGCTAAATTATTAGTTTACACTAAATTTACATAGATTTGAACTGAGAAGTGACAATATAATAAACTAAACAAAACATTACTTTAATTATTTCATATGAAAACAACTACAATTAGTTTGCTGTTTTTTATGCTTTTATCGCCCGTAATTTTATTCGGTCAAACAAAGCTTACAGGAACAGTAACAGAACAATCAACTTCATCTCCGTTACCCGGAGTAAATGTTATTATAAAAAACACCACAAAGGGTACTGCAACAGATTTTGACGGGAAATTCCAAATTGAGGTTAAAAAAGGAGACGTTATTCAATTTTCTTATGTAGGCTACATACCTATGGAAGTAACGTATTCTGGACAAGCAACATTAAATGTGCAGCTAAGAGAAGATGCCGCACAATTAAGTGAAATTGTTGTAATTGGATATGGTTCTACTACCAAGAAAGATGCAACAGGTTCGGTTGAAGCCATTACTTCTAAAGATTTTACCCGAGGTAACATTGTAACGCCCGAAAACTTATTAAGTGGTCGTGTATCTGGTGTTAGTGTAACAACTAGTGGGGCTCCAGGTGCGGGTTCAGAAATCAGAATTCGTGGTGGATCTTCCATCAACGCATCTAACGACCCACTTATTATTATTGATGGTTTACCAATAGATAACAATGGATTAAGTGGATCAAATGGTGTTTTATCAAGTATAAACCCAAATGATATCGATTCATTTTCTGTTTTAAAAGACGCTTCGGCTACAGCCATTTATGGTTCTCGAGCATCTAACGGTGTTATTATTATCGTTACTAAAAAAGGTAAATCTACTTTTAGTGCTACCTACGATGCACAGTATACCTTTGGAGAAATTACCAACAACATTGAGGTTTTCTCTGGAGACGATTACAGACAGTTAGTAGCATCTCAACCAATTCCTGGCACTACTTTAAATGTAAATGCTTTAGGAACTGCCAGCACAAATTGGCAAAATGAAATTTTTAGAAATACGGTTTCTACAAACCATAATATTTCTATGCAAGGCGCACTTTTCAAAGTTTTACCAGCTCGTTTCTCGTTTGGAGTAACCGACCAACAAGGAGCATTATTAACCTCTAAATTTGAAAGAAGAAATTTAAGTTTAGCTTTAAATCCGTCGTTCTTTGACGATCATTTAAAAGTTAATTTAAATGCAAACTTAGCTTATGAGGATAACCGATTTGCAGATTCAGGACAAATAGGAACCGCATTACAATACGATCCTACACAACCTGTTTACGATGCAACATCACCTTTTGGTGGTTTTTACCAACACAGATCAGGATCAAATCTTTTAAGCGGCGCAACCAATCCAGTCGCAAATTTATTACAAACTAATAATAAAGGTGATTTAAACAGAACTTACGGGAATTTAAATTTCGATTATAAATTCCATTTCCTTCCAGATTTAAGAGCTGTTTTAAATATTGGATACGACGAAAGCCAATCTAAAATCATTAACTCAGCGACTTACGCTACCAATGATGATGTAAAGGGAAATTCTTCTTTTGGAAACCAAACAAGAACCAACAAATTACTTGATGGGTATTTAACTTACAACAAAGAGTTTAACACGTTACGTACTGAGTTTACTGCTGGTTATTCATACCAAAAATTCACCAATAGTGGTGACGACACAGGAAACAGACTAGATGCCTTAAGTTTTCCAAGTAGTTATGAAGACCCAGACGTGGTTTTAATAGGATTCTTTGGTAGAGCTAATTTTACATTATTAGACAAATACTTATTAACGCTTACCTACAGACGCGATGGGACTTCTCGTTTTAGCAAAGACAACCAATGGGGCGATTTCCCAGCGGCGGCGCTTGCTTGGAATTTAAGCGATGAAGATTTCTTAAAAAACTCTACAACCATTTCTAATTTAAAATTAAGAGCAGGATATGGTATTACAGGGCAACAAGCGGTAAGTGAAAAAGATGTATTCTTAAACCGTTACCGTGCTGGTGATGCCAATTCACAATACCAATTTGGAAACGTTGCCATTCAATCTTTAATAGCTTCAGAAATTAACCCAGACTTAAAATGGGAAGAAACTGCAACTATAGAATTAGGTTTAGATTACGGATTATTTAACAACAAACTTTCTGGATCATTAAACTTCTTCCAAAAAAATTCAAAAGACTTATTATTTACTGCTTCGGTGGCTGATGGAACAAACTTTTCAAACAGTATTATCCAAAACATCGGTGAGTTAAGAATTAACGGTTTAGAATTTTCTGTAAATGCTAACGTGGTTCAAAAAGAAGATTGGAATGTTGATTTTAATTTTAATGCGACATTCTTAGACAGAGAAATTACAAAATTAGCATTAGGACAAGATGTTAGAACTGGAGGTATTTCTGGTGGAACAGGAAATAACATTCAAATATTAAGAGAAGGACAAGCTCCTAACTCATTTAGTGTTTACAAACAATTGTACGATACTTCTGGAAATCCTATAGAAGGTGCTTATGTAGATTTAAATGGCGATAATATTATTAATGATAACGACCGTTACATAAAAGAAAATCCAGGAGCCGATGTTATTCTAGGATTCCAATCTAATATCAATTACAAAAATTTAGATTTATCGTTTAACCTTAGAGCTAATTTAGGCAACTATGTGTATAACAACGTAAACTCTTCAAGAGCGCAATATGAGCTATTACAAGATGTGGCTGTACCTGCTAACATTCCAACCTCGGTATTAAATACAGGTTTTGTTCGTACTGCAGATGTTATTATCTCAGACATTTATGTAGAGGATGCATCTTTCTTAAAAATGGATAACATTACACTTGGGTATACCTTCAATAATATCACCAAAAATTTAAAAAGCATCCGTGTATGGGGAGGTGTTCAAAATGTATTCACCATCACCAACTATAGCGGATTAGATCCTGAAGTATTCAATGGAATTGATAACTTGATTTACCCTAGACCAAGAAACATTTTGGCTGGAGCTAATTTTAAATTTTAAAAAAAACAACTATGAAAACAAGATTTAAAATAAACAAAACAATTGGGTTTATATTTCTTTTTATCGTGTCATTAACTTCTTGTACCGATGATTTAAATATCACCCCTAAAGACGACCAAACCACCTTAAGCGAAGAGCTTTTTACAAGCGAAGCCGCTTACAAACAGGTATTGGCGGGTATTTATGCTAACTTAGCATTAACTGGTACCGACGGAGCTGGAAGTTCCAACCTTAAAAACATTGATGCTGGAACCAGTCAATTTGGACGTGTATTATTATATGTGCAATCCCTTTCGGCCGATGAAATGATTTGGTCTTATGAAAACGACCCAGGAACCAGAGAAATTCAAAGAAATATCTGGACTGCTCAAAATCCATTATTACTAGGTATGTTCAGTAGAGCACATCTTTCAGTAGCATTGGCGAACAACTTCCTTAGAGAAACTACCGATGCTAAATTAGATGCTAGAAATGTTTCGGCTGCAACAAGAAGCCAAATTACTACCTATAGAGCAGAAGCTAGATTGATGCGTGCTATGGCTTATTATTACATGATGGACATCTTTGGAAAAGCTAATTTTGCTACCGAAGAGGATGCTATTAATTCGATACCTGCCGTTTACGACAGAGCTCAATTATTCACATTTATTGAAAATGAGTTAAAAGACATCGATGCTGATTTAGTGGCACCAAGACAAAATGAGTATGGTAGAGCCGACAAAGCGGTAGCTTACATGATTTTGGCTAAAATGTACTTAAATGCACAAGTGTATATTGCAACCGATCGTTATGCCGATTGTATAACTTATTGCGATAAAATTACAGATGGTGGTTATTCTTTAGCAACTAACTATCTTCATAACTTTATGGCAGACAATAATACCAATTCTGCTACTAACGAGATTATTTTCCCAATCGTATCCGATGGATCTACCACTCAAAATTATGGTCCAACAACTGTAATGATTAATGGCGAAGTAGGAAGTTTAGAAGAAAATGGTACTGCATTAGGTGTTAGTGAAGCAGGATGGGGAGGCGCTCTTAGAATTAGAAAACAATTAGCCAATCTATTTGGTTCTGCGTTTGCTAATGATACCCGTAACACCATTATTTCTGCAAATAGACCGATTGAAATAACAGACATTTCAGATAAAGACACTGGATATGTTATTACAAAATATTCGAATGCAAAATCTACTGGAGGTTTTGGAATTGACCAAACATTTGTTGATACCGATTTCCCATTATTTAGATTAGCCGATGTATATTTAATGTATGCCGAAGCACATTTAAGAGGCGGTGGCGGAACCCAAACAAAAGCCCTTGGCTATGTTAACGCATTAAGAACTAGAGCAAACAATACAAACACCATCTCATCTGCTGGTTTAACATTAGACTTTATTTTAGATGAACGTGCAAGAGAACTACATTGGGAAGCTCATAGAAGACAAGATTTAATTCGCTACAACAAGTTTACAGGTGGTAATTACAACTGGACTTGGAAAGGAAATGGAAGTAATGGTATCTCATTACCTACCTATTTTAATCTTTACCCTATACCAACAGCAAGTATGGCTGCAAATCCTAATCTTACTCAAAATACAGGGTACTAATATTAAAAGAATTTAAAATGAAGAATTTGAAAAATATATCGATTTATATGCTCACAGTGTTTACAATACTACTGATGAGCTCATGTACCGACACCACTGATACCTTTAGTGTATCTGATACAGATCCTGTAGTGTTGTCTGATTTGGCCATAACAGATATTGAGTTAGATGCCGTAAACACGAACAACCCTGCAATAACCCTTAACTGGACTGAGGCCGATTATGGCCAACAAGCTGCTGTTAAATACAGTATTGAATTTGCTGGAAATAGCGACTTTACTAATTCAGTAGTAGTAGCTACTATTACAGGAAATACTACA
Source organism: Mariniflexile aquimaris (assembly GCF_042676825.1). Taxonomy (NCBI): domain Bacteria; kingdom Pseudomonadati; phylum Bacteroidota; class Flavobacteriia; order Flavobacteriales; family Flavobacteriaceae; genus Mariniflexile; species Mariniflexile aquimaris. The sequence goes on from NZ_JBHTIB010000002.1 coordinate 216,446, forward strand.
GTTACCATGTCTGTTAACGAATTAAATGCGGCTGCAGGTAATGCCGGCTTATCTCCTTTTGAATGGAATACCATTTACGCAAGAGTGGTGTCGTCTTTAGGAACACAAACCGGACTTCCAGTAGCTTCTAACACCATTAGCTTTAATGTGTATCCTTACTTTAATTATACATTTGAAGATTACTATTTAGTAGGGAATGGTGTAGCTCCAGGATGGAATAATAATAACAATAACCCAGCTTTATTTAGAGATAGCGGCAATAGCAATCTGTTTTATTACACTGGTTATTTTAATAAAGCAAGCTCCGATTTTAGCGAGGGTAGATTTAAAATACTAGAAACTAGAGGTTTATGGCAGCCGCAATGGGGTGTTGTAGAAAATGAAGGTAGTGATACACCAAAAGCGGCTGGCGACATTGCTGGAAACCCAGGTACACAATCTTCAGATCCTGGACGATTTGGCGTATCTGCAAGTGGTTATTACGAATTTACCATAAACTTTTCTAGCAAAAAATACACCATGACGGCGTATAACGCTACAGGAGCAGCGAACTTTACAGGCATTGAATTATTTGGGTCTGCTGCTACTACAACTGCTATGATTAAATCAACTTTTGATGGTCATATCTGGAACATACCAAACATACGCTTAGTACCAGGCGACTTACAATTTAAAACCAATACTGGCGCTGTTTGGGCAGGAACTACAGAATTTTCTGGACAAGCAACTTTAAACGGCGGAAGTATTCCCGTGGTAGTTGAAGACGATTACGAGGTTTGGTTTAACGATTTAACTGGTCGTTATATCATGATACCGTTGAATTTATAATAAATAAAAAAATAGATATGAATTTATATATTAAAAAATTAGGTTTCCTATTTCTTTCACTAGCTCTTATTTTTACTGCTTGTGAAACTCAGGAAAGCATCGAAATAACCTCTCCAGATCCTGCATTTAAGTTGCAGGAACCTGGAATAAGCAATGTGTTTTTAAACTTTGCATTGCCCGATAATCCTGCTTTTACTATTTCTTGGAATGATGAAGTAACAGGAAGCAGCTCTTACACTGTAGAAATGGCAACCGATAGCGATTTTACAACACCTATCGTTATTGGAACTTCTAATAGTAATAATTTCACAATCAGTGTAACAGACCTAAATCAATACTTAAGTGCAGCATCCATTAAATCTTATACAGAAACAGCCATTTATGTAAGATTGGTGACTGGAAGTTTTATGTCGAATGTCATATTATTTCAAGTATCTAAATTCCCTACAACTGTACCGAGTATTACAAGTCCGAACAATACCTTTAGTGCTGTTTTAGAGGATGCAAAAGCCAATGAAACGGCATTAACAATAACTTGGAACGATCCTGAAATTGGAGAAAACAGCATCATAGCGATCGATTATGAGATAGAAATGGCACTAGCTGGAACAGATTTTGCTGCTTCAACCGTAATAGGATCTACTAATAGCAATACGTTTTCTATAACCCATGATGCACTTAACGATTTGGTAATTGGCAGTGGTGGAAAACCAGACATTGCTTCAAACTTCGATTTTAGAGTAAACGCTATCGTAAATTCTGCTTCGGGAGAATTAACAAGAACTTCAGCAAAAATAACTATTGCACTTACAGCTTACATTGTACCAATCCCAGACAATTTATTTATGGTTGGCGACCATAATGGTTGGAACAAAGGGGATGCTTCTCAGCAATTTTACAACAACGGAGCTGGAGTATTTGTAAAAGTACAAGCGTTTAATGCTGGCAATGCTTTTAAAATGATACCAACATCTGGTTCTTGGGAAGGCGATTATGGCGAAGACAAAGTAAATCCTGGCAAACTTGTTCAGGATAATGAACAAAATATTACAGTAACAGAAACTGGAAACTATGTGGTAATTGTTGACTTTAATACGCTAAGTTTTAAAGTGGCTAAAATTGATAACTTATACATGGTTGGTGACCATAATAATTGGAACAATAATGATGCAACGCAAAAGTTCAATACCACTGGAAATGGTGTATTTGTAAGAATGCAAACATTTGCCGCTGGCAATAGTTTTAAAATGTTACCAACTTCTGGATCATGGTCTAATGATTGGGGTGAGAATAAAACATCACCAAACGTATTAGAACAAGATAATGAGCAAAACATCCCAGTTACAACTGCTGGAACGTATATGGTAACTATTGATTTTAATACTTTATCTTATTCTCTGCGAGAAGTCCCTCAAAATCTATTTCTAGTAGGTTCTCCTAATAGCTGGAACAATGGTACAGCACCAGCTTTCACCAAAGTATCTGAAGGTTTATTTACTATTAGTCAAGCATTAACAGCTTCCGACGAATTTAAATTCCTTCCTGTTCAAGGCTCTTGGGATAACGATTGGGGTGCCAGCAAAAAGTATAATGGAATGATTGTTAGAGATGACGAAAACAACGTAGCATCTCCTGGCGCTGGAACATATACCATAACTGTAGATTTCACAAAAGGAACATACAGTGTAAATTAAAGTTTCAAGTAATTATTTAAAAAAAGGCTGATTTACATCAGCCTTCTTTGTCAAAAACAAATAGATTATGAAAAAAATTACATTTCTTTTATTCTTGTTATTCAAATTATCTGGACTATCTCAACAACAAACAGTAACCTACAGTATTAGTCCCGCAACTTATAATGAAGGAGATCCTATTACAATTACGTTTAATGGCAATAGCATTAACGAATCAACTTGGGGTGTTACTGGTAACGCGCTTTATTTATGGGCATGGTCTTATGATTTGAATGACACTAATGAACTTAATTGCCCTACAAATGGCGCCTGGGCCAGCTCCAACGAAGCAAATAAATTAACTTACAATTCAGGACCTGACACCTACACGATTTCTTTTACGCCAACAACATTCTATGCAAGAACAGACATTGGACGAATAGGGTTCTTAATAAAAACTAAAACTGGTAATGGACAAAGTCAAGATATTTTTTCAGAGGTTGGTTTCTTTCAAGTAACATTAAACACGCCAACCCAAAACAGTGCCACCGTTTTAACATCAGGAGGCAGTTTAAACATCACAGCCTCCAATACAAACGGAAACGCTAGCTATGTTTTAAAATCTAACGGCACAACCATTAATACAAACGCTTCTACCTCTAGTTATGTGTTTAATCACACTAATATTACTTCAAACCAAAACTATGAATTATCGGTTACGCAAGCTACTACAACCATAGTTAAAAAGTTTGCAGTGATTGTTAATCCAAACATTGCTAGTGCAACAATTCCGGCCGGTTTGGTAAATGGTATTAATTACAACCCTTCCGATCCCACCAAAGCAACTTTGGTTCTTGATGCGCCATTAAAAGATTTTATTTATGTGGCTGGAAGTTTTAATAACTGGCAACCAAATGCTACTTATGCCATGAAGAAGGACAATACGCCTTCGAGTACCAAATTCTGGTTAGAACTTACAGGATTAACTGCTGGTCAAATTGAGACTTACCAATATTGGGTGGTCGATCAAACCCCTATATCTGGCACGCCGGTTTTAGTAAAAACTGCCGATCCTTTTTCAACACTTGTGTTGTCACCTTTTGATGATCCGGGCATTCCTAACGCCTCTTATCCGAACCTACCCACATATCCAACAGGGCAGGAACGAGAAGTTACCGTATTGCAAACAGGGCAAAACAGCTACCCATGGCAAGTAACCAACTTTTCTAAACCTAAAAAGGAAGATTTAGTAATTTATGAAGTTCTTATTAGAGACTTTGATGCCGACAGAAATTTTCAAGATTTAATTGATAAAATCAGTTACTTCAAAAACTTAAATATTAACGCTATCGAACTCATGCCAGTCATGGAATACGAAGGCAATGAAAGCTGGGGCTATAACACCGCATTTCATATGGCGCTAGATAAATATTATGGTACTTCAGATAAGTTTAAAGAATTGGTAGATGTATGCCACCAAAACGGTATTGCGGTTATTTTAGACATTGCTCTAAACCATGCTTTTGGAAGAAATCCGATGGTGAGAATGTGGATGAATGATCCTGATGGCGATGGCTGGGGAAGTCCGTCGTCTGAAAATCCTTATTTTAATACAGCCGCACGACATAGTTATAATGTAGGTGAAGATTTTAATCACCAAAGCCCTTATACTCAAAACTATGTGAAGCAAGTTGTAAATCATTGGATAACTGAATATAAAATTGATGGGTTCCGCTGGGATTTAACTAAAGGTTTTACTCAAAATTGCCCATCGAATGTTACGGGAGGCCAAGAGTCTTGTACCAATGCTTATCAAGCAGATCGCGTTGACATTTTAAAAGCCTATGCCGATTATTCATGGACATTAGATGAAACACATTACGTTATTTTCGAACATTTAGGCACCGATAATGAAGAACAACAGTGGGCCAATTATAGATTAACCGATGCCATTCCTAAAGGTATTATGATGTGGGGTAAAATGACCGACCCATATAACCAATTAACCATGGGGTATAGTTCTAATTCAAACATTAATAGAATGGGGCATGTTAGCAGAGGGTTTACGTCTCCACGACTTGTAGGGTATGCCGAAAGTCATGACGAAGAACGATTAATGTATAAAAACCTGCAGTTTGGTAACGCACAAACAGTTTCTCCCTTTTATAGTGTTAAAGATTTAAATACTGCCTTATCTAGAATGCCGGCACTTGGCGCCGTTACATTAACCATTCCTGGTCCTAAAATGATTTGGCATTTTGGAGATTTAGGTATGAATAATTCAATTTGGACGTGTAATAATGGTGTAGTAAATTCTGACTATGATGGCAATAACGATGGTGATTGTAAATTAGATACCAAACCACAGCCGCAATGGACTAATAATTGGCTAACCGATTCTAACAGAAGCCAAATTTATAACACTTGGGCAAGATTAAACCAATTAAAGATTAACGAACCCGTTTTTGAAGGTAGTTATAACATAACATCCGGAAGCTTAACGCCTCGAATAAGTATTTATACGGGTAGTGAAACTGCCACGGGTGCTTCACTGAAAAACGTCATTATTCTTGCTAATTTTGATATAGTTTCACAAAATGTGAATCCGAGTTTTCCTTATTCCGAAACTTGGTATGATTTAATGGATGCTACTGGAAGCACATCTATAAGTGGCGCTACAACAAGTGTTACTATTCCTGCTGGTGGATTTAAAATTTATGGTAACCAAAAATCTATAACCTTAAGCACCAATAACCTTACGCTAGATTCTGGCTTAACATTATATCCAAATCCTGCAAATAATTCGTTCTCAATAAATAAAAATATTGAAGCATTAAATGTTTATGATGTTACTGGAAAACTTGTTAAATCCTTTAAAGGCAGTTTTGAAAAAGGTTACTTATTCGATGTTTCAAATTTGCCAAAAAGTATTTATATCATAAAAACAGCCAACAATTTAGGCGAACAAGGCACTAACAAACTCATTAAACTATAAGTAGTAAAAACTGACTCAAAACAAAAAAGCATCCAAAAATTTGGATGCTTTTTTTATTTCTAATCTAAAACTTTTATAAATTAAAGTTTTGTTCTATTTCATATAAAGCTTCATCAAAATAGTAATAATAAGCCCCTTTTTTTGATTCGGACATATCTTTCTCGCTAAGCTTTACCAAATACTTCATTTGAGCGACCTTTCTTCTAAAATTTCTTTTATCAATGGGCTCGTTTAAAATACCTTCGTATAACGCTTGCAGCTGCGGTAACGTAAATTTCTCTGGCAACAAATTAAAAGCTATTGGGAAATTTCTAACCCGTCTTCGCAATCTTTTTATAGCAGAATCTACCATATCTCTATGATCAAAAACTAACTCTGGCAAATTGTCGATTGGAAACCATTTTGCATTATACTTATTTACATGCTCCTCATTGTACTGCGATTTTAAAATCATAGCACTATAAGTGGTCGAGATAACTCTTCCAGACGAATCACGATTTGCTTTACCAAAGGTCTTAACCTGTTCCATATAGATGTTTTCTAAACCAGATAATCCATACAAAACGCGGTTGGCAGCATCGTCTAAATCCTCGTCATTACCAATAAATTCACCTATTAAAGACCATTTACCTTTCTCTGGCTGAAAACCTCTGTGAATTAATAACAACTCCAAACGGTTATCATTAAAACCAAAAATAATACAATCAACCGCAACTTTAATTTGTTGTATTTCTTTATATTTTCTTATGTCAACTGTCATATTTATAAAGAAATATTACAATAAAGCAATTCTATTTATTGATTTCCTTTTTGATAATCAGCTAAAAACTGTGCTAAACCACTATCAGTTAAAGGGTGTTTTAATAATCCTTTAATTGCAGATAAAGGTCCAGTCATTACATCAGATCCTAATTTTGCACAATCAATTATATGCATGGTGTGACGTACAGATGCCGCTAATATTTGTGTTTGAAAACCATAGTTATCATAAATCATTCTGATTTCTGAGATTAGGTTTAATCCATCGGTAGAAATATCATCTAAACGACCGATAAATGGTGACACATACGTAGCTCCTGCTTTTGCCGCTAATAAGGCTTGACCAGCAGAAAATACCAAGGTTACATTGGTTCTGATACCTTTATCTGAAAAATATTTACATGCTTTAATACCATCGGCAATTAAAGGTAATTTTACAACGATTTGTGGGTGTAAAGCCGCTAAAGCTTCGCCTTCTTTAACCATACCATCAAAATCGGTTGAAATAACTTCTGCACTTACATCGCCATCTACCAATTCGCAGATTTTTTTGTAATGTGCGATAATATTTTCAGCTCCAGTAATGCCTTCTTTTGCCATTAATGATGGGTTTGTGGTAACACCATCTAATACGCCTAAAGCTTGTGCTTCGGCAATATCTTTAAGATTTGCTGTATCAATAAAAAATTTCATTTGCTTAAGTTTTATACTGTTTTTAAATATTCTAATACTTGTTTGCTCACTTTTTCGCCTGTAAATCCGAATTTCTCATCTAATACATTTGCTGGTGCAGAATATCCAAAATGTTCTAATCCGAACACTTTACCATTTTCGCCAACCAATCCTTCTAAATTAACAGGCAATCCTGCTGTTAATCCAAATAATGGCTTGTTTTTTGGAATTACTGAGTTCTGATAGTCTTTAGATTGCAGTCTAAATACACCTTCTGAAATTACTGAAGCAATGTTCACCTTTAAACCATTTTCTGCTTCTAAAATTTCGGCAGCAGCAATAAGTGTTGAAACTTCTGATCCGTTGGCGATTAAAACCACATCTGGATTTTCAACTTCTTTTACTAAATACCCACCTTTTTCAGCAGCTAATGCTTCCTGATATCTTGAAGTTCCTTTTGCAGGAATATCTTTGATGTTTTGTCTTGAAAGTATTAATCCTGTTGGGGTATTTTTATTTTCTAAAGCCATTTTCCATGCCACACTTGTTTCGGCAGAATCTGCAGGACGTAAGGCTAAGAAACTTGGTTTACCACTATGATTTTTTAATTTTTCTAATAAACGAATTTGCGCTTCTTGCTCTACTGGCTGGTGTGTTGGTCCGTCCTCACCTACTCTAAAGGCATCGTGCGTCCAAACATATTTCACGCCTAATTCTTGAATACCACTTAAACGTATAGCTGGTTTCATATAATCTGAAAACACAAAGAATGTTGCCACCACAGGAATGATACCTCCGTGTAAGGCTAATCCGTTAGCAATACATGCCATGGTTAACTCTGCTACACCTGCTTGTAAAAATGACCCTGAGAAATCTCCTTTTTTAAGAGCATGGGTTTTCTTTAAGAACCCATCGGTTTTATCTGAGTTAGATAAATCGGCAGAAGACACAATCATGTTTTCTACTTTCCCTGCTAAATAGCCTAAAACACCAGATGATGCAGCTCTAGAGGCTAATCCTGCTTTGTGTTCTATTGATTCGAAATCTAGGGCTGGTAATTCACCAGACAAGAAGAAATCTAATTTATCTGCTAAGGCTTTGTTTGATGCTTTCCAAGCTGCAATTTCTGCTTTCTTTCCTGCAGCCTTCGCTGTTTTTGCTTTTAAAATATCTTTATAAAAAGCCGCAACCTCTGGATAAATATCAAATGGATTTTCAGTACTAGCTCCTAAGTTTTCTAAAGTTTTTGCGTAATCTGCACCAGTATGACCAATTGGTTGCCCATGCAATTCGCAGTGACCTTCGTACATACTACCATCGGCAGTTACACAACCTTTACCCATAATAGTTTTACCTATTATTAAGGTTGGTTTTTCGGTTTCGTTATTGGCATCAGTTAATGCTTTTCTAATTTCATCGTGGTTATGCCCATCAATCGTTACTACCTTCCATCCCCATGCTTCGTATTTCATGGCAGTATCCTCGGTAGTTACCTCATCGGTAGACGTTGATAATTGAATATCATTCGAATCGAAGAACATGATAAAATTACTTAATCCTAAATGACCAGCAATTCTACCCGCACCTTGCGATATTTCTTCTTGTACACCACCATCAGAAATAAAACCATAAATTTTATGATTCATCCAATCTCCAAATCTGGCTTGTAAAAATTTAGCGCCAATAGCGGCACCAATACCCATAGTATGGCCTTGTCCTAACGGACCAGACGTATTTTCAATCCCTCTTTTTACATCTACTTCTGGGTGACCTGGAGTTATTGAACCCCATTGTCTAAAATTAGCAACATCATCCTTTTCATAATTTCCTAATAGATAATACTGAGCGTACATTAAGGTAGATAAGTGACCCGCATCCATGAAAAAACGGTCTCTGAAAGGCCATTCCATATCGGTTGGATCAAAATTAAAGAACTCCGAATATAAAATATGCATAAAATCTGCACCGCCCATCGGGCCACCCGGATGTCCTGAATTTGCCTTTTCTACCATGGCTACAGCTAAAGCTCTGATATTATCTGCTGCTTGTTGATCTAATTTTTTGTTCATTTTAATTATGGTTAATTTTTAATAGCCAACTATGTTGTTGGAACTCATTAGATTGATTTTAGAAATAATTTTGCAAAACTACAAAAACATTTATCTAATGGCTATATTAAATTCATTAGATATATACTTTAGCAAATATAAAATAAAATTATTAGTTAAGTGTCTCTAAAACACTTAATTTTAAAAAGCACACAAAATTACTATTACAATTAGTTGAAAGCCATGTGTTTTTTGTATAAAATTCGTGTTTCATCTATAGAGAACTCGATCTTAGTCCACTTTTCACTATTTTTATAATTCTATTCTGCAGTCAATAATAATGAGCGCAGATGTTCAGACATATAATATCACTAATCCTATGAAACCAATTAATACAGCCTTATGTTCTTTTGGTATGAGCGGTCATCTTTTTCATGCCCCGTTTATATCAGCTAATCCCAATTTTAATTTATATGGCGTCTACGAGCGCAATAAGAGTCTGTCTAAAGAAAAGTATCCACAGGTAACCCTTTTTAGATCTTTAGAAAGCATGTTGAGCGATGATGCTATTGAATTGGTAATAGTAAACACGCCGAACGTTACACATTTTGAATTTACTAAAATGGCCTTAAACGCGGGCAAACATGTGGTTGTTGAAAAACCTTTTACCACATCGGTTGCCGAGGCAAACGAATTAATTGCATTAGCAAAGACTAAAAAACTAATGCTATCCGTGTATCAAAACAGAAGATATGACAGCGATTATTTGACAGTAAAAAAGGTATTAAACGAGCATTTATTGGGAGACATAGTTGAAGCCGAATTTCATTACGACCGATTCGATTCTAATTTAAGTTACAAAACTCATAAAGAAACCCCTGTGTTGGGTGTTGGGAGTATTTACGACTTAGGCTCACATCTTATAGATCAAACCTTGCAACTGTTCGGAATGCCTAAATCTGTTTATGCCGATTTAGATGCACTGAGACCCAACTCGAAAGTTGGTGATTATTTCGATTTGAAACTATATTATCCGTCGCATAGAGTCATTTTAAAATCGAGTTATTTTGTTCGTGAACCTCTACCTGGATATATCATTCATGGCACTAAAGGGTCTTTTATAAAACCTAAAACAGATGTTCAAGAAACAGAACTTCAATCTGGCAAAAGCCCCGACAATGTTAATTGGGGTATTGAAGCAGAAACCAACAGAGGCCTACTCCATACCGAAATAAATGGAAAGATTATAAAAGAACACGTCCCGACATTACAAGGAAATTATATGGCGTATTATGATGGCTTATACAATGCTATTAGAAACAACAAACCACTTCCTGTTACTGCTGAAGATGGCATGTTAGTGATTAAGGTGATTGAAGGTGCCTTATTAAGTAATGAATTAAAAAAAGTGATTGATTTATAGGAGTAACACCCAAATTATTATAGCTAGACAAAATAGAACATCAAGCTTCTTAAGTTATTCCGACTCAATTTTTTCAGATTTCAAAATCACGTTTGCTGTTTTTAAGCCTTTGCCCGTTACCGTTAAACGCATATCGCCAGCTTCCTTATCAGATTGAACCAATACCACTAATTTGCCACTAAACAATTTCATAGTTGGCAAATGAAATTGTTCTAAAGATGTAGCATCACCATTACATGCGGCACGATACCTGCCTTTGCCAGTAACACTAAATTTTAATTGATTTGTTGCCGTAGGGCAAACATTCCCTTCCTTATCAACCACCGAAATAGTTACAAAAGCTAAATCCTCTCCATTGGCTTTTAATATTGTTCTATCGGGTTCGAGGATAATTTTATAAGGTTTTCCGGCTGTGCGCACTTCCTTTTCTGCAACCATATTGCCTTCATCATCAAACGCAACGACTTTAACAGTACCCGGTTGGTATTTTACATCCATCCACATTAAACGATATCGGTTTTGTGGCGTATCGTTATTTTTTTTCTGAACGCCCATACTTTTTCCATTTACAAAAAGTTCGGCACTCTTATAATTGGTATAAACAAATACCGGCGTAGTTTCGCCCTCGCGTCCTTCCCAATTCCAATGTGGTAAAATATGCAAAGTGTTATCTGATGTGTTCCACCGACTTCTGTATAAATAAAAACGGTCTTTAGGTAATCCAGCCAAATCGTTTATTCCGAAATACGAACTGCGCGATGGCCATTGTTCGTCGTACGGCGTTGGTTCTCCTAAATAATCAAAACCCGTCCATACAAACTCTCCTATTACCCAAGGTTTATCATCTTGAAGTATAAAATCATCATCGGGTAAATTCGACCAGCTACAATATTCTAAATCGTACGAAGAACTTTGAAAATCGTCATACTGTTTTGATACCGCTTTTTCAACCGGAAATTTATAAATACCTCTGGAACTTACTGTTGATGCTGTTTCAGATCCTAAAATAAATCCTTGCGGAAATTTTTCGAAGGCTTCTTCATATAAATGCACCCTGTAGTTTAATCCAGGAATATCTAATAAGGCGCCAAAGCCCGATTCCATAGTAGCTTTAACCTGATCCATACCAACAGTTACAGGTCGGGTTGGATCTTCTCTATGAAAAATATCTTGCAAACGCTTCGCGCGCTTTACGCCATCAGCACCCCATTGATCTGGCACTTCATTGCCAGAACTCCACATAACGATACTTGGATGATTTCGAGTAGCATGAATTAAATTAACCAAGTCTTTTTCAACATCGGTTTCAAAAAACAAATGGTAGCCATTGTCTACTTTTGGTTTTGCCCATTCATCAAAACTTTCTGCTAAAAACATAAACCCCATTTCGTCGCATAATTCTAATTGCTCTAAAGATGGCATATTGTGGGAACTCCGTATAGCATCACAACCCATATCTTTTAAAATTGTTAATTGGCGACGTAAAGCGGCTTTATTAATTGCCGTACCAATAGGACCCAAATCATGATGTAAACAAACACCTTTAAATTTTCTGATGTTTCCATTTAAACTAAAACCTTTGTTGGCTTCATATTTAATTTCTCGAATTCCGAATGTCGTAGTTATTTCATCTTTTAGGCTGTCGTTGGAATACAATTGAGAGATTGTTGTGTATAAATACGGTGTTTCCGGACTCCATAAATTCGGGTTTTTTACAGCCATATTTTGATCGAATTCGTTGCCAAAACAAGTGGTAGTGGTATCGGCACTAACCACGTTCCCGGATGCATCTTTAATCTTTGTGATGAGTTTAAACTGATTACCTGAAACTTTTGTTTTAATGTTCACTTTAGCCAAATCCTGAGTAATGAAAGGCGTGGTAATATAGGTTCCCCAATGCTTTATACTTTCTTCATTTTTGATAATAATTTTCACTTTTCGGTATAAACCAGCTCCTGGATACCATCTAGAAGACAATTCACGGTTTGTTAACTTCACAGCTAACGTATTAGAAGTTGTAACCACATCTGTGATATCGAAGTAAAAATAATTGTAACCATAATTCCATTCGCCTACCTTCTTTCCGTTTAAATAAATGCGTGGTTCGCTCATGGCACCATCAAAAGTCAACAATACTTTTTGGCCTGGTTTTATTTGAGGCATGGAAAAATTATTGCGATACCAAGCTTCACCAATGTACGGAAGCGCTCCTGTACGTCCAGTTTTTTCCGTAGCTATCTTTTCACCATTTTGTTCAATAGCCACAATTTGCTTGTCTATTTCTTGGTCGAAAGGTCCATAAATAGCCCAATCGTGCGGAACCGTAACTGTTTGCCATTTTGAATCGTTAAAGGCACTTTGATAAGCATTCTCATGATTACCTTTTGCAAACTTCCAGCCTTCTTTTAATTCAATTTCGGTTCTTGTTTGAGCGTTAAAACTAGTTACTATGAAACCGAATAATGCTACGAATATGAATTGTAAATTTCTCATGCTGCAACTTGTTTTCAATATTTTGAATTCAGGAAGGTAAGAATATAAATTAAAATGATTACATGAAAAAAAGCTTATTTTATAAAGCCACCAGAGCATTGGTGCTGTTTAAATCTAGTTGATATACGAAAAGCAAATTCAAAAAAAAAGCCTCTCAATTTCTTGAGAAGCTCTTGCTTTATTGTGCGGGCGGGGAGACTCGAACTCCCACACCTCGCGGCACCAGATCCTAAGTCTGGCGTGTCTACCAATTCCACCACGCCCGCTAGTAGTCCCGATAATTATCGGGATGCAAATATAAACAAGATTTTTAAATTGCAAACTTATAAGCGCTAAAAACATTCTTTTTTCTACTTTTAAATACTAATTGCAGATACTTTTATTTATCCACATAGAATTCGATATCATTATGCTTAAGAAAATCGTTTCCCTCTTCATTACATTCATGCTAAGCCATGCTATTTTTTCTCAATCACAAGAAACATCTATTACTTTAGAAACCCAAACTGGAACAATAGCAGGTTCTATAATAATCGCAGATACTACTAAAGTCACACCCATTGTACTACTAATTGCGGGCTCCGGACCTACGGACAGAAACGGAAACAATCCCATGATGACTAACAATTCATTAAAAATGTTGGCAGAGGGCTTGTCGGAACACGGTATTTCATCACTGCGATTTGATAAACGTGGCATTGCGGAGAGTAAAAATGCTGGTGCAAATGAAGCTGATTTACGTTTTGAAACGTATGTAGACGATGTTAAAAGCTGGTGCGATTTAATTAAAAAAGACAGCCGATTTAATGGTTTAATTATTCTTGGGCATAGTGAAGGCTCATTAATAGGTATTATGGCATCTCAAGACAAACAAGTTGATACATTTATTTCTATTGCAGGTCCTGGACTACCTGCAGGCGAGGTATTACTTAAACAATTACAAGAACAATCGCCTTTAGCGTATCAAATGTCGCTCCCAATTATAGAAAAACTCGAACAAGGCGAACTGGTTAACAATGCTCCCGAAATGCTTCATGCCTTATTTCGCCCAAGTGTTCAGCCTTATTTAATCTCCTGGTTTAAGTACCATCCACAAACAGAAATCGCTAAACTGAACATCCCCATATTAATTATTCAAGGAACTACCGATATTCAAGTAAGTGTTAAAGATGCAGAACTATTAGCGCAATCCAACAAACAAGCACAAAAAGTCATCATCGAAAATATGAATCATATTTTAAAAGACGCTGAAGCGGACAGAACACTAAATATTCAAACATATAACAATTCAAAATTGCCTTTAAAAGAAGCATTAATTCCTGCCATTGTAAATTTCATCAATGCAAATTAACAATAAGCTTCTTTCAAAGAATCAATCAAAAAGTTTTCTTTTTCGTACTTTTGAAATAACTATAAAAATACTTCATGGATAACATACAATCTTATATTAAAGATCATAAAGACCGATTTTTAAACGAACTCATCGAATTACTTAAAATCCCTTCAATAAGTGCTGATTCTGCTTATAAAACTGATGTTTTAAAAACAGCCGATGCTGTTAAAACAAGCTTAGAAAAAGCAGGTTGCGACAGGGTTGAAATCTGTAAAACAGATGGCTACCCAATTGTTTATGGCGAGAAAATTATTGATAAAAATCTACCTACGGTTTTAGTATATGGGCATTACGATGTACAACCACCAGACCCGCTAAATTTATGGAACTCACCACCTTTTGAACCTGTTATAAAAAAGACGGATTTGCATCCAGAAGGCGCCATTTTCGCCCGAGGTGCTTGTGATGATAAAGGCCAAATGTACATGCATGTAAAAGCCATGGAATTTATGACCTCTACAAACCAACTACCTTGTAATGTAAAATTTATGATTGAAGGCGAAGAAGAAGTAGGGAGTTCCAACCTTGCCATTTTTGTAAAAAACAATCAGGAGAAACTAAAGAATGATGTTATATTAATTTCTGATACTGGCATGATCGCCAAAGATGTACCTTCTATAACCACCGGATTACGCGGATTGAGTTATGTTGAAGTAGAAGTTACGGGTCCCAACCGCGATTTACATTCTGGTTTATATGGTGGCGCTGTGGCAAACCCTATCAATGTGTTAACCAAAATGATTGCATCGCTTCACGACGAAAACAATCATATTACCATTCCTGGATTTTACGATAAAGTTGAAGAGCTTTCAAAAGATGAACGGGCAGAAATGGCAAAAGCACCTTTCAACTTAGAAAATTATAAAAAAGCATTAGATATAGAGGCTGTTTATGGCGAAACAGGATACACCACCAACGAACGAAATTCCATACGCCCAACTTTAGACGTGAATGGTATTTGGGGTGGTTATACTGGTGAAGGCGCCAAAACCGTTATTGCCAGTAAAGCCTATGCCAAAATATCCATGCGTTTGGTACCGCATCAAGACTGGGTAGAAATCACCGAACTTTTCAAAAAACATTTTGAAAGTATCGCACCAAAAGGCGTAACCGTAAAAGTAACACCGCATCATGGTGGTCAGGGTTATGTAACACCCATAGACAGCATTGGTTATCAGGCAGCAAGTAAAGCCTACCAAGATACTTTTGGCAAAACCCCAATTCCGCAACGTAGTGGTGGCAGCATCCCTATTGTGGCGCTGTTCGAGCAAGAACTTAAAAGCAAAACCATATTAATGGGCTTTGGCTTAGATAGCGATGCCATCCATTCGCCCAACGAGCATTTTGGCGTTTTCAATTACCTTAAAGGGATTGAAACCATCCCCTTATTCTATAAATATTTCACCGAACTTTCTAAATAATTTTTGGGTGTTACCACCTTTTACTTTTAAGAAGTAAAAGGTGGTCGCGCTTTACGCACTACACGGTAGTTTGCTCCAATCGCTAACACGAAAGGCTAACTTCAAAATGAAAAACCAACACAGCGAACACCTAATTTTACTTGTATTAGCTACTTTATTTATAAGTACTTCGGGTGCCTTGGGTAAATATATCGACTTACCAACACCTGTAGTTATCTGGTGGCGTTGCTTTTTAGGCGGCCTGTTTTTATATGCCTTTTGTAGATATAAAAAGTTCGAATTAAAAATACATTCCAGAAAAGATGCGATTGCGATTTTAATAAGTGGCCTGCTATTAGGCATGCATTGGATAACCTATTTTTACGCTTTAAAATTATCGAATGTGGCCATTGGCATGCTTTCACTGTTTACCTTTCCAATAATAACAGCGTTTCTTGAACCCCTATTTATAAAAGTAACATTCGATCCTATTTATCTTCTATTAGGAGCCATCATTCTATTTGGTGTTTATATGCTCGCTCCGGAGCTCGATATAGAAAGCACCCATGTAAAAGGTATTTTATTTGGGCTACTGTCGGCCTTCTTTTTTGCTTTGCGCAATATCATGTCTAAAAAACTAACCTTTAACTATAGTGGTACACACATTATGTTTTATCAGGTTATAGTACTGAGCATTGTTCTTGCGCCAACACTTTTTTATTATGGCACATCCGGAATAAAAACAGAATTCCCTTATGTTATTATGCTCGCGCTTATAACAACCGCTATCGGTCATACAATGTTGGTAAACAGCCTGAAGCATTTTACAGTAAGTACGGCAAGTATTATAAATGGCATCCAACCTATTTTTGGTATTATTATCGCCTATATTTTTTTAAATGAAATGCCAACATTTAATACGTTTATTGGAGGCTCGTTAATTCTTGCAACTGTTATAATTGAAAGTGTTCGGTCTAGGAATAAATAGAAATCATCATTTAATTTTTCAGACCTCACAGGTTTTAAAAACCTGTGAGGTCTTTTTTTATACAATTTTGTAACAAATTAGCTGCTTCAAACATTTTTAAATTCATACAACATTTATTATAAAAGTGTACGGTCTAGGAATGAGCAAACTATCTTAATGATTATATTTTACACTCTACATTTGTAGAATTAAAATATTTATTCTATGTTTGTAGAACAAATTCTAACTTTATAGAACATGCAATTATCAAAATCCGAAGAAGAATTAATGAATTACTTATGGGAGCTTGAAAAAGCATTCATGAAAGATTTACTTGAAATTTATCCAGACCCGAAACCAGCCACTACTACAGTTGCAACACTATTAAAGCGTATGGCAGATAAAGGTTTTATTGCCTATAAATTATTCGGAAATTCAAGAGAGTATTACCCATTAGTAAAAAAGAAAGACTACTTCTCTAAACATGTAAATAGTTTAATAAAAAACTTTTTTAACGATAGTGCATCTCAATTCGCATCTTTTTTTACCAAAGAAACCAATCTTACAAAAGAAGAGTTAGAGCATTTAAAAAAACTAATAGATACCGAACTTAAAAACAAATAGTCATGATAATTTATCTTATAAAATCAGGGTTATGTTTAGCTATATTTTATAGTTTCTATAAGTTCTTATTAGAAAAAGAAAGTTTTCATATGTTTAAACGTTTTTACCTTTTGGTGGCTTTAATATTAGCATTTGGTATTCCATTTATAACATTTACGGAGTACATTGAGGTTACACCTCAAATTTCCTTTTCAACTATACCAGAATTATCAAATGAAATTAACTCAACAATAGAACCTCAATTCACAAACTACATTCCAACTACCTTTTGGGCTATTTATGGCGTTGGTTTTTTCTTATTCAGCATAAAATTCATCAAAAATTTACTCAAAATAACAAACAAAGTTAAACGTAATCCAAAATTAAAAATCAAGCGTTTTACAAATGTTCTATTACAAGAATCCACTATACCTCATACCTTTTTTAGTTACATTTTTTTAAACAAGCAAAAATTTGAAACCAATCAAATTCCCAAAGAAGTTTTATTACATGAGGAAACACACGCGTTGCAAAAACACAGTTTAGATGTGTTGTTTATTGAAGTGTTACAAATCCTCTTTTGGTTTAATCCATTAATCTATTTTATAAAACACAGCATCAAATTAAACCATGAGTTTTTAGCAGATCAAGAAGTTTTAAATAAAGGTATTGCGCCTTCTGCATATCAACAAATACTATTGGCATTCTCATCAAATGCATCAGAACCTCAGTTGGCAAACGCCATTAATTATTCATCAATCAAAAAACGATTTACAGTCATGAAAACAAAAACAACAAAACAAACCTTTTGGATTAGAGGCTTTATTCTATTGCCTTTACTAGCTTTTTTAATTTATAGCTTTAGCGACAAAGTAACCGTAGAAAAAGAATTAAATTTAAATGAAAATAATTTAATTCAAAAATACGAGAAAACCATTCTAATTTTCATGAACTTTAAAGATGAACTTCTAATAAATGATGATGAAAAAACATATGAAATAAATGCGCTTAAGACTCAGTTAAAAATTTATTTAAATACACTTTCAGAATTACAAAAAGAAACTCTAACAGTAGACTTTAGGGCAGATTCTAAATGTTCTAAAGAAGCTATACTAGAAGTAAAAACCATTTTAAGAGAGCTTGGGCTATTTAAAGTAACTTTTAAACAAAATTCTACAATAACTGCGACGCCTGAAGAATTAATTGAATACAATAAAATGGCGAAACATTATAATGCTAAACCTGCAAATAACCGAATTATAGATTTATTGGATCTAAAACGATTAGAAACAATCTATGGTGTAATGACCGAGGAACAAAAAGCCAATGCTGAACCATTTCCTAATTGTCCACCTCCGCCGCCCCCACCTCCATTAGGTGTGCTTTTAGAAAATTATGATCACCCATCTGACGAATTGCAAAAGGCATACAACGATTACTCTAAATTAGCAGAAGCCTATGGAAAAGCAATGCAAATATATTTTAAAAACAAAGAAGGAAATATTAGTAATTTAACCATGCAATATAGAGATGTTATGATTCTTTATAAGCATCTAGAAAAAGTTGCAGAAAACGAAAAAACAAATACGATCCCACCACCCCCACCTCCACCTGCGCCAAAAGTGAAACAAGGGGAATTTTCTGATATTTCGCCACCTCCAACTCCTCCAACACCAAAATCACCTTTAGATTATGTTATAGACATGGCTAAAAAAGGAGCTACGTTTAGTTTTGAAGGAAAACCAATTTCTTCGGATGAAGCCATAGATTTATTAAAGAAAAACGATGAACTAAATATTTCATCGTATTCTAAAAACGGAAAAAATATAGTAAATATTCAAAGCAAACCTATCGAACATTAATTTCAATAAAGACTTTTATAGACCTGCTACGTTTAAACCTAGCGGGTCTTTTTTTGAAAATTATGTAACAAATTGATGCTGTTTACGTTCTAATAGTCAATCATCAATCAAAATCTATCATTATGTTAAAGCAATTCTTCATTATTTGCTCAGGCTCAGACACCGATATTTTAGAACAATGCTCTAAAGGCGAACAAAATAAATACGCCGGTATTGGCGCTACTGTTTTTTTTACGGCTTTTATGGCATTTATTGCTGCTAGTTATGCGCTTTATACCGTTTTCGACAATATTTACACGTCTGTTTTCTTCGGACTCATTTGGGGTCTTCTTATTTTTAATTTGGATCGCTATATTGTTTCAACCATTAAAAAAACAGGGAATGTTTTAGACGAACTTATTCAAGCAACTCCAAGAATTTTATTAGCGGTAATTATAGCTGTTGTAATTTCTAAACCATTAGAACTTAAAATCTTTGAAAAAGAAATCAACCAGGTGTTACTAGAGCAAAAAAACGACTTAACCCTTGCCAACCAAAATCAAATTGCAAAACAATTTAATCCTGATATTGACAATCTTAACAACGACATATCAGGTTTACAGCAACAAATAGCTGCTAAAGAAGCTGAAGTAAATACTTTGTACGACACTTATATAGCCGAAGCCGAAGGAACTGCTGGCACTAAATTATTGGGCAAAGGTCCTGTTTATAAAGAAAAGCGAGATAAACACGATGCTTTATTAGCAGAATTGCAACAGCTTAAAGAAGAAAACAAAGCAAAAATTGCAGATTCTGAATCTCAAATAGCCAAACTAAAAGGCGATTACCAAACACAGGTTATATCTACACAGCCTATAATTAATAATTTTGATGGGTTAATGGCACGCGTAAATGCTTTAGGCAAGTTGCCTTGGCTGCCATCTTTATTTATATTTCTGTTGTTTCTGGCTATTGAAACTTCGCCTATTTTTGCCAAATTACTATCGCCAAAAGGAGCTTACGATTTTAAATTAGAAGACCAAGAAACAGCAATAAAAACGAACGTACTTCAAAATAAAAAGCAGCGTGAAGTGATGATAAAAACCGACTTTACCATTAACGACAGGATTTATAGCGATTTAGAAAACGACGACGAGCTTTATACCTACAAGCGCACAAAAGTGAGGGAACTTATGCAGCTTCAGGCAGACGCCTTTTACAAACAACAACAAGACATACTATAGTTGCCTGTAATTATAGGCACAACTATGTTCAATGGAAAAATCGAGAGTTACTTCGAAAAATAATATTATAAATTATGCTGCCATTTCAGATTTGAAATGATTGTATAAATCTTTACATCCTAAACCAACAATTGATAGATTTTTATGTCTTGCAATGGCTTCTCTGTGTAGTTCTGCAAAGGCATTAACTGCATAGCGATCCATACTTGTTACATTCTCAATACTAATAGTAACGTTATCTAATTTATCAAAAATGTTTTTGAATTCACTTTGAAATACGCCTAAATTACTTTTGTTTAAACTACCTTGAATCTTATAAAAATTGTTGCAGTTAGTGATTTTTAATTCCATAATACGTTGAGTTAAAATTATTAAACAATAAATCTGGGCTATTAATCAGGGAATCATTACGTAAATATATAAATTCAAGTTACTTACGCACATTTTTTTCGACCAATATGTATTTCTTTAGACAAAGCAATTTTGTTTGTCATTTTTATCGATGAGTAACCAATTTAAAATAAAGATTTTGCTATTTTTACCAGCATCTCAAATAAACATCTATTCTATATATGAAAAAGTTAATCGTATTATTATTCTTGATTTCAACTTTTAATAGCTTTTCTCAAACCACAGAAAAAGAGGACAAAGATGCTATTATGGCTGTTTTAAAAGCGCAAAGATTGGCTTGGTCTAAAAATAATATTGCGGAATATATGGAAGGTTACTGGAAGAGCGACTCATTAAAATTTTATGGTAGCCATGGGGTAACCATGGGTTGGGAGAATACTTTAGAGCGCTATCTGAAAGCATATCCTACCGAAGACCATACAGGTAAATTAAGTTTTAAAATAAACGATATTTCCAAAATAAGTACTGATGCTTATTATGTTTTAGGTGAATACCATATAAAAAGAGAAGTTGGAAATGCTGATGGTATTTTTATGCTTGTTTTTAAACGTATTAATGGCGTATGGAAAATTATAGCAGATACTTCTTGCTAATTTAACGCCGACTTGATTTTAATTTCTGAACTGCGTTAGGGATAGCAGTGAAAATCCTTTTTAAAACCTTGGTAAAAACAAATTTTGGACTTAACTAATATTTGACAGATAGCCACGTCCTTCGTCCTCGCTATGAGTTATTAAAAAGATTGAAACGTATAGCCCGACCTTTAGGGAACGCCCAAATATTATAATTTTTTAACGTATTTAGTAATAATTACAATTTGCTGATTGTCTACTTTACCTTCAATATATTCGGCATTTTCGTGGTCTAAACGAATATTTCGCACCGCAGTTCCTTGTTTTGCCACCATACTGGAACCTTTTACCTTTAAATCTTTTACCAACACCACCGAGTCTCCGGCTTCGAGAATAACGCCATTTACATCGCGGTGAATTATTTTATTGGCTTCGTCTTCGTGCTCGCCAGTTGCCCGTGCAAGCGCTAAAGCTTCATCGTCTAGATACATCATGTCTAACAAATCTTTTGGCCAACCTTCGTTACGCAGTCGTTGCAGCATTCTCCATGCCATTATTTGAACTGCAACAAATTCGCTCCACATACTATCGTTTAAACAACGCCAGTGGTTTACATCCATTTGGGTGTTGCCTTCAATTTGGTCTAAACAGGTACTACAAACCAACAAGCTATTGTCTACACTCTCGTTTAAGGAAGGCGGAATTGTGTATTGTTTTAAGTCTTTGGTAGCTGCACATAATTCGCAAGTAGTGTTGCTTCTGTTTTGTAGTGTTTGTAATACGCTCATTGTATAATTTTATATTTTACAATATTACGTTTAATAAAAAGTTTCCGCAAGTTTAGATTCTTAAGAAGTTTTAAAACAAAAAAAGGACACCTCTAAGTGTCCCTTTTTTATATTTAATAATAGGATTATTTGGAAAGATCGTATATAAATGTGTACAGATAATCCCCATGAACCCCTGTAAAATATTTACCCCAGGCTTTACCTTTTGCTTTATTGGCTTCGTTGTCTGGAAATGCTGCATTCATTAACTCATTACTTCTATCAAACATTTTATCTAAATCGGCTAGCGAATCAATAAAAAACGCTTCCATAAACTCTGTTTTATCTGAACCCCAAGCATGTACATTTGGATAGTACGCTTTTACAACTTCATTTTTTTGAACAATCGCAGCATTACCTTCCAGTCTTAATTTTTCGAACTCTTCCATGGTGCCATCTTCTGGAAAAGCAAAATGACTTTTTCTTACGTAGCACACCATATCTTTTGTTGGTTTTTCGGCCATTAATTTAGCACCCGGTATAGTCGCATAAATTTCATCTGAATGTTCGTTGGAATAATAAGAGTTTAGGTTTTTCATGAATGCTTTACGCTTAGTTTCATCTGGCCATGCCGCCATTATTAACTCATTATTTCGTTTACCGAACTTACCTATATCTTCCCACGACGCAAATGTTTGTACCGTTAGAAACTCGGTATTATCGGCGGTCATATTATGCAAATAGCTGGAAGCTCCCATTATAAATTCATTTTTCATGGTTACTTTTTCATGGTATTCTTTCGCAGCCGCCTTCCATTCAGACATTTTAAAATCTTTTTTATTCATATTCCAGTGATTGGTTGTCACGGTAATAAACTCCGGTCTTTTCGGTGCATCTATTTGCGCAAAAATTGTCGTTGTACTAAACATTAATAGTGCTAGCACTATTACAGCAAAAAATTGGTTGTTTGTTTTCATAATTTTTAAAAATTAAAGTTAGTATAATGGTTAACTGATTAACATTACTACTTAGGACGAAAAATAAATGGGGAGTATTTCGCAAACGCTACTTTACTTTCTGTGGGGGAGAATTAATTTTTAAAACAACAATATACAAAATATTTTTTTACAAATATTTAATTTTCAACAATTTAAATAAACACACGAATTAACGTAAGAAAAAGAAACTTGTTATTTTAGACTTTCGCGAAGTTTTTTTGTCAAGCTTTTTACCACTAAATCGTATGAATGGTCTATAAGCTCCTGAATAAATTTGGGCTGCAAATCGCCATCTTGAATATATACGGAATTCCAATGCTTTTTACTCATGTGATATCCGGGTTGTATACTACTATATTCTGCTCGAAGTTCTTCGGCATAATCGGGATCGCATTTAAGATTTATAAATTTTTCACCCGATTCCCATTTTTTCAATCCAACTAACGCAAACATTTTACCCAAAACTTTAAAAACGAGTGTGTCTTCATCAAAGGGAAAATCTTCGGTGACACCTTTCTTTTTTAGACAATATTCGTGGATTTGTTCAATGTTCATTTTAAAAAATTTATTTTAAATTTTACATGAAATCTCAATCATTCCAAAATTTTAAATAACACCGGCTTACTTGGAGTAGCATCGTTTTCAAAAGGGGCAATTTGCAGATTTAAAAAATAGGTACCATCTTCAATGCTGTTTGGAACAAAAATAAACTCGGTTATGGTGGCATCCATTCTCAACGTTCCTTTGGTATTCCAAAAGGCATTATGTGCTAACAATTCGCAATCGTCTCTTTCTTTATCGACACTTGGTAAATCAACAAGTAAATGATTAACGCCTTTCTCCCTGAGGTATATAGCCACTTCTTCCAACAGATAGGTAGGATTAGTGTTGGAATATTGCTTCGATAATTTATCCGTCATATTAGGAATGGTTCTAAGCACAACGGCATCTCGTTTTTTATTTCCTAACGCAAATTGAATTTGCTTTTTTGAAATTACAAAATCACCTTTAAGCTTTTCTGGAGCTACCGTAATTACTTCGGCCAAAAAGAAAAATTGTTTTAAATTTTGATTGATGGAATGTACCGTTTCGGTAATATGACCAACACATTCTGTGTGTGTACCATGTGAATGCGGATTAAAGTAAATATTATTAAAATTGATGCAGGCACCATCTTTAACCGTTGCAACCCATTCCCCATCTTTTACAGGTTCTATTTTGGGCTCTTCTAAATACCATGCATTTACATTACTTTTTGAAGCACGCATGGGTATAGAAATATCTAAAGCTTGTGTTAAATCGATTTGATATTTTTTGGAATTGTACTGAATGGTTGCGATCATGATAAATTAATTTTAAAAAGGTCTGAGGCAATACCGTCGCTTAAAAATTTTCCTTTTTTAGTGACTTGTATTTTCCCGTCATTAAGATACAACATTTCATTTTTTAAATGAAAATTAGCCTGCTCTAAAAGATACTTTTTATACTGTTTTCCAAAATCTTGCTCAACTTTTTCTAAAGAAACCCCCCAAATGGTTCGCAAGCCAGTCATGACATACTCGTTATATTTATCGGTAATTGAAAGTATTTCCGTTTCTATGGGTAGCACATTTTGCTCTAAAGACTTAATGTATTTTGAGTTGTTTCGCACATTCCAACCGCGTTCGTTTCCATTAAAGGAATGCGCCGAAGGACCAATACCTAAATAGGGTTTCCCTTGCCAATAGGCCGAATTATTTTTACTGAAATAATCGGGCTTCCCAAAATTTGATAATTCGTAATGCACAAATCCACTAGCTTCCAATTTTTCAATTAATATATAAAACTGCTCTTGTGCCAAATCTTCATCTACATTTTTAATGACACCTTTTTTAATAAAAGTATCTAATGCTGTTTTTGGCTCGACGGTTAAAGCATAACTGGAAATATGCGGAATATTATAACTTAAAACGGTTTCTATATTTTTAATCCAGTTTTCGGTACTCAATCCGGGAATGCCGTAGATTAAATCAATAGAAATATTATCAAAATGTTTAGTTGCTTCTTCTAAACAATCCTTTGCTTCTTCGGCGTTATGGGCACGATTCATGAGTTTTAAATCGGCTTCGAAGAAAGATTGAATGCCAATCGAAAGTCTGTTGATTCCAATTTCTAGGTAATCTTCAAAAATAGTTCTCGACTGCGCTCGAACTGACACCAAATCGTCGGGGTTAGCTTCTAAAGTTATTTCAGGATTTTCAACAACGCTATAGTTTTTATAAACTTCAGAAATTAACAATCGTAATTCATCCATAGTCAATAAACTTGGGGTTCCGCCACCAAAATAGATTGTTTCTACGGTTTGATTTTTTAGTTCATCCTTACGCAAAACCAATTCTTTTACTAAGGCATTAACAAGTTCATTTTTCTTTTTTAAGGTTGTGGAAAAATGAAAATCGCAGTAATAACACGCTTTCTTGCAAAATGGGATGTGAATGTAGATTCCGGCAGCCCCACCTAACCTCCCCAAAGGAGAGGAAGACGTTTCTATTTTATTATAATTGTTTTCAACCAAAATAAAATTAGCTTTTATTCTTTCGTGCATTTACAACCGTCACTCCTTTTTTACCACCTTCAGAAGTCAGAGCGCTATTTTGTTTCACAAAAGCATCCCAACCGGAATAACTTTTACCAATTTCCACTTTCCCTGAATTATAAAAATGACATACCGCTGCTGCTAAACCATCGGTCGCATCGAGATTCTTCGGTAATGATTTTAAACCTAGTAAACTTTGCAGCATTTTGGCAACTTGTTCTTTACTGGCATTTCCGTTTCCTGTAATAGCCATTTTTATTTTTTTTGGAAGATATTCTGTAATGGGAATTTCTCTACTTAAACCAGCGGCCATGGCAACTCCTTGCGCTCTACCAAGTTTTAGCATACTCTGTACATTTTTTCCATAAAAAGGGGCTTCAATAGCAATTTCGTCTGGGTGATGCGTATCAATAAGTTCGATGGTACGCTCAAAAATGAGTTTTAGTTTTAGGTAATGGTCGTCGTACTTTTTTAAATCCAATTCATTTAACTGCAAAAAAGACATGGTTTTACCAACCACTTTAATAAGTCCGAATCCCATAATGGTGGTTCCAGGATCTATCCCTAGTATAATTTTTTCTTTACCCATTAATTACAGTATTTACACGCATTTAACGATACGGAAATACCCAATGTAACATACATTAAATCACCGTTAAACGAAAACCCATCAACATTTACATCATATTTGTCTTTTCCTGCTAAAGAATACACATAACCCAAATCGGTAAAAATAGACATAGAACTCGAGAGTCCGTAATGAAGTTCCATCCCGCCCAAAGCATTAAAAAAGGTGCTTCTATTTTCACTAAAATCGCCTAAAGGTTGAATAAAACTTATTCCAGGTCCCGCGTGTGCAACTACTGCAATCCGGTCTGGCAAAAAGCTTAATAGCGATCGAAGATTATAAACCATTTGAGCGTTTACACGCGTATAATTTAGCTTGTATTCTAATGAAGATTCATCATTTGTTGAACGATTAAAACCAACATCAAGTTTCGCGCCTAAGGTTCTAGAAAACATATGCTGCAAGCCAATGTTAACCGTTGGGAAATTAACATATTGTGAATAATAACCCCCATTATCAGTAGTTTCTTTTGGATTATTTACTCCAACAGCAAATTGAATTTTCCACAACTCAGAATTTGTTTGGGCATAACTTAGCGTTGACACTAAAACAGCTAAACTTATTAAAATTTTTATTTTTTGCATTTTAAAATATGAGGCGTTATGATAATAATCGTTTAATTTGTGACGATGCTAAGTGCTTTATCATACAAATCTAAACAATTCTTTTTTGTGCTTATTAAAATTAGCATTGTACTTATTGCTTTTTATTTTATCTACCAAAAACTTATAAATAATACCGATTTCATTGATTTTTTAACCCAAAAAAAGACTTTTTCATTTAAAAATATGTTGTTTTTGTTGCTTTTAAGTGGTTTTAACTGGTATTTTGAAATAATAAAATGGCAGACCTTAGTTACTCCATTAAAAAGAATCGGTGTAATGGAATCTGTTGAACAAAGTTTAGGAGCTTTAACAGCCTCCTTATTTACACCTAACAGAATTGGCGAATATGGCGCCAAAGCCATTTATTATCCTAAAGCCTATAGAAAGCATATTGTACTTATTAACCTAATAAGCAACCTGCTACAACAGAGCATTACTGTAATTTTGGGCGTATTAGGTCTTTCTCTATTTATTTTGAAATACCATATAGTTGCTTTTAACATGAAATGGGTACTATGGCTAATAATCATACTTGCTATTCTCGTATTGGCAGTTATACTACTGAGAAAATCCAAATACTTTATAAAATGGATTTATTTTGAAAAAATTAAAACATTCCTTTTAACCTATCCTAAAAAAACTATAGCATATGGGCTTGGTTTTTCACTGCTACGATATTTACTTTTTTCATTTCAATTTTATTATTTGCTAACTATTTTCGGAATTGAAATTTCTTATCTCGAGGCTATGCCCGCCATAACAAGCATGTATATTTTAGCTTCGGCCATTCCTAGTATATTTATTTTTGATGCCGTTGTAAAGGGTAGTGTTGCGGTTTTTCTTTTTGCTTTTATTGGCGTAAATTCCATTACAATTTTAAGTATCGTGGGTATTATGTGGCTGTTTAATTTTGCGCTGCCAAGTATTATTGGAAGTTACTTTGTTCTGAAATTTAAATTTCCAAAAGACCCTATATTATCATGACAATACTCAGCATTATAATAACCTTATTATATCTTATTTTAATAGGGAGTTTCGCTTTCGGATTTGATAAAGTCGCCATTTTTAAAATTAAAGATTCACTTTCGGTTACAAAATTTTCGGTAGTTATTCCTTTTAGAAATGAAGCTGAAAATTTACCGCTTTTATTAAACGCTATACATTCGTTACAATACCCAAAGGAACTATTTGAAGTTATTTTTGTTGATGACGAATCGGAAGATGATTCAGTCGAAATAATAACCAAAGCCACAGCACATTACCCTAATATAAGCGTTGTAAAAAACGAAAGAACGTCAAATTCACCCAAAAAGGATGCCATTTCAACAGCTATTAAGATTGCTAAAAACGAATGGATTATAACTACAGATGCCGATTGTGTACTGCCAAAATATTGGCTGAATAGTTTTGATGAATACATTCAAAAAACTAATGCTATCTGTATCGCAGCGCCTGTAAGCTACATGGAAATGAACAGCTTTTTAAACCGATTTCAAATATTTGACATGCTTAGTTTACAAGGCGCTACGATTGGGGGTTTTGGCATAAACAAACCTTTTTTGTGCAATGGCGCTAATTTTGCATACAAAAAAGAGCTTTTTTATACCGTAAACGGATTTGAAGGCAACACACATACTGCCAGTGGAGACGATATTTTTCTATTAGAAAAAGTAGCCAAAAAATACCCAACCCAACTTCATTATTTAAAAAGCGTACAAGCGGTTGTGTTTACCAAAGCACAACCAACCTGGGCTGCTTTAGTGTCGCAACGCGTACGTTGGGCTGCAAAAACAAGCGCTTATAATAATTGGTTTGGCAAGCTTACAGGACTCATTGTATTACTCATGAACACCCTTATTATTACCAGTACTTTACTTGTTATAGTTGGCGCTTTTAATGTGAAGGTGTTTTTTTACCTATTGATAATTAAATTCAATATCGATTTCTATTTAATATATAAATCGGCTGTTTTTTTTAATCAGAGAAGCGTGTTAAAAAGCTATATCGTTGCTTTTTTATTTTACCCGTTTTTTAGCGTTTATGTTGCAATTACTTCCATTTTTTCGAACTACACCTGGAAAGGACGTTCTTTTAAAAAATAAACTAATCTGCCTTAATAATTATAGGTAATTTAAACTCGGTTTTAACCTGTTGCCCGCGCTTAATAGCCGGATATATTTTGGGTAAAGAATCGAGGCTAGAGTGGATTAATTTCTCGATATCTGGAATTTCTTGAATTGTAAGACTATCAATTTTAACATCTATTAAAGAGATGACACCTGTTTCTGAAACCTGAAAACGCAGATTCAAAGTATCGGTCACATCATGCGTTACAATAATAGGCTCGTTTTCAAGATATTTTAGAATATGCTTGGTTAAAATTTCAGTAAAACAACGCGTTTTTTCATCCTTGGTTTCTAACGAATCACAATTTGAAAACGACGGATACACATCGACATCATTCCAATTAAATGTTTTTAGTTCTTCATTTAAAATAGCTTCCGAAGATGTTTTTTTCACATTAAAATACTCGCAAGAAACGAGGAATGTAACTAATAAAAAAACAATGACGTGTTTCATGAATTATAACTAGGCTGGAAAAGTACAATTTTTTTTAGATTTTAAAATCCTTAAAAGCAGTAATTTCTATAAATTTTGATTATTAAAATGACATAAACGAAGAAGCCCTATGGGTCTCTCACCTCCATAGGGCTATTGTAAATTGCTATTATCAACAAAAAAATTGAGGGATTACTAATTTTTCGAAGTGTTGATGCTACAAAGATAAGAAATCTTAACCTCTTCGAACTGCGGGAAACCCGTAACACCATTACGGGTTACATGCAAAACTCAACTATATCAGGCGTTTACAAAGGGTAAAAAAATGAAAATAAGACAAAAATATCTTTACAAGTAAGAATCAACTTCCTATTTTTAAACAAATCCTTTTGTTCTGGCAGCTTCTAAAAGTGTTTCGTCTTGACCGTCTTGAACCTCAAAAATTTCACGAAGTTGTTTTTTTCGCTTTTCAATGGCACTTAAAGAAATATCTAAATGTGATACTAAGTTTTTGGTTTTCACACCTTGAGATAACAAATGAAGTATTTTTCTATTTTTCTCGTCTATTACTATATCGCTTGAAATGGCTTTTCTTATAAAACTATTGACTGTACCACTATAAAATGGCGGATTATGCAACACACCTTGAAAGGCGCTCGCCAGTTCGCTAGAAGTTAAATCACTCTTAATTAAAAACCCTTCTGGATTTATGGTTTTAATAATATTATGAATTCTGAAAGATTCATTAAACATGGTTAAAATTATAATTTTGGCATTGGGCAATACCTTTCGCGCATACGAAGCTAAATCTTCACCAGAAGTCATTAATCCATCTTTTGATGGTGGTAAACTTATATCTACAAACAGCACATTATAGGGGGTTACCTTTTCTACAGATTTATCCATAAAGGCGATGGCTTCGTCGCAATTATTTGCAATGTCTATTTCTAATATTTGATGTTCTTTTTTAGTAAAAAGTAATGTGTTTTGATACCCTTCAATAATCATGGGGTGATCATCAATCATTAAAATTTTAATTTTCTGGTTCATATTTGGGGGTTAATTTATTGGCACTTCTATGGTAACTATTGTTCCTGAATCTTTTTTGGAAGTTATATGTATTGTTCCGTGAATATCTTGAATTCTAGAGTTCATGTTTTTAAGTCCAATTCCTGATTTAGCCTTATTTACATCGAAACCAGAACCATTGTCTTCAATCTTTAAAGTTATAATATTTTCGTTTAATTTTAAACTAATATTTACAAATGTTGCGTTGGCATGCTTGTAAATATTATGAAGCGTTTCTTGAATAATTCTGTAAATATGAATCTTCTTTTTATTAGACACCTCGTCCCAATCTATAGAATTGTCTTTTTCGAATTTATAATCTAACTTATAAACTAAAGTCTGAGTTTCTACTAGCGTTTTAATAATATCTATAAATCCAGAACCAGACACAAAATCGGTGTTTAATTCATGCGACACTTTTCGAATATCTTGCTCAATAACTTGAAGCTCGTTAATATACTGACTTCTGGTTTTTATGGCTTCTTCGCTACTATTAAAATTTAAACTATCTAAACTTAAGCGGGTACCAAACAAACGCCCTAAAATACCATCGTGTAATTCTTGTGAAATTCTTTTTTTCTCGATAGCTCTGGCTTCTTCAATACTTTCGTTTTGAGAAAGCATCAAATTATATATTTCTTCGTTGGTGGCTTGCTGGGTTTGAATAAACTGTAATTCTTTATTTTTATTTCGCTGATTAATTACTAAATACAGAAGAAAAGAAGCAATGATTAATACGACCGAGATAATTAAAAGCCACATACGCTCTTTCGCTATTTGAATATTTTCTCGTTCTAATTGACTGGTTTCAAAACGGATGCGCGCAAACTTATTTCGTATAATTCGTTCATTCTTTTGCAGGCTATCATTTAGATTAATATAAGCTCTTAAATGTTTGGCTGCAGCATCGCCTTCTTCAATTTTTGAAAGCAAAAGCAGCGATTTCAACAAATCGTCATTATGATACTTTTCTGAAATATCTTTAGCTATATAGGCATAATTCTTTGCCAGTTCTTTTTTACCCTGATCGTTATAGAACTCGGCTATATGTTGATTAATTATAATAGATGTATAACCTCTGTGATCTATACTGTCGCATATTTTAAGAGCTTTAAAATATAAATCTGGAAGTTGGCTGTACTGCTTTGATAAATACAATGTATTAGCATAATTATCAAGCACTAATGCATACATGCCTGGGTTCTCTTTACGCAATCCCTTTTTTTCAAGAATTTGTTTATAGTAATTTATAGCCAGATCGTACTGCTGCGCATTTTTATAAGTATTAGCAAGGTTATTGATGGTAGCATCAATAATGTATTTGTTATCGCCTTTTAATTCTTTTTTAAGCTCTATAGATTTATTAAAATATTTTACAGATTCGGCGTATTGATCCAGTTCTTTAAAAACAATCCCTAAATTATTATACACAAAAGACTTTAGCCTTATAATATCTTCTGTTTCTTTTAAGGATTCTAACAAGGTTAAGGCCTCTACAGACGCCACCTCACTACCTATAAAATCCTTTTCGTTTTTTTGAATAACAGCAATACCATATAAGGTTAAGGCTAGTTCGTATTTGGCATCTAATTCCTTAAATAGCTTTTCTGCTTTATGGTAATAATAAAAGGCACTGTCTGTTAAAGCCGAAGTCTTTCTATAAAATTCAGCAATGTTGTAATGTGCCTCTGCAATTGATAAAGAATCAATTTTTTTCGAATTATAAATATACTTTTTTACTGAATCGATTTTTTTTAAATCATTCGGTTTCTGACTAAAGGAATAACTTATAAAGCCAATAACAACTACAAAAAAGAATTTAAGCTTCAATGATTAGGAATTTGTAAGGATTCCTTCAAAAGTATTTATAATTATTTGATAAAAAAAGCCCTTTGCCATCAGCAAAGAGCTTTTATATAAACTATTTGATATTTTTAATTAATTATCAATATCACCACCAGTGTAAATGGTGTTTTGAGTTTCTGGACTTGCAAGTACATCATCTTCATTTAAATCTTGTTTTGTGCAAGACGTTAATGCTGCGAAAAATAATGCTAAAACTAAGGTAATTTTTAGGGCTTTCATATTTATTGATTTTAAGGTTAATTATTTTTTTCTAAATTTTTAATAAAACAGCAACTAAGACTTCAAATAAAAATCTTCGTTAGAGGGAAAAAATGGATAATTAACTTTAAAATCGCATGCATATAAAAACGCACAGACTTTGTTTACATACTATTTTGAGGGAAATGACTTTACAGTCAAAAAATGGATTAATGATTCTTAAAAAGCAGAGGGAGTTGTTTGTTGCGCTAATTAAGGAGTACTAATGTAAGGCAAAACAGGTTCATCAAAACAATATTTTCGATTAAATGTATTATTTTAACGATTAAGTGTTATTTATGTGTCGTTTTTAATCCTATTATTCGAAATAATCTTACAATGTTGAGTTGCTTTTTATCAAAGTGGTCTTTACTATTTTGGTTTTAATATCTTCTTCTGCGTCCTTATTTTGAAGCCTATTAATTAATAATTGTGCAGCATATGCCCCAATTTCTTTTGCATGCTGCCTGATGGTTGTAAGCTTAGGTAAGGTATGATAGGAATCTGATTTGCTAGCAAAACCTATAACCGATATATCCTTAGGCACTTTTAGTCCTAAATTAATCGCCGCATTAATGGCTATAATACCAGATGAACTATCGGCTGCAATAACCCCATCAATCGTTTTATTTTTCTTTAAAAAATTAAGTATCTTTTTTTGATGATCATCCTTTTTCTTAACCTTTAGTATTAAGTTCGGATTTAAATTGTGTTCTAAAATAGCCTTCTTATATCCGCGTTCTCTTAGTTTTCCAACGCTCAAACCATCTAAAGTAGTTATAAAAGCAATATTTTTACGTTTTTCTAAAACCATACTTTTGGTAGCGTTGTAAGTAGAATCAAAATCATCAACAATCACCTTATCGCACATTACATCATGCGCCACTCTATCAAACATTACAATGGGCAAACCTTGACTAATGGTTTTTTTAAAATGTTCTATTTCATTTTTCACTTGAGTTTCTTCAGCAACCGATAAAATAAAACCATCTACACTACCATTTGCTAATAAACGCAAACTATCTTTTTCCTGATCTAACGATTCATTAGAAATACATGTTATAATATTATAACCGTATTTCGCAGCTTCTCGCTCTATACCAAAAAGCACCTTAGCCAAAAAATGATTTAAAATATCAGGAATAATAACCCCTATCGTTTTTGTCTTATTTTGCTTTAAACTAAGCGCCACTTTATTGGGTTTGTAATTGTACAATCCTGCCAATTCTTTCACACGTCTAATAGTTTCTTCGCCAATTTCTTCGCTGTTGTTTAAAGCTTTAGAAACTGTAGAAATAGAAACATTTAACTCTTTTGCTAATTGTTTTAAGGTTACCATAATAATAGACGTGTAAATTAAATTTATCGCAATTTACAAAAATACCTGTATCAAAATAAGCTATAAATACGAAGCGAAGAAAATATTATTAACAAACCATGACTTTACCGCCTTACTAGCGCATATTCTAGTTAAGAGTAGTATTTTTGTAACTTAATTTTAACTATGGATTTTTCAAAAGTAAAACTAGTAGTTTCCGATATGGACGGTACGCTACTAAACACAGAAGGTGAAGTTAGTACCCGTTTTTTTAATCAGTTTTCGCAATTAAAAAAGCACAATGTCCATTTTGTAGCGGCTAGTGGACGTCAATTTCACAGCATTGTAGATAAGCTTCATACGATTCAAAACGATATTTCTATAATTGCTGAAAATGGCGGCATTATGAAATTTGATGACAAAGAACATGTTTTACTCAAATTAACAACCGAAAACATTACAATAGCCATTGAAACATTACGAAATATAAAAGATATTTTTATTGTTTTATGTGGAAGAAAATCAGCTTATCTAGAGACAAACGATTCTGAATTCATTTCGAGATTTAAAAAATATTATTCAAAATACAGCATTGTAGAAGATTTAACCAAAGTTACTAATGATGACTTTTTAAAAATCGCTGTTTTTCATTTTGAATGTTCTGAAACAAACATTTATCCGCATATCGCTTCTTTAAAACCGGATATGCAAGTACTAGTCTCTGGTCAAAATTGGTTAGATATTTCGCATGCCGAAGCAAATAAAGCCTATGCTTTACGTATTTTACAACAAGAATTAGGCGTTACAAAAGCAGAAACCATGGTTTTTGGCGATTACAACAACGATTTACAAATGTTAGAACTTGCCGACTATAGTTATGCTATGGCCAATGCCCATATTCAAGTAAAAAAAATAGCCCGTTACGAAACAAAAAGCAATGCAGAACAAGGCGTCGAAATTATTCTCGACGAATTAATTTCAACTAAAATAGGTTAACGCCAATTTGTTATAAAAAATTTAACACGAATAATTATTTAGGTATCTTATCTTGTGCCGACCAATACCGAAATAGTATTAGATAAAATTCAAAATTTACACATGAAAAAATTAGTTTTCATTTTCCTTTTAACATTCAGCACCGCCTTAATTGCACAAATACAAAATCCTATAAAATGGTCTACCTCGGTTGAAAAAATATCGGATAAAGAATACGATCTTGTAATTACTGCCGAAATAGAACAGGATTGGCATTTATACTCGCAATACACCGCCGATGGAGGTTCGTTACCTATTTTCATTTCTAAAAAAGAAGATGAAAAAAACTTCGAACTAATGGGGAAAGCTAAAGAAAGCGACACGGTTAAAAAGTACAATGATATCTTTGAAGTTTATGAAACGTTTTTCGAACATAAAGCCGTTTTAAAACAACGCATTTTGTTAAAAAACGACAATGTAACCCGTGCGAATATTAATTTAACCGGACAGGTTTGTAAAGAAGTTTGCCTTCAAATAGACGAAGATTTTAGTTTTGCTTTAACATCAAACAGTAATACTGAAGCCATAACAACAACTGCTCCCGCTAACAATGATGCGGTAAACAATTTACTTTATGGCATGTCTGTTGATGATCTTAAAAAATCTGATTTAGCCTGCGAAAACGGAAGCATCGCCAATGTTGCAACAACTAAAAACAACAGTAAATCGCTCTGGAATATTTTTGGTTTAGGATTTTTGGGCGGATTACTTGCTTTGTTAACACCTTGTGTATTCCCAATGATTCCATTAACCGTGAGCTTTTTTACAAAAAAAGGAACTCAAAATAACAAAGCCGGGGTATACAAAGCGCTACTTTATGGCTTTTTTATATTTGCCGTATACATTCTGCTAAGTGTTCCTTTTCATTTATTAGATACTGTTAATCCAGATATTTTAAACGACATTTCAACCAATGTTTGGCTTAATGTAATCTTCTTTTTAATCTTCATGTTTTTTGCATTTTCGTTTTTTGGTTATTACGAATTAACCTTACCGTCAAGCTGGACCAATAAAACCACACAAGGGGAAAATGCAGGTGGTATTTTAGGCATCTTTTTTATGGCATTAACTTTAGCCATTGTATCTTTTTCGTGTACTGGACCTATTTTAGGATCTCTATTAGCCGGTTCTTTAACTGCCGATGGTGGTGCATGGCAACTTACAGCAGGCATGTCTGGTTTTGGGGTTTCGTTAGGGTTGCCGTTTGCTTTATTTGCTATGTTCCCCAATTTATTAAATGCACTTCCAAAATCTGGTGGCTGGTTAAATACTACCAAAGTAGTTTTAGGATTTTTTGAATTGGCACTGGCCTTTAAGTTTTTATCGAATGCCGATTTAGTGAAACACTGGGGAATCTTAAAAATC
This sequence comes from Mariniflexile aquimaris, assembly GCF_042676825.1. NCBI lineage: Bacteria > Pseudomonadati > Bacteroidota > Flavobacteriia > Flavobacteriales > Flavobacteriaceae > Mariniflexile > Mariniflexile aquimaris. The sequence continues at coordinate 252,789 of NZ_JBHTIB010000002.1, forward strand.
GAACCGTTTTTAATATTATGGATTATCATTTTTGCTGGTTTAGCATTATACCTTTTTGGGAAAATTAAATTCCCACACGATTCGCCTATTAAAAAATTATCGTTTTCAAGAATATCATTTGGTATTCTGGTTTCTGCGTTTGTAATTTATTTAGCTTCAGGATTTAGGCTGAATAAAGAAACAAACACCTTTAGTTCGCTTACACTTTTAAGCGGATTAGCACCTCCGGTAGGCTATAGTTTTATGTACCCAAACGACTGTCCTAATAATTTAACATGCTTTAAAGATTTAAAAACTGGCATTGCCTATGCTAAAAAAGTTAACAAACCTATTATGTTAGACTTTACTGGTTATGCCTGTGTGAATTGTAGAAAAATGGAAGAACACGTGTGGTCTTCAAAGAAAATAGATAACTATCTTAGAAATGATTATGTGATTATTTCGCTGTATGTAGATGACAAAAAAGAATTACCCCAAGAAGAGCAAGTTTTGGTAAATAGAATAAATGGTGGAACGCGTAAATTAGTTAACTACGGACATAAATGGGCTAATTTTCAAACGCAGTTTTTTCAATCGAATTCACAACCATTTTATGTTATTTTAGATTCCGAAGGGAAAAAAATTATCAGTGAGGCGGTTGGTTATACCCCCGATGAAGTGGCTTATGCAGAGTTTCTTGAATGTGGTTTAACGATTTCAAAAGAACTAAGTCAAAAAGAATTCTCGGGATTTAATTTCACAGCGCCAGAAACTAATAAATAACATGGCAAATAACCGAGTAACCAATAAAGCAAGCAATACCAACCTAGAAGACTATTTTAAACCTTTTAGAAAGGATATTATTGGTTTAAATCAGGAATTTGAATCGCCTTATGGCATACAAAAGATTATTTATGCCGATTGGACAGCAAGTGGTAGATTATACAAGCCTATTGAAGAAAAAATACGCGATTCCATTGGTCCGTTTGTAGCAAACACACACACAGAAACGTCTATAACTGGCTCTACCATGACCTTGGCATACCATGAAGCCAGAAACATTATTAAAAGACATGTAAACGCCTCAACAGACGATGTACTTATTACCGTTGGAACAGGAATGACCGGTGCTATTAATAAGTTTCAACGTATTTTAGGATTAAAAGTTTCTGAAAACTTAAAAGATTACACACAAATTCCCGATGCGTTAAGACCCATCATTTTTGTTTCACATATGGAACATCATTCTAATCAAACCTCATGGTTAGAAACAATTGCGAAGGTTATTGTGATACCTTGTAATGATGAAGGACTTATCTGTTTTGAAAGTTTTAAAGCATTATTAGAACACTATCAAGAGCATCCCATAAAAATTGCCGCCATTACAGCCTGTTCTAACGTTACAGGTATTCGAACAGATTATTATCAAATAGCACGAATTATTCACGAAAATAATGGCTTATGCTTTGTCGATTTTGCATGTTCGGCTCCGTATGTTACTATAGACATGCATCCTGAAAACGAAAACGACTATTTAGATGCCATCACGTTTTCTCCGCATAAGTTTTTAGGAGGACCAGGAACTTCTGGCGTGCTTATTTTTAACAAAAAACTGTATAAAAATTTAGTGCCTGACAATCCAGGAGGCGGAACGGTTTCGTACACCAATCCATGGGGAAATCATGATTATATTGATGATATTGAAACCCGAGAAGATGGCGGAACTCCCGGTTTTTTACAAGCTATAAAAATTGCCCTATCCATTAAGTTAAAGGAAGCAATGGGTGTCGAAAATATTCTTGCCAGAGAGCACGAGTTAAATGCTATCGTATTTAAAAGGCTTTCAGACATTAAAAACCTTCATATTCTAGCTAAAAACCACACAAACCGATTGGGTGTTTTTTCATTTTACATTGAAAATGCTCATTATAATTTAATAGTGAAATTATTAAACGATCGTTTTGGAATTCAAACACGTGGTGGTTGTTCTTGTGCTGGTACTTATGGTCATTATTTACTGCACGTAAATCAACAAACATCTAGAGCAATCGAACAAAAAATACTGGAAGGTTGTTTAGTTGAGCGACCAGGTTGGATACGTATGTCGATTCACCCTACTATGACCAACGAAGAAATTGAAAATATTTGCAGCGCCATTGAAGCTACAGCGAAACATTTTGAAGAATGGCAAATAGACTACACACATGACGCCATGAAAAATGAATTTATCCACAACAGCCATATCGCCACAGAAAAGCATATAATAAAAAACTGGTTTAATTTATAGCTATAAATTAAACCAGTTTTTTTAAGTTATAAGACAGCTTATTTACCTAAGATTCTAAACATTCCTGTTCCGCAAGTAGGGCATTTACCTTTCATTGCTTTTCTACCATTTTTCATAGTAACTTCAGCAGCGTCTTTTATCTCTTTTTTGTCTTTACATTTTACGCAATATCCTTCCATGATTTGATAATTTTATTAAATAGTTAAATTAAGATTTTATAAATGTAAGTTTTATTCTAAGTGCGTGCAAATAAAATACTAAATTTATCTTAATTTCTTTAACGAATATCTGGAATTGGAGTTTCCTTTTCGACAAGTTGCCCCTACCGACTTTTTAAGTATTCCATTTATTTTTTAATCAGGAAGCTTTGTGTAAAAATTTTTACATAATAAGTTTACGAAAAATACAATGGCATTTTAATCAAAAAACACTTATTAAATACCATGTAATATGTTGTTTATCAAATTATTGCAAACTAAATATGATTGTCTATTGAAATAGGAACGTATAAATAAATGAAACGCCTTTCGATTTGTTTCCCGCTTTGAAATTAACTAAACTATAAAACCAACCAATTAAATAGCAATTGCGTTATTCTCATTTAACCTAACTTCCGAAACATCTAGATACATAGATACATAACTTTCAATATTGCCATTTATATCCTTTAAAGGCACAATCGTGGTTTCTAAGCAGAATAATTCGCCCGATTTAGCTCTGTTCTTTAAAACGCCTTTCCAAACATCGCCATTTTCTATAGTTTCCCACAAATTTTTGTAATACGGTTCTTTGTGAAGTTTTAAAGAAAACAAACTATTTACAACGCCTAATAGTTCATTTTCCTGAAATCCGGTTATTCTACAAAATCGGTCGTTGGCATAAACAATGCGTCCAAGCTTGTCTGAAACCGAAATAGCAACATTACTTTTTATAAATTGTGATATGGCCATTTCTGGGTTTATACGCCACATGTAGTGTTTAAGTGCTTCCATTAGTTGTGCATGTTTTTAGCTTCAATTGAATAATTCAAAGCATCATTATAATTATCGAATATTATAAATGGCTTAAGAGGTTCGTAAATTCTTTTATATGAATTAATTAATAATTTCATTTTTAATGAGTTAACAACATAAGCTTCGCTAATAATTAAATTATGAAACTCAAGACTCGTTGCCAATGTTTTGGCGGCATTTATAGAAAACGTTCCTTCCGTATTTCTTAAATCTATTAAAATGGGTACTTTTTTACCCTCGCATAACGTATTAACTGCTTTTAAATATGTTTCTAGTGTTTCTGTATTTAAATAGCGATGCGAATCAAGGTGCCGAATTTCACAAAACAATATTCCGTTATCGATCCAAAATTTAGACTGGTCTAATTGCAGGCTTTTGATTACGCTAGTCATATTATTAATAGGCGTTAAAAACATAATTGGTTTCTAAAGAATACTTAATGGCATTTTCATAACTCCTAAATACTTTATTAGGAATTACAGGGTCTTGAATCCTTTTGCAAAAAAGGATCGTGAATTGCATAAAATAGGAGTTTACTACAAAAGATTTTGAAAGTATAGCCATTTTAAGCTCTGGGTTTTTAGCCAGAATTTTAACAACCGAAAACGCATTGGCATTGCTAAGTTGTCTAAGATCTATAAGTAATGGATAATAACTTCCGTTTGATAATAAGGCTATGGCTTTTAAAAAGTCTTCTATAAAATCGTCTTTAAATTGATTATCGCATTCTTTGGGAATGAATACGCAAAAAAGAACACCATCTTCCAGCCAAAATTTTGCTTTTCTACATTTAATAGGATTGTTCATAACTGTTATTCAATTTAAAAACTGAACAACAACTGGTGTGCCAATTAATTCCTACGCGGCATTAAAATATATAACTAATTGATTTATAATATTTTATAAAATTACGCTCAAGGAGAGATGAAAATACTAACTCACGGTATACCGCAACTTAAACATGTAAGATTTTACAACCCACGGTATGCCGCTACTTTTTAAGGCTTAGAAATATCTAGTTTTGTCATTTTATCACGAAGTGTACTCGGTTTAAGGCCCAACAAAGTCGCTGCGCCATTATTACCACTAATTTTCCAATTACATTGCTCTAATACACGCAGAATATGCTGCCGTTGAACAAAATCTAGAGATAAGTTCTTACTATTAATAGATGATTTTGATTTTTGAACCTTAGATTCAAAACCAGGTATAATTAATGTTTCGTTTGCCGACAAAATGGAAGCGCGTTCTATTAAATTTTCTAATTCGCGAATATTTCCTGGCCAATTATAAGCTATTAATTGCGCCATCGCTTCATCTGAAATGTATTTAATATTTTTTGAATATGCTTTATTAAATTTATCCACAAAATGCTCAACTAACAATGGAATATCATCTTTTCGGTCTCTTAATGCAGGCACCGCAATTGGAAACACATTGAGCCTAAAATATAAATCTTCTCGAAATTGTTTTTTCTTGATTTCTTCTTTAAGATTTCTATTGGTGGCAGCAATCACTCTTACATCTAACTTTTTCATGCCAGTGCCACCAACAACCTCAATTTCTCCTTCTTGTAAAAATCGTAATATTTTGGGTTGCATATCTAACGGCAGCTCTCCAATTTCGTCGAGGAACAAGGTACCGCCGTCTGCCAATTCAAACTTTCCAATTTTATCGCTATAGGCACCTGTAAAAGATCCCTTTTTATGACCAAAAAGTTCACTTTCAATGAGCTCTCTGGGTATGGCTGAACAATTCACTTTAATTAAAGGTTTACTATTGCGAAGGCTGGTATTATGAACCGCCCTAGCCAATAACTCTTTACCTGTACCAGATTCCCCCGTTAGTAATACGGTGGCATTTGTAGGCGCTACTTTTTCTATTTCGGTAAGCACATTACTAAATGCTTCGCTGCCATACACCATTTCTTCATAATTGAAAACCAAATCGATCTCGTTTCTTAAATAGATGTTTTCTTGCTCTAAACGATTTCTTAGAATATTTAATTCTTTATTCGCTAGTATAAGTTGTTCATTAGCTAAAATCGCTTCTTTTTCTGCAATCTTTCGCTCGTGACTTTCAATCATTAACGATACTAAATTAGCTATAGAAGTTGCAAATTCTTCTTCTTCATAACTCCAAATCCTAGCCGTATCTATCTGCTCAAAACACAAAACGCCATAGGTTTCATTAACACCCTGAATAGGAACACTTAGTTTCGATTTTATATTTAACGGTATGAGGTATTCTTCGGTAAAACCTTTGGTGTATTTACTAGTAAAAACGTCGGGAGCGTTTATTGTTTTATTTTGCATTAAATAATCAAAAAAAGCCTCATTCCCTTGTTTACGTATTACCAAGCCACTTTCAAACTTCTTATCTTTTTTAATGAATAATTTTTCTGAAATTAACTCTGTTTTATCATTATTAAACTTCAAAACGTTTACCCTCTCAACATTTAAGGTTTCGGCCGAAAGCGCTGTTATTTTCTTTAAAGCTTCGTTGTAATCGGTGCCCACCAAGCTTGCCAATTCCATTATTACATTCTTTCTATCGGCAGATTTTTTGGCATTATCTTCTAATAACTTTCTGGCTTTATCTTCTTCAGACACATCTTTTACCGTTCCAAACAAGGCAATAACCTCTCCTTTATCATTTTTTATATTCCCTGATAAAAACGATGCTAAAAATTTTTCACCATTTTTTTTATAAAACTCCAATTGAAAAGATGTTGTTTCTCCGGTAGCTACTTCATCTTTTATAGCTAACATTAATTCCAAATCTTCTGTTTTAGCAAATGGGTAAGGTAAATTAATCCCAAGGAGTTCTTCTTCTGAATAACCAAGAATGTTGCTTAACGAATTATTCACCATTAAAATTTTACCTTCCAGATCTACGATTAACAAGCCCTCTTGCATGGATCTGATTAGCTTATCTGAAAATTCTTTTGCCGCTTTTAATGCTTCTCTGGCTTTAACTTTTTCTGATATATCTTGTATTGATGCAAAAAAGGCGACATCTGTTCCCTGATTATCTTTTACTCTAGAAATAGACATATATACCGGAAAGCGCTCACCATTTTTACGTTTAAAAACCGACTCGCCACTTTTGTCAATTCCTAATAAAGTTTTATCTACAATATCATTTATTTCGTCAAGATATTCAGGTGGCCAATACGGAAAAGGAGGTTTGATACCCAATAATTCTTCTTTGGAATATCCGGTAATTCTACATAATGCTGGGTTTACATGAATATGATTTTTATTGGCATCGATTACAGAAAGTCCATCCTGCATAGAGTCAATGAGGCTCTCAGTAAATTCTTTTGCTGTTTTTAGTTCTAACTCGGCTTTTTTGCGTTCGGTAACATCTCGGGCAACTCCCAATATTTTGCCGTCATTTTGAACCTTTGCCGATATCTCTAAATCAATAATAGATTTGTTTTTATGCGCAAATTTTCTTGAAAACACGATAGCCTCTCCTTCAAGTAACTTTTTTAGGTTTTCTTGGTCTTGAACTAAGTCTTCCAGAATGATATCTTGAATTTTAAATTTAGAAAACTCTTTTTCGGTATATCCTAAAACAACATACGATGCTCTATTGAAACTATATATTGTTCCGTCTAAAGAAAAACTTATAATAACATCTGTTGCCTGATCAAATAATAATTTATACGATTCGTCTTTTCTTCTAATTTCTTCGACCGTTCTGTACTTTTCAATGGCAATATTGGCTAAACTTACTGCAAAATTAAGCTCTTGAATCTCGTCTAGTGAAGGCGTTCTAACAGTTTTACTAGATATCGCCAAGGTTCCTAAAACCGTATTGTTTTTTGATAATATGGGTAAAGACCAACACGATTTTATATTGTGTTTTAATGAAATTTCTTTAAACTGGTTACATAATGCATCGTTACTAACATCTGAAACTATAACCGGTTTTTTGGTAAAAGCTGCTGCTCCACAAGAGCCAGCCTCTTTACTTACCGGAACTTTTTTTACTGCCGAATAGTAGTCTTTAGGCATTGAAGGTGCAGATTCCAAGCTAAGGTGAGCTCCGTCTGCATCCAACAATCTAATTGCGCCAAAATAATCTGGATGAATCGATTCGTAGTTTAAAAGTAATTTATCGAAAATTTTATTTAACGGGGTATTAACCGCTATTAAATCAAGTATTTCATTTTTATGAATTAATAATTGCTCTGCCTTTTTACGCTCAATGACTTCATTTCCCAGATCTAAACTTTTTTGTTCGAGCTTATTAATAAGGCGTTCGCTATATAATTTTAAAACCTCACCTTCTGATATTCTTACTTTTTTAGCGTATTTAACCTTGGTTTTTACAGAATCGAACATATCGTTTACAAGGTAAAGTAACTCGTCGTGATCTATTGGTTTTCTTAAAAACTGAGATGCACCTAATTTTAATCCGAATTCTTCATCTAATTTTTCGGTGTACGTAGAAGTGTAAAATATGAATGGAATATTTTTGAATACTTTTTCTTTTTTACAGGCCTGACAAAATAAATACCCATCCATAATAGGCATTAAAATATCTGAAATAATTAGATCTACATTACTATTTTCGTAAAGCATTTTAAGACCTTCCTTACCATTACTAGCTTCAATAACATTAAACCCTGCTTCTTCAAGAATAACTCTTAGCAAGTATAAGTTTTCGTATGTATCATCTACTATTAATACCGTTTTTTTACTCATTACTTATTTTGAATTAATAATACTTTCCATTTGTTTCACAAACGTTTCTGGGTTAATAGGCTTCTCTAAATACCCGTCTGCACCTGCTTCGATTGCTTTTTCTTTATCGCCACCCATCGCGTATGACGTTACCGCAATTATTGTGGTGTTTTTTGGCAATCCGTTATGTCTTAATTTGTTACATATTTCGTAACCATCCATATCTGGAAGCTGTATGTCTATTAAAATAATTTCAGGATTATTTTCATGCGCCATTCTCAACCCATCTAAACCATTAAAAGCTTTAAGAATTTTGTAATTACTTTTTTCGAGTAAATAAGATAACATATACATGTTTTGCTCATTATCTTCAATTATTAAAATAGTAGACTTCATAATTTTATGTTTGTATATATTTTACAATCAGTGAGTTATTTAAATATACTAAAATTGCACTCAAAAAAGCAAATCGCAAATTAAGTATTTATAATTTTTAAGATGGCTCTAACGGTAATTTAAAAGTAAACACACTCCCCTTGCCCACTTTACTTTTAGCTTCTATAGTACCTCCTAGTTTTTCGATTAAATTTCTACAAATGGCTAATCCCAGCCCTGTCCCTTCATGACTTCTACTTAAACCACTATCTAATTGAATAAATGGCATAAATAATTTATTAAGGTCTTTGGGAGCAATGCCAATTCCCTGATCTTTTATTTGGGTAATAAGCATATCATCGACGACATCTACCTGCACTGTTATACTGCCTTTATTAGAAAACTTAATAGCATTAGAAATCAAATTGAGCAATACCTGTTCAACGCGTCGTTCATCGCTATTTAAGGTGATATGCAATTGCGATATTTCTGTTTTAAATACCAGTCCTTTTTTAGCGGCCTGAGGCAATAAAAAGTCTAAAGTCTTTTCTAGTATTTTTAAATAATTAAAAGGATACAGAGAAACTTTTAATTTTCCTGCTTCAATTTTCGAGATATCTAACACATCATTAATTAAACCTAGCAGATGCTGCCCGCTAGTTTTAACCATGGTAAGTTGCTTTTTTTGTTCTTCATTTAAAGGGCCCGCATATTCCTTTAATAGAATACCCGTAAAACCAATTATAGAGTTCATGGGTGTTCTTAATTCGTGCGACATGGTGGCTAAAAACGAAGATTTCATTAAATCGGCAGATTGTGCCTTAACTTTTTCTTTTTCTAATTCCACAGATTGAAAATTTAAATCTTCTAACAGATTTAATAATGCTTCTTTACCTTCATTAAGCTCTTCGGTTCGTGAGTTTACTAATTCTTCGAGATTGTTTTTATAGTTTAACAATTCCCGTTCGTTTTCAATTCTTTCCGTAATGTCGGAAGCTATTCCAATATAGCCATATATATTATTTTTAGAATCGACTAGTTCTGTGGCTTTAACGGATAGGTAAATAACCTTTCCTTTTTTATCGAGAAATCGTAACTCTGTTTTAAATTCGCAATTATTAGAAAAGGCTTCTTGCCATTCCTTTAGCACTCTGTCTTTATCTTCTGGATGCAAGGCATTGTGCCAGCCAAAACGCATTGATTCTGTAAAATTCATGCCAGAATACTTCATCCATTCTTCGTTTACATAGGTACACTCACCTTCCATATTAATATTAAAAATGGCCACTGGCGCATTAGATGTAAGACTACGGTAAAGCAAAGCACTGTTTGTTAAAACTTCTTCGAATTCTTTCCTTTCGGATATATCTTGAATAATTCCGAAGGTTTTTATTGCAATTTGATATTCGTCGTAAACCGTTTCGCCATGATCGTTAACATACTTTATACGCTCATTACTAAGTTTTAATCGATACACGATTTGATAAGGCTTTTTATTTTTTACTGCTTTTGCATACGCCTCTCTCACCATGGCTCTATCGTCTGGATGAATAGTTTCAAAAAAGGCTTCAGAAGTTACTTTAAATTTCTTAGGGTCTTTTTCAAAGATCCTGAACATTTCTTTAGACCACGATAATTTATTTGTAACTAAATCTAACTCCCAACTACCTAATTTCGCTATTTGCTGTGCTTTATTTAGGTTGGCTTCACTTCGTTTAATTTGTTTACTGGTAGTTTCGTGCATTAAACTGAGTTGTGCTTCCTGCTTTTCAAGTTTTAAATTAATAAGTCTTTCCAAGCGTTCTGATTGTCCTGCAAAAAACCAAACACCCCAACCACCAAAAATTGCAACAAAAAACCCAATTAATGCAAACCATACAGCTGCGTTAACTTCTTGTTGTGCTGGAACCACATAGAGTTTCCACTCGCCGTAATCCATTTCAATGGGTACTGCATAATTTTTTAATGTAGCTATATCGCTTTTTAAAAAAAAATCTTCTTTCCCGGTATCTTGATTAACTCTTGATAATTGATATTTAAATTGATTAGCATTAGAAGCATCGATGTTTAGGTCGTTGAAAAAGGTGGAAAGTTTAGTAACTACCGCAGCAAAACCTGAAAATTTGCCTTTTATAAAAATGGGGTGCCTGCTTATCATGGCCACCCCACCTTGTTTTAAATTTACGGGACCTGCGATAAAAAAATCTTTTCTTTTAATGGTTGCTAAAGCACCACTACTGGCCGTAGAACTTTTAAGTATATTAAACCCAATAACTTCATTGTTTTTTAGCGGATATACGTGTGTTATAAACCCTTCGCTATCAACCAATTCTACCACATCAAAATATTTGTTTCTATCTAACAATTCAATTGCTATGGTGTCAAAATCTGTAGGTATGCCATTACGCTCTACTATGTAAGCCAGGGTTTTTGTAGCTGTATAGCTGTACATAACTAAGGCTTGTAACTTCTCTTTAATTAAATTTACATGATTAATTATTTCCTTTTTCTGATCATTTTCATTGATTACATACTTTTGATAAGCAATAATTTGTATAACAATTAGTAGACCTATAAAAGTTAAAATACCAGCAGCTAAGGGTTTCTTAAAAAAAAGATATATGGGATGACTTTTCATAAGTAAGCAAAATTAAGCAGGTATTTTCTTTTATACCTTAATTTACGCATCATTTTCTCGATTGTAATTCTTTAATAATGTTTTTAAGTTCTTTCATTTTTAATTCTCTGCCTACAAACAATTTATTCATGCGTTGTAATTCGGCATTTTTAAAATTAACTTCTTCGGTTCTTATTTTTACTAGTTCTTCAAGATTATTTCTATACTTTTCTAATTCTGCTTCAGCATTTTTCTTTTCAGTGATATCGACTACAGTAATCATAACATGATCTTCATTGTACAGTTGAAGTGCTTGCAAAGAGATTAATATAAAAAGTTCTTTTCCATTATTCAACAGGTATTTTAACTCGATGTTTGAGGCATAGCCTTTTTCACTAAACTCACTCCATAATAAGGCTTCATTTTCTAAGTTTTTCGGGTCATCAAAATTAAACAGTCCTATTTCTACGGCTGTTTTGCCTAACATGTTTTCTCTTTTAAAGCCAACAATGTTTGCTAAGGCATCGTTTACTTCTATAATCGTTTTTTCTTTATTTAATATGGCTTTACCAATAACATTCGACTCAAAAGCTTTTGAAAATTTTTCTTCACTCTGTTTTAATTCTATCTCGGCATTTTTACGATCGGTAATATCTCTAATTACTCCAATTAGAAACTTATGCCCATAATCATCGATAAAACGTGTTTTTTTAGTTGAAATAATACGTTTATCCGTTCCATTTAAGGTTAATGTTTCTTCATTAACGTTTTCTACCCCGGTGGTTAACACTTGCTTATCAATCTTTAAAAAACTTTCTTGTTCGTCTGGATGTACATTTTCTGCGAGTGTTTTGCCTATGATATCGGATCTCGTTAAATTAAAAATGGCACAAAATGCATCATTAACTAATATTAATCGGCTTTCTTCATCTTTTACAAATAAGGGGTCTCCGATATTGTTAATAATTGTATCTAGATTTTTTTCGCTTTCAATAATTTGTCCTTCAATTTTCTTACGCTCTGTTATATTTGTAGCTACAATACCTAATACCATTGGCTCGTTAGAAATTTTATCTCTTATTAAAAAACCAGACATTTCAATAGGGATTAACTTGCCTGTTTTAAAATTTTTAAACTCAACTTCTCCATTCCATTTACGTTCCTTATAAATGCTAGGTATATGTTCGTTAATAATTATATCGTGATAATTTTCTGGAAAAAATTCTGTTATTGAAGCTGGCAATGCGTCTTTTTCCGCCAAACCTACTAAGCTTCTACCATTAGAATTTAAATAAATAGGCACACCTTCTAAAGATGCTAAACCAACAAAATCGTCGCTAGTCTCTATTAATGACAACAACATTTGATTATTGCTTTCTGCCTCTTTCTTTTCGGTTATATCTGTAAAATATATGGTTAATCCTTCAGGCGATGGATAAATTCTGTTTTCTAGCCACATACGGAAAGGCGGGTAATATTCTTGCAAATACTGTGTTTGTTGCGTTTCTACAGCCTTATAATACAAATTATAGAAAGGCAAACCCACGCCTTCTGGAAATTCTGTCCAGATATGTTTTCCAATTAAACTCTCGGGCGATCTTCCTAAAATTTCACCAGCTTTAATATTAACATAGGTATAACACCAATTGGTATCTAAGGACACAAATCCATCAGAAATATTTTTTAAAGCGCTTTCTATTTGAGACACCAATTTTTTTTCAACCTCAGCTTTCTCTGCTTTTAGATTGATGTATCTTTTTCTATACTTGAATATTGAAAATATATCTCGATTTTGATTCGCAATAAAGGAAGCTGTTGATTTTGTTTCGTTATCAAAATATGTCACATAAAAATAGAGCAATATTGAAAACACAAGTGCACCCAACGATTTCCCTACAAGATGACTTACTAATGATGATTTAAATAACGGCGTCCCTGAGAACAAAGCAACATTAAAGGCAATGGCATCAAAAATTAGAATTGAAAAAAGCGTGATAAAAAGAATTGCAAAATAATGCAGTTTTTTAATTCTTGACACTAAGTATTGATACAGTATAAACAGCAACAAGAAATCTAATATTAAAATAGTGGTACCACCAATAAAGTATTTCAAATCTACTCTAAACAAAGAATAAGAATTTATCGATGCATTTTTAATTATTTCCTGTAAATAAGTAATTTCAAACATTAAAGTCATGATAATATTTGAGATTACAATACCAATAATAAGTGCCCTTGCACTGGCCACTCCTTCTTTAATATAAATGAGCAAAACCGCAAATAATACCGCACTAAACAAAATAATGGAACCCGGGTATATTACATAATCCGCAAAAAAATTAAAACTGAAAGCGCTGCCTAAATTAGCTTGCAAATACTGCAAGGAACCTAAAAGTATATAAAGCGGTGCTAAACCAAGTTTTACTCTAAACTTAAACAATATAAGTATGCTTGAAGCTACCAGTAAAAATTCTAAAAGAATAGTAGTATATAAGTTCATACAATTTTAATTTCAATACATGTATTTAAGCTAAACCTGTCTTTTAAATTGAAATAATAATTAAAACTTAACCACTAAACCAATTTCACAAAATCACCACTTAAATCTAACAACTTATTTATTATGAGGCCAATGCTTAATTAGTTTACAAAGCAATTAACTTACACGTATACTAAAACAGCGTTATAAAAATCATTGTAAGATACAATTTACATTTAAAATTATCAAACTACAGTTATTCAATTATTAAATATTTGTTTCACAACAAAAAGTATCGCAGTTTTCTGAAAAAGCTAACCGAAACTTGACTCTTTAGCGGCACTTCGAAAGCCTATGTATCTCCCATTTTTTAACAATTTAAAAATAAAATAAATTATAATTTTTACATCAAAAAAATAACATTGAATTACCGGAATCACATTTATAGAAATGTTGACATTTATCATGTTTTTTCTTGCTAACAAGCCATATCTTTAAGAATTATTTAATTATAGGTTAATATTAACAACTAATATTAAGAAAATGGCAAAAGTAAAAGGAGCAATAGTAGTTGATACAGAAGCTTGTAAAGGCTGTGAGGTCTGCATCCCCGTTTGTTTGGAAAATGTTATTGGTATGTCTACCAATATTAATCGTAAAGGCTACCATTATGCGGTTATGCAAAACCCCGAAGCGTGTACCGGTTGCACTAATTGTGGTATTGTTTGCCCCGATAGAGCAATTATGGTTTATAGAGTTAAAGTATCTGCTTAAAATAATAAAACTTAAACATGTCAGAATTCAAGTTAATGAAAGGAAATGAAGCATTGGCCGAGGCTGCTATACGCGCCGGAGTAGATGCTTATTTCGGTTATCCCATAACACCGCAATCAGAAGTTATAGAATACCTAATGGCAGAACAACCCGAAAAACGAACTGGAATGGTTGTTTTACAAGCCGAAAGCGAAATTGCTGCCATTAATATGGTGTATGGCGCCGCAAGTACCGGTAAAAAAGTATTAACCTCATCATCTAGCCCAGGTATTTCTTTAAAATTAGAAGGAATATCCTATTTAGCTGGAGCAGAATTACCTGCCGTTATTGTAAATGTGGTGCGTGGTGGTCCTGGTTTAGGCACTATACAACCATCGCAGGCCGACTATTTTCAATCGGTAAAAGGTGGGGGCCACGGCGATTACAAACTTTATGTACTCGCTCCTGCCTCTGTACAGGAAATGTCTGATTTTGTATCCGACGCCTTCAAAATTGCATTTAAATACCGTGCGCCTGTTCTTATTCTTTCAGACGGCCTTATAGGACAAATGATGGAAAAAGTGAAGCTTCGCGATCAGCAACCCCGCATGACGAACGAAGACATTATTAAAAATTATGGTTCGTGGGCCACAACAGGCAAAAAAGGAAGAGAACGTAATATAGTTACTTCTCTGGATTTGCAATCTGAAAAAATGGAAGCCAGAGTTCATAGATTAATGAAAAAATATGAGCGCATGGAAAAAGAAGATTTGCGCTACGAAAAAATATTATGCGATGATGCCGACTATTTAATTGTGGCTTATGGTTCTAGTGCAAGAATTAGTCAAAAAGCAGTAGAGCTAGCCAGAAAAAAAGGCATTAAAGCAGGTTTATTAAGACCCATAACCCTGTTTCCATTTCCAAAACAACCGCTATTAGAATTAACAAATCAGGTAAAAGGCATTTTAAGTGTTGAATTAAATGCGGGACAAATGGTTGAAGACGTTAGGCTTTCTGTAGAACATAAAGTACCTGTAGAACATTTTGGACGAACTGGAGGCATTATACATACGCCGGAAGAAGTTTTGGAAGCTTTAGAACAAAAAATTATAAAAAATGGAACTATTAGATATCATAAAACCCGAGAATCAAGTATTCTGTAAAACGCAATTAATGACGGATGCACCGCTGTCTTACTGCCCAGGCTGCGGACATGGTACAGTGCATAATTTAGCCATGGAAGTTATTGATGAAATGGGGATTGTAGAAGACACTATTGGCGTTGCCCCTGTTGGGTGCTCTGTCTTGGCTTATGATTTTATGAATATTGATATGACGCAAGCTGCCCACGGTCGCGCACCTGCCGTAGCCACTGCAATTGCCAGAACTTGGCCAGAAAAATACGTATTTACCTATCAAGGCGATGGCGACCTTGCCGCAATTGGTACCGCAGAAACCATTCACGCTTGTAACCGCGGCGAAAACATTGTTATTATATTCGTTAATAACGGTATTTATGGAATGACAGGTGGACAAATGGCACCAACAACTTTAGCGGGCATGCGCACCTCAACCTCGCCATACGGCAGAGAAATTGAAAGCATGGGAAGTCCGCTAAAAATTACAGAACTGGTTGCTAATTTACCCGGAGTTTTTTATGCCACACGACAGTCTGTTCACACCCATAAAAACGCAAGAAAAGCAAAAAAAGCTATTCAAAAAGCTTTTGAAAATATACGATTAAAAAAAGGATTATCGTTTGTTGAAATCGTTTCTAATTGTAATTCGGGTTGGAAAATGACACCTAATGAATCAAACATTTGGATGGAGGAACATATGTTTCCCTATTTCCCTTTAGGTGATATTAAAGTTGATGGAAAATTAAAATTGTAATCATGACAGAAGAAATTATTATAGCAGGTTTTGGCGGTCAAGGCGTCCTTTCCATGGGAAAAATATTAGCCTATTCTGGCATTATGGAAAACAAGGAAGTAAGCTGGATGCCATCCTATGGACCAGAAATGCGCGGTGGCACAGCCAATGTAACGGTAATATTAAGTGACGAACGCATAAGCTCGCCCTACCTGAAACTATACGACACCGCCATTATTTTAAACCAACAATCCATGGATAAATTTGAGGCTAGCGTGAAACCTGGAGGCATGCTATTCTACGATCCTAATGGTATTTATGATCACCCCACAAGAACTGATATTCAAATTTTTCAAATTGAAGGCACCAAATTGGCTTCCGAAATGGAAAATAAAAAAATTTTTAACATGATTATTTTAGGAGGTTTTTTAAAGATAAAACCCATTGTTAAATTAAAAAGCGTGATAGATGGTCTTAAAAAATCACTTTCGGAACGTCATCATCATCTAATTCCTTTAAATGAAAAAGCCATTTATGTTGGAATGAATAACATTAAACCAATAAAACAACTTGATTTAGTTTAATTAAAGAAAACACTCTAAACTATTTCTAACAAAACAATTAAGCATTCCTTTTTTCTTCATAGAGAAAAGGAATGCTTTCGATTCACGATTAAGTCATTTACCATACCCCCACATGATAATAGTCATTCATAAAAGCTATTATATATCATATTTTAGCCATTAAACGTAAGTTATGAAATCAAAGTCCTTATTATTTATCGGCATTATCTTATTAGTGGCGGGTATTCTTATTAAAAAAATGACGACCATGGATGCCGTTGGATTAGTTGCAATAATAACTGGGGCTACATGTAAATTAATCTACATTGTTTTTAAAATAAAAAACGGCGAATACAAACCAGGAACCGAGTTATATCTTTTAGCCTTAGGATTATTATTATTTTTTACAGGCATCTATCTAAGAGGTATACAACAAAACCTGATTCAGCCCATTTATTTGATTGTTTCAGGCATAACTCTTAAAATAATTTTTATCATTAAGTTTATTCAGATTATTCGATTGAATAGAAAGAAGGAATTGTCATAAAACAAAAAGCTATAAAACAAAAAAGCATCCCGATTTTCTATGAAGAAAAAAGGAAAGCTTCTCATTGGAATACCAAATTACTCTGGTAAACTACTCCCTAGATTTCTCTAGGAACAACACAACTTCTTATAAGTGCCAAAAAAAGCCCTAATCTCTTAGAGCTTTTAGCAATTTTTGCGGTCTGGACGGGACTCGAACCCGCGACCTTCGCCGTGACAGGGCGACATTCTAACCAACTGAACTACCAGACCGTTGCATTATTGCGGTTGCAAATATACACGCCTTTTTTAATATGTCAAATCTTTTTTTATATTTTTTTGAAACTATTTTCACTAAACAAAGGTTTTGCGCTCTATCATATACGTAGTGAGGATGTTATTAAAATTATCATTAACATCTGCTTCCACATATTTTATCTTGTATTGTAAACATTTTAGCTTTAAAGCGTCAAAATAACTGCTTACAGCTTTACTATAATTCTCTTTAATCGTATCAGCATACAAGTTAATATGCTCTCCTGTTTCCACATCTATAAACCGTTTTGGCTTATTATCGAACTCAAAATTTAATTCCTTTTCCTTATCAAACACATGAAATAAAATTACTTCGTGCTTATTATATTTTAAATGACGTAATGCTTCAAATAACTTGTTTTCATCTTCATTGGTTTGAAACATATCGGTAAATAAAAATATCATAGAACGTTTATGAATTTTTTCGGCTATTTCGTGTAGGTATTTATAGGTTTCTGTATGTTTACGTAAACGTCTTGAACTAACGGCCTCACTTAAATGATTTAATAGCATTTGATGATGACGCTCACTACCCTTTTCGGGGGCATAGTAATCGTACGCATCGCTATAAATACTTAATCCTACTGCATCTCTTTGTTTTTTAAGAATCTGCATTAAAGAAGCCGCAGCTAAAACTGAAAACGCAATTTTATTTAGATTATCGATAGAAAACGAGCGCATTTCAGGATAATGCATCGAGCTACTATTATCAATGATGATATGACACCTTAAATTGGTTTCGTCGTCATAACGTTTGGTATATAGTTTCTCGGTTTTCGCAAACAACTTCCAATCGATATGCCGCGTGCTTTCGCCTTTATTATAAATTTTATGCTCTGCAAATTCTGCCGAAAACCCATGGAACGGACTCTTATGCATCCCCGCAATAAAACCCTCTACCACTTGTTTTGCAAGTAGCTCCAGGTTTTTAAAACCTTCTGCTTTATTGAGTTCTTCCTGAATATCCAAATCAATATTATCCTAAAATAGCATCAACAATACCGTACTCTACCGATTCTTTCGCCCCCATCCAATGGTCGCGATTAAAATCTTTCATTACTTTTTCAAAAGATTGCCCACAATTATCTGCTAAGATTTGCGCACTCAACTCTTTTGTTAAAATAATTTCTTTGGCCGTAATTTCTATATCACTAGCTTGTCCTTGTGCACCTCCGCTTGGTTGATGAATCATAACACGAGCATGTGGTTGTATAAACCTTTTTCCTTTTTGGCCTGCGGAAAGTATAATAGACCCCATAGAAGCTGCAAATCCTGTACAGATAGTAGAAACTTCACTTTTTAATGACTTAATACAATCGTAAATAGCAAAACCCGAAGTCACATAGCCACCCGGACTGTTAATGTACAATTGAATATCTTTAGTTTCTAATGCATCTAAATACATCAATCTATCGATAACATGTTTTGCCGATTTATCGTCTACCTGCCCCCATAAAAAAACTTTACGTTGTTCTATAAATTTACTATCAATAGCGTCTTGAACTTTATTTTTATCACTCATGTTTAATTAATTTTCATCTAAAATAAAAAAAGGTTTACCATAACGGCAAACCTTTTAAGTTTTCTTTTTGTTTATCGACTATAAAAGTGAATCTATCGCCTCTGTATAAGCATTTTTAGGTGCTACACCAACTTGACGTCCAACTACCTCTCCATTTTGAAACACCAAAACTGTAGGTATATTACGTACTCCATATTTTGCAGCAAATTCTTGGTTAGCGTCCACATCAACTTTTCCTACTACTGCTTTCCCTTTATATTCTTCGCTAATTTGCTCTATTATTGGTCCAACCATTCTACAAGGACCGCACCAAGCTGCCCAAAAATCTACTAAAACTGGTTTACTGCTTTTCAGTACTGTTTCCTCAAACGTTGCATCTGTAATTTCTAATGCCATAATATTTATTGTTTTTAATTCGTATTCTATTTTCTTCGTACAAAATTAGTCAAAAAAAACTCGAAAGCTTACAGCGTTACTATTTGTTTTACTTATAACCTTATCAACAATGGCTATTTGGTTTTTTAGACTTATTAATATCCCTAAATATAATAAAAAAAGAGCTACCAAAATGAATAGCTCTTTTAATTTATTTCAAGAAATTTTAATGATGCCTTTTTCTACCTAATTCTATTTCGGTAACGCTGCCATCTGCTGCTGTTTTTATAGCAATATTATCGCAAGTACCATCGCCATAATCTACAGTTGTTACGCCGTTGGCATTAGTATAAGTTTTAATTCCAGAGGCAATATACTTACACTCTGCTGGCTTTACTAAAGCAGGATCTATCACCATGCTATACACCGCTCCGCTTGCATCTGTAAATTCAGAAGAACCCGTAATGGTTTTTTCATCGTCGGTACACGTATCTGTGTCTGCTCCAGCCGTAATTTCTACAGTTCTAGTACCTACTTTTGAAATAGTGCCTGCATCCGTTACTACAGAAATATCTACAGAACCTGTCATTTCCGGATTTCCATTGGCATTGCTTGCAGTATATGTGTACGATTTTGAACCATTTACTAAATAGCCATTTATACTTAAATTGGTAATTGTAATTGATCTTTCTGCACTTGTATCTGTTTTAGAACGCAGTTTAGTAATAGTTCCGGTAATGATATTACCATCGCTATCTGTACAATCGCCCGTAAACGTAATTGTTAATTTTCGTGTTGTATCTGTTTCTTCATAAGTAATATCGACACAGTCTTTAAAATACCCTGAGCGACCACGCTTCGAGGTGCCATCAGTTTTGGAGTCTAGCGATGTTTTACCCGTTGATTGATATACTCCAAAAGTACTTTCAGAATAAAGTGCTATGTTATCTAATACGCTTTCTGCTTCTTCAGCGATAGCTTCTGATGAAAAAGAATCATCACTTGATAGATTTGATGAATCATCATTTTGGCAGGATACAAATCCGAGTGCCATTAAAACCATTAAAATTTTAAATTTGTTCATAAATAGGATTTTTAAAGTTATTACAAGGTCTATAACAGTTTTATAGACCGATTTATTATATAACAAGCATTCTTTAAAAATTCCTACCCTTAAAAATGAATTATTTTTTGAATCACTCTTAAACTTCGCGTCTTTAATATCTAAACCTGCTAGCCCACAGCTACCGCTAAGCTCCAGCTTAGTGGCCGGATGAGTAAATGTAAAGTCGATTTAATTCTATAATTTGCGGATAGTTCTGTCCGCCACTAAGCAGAGCTTAGCGGGAGCGTGAGAAAACAAAATGATTGTATGATTTTTATTGTTGCCGCCACTAAGCTGGAGCTTAGCGGGAGCAGAGACATCTAATCACGCTGCTGCTGAATTATGCTTTGTGGCAAATTGAATAAGTGTAACCTAATTTAACTCGAAGATTTATCGCATGAAGTACGCAGCTACTGCTAAGCTCTGCTTAGTGGCCGCGTGAGTAAATGTAACGTCAATTTAATTCTATAATTTTTAACTAGTACTGCACTCGCAATAGCGATTGAAACGGCATCCTTTTTTGTGCTGATATTAACTTTGAATTAAGCATTTAACACCCATGAATATTTTAAACTTGATGAGATACTGAAACAAGTTAAGCACAAAAAAGATATAGTGGAAAGCGCGGTGCTTTAGCAATTGCCCAAATAATTAAAGCTTGAATGATACTATCACTTTTAGAATTATAAAATTTCATCCCGATAGCTATCGGGATTCGCAGGAATTAGTTTAACTTAAACATCACGTTTTCATTTTCTAACTCGTTTAAAAGTTCTTGCGATACTTTAACTTTTTGCTTTCTACTAGGCATTTGAAGCTTTATTTGTTCCTTATTATCGTATACCACGAAATTAAGCATTTGGCTACCCGGATGCATTTGCAACAGTTCTTTAAGTTTTAAGATTTTGGCTTCTTTTAAATCGTCGATATTTATTTGAATGGACAACTTTTTGGCATAATTTTCCATGACGTCGTGCAGCAATTGAAAACTATTAAATTGCAACCTAGGATCACTTTTCTTGCCCGTTTCTTTATTTACCCAACCTTCGCGAATCATGGTTTTTACAAATACGAAGTTGTTTTTCATTAAAAAGTGCCTGAATCTTAAATATTCTTCGCCAAATATTCGAAACTCGAAACTATCGGTATAATCTTCGACGGTAAACGATGCCCATCCTTTACCTTGTTTACTTACACGATGTTGTACATCGGTTACCACGCCGCCAAAAACTAATTCTCTATTTACATAGGGTTCCAAATCTTTAAACAATGCCAAACTCGCGTTGCAAAAGGTGTTCATTTCAATTTTAAAATCGTCTAACGGATGCCCTGAAATATAAATGCCGACTACTTCCTTTTCGCGTGCCAATTTTTCCATGGTACCCCATTCTTCGCAAGGTGGCACTTGTGGTTCTGCTATTTGAACGTCGCTAGCATCGCCAAACAAACTTACTTGCGCCGAATTTTCGTTCTCCTGATGCTTTGCTCCATAACGAATGGCTTTTTCAAGAAACGTAATCCCATCGCCTTCGTCTTGAAAATATTGTGCACGATGCGTTTCTTTAAATCCGTCGAATCCACCCGCAAGCGCCAAGTTTTCGAAAGCTTTTTTATTTGCTGCCCGCAGATCGATGCGTTTCGCAAAATCGAAAATAGATTTGTAGGGGCCGTCTTTTTTACGATTATCTACAATGGTAATAACCGCTCCATGACCTACACCTTTTATTGCGCCCATACCAAACCGAACCGCATTGTCTTTATTTACTGAGAATTTATAAAATGATTCATTCACATCAGGACCAAGAACATCCAACTTCATGCGCTTACATTCTTCCATAAAGAAGGTGACCTGCTTGATGTCGTTCATATTATTAGACAGTACCGCTGCCATATATTCTGCTGGGTAATGCGCTTTTAAATAGGCAGTTTGGTAGGCAATCCACGCATAGCAAGTGGAATGCGATTTATTAAATGCATAACTAGCAAAGGCTTCCCAGTCTTTCCAGATTTTTTCGAGTATTTTGGCGTCGTGACCATTAGCGCTTGCCTGCTCTACAAATTTGGGTTTCATTTTATCGAGAACCGCAATTTGCTTTTTCCCCATGGCTTTTCGCAGTACATCGGCTTCACCTTTTGTAAATCCTGCGAGTTTTTGAGACAGTAACATTACCTGCTCCTGATACACCGTAATTCCATAAGTTTCCTTTAGGTACTCTTCCATAGCATCTAAATCGTACTCGATAGGCTCTTCCCCATGTTTTCTGCGCACGAAACTAGGAATATACTCCATAGGCCCCGGGCGATATAGGGCGTTCATGGCGATTAAATCTTCAAAAACGGTTGGTTTTAAATCTTTAAGATGTTTTTGCATTCCGGGAGACTCATACTGGAATACACCAACGGTTTCACCTTTTTGGAATAATTCATAGGTCTTTTCATCATCTAGTGGAAAGGTGTCTGGATCGAGCAAAATGTTATGCTTCGCTTTCACGATTTTAACGGTATCCTTTATTAAGGTTAGCGTTTTTAATCCCAAGAAATCCATTTTCAACAATCCTGCTTCTTCAACAACCGAGTTATCAAACTGGGTAACATATAAATCGGAATCTTTGGCTGTGGCTACCGGAACAAATTTGGTAATGTCGTCTGGAGTAATAATAACCCCGCAGGCATGAATTCCTGTATTTCGCACAGAGCCTTCTAATGCTCTCGCAGTATTTACGGTTTCGGCTTCTAAATCGCTGCCTTCGGATATATTTAAAAGTTGATTTACTTTTTCTAAATCTTCAGCTCGAAACTTACTACTTAACTCCTTTTCACTTAAACCAAATATTTTATTTAGTTTAGACATGGTAGGAATTAGTTTGGCAATTCTGTCGGCATCAAACAAGGGTAAATCGAGTACACGAGCGGTATCGCGAATAGAAGATTTCGCCGCCATAGTACCATAGGTGATTATTTGCGCCACTTGATTGCTTCCGTATTTTTTAATTACGTAGTCCATAACCCTGCTTCTGCCTTCATCATCAAAATCAATATCGATATCGGGCATACTGATACGATCTGGATTTAAGAAACGCTCAAAAAGCAAATCGTATTTAAGCGGATCTATATTGGTAATCCAGAGGCAATACGCGACCACCGAACCTGCAGCAGAACCACGACCCGGACCTACCGATACATCCATATTGCGGGCTTCGCGAATAAAGTCCTCAACAATTAAAAAATATCCTGGATACCCCGTATTTTGAATTACCTCTAATTCGAAATCGAGTCGTTCTGTTATTTCATCTGAAAAATTTTCTCCATAACGTTTTTTAGCACCTTGATAGGTTAAATGCCTTAAATAGGCATTTTCACCGCGTTTTCCACCATCGATTAAATCTTCTTCATTTTTAAATTCTTCTGGAATATCAAACGCGGGTAATAACACCTCACGTGCCAAATCGTAGGCTTCCACTTTATCAATAATTTCCTGAATATTACTAATAGCCTCCGGAACATCTTTAAAGAGCGATTTCATTTCTTCGGGAGACTTAAAATAATACTCTTGGTTTGGTAAACCGTAACGATAGCCTCTACCCCGGCCAATTGGTGTGGCTTGCTTTTCGCCGTCTTTTACACATAATAATATGTCGTGTGCATTAGCATCAGCCTTTTTACAATAATAGGTGTTATTGGTAGCTACTAATTTAACATCATGTTTTTTAGAAAACTCTATCAATACGGGGTTTACACGATTCTCGTCTTCTTGATTATGACGCATTAATTCGATATACAAATCGTCTCCAAACAAATCTTTCCACCAAAGCAAGGCTTCTTCAGCTTGATTTTCACCAATATTTAAAATCTTACTTGGAACTTCGCCATACAAACTTCCTGTTAAAACAATTAAATCGTCTTTATATTTTTCTATTAATGCTTTATCAATTCGTGGTAAATAATAAAAACCATCTGTAAATGCTAATGATGATAGTTTGGCTATATTATGATAGCCGTTTTTATTTTTAGCCAGCAGTACTATTTGATAGCCATTATCTTTTCGGGTTTTGTCTGCATGATCTTCGCAAACAAAGAATTCGCATCCAAGAATGGGTTTTATTTCTGTGGCAGTAGGAGTTTCTCCTTTACTAATAGCGGCTTCGTTCTTAGATTTCACAACTCTATTATGGTTGCTAACTGCTTTTACAAAGTGAAACGCCCCCATCATGTTGGCATGATCTGTAAGCGCCACAGCGGGCATATTATATTGAGCCGCTGCAGCTACTAAATCGGTAACACTTATAGTGGATTGCAATACGGAAAATTGCGAATGGTTATGAAGGTGAACAAAATCGACTTCTTTTAAATCTGAGACGTTTTGCTTTATCTCTTCAGTAGAAATACTATCAACCTGTGCGCTTTTTAATCGCTCTCGGATGTTAGCACTTTCTCGTTTAAGATTGATATGCTTTAATCCGATGAGTTGAATTACATCTGGATTTGCCTCATTAAACTTACTAAAATAATCGGGCTGAACATCTAATTGTTCTTTAGTAAACTCTCCTTTTCTAATTAATTCGAAAAAGCATCGCGTAGTTGCCTCTACATCGGCAGTGGCATTATGTGCTTCTTTAAAGGGCTGGTTAAACAAAAACTCATGCAACTCGGTTAGGGTAGGCAATTTAAATTTTCCATAACGACCACCGGGAATCTCGCACAAACTGGCGGTATGTTCTGTACAGGTATCTAAAACTGGTAGTTCTTGTAATGGATTTGCCACATTGCCTCTCACAAATTCGGCGCCCATAATATTAAGGTCGAACTTTACATTTTGCCCAACTACAAACTTCGTTTTACTTAATGCTTCATTAAATTTTTCTAAAACTTCTGCTAAAGGAATCCCTTGCTCTTGTGCCAATTCTGTAGAAATACCATGTATTTTTTCGGCATCATATGGGATATTAAATCCGTCGGGCTGTACTAAATAATCCTGGTGCTCGATACAATTTCCTAAACCGTCGTGTAATTGCCATGCAATTTGAATACACCGTGGCCAATTATCAGTATCGGTAATAGGTGCGTCCCAGCGTTTAGGCAAACCAGTAGTTTCAGTATCGAAAATTAAGTACATTTTTATTTAAAGTTGTTTGGTTTTAAGTCGTTTAGCGTTTTTAAACGAAGATTATAAAAATACAGAAATATATCACTTTGAAAAGCAAAAGTTATTAAGAGTTTTAAACAAATCTGCGTGCGATTATGTCTTAAAAAGAATTATTCTAAAGTAAATTTCACATGACAAAAGTCATGTTATCTGTAACAAATGTTACCTACTTTTAACATAATTTAAAACTAAATTATCAATCTAGTCATTATGAAAAATTTCAAGCTAATACTAAACGTACTTGTTGTTGTAACAAGTTTTATGTTTTTTCAATGTACGAGCGACTACACACCTATTCCTGGTCCTGCAGGAGCAGATGGAGCTCAAGGTTTAGATGGTGCCGATGGTGTTGATGGTGCCGATGGTGGAAACACTTGCTTAAAGTGTCACAACAGCGATTACAAAGTAATTCAGAACAGCACTTATTTGTCGTCTGGCCATGATATAGCAGCTGCTCTTGCTGGTAGAAGTGGAGCCTGCTTAAATTGTCACTCTAATGAAGGCTATATAGCTTCTGTGGCATTACGCGACCTTACAACATCTTATGTAACCGGAACTGCAACAAAAATTACTTGTTCAACCTGCCACTCTGGAGGTCATACAAGTGCTGGGGTTGCTGTAAGCGGAACAGACGCTGCTTTAAGAGCGGCTGGTTCTTATCAATTAGTAGGTGTTGGTACATCTGCACCTGTTATTGATTATGGTAATAACAGTAATAACTGTATACATTGCCACCAAGTAAGAAGAGCAGGCGCTGGATATGTAGCAAATTCTGATTCTACTTCTCCAAACTTTGGAAAGGTTGCCATAAGCGGTTCTTATGGTCCACACTATGGTGGAGCAGTTACCTTATTAGAAGGTATTGACGCAAACCTTATTGCAGGATCAACAGCTTACCCAACTGCCGGGTCTAACCCACACCGTACAGGCGCGTCTTGTGTGTCTTGCCATATGGGATCTGAGAGCGGAGGTTTAGGTAACCACTCTTTCAAACCTGTTTTAGAAAACTGTAAAAAATGTCACACAGGAGCTGGCGTAGTAAGCTATGATATTAACGGCGGACAAACAGTCGTTAAAAACTTAATGAAAGATTTAGCTAAAGAAATCGTGCGATTATACCCAGCTAATTTCAGTTTAACAACTGGTTCAGCTGACCCTAAAGATGATGGAATGTTAGTAATGCCATCGTCATCAGTGCAAATTCCTGAAAGAGTTGCTAAAGCTGTATATAACTATAGATTTTTATACCAAGACCATTCATACGGATTACACAACCCAACGTATGCTAAAGCTCTTATGAATAATTCTATTGCAGATCTTAAATTAATACCATAATTACGTAGAACAATAAGTGCTTTAAGAAAGCTTTAGAAGTTCTATAATATATACTAAGAAAGATAATTTGTTCACGGGAACCCTTCCGGTGCCCGTGAACTTTTAAAAATATCTTGAACCTTATAATAAGTATTAACTGAACGTTTTACAAAAGTTAATTAACCTTAAAAATTAAACAAATGAAAAAACTATTGCAAATAGTTCTTGTTAACAGTTTAGCTTTATTCTTTTTTTCATGTTATTATAATGAATTACCAGAGGAAGTTGAAGTAGTAATTCCACCAGATACGGTAGTTTCATTCGCCGATGACATCGCACCAATATTTGCAACATACAACTG
The DNA here is from genome assembly GCF_042676825.1 of Mariniflexile aquimaris. Taxonomy (NCBI): domain Bacteria; kingdom Pseudomonadati; phylum Bacteroidota; class Flavobacteriia; order Flavobacteriales; family Flavobacteriaceae; genus Mariniflexile; species Mariniflexile aquimaris. The sequence continues at coordinate 280,084 of NZ_JBHTIB010000002.1, forward strand.
TACTCAATGCCACAAACCATCTGGTCAAAGTCCAGATTTAAGCGTAGGAACTGCATACAATGCTTTAGTGCCTTCTTACGTAAAAGCAGGAAGCAGCGGAACTAGTACGCTTTATACTTTTTTAGCAATCAATGGACATAGAAATGTGGATTCCGAATCGCTTGCTTTAATTAAAAAATGGATTGATGATGGTGCAGCCAATAACTAATAATAAAGACGTTAAAATGAAAAACTATAAAATATTACTGCTTGCTTTCTTAATAGCTCCTCTTATAACGTTTTCACAAGAAAAAGTAAAGGATTCTGTTGTAGAAAAACCAGAACGTCCTGCTTTTGAAAGCTCAACGCTTATTGACAATCAAACCAATGTCTTGTTTAATAAAAACACGTTAGAAGTTATGATGCAGCACAGATTCGGTTTGATTGATGAAGAAAATTCCTTATTAGGTATTTATGGAGCCAATTCAAATATTAGAATAGCATTATCATACGCTATTTTAGACTGGGTAACTGTTGGATACGGGATAACTAAAAAAAATAGACTAAGTGATTTTAGCTTAAAAATTGGATTATTACAACAAACCCGTTCGGGAAGCACACCAATAAGTTTAACATATTTTGGAAATGCTGGTATTGATGGACGTTCAGGAAGCTCGAATGATGGACTATTTGTTACTAAACAAGATAGATATTCCTATTTCCACCAACTAATTATTGCGAAGCGATTTAATTCAAATTTATCATTGCAGTTAGCACCGTCTTTTTCACACTACAATACGGTAGACTATTCTATGGAAAATGATCGCTTTTCTATTGCCTTGGGTGGACGTTACAAAATAAGCCCTCAAACCGCAATTATATTTGATTACAGCCAACCAATAACACAATTAAACGATGATCCAACAACTGGTTTAAGCTATAATAATCCGGGTATAAGCCTTGGTGCAGAGTTTGCTACTTCTGCCCACGCTTTTCACATATTCGTAACAAATTATAGCGGTATTGTACCACAGCAAAATTATATGAAGAATACAAATGATTTTTTTAACAAAGGAATCTTAATTGGATTTAACATAACCAGAAATTATAATTTTTAATACTTTAAAGTCAACAACTTTAAGACATTAATCGCTGTAAATTTAATCTTTGACACCAGTTTATATTTAAGGCTGTCAAATATCAAAATTTATTTAACAAGGTGAACTATGGAAAAAAAAGAAGATCATAAGGAAGGAGCAAACAGGCGTAATTTCCTAAAATTAGGATTACTCACCAGTGTTTCTGCTGTTGCGGGCTTGTCAATAATGTCGAATTCTGAACAAGAAAAAGCAGCCTCTTCAGGTGAAAAAGTTAGAGTACTTACGCCCGATGGCAGAATGGTGGAGGTTGACGCAGAAAGCATAAACAAATATCCTGAAGCACATATCACTCCTGCAGAATCCAGAAAAGGCATTCCTGATAGAAAATTTGTAATGGTAATAGATTTGGCAAAGTGTAAAAATGCCAGAAAATGTGTTGAGAGTTGCCAAAAAGCCCATAAACTTGATTATCATGAAGAGTTTATGAAAGTACAGCTTATTCAAGATAACGAAGAAGGCTCGCCTTACTGGTTCCCAAAACCTTGCTTTCATTGCGATGAACCACCTTGTGTTACCGTTTGCCCTACTGGCGCAACTTTTAAACGTGAAGATGGTATTGTTTTAATTGATAACGATCGTTGTATAGGTTGCAAGTTTTGCGTAACAAGTTGCCCGTATTCTGCGCGTCAATTTAACTGGGGACACAAAGCTAAATTTAATGATAAATCGCAACCATATTCTCCAGAAACCAGTGTTCCAGCGGCAGAAGGAACTGTTATGAAATGTGATTTCTGTCCAGATATGTTACGTCAAGGAAAACTACCGCACTGTGCGCAATCTTGCCCAATGGGCGTTATTTATTTTGGCGACAAAAATGAAGATATCGTTACCAATGGTGAAGAAACCGTTCGTTTTTCTGAATTAATTAAAAATCGTGGCGGTTACAGACATTTAGAACATTTAGGCACAAAACCAAACGTGTATTATTTACCTGCTGTAAACAGACAATTCCCGTTAGAACGCGGATTTGATGTTGAACCAGATATTATTGAGCGTTACAAAGATGTTCCTTATGTACAAGACTTAAAAAACAAAGGTGAAATTTAACTTAAACACTCTTAATTATGGATTTAGACGTTAGAAAAAGAGAATTGGTTAAAGAGTTTTCGCCAATGCTAGAGAAATCTACCCGAACCTCAAAAATTTGGATTGGTTTTTTAATTGCTGTTATTATTGTTGGCATTGTTGCTTTTGTAATACAAGCAGTAAAAGGTCACGAAGTTACAGGCATGAGAGACAATGTTGTCTGGGGTATTTATATTATCAATTTTATATTCTTTGTGTGCCTAAGCTATTCTGGCGCGTTTATCTCGGGGATTCTACATTTCTTTAAAACACCTTGGAAAAATTCTGTTGGCCGAATAGTAGAAATAATTACGGTGCTTTCACTAATAATTGGGCCTATTTTTATTTTATTATGTATTGGAAGATTAGACAGGTTACATTACCTATTCCTTTACCCTAGAATACAATCGCCTATTACTTGGGATATCATTGCTATTATTACCGATCTTATTGGATGCTTTATATATTTATACCTAACATTTATACCAGATTTCGCTATCCTACGTGATAATAGTGAGAATGCTCCAAACTGGAGAAAAAAACTGTATAAAAAATTGGCCATTGGTTATTATGACACGCCGACTCAGCGCGAAAAACTGCATAAAATAACAAGAACAATGTCTGCTATGATTATTGCTTTGGCAATTATAGCCTATTCCGTTCTAGCTTGGATATTTAGTTTAACCGTACAACCAGGATGGAACAGCTCAATATTTGCGCCTTATTTTATAATTGCAGGATTGTATTCTGGCGTTGGAGTAATCATCATAGCCATGTATTTAATTCGTAAATTTTACCATTTAGAGCATTATATTCGAAAAGTACACTTTATAGGAGCAGGCATCATATTATTGGTGATTTCTTTACTATTTGGGTATTTCACGTTCAGCGAATATTTTTCAAGATGGTTTAGCCATAAAGTGCACGATATTAATTTGCTTAACACCCTATTTAGCAGGTATTTTTGGATGTTCATTTTCGCAAATTACATTGGCGTTTTAGTACCCATTGTTATTCTATTCTTTAAAAAATTCAGAACAATAAATTCCATAACCTTTGCAGCCGTGGTTGCAGTTTTAGGATTATGGTTTAACAGATACCTGATTATTGTTCCAACGCTAGAAACGCCCTATTTGCCAATACAAGACACAAGACCAGAATATATTCATTATTCTGCAACCTGGATAGAATGGGCTTTAAGTTTTACGGGGGTAGCCGCCTTTATCTTATTCTTTATTTTATTGATGAGATTGGTTCCAATAATTTCAATGTCTGGGATTATCGATAATGAAAGAGCTCAAAAAAGAAGACCAAAAAATGTAACTAAAAATCAGAACTAATGAAATCCATATTTTATAAATATTTTGCATTTGCTTTGATAGTTGGTTTATCGCTAAACACTAACTCATTTGCGCAGAATGTTGATGTTGAAAATTATAGAATGATGTATAATTTTAAAACCGTCAAAAATTCTGATAATGCCAGAACTCTTGAAGTTAGTTTTATTGCAAGAAATAAAGAAGACCGAAAAGATAACGTTCCAGTGTTTGACGCCGAAATAAAATTTTTCAACACTTTAAACGACGAGGAAGTTTTAATTGGCACTTCAAAAACAAACAACGAAGGGATTGCTAGATTAATACTTCCTGAAAATCATAAGTATTTGGCTGATGAGGACGGATACATCAATTTAAAAGCGCTTTTTGAAGGCACCGATGCCATTGATGAACAAGAAGAAACACTAAGCGTTAAAAACCTTTATTTAGAACTCGATTTACAAGAAATAGACAGTGTAAAAACAGTGTTTGTTAAAGCCTATTTAAAGGATAGCGAAGGAACAATATTGCCAGTTGAAGAATGCGATATTAGAATATCTGTAAATGGCATGATTTCTAGAATGAAAATTGAAGATGGAACCATTGAAAATGGTGAATTTGAGTTCGAAATGCCAACAAATATTCCCGGTGATGCTAACGGAAATTACACGGTTTTTGCAATTATTCAAGATCATGATGAGTTTGCAACTGTAATTCAAGAAAAAAACGTAAATTGGGGGGTGTTCACCAAACTTGCCGCTAACGATAGTAACACGTTATGGTCTGAAGCTGCGCCAATATGGATGTATATAGTACTAACCATATTATTGGTTGGTGTTTGGGCAAATTACGCCTACACCATTAAAAATTTGTTTTCAATTAGTAAAGAAGGCAAAGAACTAAAAATGAAAACCAAAGAATAATTTTTAATAAATTTAAAAATTATTAAAAACGGCACTGTATTTGATTAACTTAACAATAAATTTAACAGTATTTTTACCATGAAAACAATTAAAACATTAGCAATTTTAGGATTTATTTCTTTTGCTCTATATTCTTTCACAACTGTAGTTCAGAATGAATGGAAGGTACCAGCAAAATATGAAAAAATGAAAAATCCGACTGACCCTAAGAAAGATTTAAACGTAGGAAAATCTCTTTATGACAAACACTGTAAATCTTGCCACGGTAAAGCTGGTTTAGGTGACGGACCAAAATCTAACGAAGTTGACGGCGATTTAGGAGACTTTTCAAGTAAAAAATTCCAAAGTCAGTCAGACGGCGCTCTTTTTTACAAAAGCTACATTGGAAGAGACGACATGCCTAATTACGAAAAGAAAATTCCAGACGAAGAAGATGTTTGGTTAATAGTTAATTATTTGAGAACATTAAAAAAGTAATCTAATTTAAATACTTTTTTAATTACATTAAGAAAAGCTGAACATAAATGGTTCGGCTTTTTTTATTGAAAAAACACAAACCCTATTAAAAATAATTATGTAACATATGTTACGAAACATGACAAATATCATTCCCTAATTCATACTCCATAACTATCTTTAGCTTTAATTACTTTGAAATCAATTATTGCGTTTATATAAATTATTGACTTGAGCTAAACATGAATAAATCATTTCGTTATATAAGTATTTCTCATAATACAGCATCCACTTTACAACGAGAAAAATATCACATTTCTGAAGAAGAAAAAGTAGCTTTAACAACGTTAATTTGCGATTCTTTTAATGATATTTCTGGCTTGTTTATTTTGGCAACATGTAATAGAACCGAAGTCTATTTTGAGGCTACAAATACCACCTCCAATGCTGTTTTAGATGTGTTGATGAACTTCAAATCTGTAACTAATCCAGAGGCCGAAAAACCATTGTTTAACTCTAGCAACGACACAAAAGACAGCATCAAACATCTGCTTGAAGTTTCATCGGGCTTAGCGTCACTCGTTTTTGGTGACGCCGAAATTATTTCTCAAATAAAAAAGGCACATCAGTTTTCTATGGCGCACAAACTACAAGGATCTCTTCTAGAGCGTGCTTTACAAGCTGTTTTTAAAACCCATAAACGCATAAGTAATGAAACCGATTTTAGAGACGGAACCACTTCTGTGGCTTACAAATCTCTCAAGGTAATACGTCAATCTTTCGATAGTGCTTCGGTAAAATCAAAAAAAATATTATTTATTGGCGCTGGAGACATTGTAAAACAATTATTTAAATACAATTCCAAGTTTAATTTTACCAATATTTACATTGCTAATAGAAGTGAAGAGAAAGCTATTATTCTATCGCAAACTAACAAATGTAAAACCTACCCATGGGCCAATGTACTTTCGAATAATTTTGATGATTTCGATGTCATTATAAGTGCCGCCAGTAATTGTCCGAACTTAATAAATACAATTAACCCACTAATCAAAAAAACCTTATTAATAGATTTAGCTGTTCCTTGCAACATTAATAAAGAATTAGCAAAACAAAACGATATCATTTTTCACGATTTAGATTCCATTTCTGTAGAATTGGAAGAAACTAAAGAAAACCGTTTAGCGGCTACTAACGAAGTTAATACTATTATTTTTGAAGAAATAAACTCCTATAACGAATGGCTTGAAGGTGCCTCTTTAAGAGCACTTTTAGCGGCATGTAAAATAAACTTAAACAATAAGCTTCAAAATTATTTTGACACCCCGTTAGAGGAATCTGAAATTAACTTAGTAACAAATCAAGTTATGAAAAAACTTATTGTTAATAATCAAATATCAGCATCTTCGAAAGTTATTGATAGTTTAATTTCACAAGAAATATCATTATTAAATCTTAAACAATAGCATAAAGTATTACATTTATATTAGCGAAAAATAACGCAAAATATCATACATTTAAAACTTAAAAATATATATGATATGGCTCGTTCACTATTCATCCTTTGCATTTTTATGTGCTATTTAAATTTTGATGCCCAAAACCTTCCCTTGTACGTTGGCACGTATACAAACGGAGACAGCGAAGGCATTTATCAATTGCAATTCAACACCAAGACCGGCGAACTTAAGAACCTTAAATTAGCCGCGGAAATAGAAAACCCCTCGTTTATAACCTATTCGCCAGATAAACAGCATATATATGCCGTAAGTGAAAGTCTTGGCGGCACAGTTTCTGCGTTTAAAGTGCAACCATCCGGATCGCTACAATTTTTAAATAAACTGAGTAGCAATGGTACTGCTCCGTGTCATATAGCCACAAACCAAGCAGGTGATAAAGCCGTTGTATCAAATTATGGAGGAGGAAGTGCGTCTATTTATACACTTTCAAAAGACGGGAGATTACTGAATACCTTCCAAACATTTAATTTTAATACCCTCGATAAAATATCTCATGCGCATTCTGCGCAATTTTTAAAAGACGAGTTATTTATTGCCGATTTAGGCACAAACGCCGTTTATCAATACATTTTAAAGAATGATAAATATGTATTAGAAACACCAAATTTAGTTGCCATGCCCGGAAACCCTGGTCCGCGACATTTTGCGATAACCAAAAACGGACAATATATTTATGTTATAAATGAATATGGCGGCTCGGTAACATCTATTAAAAGAACATCCAGCGGATTTGAACAGATTGATTTTGATAATACTTTAGACGAAAATTACAGAGGAAAAAATTCGTGCGCAGACATTCATTTGTCTAAAAATGAAGACTATTTATATGGCTCCAACAGAGGCGAAAACTCCATCGTGGTTTTCAGCCGAAATAAACGTGATGGTACGCTAGAAAAAATTCAAACTGTTCCAGTTCGTGGCGACTGGCCTAGAAACTTTACGTTAGACCCAACAGGAAAATTTCTGTTAGTAGCAAACCAAAACAGCAATAATATTTCCGTTTTTAATATAGATTCATCTTCGGGCAAACTTACTTTTTTACAAAGTATTAAAGCGCCATCTCCCGTTTGCTTATTGTTTTAAAAAAAATTACAAATAATTCCGTTTCAAAATAAAATAACGTATTGATAATTAAAAAAATATAGTATCTTTGCGCCCTCATTAATAACCGAGGTCGAGAACCTCAAATAATTAATTATTATGCCAGTAAAAATTAGATTACAAAGACACGGTAAAAAAGGAAAACCTTATTACTGGATCGTTGCAGCGGATACCCGCTCAAAAAGAGATGGTAAATACCTAGAAAAATTAGGTGCTTACAATCCAAACACAAACCCAGCAACCATAGAATTAAACATTGATGGTGCTGTTAAATGGTTACAAAACGGTGCTCAACCAACAGACACTGCAAAAGCTATTTTATCTTACAAAGGTGCATTATTAAAAAACCATCTTGCAGGTGGTGTTAGAAAAGGCGCTTTAACAGAAGAACAAGCTGAAGCAAAATTCACTGCTTGGTTAGAAGAAAAAGCTGGAAAAGTTGGCGCTAAAACTGACGGATTAGCAAAAGCACAAGCTGAAGCAAAAGCGAAAGCGTTTGAAGCTGAAAAAGCTGCTAACGAAGCACGTATTGCTGCTGCTGCACCAGTTGTAGAGGAAGAAGCTGAAGTAGTTGAAGATGTTGTTGAAAACACAACAGAAGAAGCAACAGAAGCAGCTCCTGAAGTAAAAGAAGAAGAATAAAAAAATAATTTTTTATACTTTTAAACTCCGATATTTTATCGGAGTTTTTTGTATATAGAAATGTCACATCGAGCGCAGTCGAGATCTCATTAAATTGACATTTAAAAGTTCTCGACTGCACTAGAACACATAAAATATAATGAAAAAAGAAGATTGTTTTTACTTAGGAAAAATTGTAAAAAAATACAGTTTTAAAGGCGAACTTTTAATTAAGTTAGACACCGACCAGCCAGAGTTATACGAAGATCTAGACGCCATGTTTATCGAGGTTCGCAATACTCTAATTCCCTTTTTTATTGAAAGCTCTCAATTGCATAAATCAGATTTATTACGCGTGCAATTTGAAGATGTTACCAGTGAAGCCGATGCCGACGCCTTAATAAAAAGCGATGTGTATTTACCTTTAGAATTTCTACCTAAATTAGAAGGTGATAAATTTTATTTTCACGAGGTCATTGGATTTACCATGGTAGATGTTAACTATGGTACCGTTGGTACTATTGTAAGCATTAACGATTCTACTGCTCAGGCATTATTTGAAGTTGAAAACAACGGCAAAGAAATTTTAATACCAATGAATGATGAATTTATTGATAAGGTAGACAGAAAAGCGAAAACCATCTTTGTTAAAACCCCCGAAGGGTTGATAGACCTCTACTTATAATTTTAAGTTTTCATAACAAAAACAAAGGCTAATTTTTTAAAAAATTAGCCTTTGTTTTTACTTTAAACTTGTGTTAAACAACAAATTCCTCATGGCGCTTCATCGCATTCATATTACTATAAATGCTATCGCGTTGTTTTACCAATAGCTTACATACAGATAAAGGCAAATTAATTTCGCGTAACACGTCGTTGTATTTTTCAATACTCAATCGTTTTAACGCAACAACCACATCCATCAAATCATCCTCGTTGTTTAATAACAGCAAAGTTTTAAAATCATGCCACTTTTTATCAAAATTACTGCTCAACCCATTAAACTTTTTAGGCTGACCATCTAATTTTATAATTTCGACTTTCAATTGTCTACTAAATTCATTTCTTTCAAAACCTCGTTCTCTAAAGAATGCTTTTAAGTTATCACCAGTTGCTAATTCAAGTGCTTCCAAATACACTTTTTCCGTTTCATAATTCATAATTAACAAATTATTAAGCTTCGCTAAAATTCTTTCTGAAGTCTTCATATTAATTTTTTTAAAGTTTGTGGTTTCCCTACACTATCATATACGTATGTATAACTAAGTTTAGAACTAGAAATTATTAATTTTAACATACTTTAGCATACTTTAACTATTTTTCACTTTTATTCAAGATAATTTAGCATCGAAATATATGACTTCACATAAACCTTTTGTTTTTAAACAATTTCAAGTTCAACAAGATAAATGTGCGATGAAAATTGGTACAGATGGTGTTTTGTTAGGTGCTTGGGCCACTGTTACACACCATCCGTTTTCTATTTTAGATATTGGAGCTGGCACAGGAATTTTAGGACTCATGTTAGCACAACGTAGCAATGCAGAACTTATTGATGCTATTGAAATTGATGATGATGCTTATGAACAATGTGTTGATAATTTTGAAGCATCGCCATGGGGCGACAGACTTTTTTGTTATCATGCATCGCTCGAAGAGTTTGTTGATGAAATAGAAGACACTTACGATTTAATTATTTGCAATCCCCCATTTTATTCCGACGATTACAAGTCTGAAGATTCTCAACGCGATTTAGCTCGGTTTAACGATGCAATGCCTTTTAACCACCTAATGGAAAGTGTTTCAAAATTACTATCGGAAGACGGTATTTTTTCGATTATTGTTCCGTTTAAAGTAGAAGCCGAAATTATTAAACTTGCCCAAAACTTCAATTTACAACCTAGGAGCATATTGCAAGTAAAAGGAAATCCAAATTCCGAAGTAAAGCGAAGTTTATTAGAATTCACTTTCCGCGAAAGCGCAGTAAAAAAAGAGCATCTTATTATTGAAACCGAACGTCATCAATACACCGAAAATTATATAAATCTTACCAAAGATTTCTATTTAAAAATGTAATAGACTACTAAGAATTAATTAAATTTGAGAAACTAAAATGATGAATTCTCAAAAAAATAGTTCAATTGCTGAATATTTTATTTTGAATACCTCATTAAACTCAAAATTAATGACTCGACTGGTAGTACATCCACTTGCATTAATTTCAAAATAAAATTGACCAGATGAAACCAGATTTATTTGAAGCACCGGACTATTACAACGTAGATGCACTTCTTTCTGAAGAACACAAATTAGTGCGCGAAGCAGCTCGCGAATGGGTAAAACGCGAAGTATCCCCCATTATTGAAGACTATGCGCAAAAAGCAGAATTTCCAAAGCAAATACTAAATGGATTAGCAGAAATTGGTGCTTTTGGGCCTTACATCCCCATGGAATACGGTGGTGCAGGATTAGATCAAATAAGCTACGGATTAATTATGCAGGAAATTGAACGTGGTGATTCTGGTATTCGCAGTACGGCGTCGGTACAATCGTCACTTGTTATGTATCCCATTTGGAAATACGGTAACGAAGCGCAACGCCAAAAATACTTGCCAAAATTAGCGAGTGGCGAGTGGATAGGTTGTTTTGGATTAACAGAGCCTGACCATGGCAGTAACCCCGGCGGCATGGTCACTAATTTTAAAGACAAAGGAGATCATTATTTATTAAATGGTACGAAAATGTGGATTAGTAACGCTCCATTTGCGCAGGTTGCAGTGGTTTGGGCAAAAGACGAAACAGGGCGTATTCATGGCTTACTGGTAGAACGGGGAATGGAAGGCTTTACCACCCCAGAAACACACAACAAATGGTCTTTACGAGCATCGGCCACTGGAGAGCTTATTTTTGATAATGTTAAAGTGCCAAAAGAAAATTTACTCCCTAATAAATCGGGATTAGGCGCACCTCTTGGGTGTTTAGATTCCGCTCGCTATGGCATTGCCTGGGGCGCTATTGGTGCTGCCATGGATTGCTATGATACCGCATTGCGATATAGTAAAGAACGAATGCAATTCGGCAAACCTATTGGCCAATTCCAACTGCAACAAAAGAAATTGGCAGAAATGATTACTGAAATAACCAAAGCACAGCTCCTTACCTGGCGACTTGGCGTCCTTAAAAACGATAACAAAGCAACCTCAGCTCAAATATCTATGGCAAAGCGCAATAATGTAGACATGGCAATTACTATTGCACGTGAGGCAAGACAAATATTAGGAGGCATGGGAATAACAGGAGAGTATTCTATTATGCGCCATTCTATGAACCTAGAAAGCGTCATAACTTATGAAGGCACACACGATATCCACTTACTAATTACCGGATTAGACATTACTGGTCTTAATGCCTTTAAATAACAATCTAAAATAATTCTTTACATTAATTTAAATATGCTTCTAACACCAGTCAGGTTTAAAAAATCCTGACTGGTGCTTTTTTTTAAAAGACATCATGATAAGGTCAAAGTAACGCCATTTTTTACTTCAAATAACTGAAAATGAATAAATTCATATCTTTATAAAAAAACTTTAAAATGAAAAAGATTATGTATTTACTCATATTTGCGCTTACACTTATTTTAAGTTGCAGCAATGAACTAGCATTACCAGACTCAAATGACACTACAAAAACTATTGTGCCCAATCTCCCAATTGTAGACACAACACCACCTGAAACGACCCCTCAAACTCAAAAAAACTATAAGATTTTATCACTTGGAGATAGTTACACTATAGGACAAAGCGTATGTGAAACGTGTAGGTTTCCTGAACAATTAAAATCCAGATTAGTCAGTAATTTTGATGCGGACACTAGCTTCGAGTTAAAAATTATAGCCCGAACAGGCTGGACAACATCAAACCTATTAAGTGCTATAGCAACTGAAAACCCATCGCAAGATTTTGATTTGGTTACCCTTCTTATTGGCGTCAATAATCAATACCAAGGAAAACCATTTTCTTTGTATGAAACTGAATTTGTAAAACTTGTTGATATAGCTAAAGTAAAAGGCAAAGGAGACAAACGCAATATTATTGTTATTTCTATTCCAGATTACGCCTATACCCCATTCGGCAATGGCAATGCCACTATTTCTGCAGAAATAGACAAATACAATCAGTTCGCCAAAACCTACTGTGATGCCAATAATATTACATACATAAATATTACAGACATTACCCGGTTAGGATTAATAACCACAGAATTTGTTGCCTCAGACGGACTTCATCCATCGGCGCTGGCATATTCCAGATTTGTAGACCGTATTTTACCCAAAGCCATTGAAAAACTGAAAGATTAATCGTAATCTCGCATTAAATTAGTTTTATTTAAACCGCATTTTTGTGTACTTTTATTCTATGCTATCATCCAAAAAGAGACTCGATAACGCTTACAAAAACGCCAAAGTTGTTGATTTTGATAACGACAGTAAAATTATTTTATTTAGCGACTGCCACCGAGGTGATAATAGTTTTGCCGATGATTTTGCGAACAACCGAAACATTTACTTTCACGCCTTAAAGCACTATTACAACGAAGGTTTTCAATATTGCGAACTCGGAGATGGCGACGAACTCTGGGAAAACCTAACCTTCAAGCCCATTTTTGAAGCGCATAAAAATGTATATATGCTGTTGCAGCAATTTCATAAAGAACATAAGCTGCATTTAATTTGGGGAAACCATGATATGGTATATCAAAATCCGAATTATGTAAAGAAATATTTATCAACATATTTTGATGCTAAAACAGGTAAAGACGAAGAATTATTTAAAGATATTACTTACCACGAAGGCATTGTTTTAAAACATCGAACAACCCAACAAGAAGTATTTTTAACCCACGGACATCAAGCAGATTGGTGGAATTACTTATTTTGGAAATGGAGTCGGTTTATGGTAAGAATTCTTTGGAAACCACTCAATGTTATGGGCATTGCAGACCCAACGAGTCCGGCAAAAAATTATAAGGAATTAATAAAAATAGAACGCCGAACCAAAAAATGGATTTCAGATAACAACAATCTGGTTACCATTGTTGGGCATACACATCGCCCACGTTTCCCAGAACCAGGCGATATAGCTTTTTTTAATGATGGAAGCTGCGTGCATCCGCGAAGTATTACGGGTATTGAAATAGAAAATGGTGCTATTTCACTTATAAAATGGCAAATAGACACCAACGATGATGGCGTGTTGCAAATAGTAAGAGTCTTGTTAGAAGGTCCGAGAAAATTAATTGATTATAAGACTATTTAACTTTTTTAAGCAGCCAATCTCATTAATAACCATCCTATTAAAAACGATTGTATGAAAACGTATAGCTTCTTATTTCTATTCAGCTTTATATTCTTGGGGTGTTCATCTGAAGATGAAACCAAGCTAAATAATGATGATTATTTAATCTTTGGTCATTTTTACGGTTTTTGTGTTGGTGAAAATTGCATTGAAATTTTCAAATTAACCAATAACACTTTATATGAAGATTCTAATGACAACTACAGTATTAACCCTCTTAATTTTGAACCTTTAGAATCTACTAAGTTTGAATTAGTAAAAGATTTAATGGGTTATTTTCCTGAAAAATTATTAACCGAAAATGAAGACATTATAGGCTGTCCGGACTGTGCCGATGGTGGCGGGTTGTATATTGAATATTCGAAAAACGGCATTGTAAAACATTGGAAAATAGACCAAATGAAAATGAATGTGCCTACATATTTACATGCGTTTATGGATAAGCTCAATGAAAAAATTGCTCTAATAAACCAGTAAGTAAATTCTAACACTCGGGTGCTAACTGCACTTCGAGACCGTGTAAATCTGGTGAAATCTGTATCTGGCAACCTAATCGACTATTCGCTTTTACATCGAAAGCTTCAGAAAGCATTGCTTCTTCATCATCACTCATTTGTGGCAAGTCTGTATTACTTAAAACATAACATTGGCAGGACGCACACATGGCCATTCCGCCACAAACACCAATAGTTCCTTCGGGAGCAAGCTCGTAAGAACGCACTACTTCCATAAGATTCATGGCCATATCTGTAGGAGCACAAATTTCGTGTTTTTTACCTTCTCTATCTGTAACGTTTATTTTAATATCTACCATCGCTTAAGTAACTATTATAATTTAGGATTTACTAATTCTATTTTAAATTTCTCTTTTTTTACAAGAGCGAAGGGCAAAAGTAAGACTAAAATTTTTAAAACCAAATCTAATTCCTATTAATTTTATAGGAATAGTAGGTTTATCAAAAAAATCAGGTATAAAATTATGATTTCGCAACGATTTATGTCTGAATTTGAGAACTAATTAAAATTGAAAAATTAATGTTTTTAAGATGCGCTATTCCGCCTTGCCATTATTCCAGTAGTGCGGATTGGTAGAAGTTGTTTTTTGATTCCAGTAATCTTGGGTTACTTTATGCCCATCTAAGGTTTTAAGTTTACGCTGAAAAACCCAAATAGTAGGGTTAAAAACCATGTCGGTTACAGCCACAGTATATAATTGAGGTTCTTCTTCTGTCTTTCTAGATTCTTCTTCAATAATCACTTCAAAACCATTATGTTCTAAGAGTGTCTTTAAAAATTCTTTTCTATCGACATCAACGCCTTTTTCAACAAAAGTCACTCGTGTTTCGCCAATACTTCCAAAGTTATGTTTTCCTGTTAAACCCATAATTTTTTAATTAAAAACATTACTTAATTGATATATATAATCATACAACGGACTGTATAAACCTAAAACCAGAATACCAATAACTGTCATTATCAACCCTAAACGCATGTAAACTTTATTCTTAAAATACGGAATAGCATGGTCGCTTTTTCGTAAAAACATGGCGCGAACCACTAACAAATAATAGTATAAGGATATGGTAACATTTACCACTGCTAAAAAAACTAACAGATAATACCCCTTACTTGCCGCCGCCGTAAACAAGAAAAATTTACCAAAAAAACCAGCAACTGGTGGGATTCCAGCCAGCGAGAATAATGCCAGCATCATTACTAAACTAAGGTTAGGATTTGTTCTGTACAAGCCTTCATAATCGTTCATGTTCTCTTTTCCTGTCTGTAATGAAATGGCTTGCACTACGCCGAATGCCGCCAGATTTGAAAAAACATAAATCATAACAAAATACACAACCGTTGCCGTACCAAGTTGGTTTCCAGTAATTAATCCTAACAAAATAAATCCTGCTTGTGCAATCGACGAAAATGCTAAAAAGCGTTTCATGTTTTGTTGACGCAACGCGAATAAATTTCCAATAAACATGGTGGCGATAGCGATAACATATACCACATGTTCCCAAACTGGCATTAAAGGTTTTAAAACGGTAAAAAGCAAAATCATTAATATAAAAACTGCGGCACCTTTAGAAATAACCGATAAGTATGAGGCTACACTAATTGGCGCGCCTTCGTAAACATCGGCAGTCCAGAAATGAAACGGCACTAACGAAATCTTAAATGCCAAACCTGCAAAAAATAGCAACATACCCAAGATGGTTAAATTGCTTGATGTAATCGCTTCTGCGATGCTATCGAAATAAATAGACCCAGCAGTGGCATACAACATGGATATGCCAAATAAAGAGACACCGGAGGCTAGAGCAGCCGATAATATTAATTTAATACCTGCTTCGCTTGATATTCTTTTAGTAGTCTCATAGGCAGCTAAGGCAGCCACTGGAAGTGTTGATAATTCCAACCCAATATAAAACATTAAGAAATCGCCAGCGGAAATCATAAAATACATACCCAACAGCGAAGAAAACAATAAAATAAAAAATTCGCTACCTCTGTTTTCCCTCACTATTTTTTCATTTAACCAATCTGCCGACTGTAATAATAAAATTAGCACACCAACATTCAATACATTTTTAAAAAAATGAATCATCGCATTGGTTCTAAACATACCGCCAAATAAACTACTTGCTTCTAATGAGAAAAAGCCAACGGCAGTATGTATCCCAAATAAAAATATGGCCAAATGAACAATACTATGTTTTTTGTCTTTATGAATAAAAATTTCTGCAATTAGTAATCCCATGGTAATTACCAACAGTAAAATTTCTTGTCGCATCAATAAAAAGTTACTAAAATTCATTTAGTCGATTCTTTTAAATTATAAAACTCCTTGAATAAAAGGTTGCAAACTTGCCATAACTAATTCGCTTAACCAGAACGGTAAAACACCAATACCAACAATTGGTATTAGCAATAAAAATATTCCCGCTTTTTCGTACCATGTAGCATCAGGCAATTGTAAAAAGGCTTCATTTTTAACAGGTCCCATTAACATAATACCCACCACTCGTAAAATATAAACTGCTGTTACTACAATTGCAGAAACCGATACAATCGTTGCGACTCTATAAAACATATTGTCATGCTGAAATGCGCCAACAAAAATGTTCATTTCGGCAACAAATCCGCTAAACCCTGGTAATCCTAACGACGCTAAACCGCCAATTACATATATCACTGATATAAAAGGAATCACTTTTAGTAAGCCTCCCAACTTCGTGATATCTCTGGTGTGTGTTCTTCCATATATCATGCCTATTAAAGCAAAGAATAATGCCGTCATAAACCCATGTGAAAGCGATTGTAAAATAGCGCCATTCCAAGCGGTTTTGTTCAGCATTAATAAGGCGAACAACACCATTCCTAAATGGCTAACCGAAGAATATGCGTTGATATATTTTAAATCGGTTTGTTTAATAGCGGCAAACGCACCATAAATAACACCTATAGCAGATAAAATTATAAAGAACCATGACCAATGCATCGCACCTGCCGGTAATAGAAACATGGCAACTCTAAAGACACCATAACCTCCTAATTTCATTAAAACGCCAGCATGCAACATGGATACTGCTGTTGGCGCTGAAGCATGACCATCGGGCGACCAGGTATGAAAAGGAAACAATGCACCTATTACTGCAAACCCAATAAAGGTTAATGGGAAAAATAGTTTTTGAGCTTCGAATGGAATGTTTACCTGAGCAATTTCTAAAATATTAAAGGTTAAAGGACCGCCATCGGCGTTGGAATTAAAATAGATTCCTAAAATACCTACCAACAATACTGCTGAAGCTCCCATTAACATAAGCGTTAATTTCATGGCGGAATATTCCTTTGGTCCACTACCCCAAATCCCGATAAGCAAATACATAGGAATTACAGCTATTTCATAAAACACGAACATCGTGAATAAATCGATTGAAATGAAAAATCCGTAAACACCTGTTGAAAGGACAATAAGCGAAATGAAGAATTCTTTAGGAAGCTCTTCCATTTTCCATGAAATAAAAACGCCAGCTAACACCACGATAGCTGTTAACAAAATAAGTACAACAGAAATACCATCAACTCCAATATTGTAATGAATATTGAATTCTTTAAACCAGACCAAATCTTTAGAAAAAAGCATGATGCTGTCGTTCACTGCGCGTTCTCTGAAATACGCAAACAATAAATTAATTGCCATAGCCAGTTGAACAACACTACCAATCATGGCTACTAGTCGAGCCTGTTTTAATCCTTTAGCAAACACCAATACTAAAATGGTGATTACTGGTAAGATGACAAAAAGTGATAAAATATCCATATTATTCGATTAGTCTGTCCATAAATAAATAAACACTATTGCGATAACTACAACCCCAGAAATAAACGCAAATGCATAATCCTGCACTTTTCCAGATTGCAAACCTTTAATTTTGTTTGATGCTGAAACCGTTGAATTACCTATTAAATTCATAGTGGCATCTACTACATTTCTATCGAACCATGCAGCGGGCGATGAAACGCCTTTAAATAAAATTTTCTTGGTAACGAAAAGATAAATTTCATCGAAATAGAACTTATTATAAGTCCATTTATAAAAGACTCCAAATCCTCTTGCGAAACGCTCTGATAAACTATTTTCATTTTTGTATAAGATCCAAGCCAGCGCAATTCCTATAAGGCCAACACCAACTGCAACCGCAGCGAGTGGGTAATTTAAATGCGCCTCAAATCCGGCGCCATCGGCACTTACAAATTCACTAAAAGGAATAAAGCCTCCAACAATACTTAATAATGCCAAGACCATTAAAGGAAACGTCATAGATAATGGCGATTCATGAGGTGCGTGTTTATAAGTTGTTTCTTTTCCCCAGAAAATGCCGAAGTACAATCGAAACATGTAAAAAGCCGTTAATCCTGCTACAAAAACACCAACAGCATATATTAATTTATTGTGCTCGAAAGCGGCTACTAAAATTTCATCTTTACTCCAAAACCCCGCAAAAGGAGGTACGCCTGCAATGGCTAAGGCCGCAATTAAAAAGGTAATATTTGTAATAGGCATGTATTTTCGTAATCCACCCATATCGGTAATTAAATTACTATGAACCGCATGAATAACAGATCCTGCTCCTAAAAACAATAAGGCTTTAAACATGGCATGCGTAAACAAATGGAACATGGATGCCATATAACCAACACCATCATGACCGTCGTAACCAGAAACACCTAAAGCCAGCATCATATAACCCAATTGCGACATGGTAGAAAATGCCAAAACACGTTTTATATCGGTTTGTGTAACGGCAATAATAGCCGCAAACAGTGCTGAAAAAGCTCCAACAAATGCTACGATATTTAATGCGAAACCATCTTCTATAAAGTAATACATTGGGAATAATCGTGCTACCAAATACACGCCGGCAACAACCATGGTAGCGGCATGTATTAATGCAGAAACAGGGGTTGGACCTTCCATAGCATCAGGTAACCAAATATGTAAAGGGAACATGGCTGATTTTCCTGCGCCACCTATAAAAATTAATATTAACGCCCAGGTTAATGCCGATAAGCCCATAAATGATGTTGATGCCCAGTTTAAAATAGCTGGTCCTTCAGGGTTATTTAAATTTAGAAAATTGAAAGTCCCGGTATAATATCCAACTATTAAAATGCCTATTAAGAATCCTAAATCGGCAAAACGGGTAACTATAAATGCTTTTTTAGCCGCCGAAACTGCCGATGGTTTGGTGTAATAATACCCAATTAAAAGATAGGATGATACACCAACCAATTCCCAGAAAATATAAATTTGAAATAGGTTTGTTGCTAAAACCAATCCGAACATAGAGAATGAAAACAGTCCTAAAAAGGCAAAAAACTTGGTATAACCATCGTCGCCTTTCATATAGCCTCGACTGTAAATATGTACCATTAAAGACACAACAGATACCACAATAAGCATCATAACCGAAATCGGATCTATTAAAACACCCATATCGATAGTGAGTGTTTCGGTGAAGTTCATCCAAGTTGTTTTGGCGAAAAGGGCTTGATACGTGCCATTCACTTTTCCTAATTTGAAAAAATATTTATAGGCGGTATAAAATGAAAGAATCGTAGAAATTGACAGACCAGCAACTCCAATATATCCTGAAACAGCTGGTTTAATTTTTTGATTAAAAATCCCTAATAGCAAAAAAACCAGCAATGGAATTAAAGGAATTAATATGATATACGTTAGATTCATAATAATATTATGAGGTTACAAAATTGATATTTTATATGTATAGACATCTTTATTTTCATTGTGTGCATTGTGCTTTTTTATTGCTCTTTGTGGTTTTTTCTTAACCACAGAGAACACCAAGTTTTACACAGAGGTTACAGAGTTAATATTTTATATGTTAAGCCACCATTATAGTCATTGTGTTCTTTGCGCCTTCTTAGAGCCCTTTGTGGTTATTATTCTTAAACACAGAGATCACAAAGTTTGGCACAAAGTTCACCCAGTTTATATTTTAAATGTTTAACCATGATATTCTATTTAAGCTTGTGTATTTTATGCATTATTTTGTTAATCCATGTTTGATTTTAAAGCGTTCCATTAATTACTCGTTTTATACCATTTTTTAACAAGGTTACATTGAAATTAATCAACAATCCCAATTTATATTCGCCCAATTTCATATAGGTTAATGTTTGAGCCAAATGCACATCATTTAAAGCTTCAACACTTTTTAATTCAATTACAACTTTATTCTCTACAAGTAAATCTATTCTATATCCACATTCTAAATTAACATCTTCAAACACCAGTGGCATTGGTTTTTCCTTTTCAACTTTTAATCCAACTTTTTGGAGCTTATAATACAAACATTCTTGATATGCACTTTCTAACAAACCAGGACCTAAAGCCTTATGCACTTCAATTGAGCATCCAATAATTTCCGTCGCAATATTATTTTCTGTCATTTTATTTTCCGTTCATTGTGTTTTTTACTACTTCTTTGTACACTCTTCGAGTGATTTTTTTTAACCACAGAGATCACCATGTCTTACACAGAGATTACAGAGTTGATTTTTTATATGTTTAGCCATCTTTATATTAATTGTTTTATTCGCGCTTTCTTAGTGCACTTTGTGGTCATTTTTTTTAACCACAGAGATCACCATGTCTTACACAGAGATTACAGAGTTGATATTTTATATGTTTAGTCATCTTTATATTCATTGTGTTCTTTGTGCCTTCTTAGTGCTCTTTGTGGTTATTTTAATACTTCATAATTTCAGTGTCTTTAACCTCAACAGAACTTATTTGCCTGTACAGATTTATAATGATGGATACTGCCAAAGCAGTTTCAGCAGCTGCCACAGCAATTATAAATATGGAGTACAAAACACCCTGCAACATATCTGGATATAAATATTTGTTTATAACCACAAAATTGATAGCTGATGCATTCAAAATAAGTTCAACGGAAATTAAAATAGAGATTAAATTTTTTCTGGTAATGAATCCGTAAACACCAATAAAAAATAAGATGGATGTTACGGTTAATAGTTCGTAAATGCTAACGCCTAAAATCATAAAGTTTCATTTTTATCGGTTAGTTTTTTTCCTTTCGCAATTACTATCGCACCAATCATGGCAGCTAATAATAAAATACTAATAACTTCAAAAGGCAGTATAAATCCGCCGGCATCATAACTCAATAGTAAAACTCCAATATCGGCTACCGTAGTGGTTTTAGTGTTTTCAATAACCTGAAAATCGTGTGAAAAAATGGTATATAAAAAAACACCTAAACCAATTAAACATGCTAA
This sequence comes from Mariniflexile aquimaris, assembly GCF_042676825.1. NCBI lineage: Bacteria > Pseudomonadati > Bacteroidota > Flavobacteriia > Flavobacteriales > Flavobacteriaceae > Mariniflexile > Mariniflexile aquimaris. The sequence goes on from NZ_JBHTIB010000002.1 coordinate 301,412, forward strand.
AGCCGTTATAATTTGCTTGGATAATTTTGCCATTTCAAGCTCCATCTCGATATGATGCACCAACAGTACCGAGAAAATGATTAAAACAATGATGCCTCCTGCATAAACCGTTAATTGGATGGCGGCAAGAAAATTATAATCTATTAAAAAATAAAGTCCCGCAATTCCACATAGCACGAACAATAAATATACGACCGAACGCAACATTTTTCTGCTTGTAACAGAAGCGATGGCAAACACAATCATTATAGCGGCCAATATGTAAAATATATATTTTTCCATAGTTTAATCTTCTATTCCATCTTTAACTTTAGACCCAGGTCTGTTTAAAACCTTTGTTAACTGACTTCTATCGTAAACCGAATTTTCAAAATTCTGAGCCCAAACAATAGCATCGGTTGGGCAAGCTTCAATGCATAAACCACACATAGTACAAAGCCCTAAATGATAGACGTGCTTATCGATAAACTTTTTCTTTTTGCCAGTTGCTTCATCAATGCCTCGATCCCAAATAATTTCAATACTTCCATTGGGGCATGCAATTTCACATTTCTGACAACCCGTACACTGGTGTTCGTTGTTTTCATCATGCGGCATCACCACTTCACCACGAAACCGCTCAAACATTTTTAAAGTGGCTCTGTTGTCTGGATATTCTTGTGTAATAGCGCCTTTTCTCGACTTTAAAAAATACTTTCCGGTAATACTCATACCTGTAAGTAGTGTTTTTATGCCTTTATATATATCTGAAAAATAGCCCATAGATTTTAAAATTTAATGGTTAAATCTAACCAAACAATGATGGCCATTATTACAATGTTTACCAAGTTTATTGGCAGTAAATACTTCCATTCTAAGGTGAGTAATTGGTCTACACGTAACCTTGGAAATGTCCATCGAAACCACATCATTAAAAATACCAATACCAATGTTTTCCCTAAAAACCAGAAAACTCCCAACCATGGAATGGAATCGGTAATTCCGAATGGCGACAACCAACCACCAAAAAAGATGGTCGTTGCTATGGCAGCAATAATGAACATGTTTATAAATTCTGCCAAGAAGAAATACGCAAACTTCATCCCCGAATATTCGGTATGGAAACCTGCACCAAGTTCCGATTCGGCTTCAACCATATCGAATGGGGCTCTGTTAGTTTCGGCAGTTCCAGCAATCATATAAATCATAAAAGCGATGATGGCAGGAATATGTCCTTGAACAATTAACCAGCCACTTTTTTGTACTTCAACAATTTCTGAAAGTTGCAACGATCCTGTAATTAACACCATAGTTAACAGCGATAAGCCAATAGATAATTCATAACTTATTGTTTGAACGCCACTACGCATGGCACCTATTAATGCAAATTTGTTGTTACTCGCCCAACCACCTAATAGTATTCCAATAACACCGATGGAAGATATTGCTATTAAAAAGAAGATGCCAATATTAATATCGAAGGCTTGAAATCCTTGTGTAAACGGAAAAACCGCCAACGCCATTAATGATGTTACAATTACAAAATAGGGCGCCAAATTGTATAAAAATTTATCTGCTTTTACCGTACCTGTTAATTCTTTTGAAACCAGTTTTAAGGCATCGGCCATGGTTTGTAACAAGCCCCAGTACCCTACTCGGTTTGGTCCGATTCTCAATTGAAACCATGCGGCTACTTTTCGTTCCAACAGTACTAAATACAATCCGGCAACGGCAAAAATGGTTAAATAAATTAATGCCACTAAAACCATGGCCGTAATATTTGCGGCACCTTCTGGCATGATACCAATTAGCATTTCCTGAATGGATTTTGTTATATTTAAAGCGATGTTCATAGTATACATATTATCTATCAATATCAGGAATTACAAGATCTAGTGTTGCCATACTCGCTACCAAATCGCCAATTTTACCCCCAACGGCGATATGATTTAACAAGGATAAATTTGAAAACCCAGGAGAACGGAATTTAATGCGATACGGATTTTTAGTCCCCGTGCTAATAACATACACTCCCAATTCGCCTCGCGCTGTTTCTACACGTTGGTAAAATTCGCCTTTAGGCAACTTAATTACGGCGTTAGTTGCTACCTTATGTTCTCCTTCCGGAATATTATCAATCAATTGTTCGATTATGGATAAGGATTCCCACATTTCTTGTATTCTAACTTGGTAGCGCGCAAAACTATCACCTTCTGTTTTTAAAGCTTCATTAAAAGTAACTTTATCTAAGGCACTATACGGATGGTATTTTCTAACATCGCAAGAATACCCAGAACCGCGACCCACTGGACCTGAGGCACCAAATGAGATAGCATCTTCTTTTGAAAGAATACCAACGCCTTTCATCCGTTTCTGAAAAATGACATTACCTGTTAAAAGCGAATCGTATTCTGGAATCTTTGTTTTAAAATGAGCGACAAATTCTTTGGTTCTTTTCACAAAATTGGGGTGAATATCGAACATTAACCCACCAGGAATATTATAATTCATGGTTAATCGTGCACCACAAGTTTCTTCGAAAATATCGTTAATCATTTCGCGGTCTCTAAATCCATAAAAGTAGGTGGTTAGTGCGCCAACATCCATTCCCATAACACCCCACCACAAACAATGAGACGCAATTCTGGTAAGCTCATCAATAATTGTTCTTATAACTTTTACACGGTCTGGAATTTCTAATTGAAGTGCATTTTCTACGGTTAAACAAACCGCTTCGTTATTAATATGAGAAGACAAATAATCCATCCTGTCGGTTAAATGAACGATTTGCTGATAGCTATCACGCTCACTCATTTTCTCAATAGAACGATGAATGTATCCTAAATCTGGCTCTACTTTTTTAATTATTTCACCATCAATAGTTAGAATTAGCCTTAAAACACCATGGGTTGCCGGATGTTGCGGCCCCATATTAATAAAATATTCTTCAGATTTAAAGTTGTTATTAACCAGTACTTCTTCCATATCTACCTATTTAATAACCATATTAATCTCGTCTTCATAATCTTTTCTCAATGGAAATCCTTCCCATTCATCGGTTAAAAACAAACGCTTTAAATTAGGATGGTTATTGAATTTTATTCCAAAAAAGTCAAACACTTCGCGTTCGTGAAATTCGGCAGTTTTCCAGATATCGCAAACGCTATCAAAGGTTGGATTTTCTCTGTCGGCCGTTTTCACTTTTACCACAATCGTGTGTCTATATTCTGTTGATTCTAAATGGTACACAACACCCAATTCTGGTTCCCAATCTACACCGCTTAAACAGAATAAATAATCGAATTTCGTATCGCTATTCGTTTTCAATTTCAACATTAATGGATGAAGTTGTTCGGGTTGAACCGTTATATTCAAGAATTGAGATCCTTCTTCAGAAAACTCTAAATCAGGAATCCAGCCACTTATTAAATTTTGTAAAGCTTCGTTGGTCATAGTTTTCAATTTAAAGGCCTTCATCAAATCCGTCAATCGGATTTTCCTTATTCTTCATACTTTCCGTTCTAATTTTATCTTGAAGCATCAGCATACCTTGTAATAAAGCTTCAGGTCTTGGCGGACAACCAGGAACGTAAACATCTACCGGAATTACATGGTCTGCACCCTTTACCACCGAATAGGTATTGTAAAAAAATGGTCCTCCAGAAATAGCACAAGCGCCCATGGCAATTACATATTTTGGTTCTGCCATCTGGTCGTATAATCGGCGTAATACAGGCGCCATTTTATTTACAATAGTTCCCGCTATAATGATTAAATCGGCTTGTCTGGGCGAAGGTCTTGCAACCTCGAAACCAAATCTAGAATAATCATGGCGCGCAGCACCGGTTTGCATCATTTCGATGGCGCAGCAACTGGTACCAAAGTAAAGCGACCAAAGTGAATTTGATCGCCCCCAATTTATAATTTGGTCTAATGAAGTAACAATCACGTTAGCTCCATTTCCCGCAGGAATAACTTTTCCTGGAAAATCTTCTGGAAATTTATGGTCTCGGTCTTGAACTTCAGAGATAAATCTTTTTTTGTCGTCTACTCCCATTTTAATGCTCCTTTTTTCCACGCATACAATAATCCTAAGCCTAAGATGAAAAGAAATATGCCTATTTCAATTAAAGCCACAAAGCCCACATCTTTAAAAACAACGGCCCAAGGAACTAAAAAAGCAACCTCAACATCAAAAATTAAAAATAAAATGGCAAACAAATAATAACCCACTTTAAATTGAACCCAGGTTGGACCTTTGGTTACCATTCCGCTTTCGTAAGGCTCTCGCTTTTGCGGATTATCGGATTTTGGTGAAATTACATTTGATAAAAAGTTTGCTCCCGCTACTAAAACAATTCCTGCAAGTAAAAATACAATGATAGCTTCTGAACCCATTTAGTTTTGTTTTTTAATGGCAATTAAAATTAGCTTGTTTAATTCTATAGTTTACTGACATTTATCAGGTTATTATTTTTAAATAATAAATAACTTCCAATCATTAAACTGAATTTAAAGGTAATAAATTCATTTTATTTATTTCATACCTATTTTGTAATTAAAATAGTGAGATTTTTATAAACCTGACATAAATCATATAATTGGTTAACCAGTTTTTATAATTTCACAGGCTCAAGATCACCATAATATAGATTTTTGAAAACAAATAATTATGAATTCACAAGCAACCAATAATAATACCTTTGTTCATTCTGGCGTTGTTTCTAAAATAAAAGGAGACCGTGTTACTGTTACTTTAGAGCAAAATATTCATTGCGAAGCTTGTCATGCAAAAGGGTCTTGTGGCATGTCTGAAACCGAAAGTAAAGAAGTTGAAATCTCGAATCCTGAAGTTTCGTTTAAAATAAACGAGCCGGTAAATGTTGTTTTAAAGAAAGCGCTCGGTTTAAAAGCCGTGTTTTGGGCTTATGTATTTCCTTTTATATTAATGTTTTCATCGTTACTAATTGCCTCAAATTTTGTTCCCGAATGGATAGCAGGTTTAGTGTCTCTTTTTATACTAATCCCCTATTACATAGTCCTGTATTTTTTAAAAAATTCTTTTAAAAAAACTTTTGAAATTTCCATATTAAAAATCTAAATAAGAATGACAGATTCCATTTTATACAGCGTTCTTTTATTATCCTCATTAGGTGTAATTGCCGCTATAGTATTGTATGTAGTTTCTAAAAAATTCTATGTATACGAAGACCCTTTAATAGCCGAGGTTGAAGACATCTTGCCTGCTGCTAATTGCGGTGGTTGTGGTTCTCCTGGCTGTAAAGCATTTGCCGAAAAATTAGTGAGTTCTGAAGATATCTCAGCACTATTTTGTCCTGTAGGCGGTAATGATGTTATGAAACTCGTTTCTCAGGTTTTAGGTAAAGAAGTCGCAGAAAAAGACCCAACGGTTGCGGTAATGAGATGCCAAGGCGCTTGTGATGTAAGACCAAAAACAACCGAATATCAGGGTCCAAAATCCTGTGCCATTTCTGCGCTAATTTATAGTGGAGAAACCGATTGCCAGTATGGGTGTTTGGGCGATGGCGACTGCGTTACCGTATGTAAATTCGACGCCATGTATATGGACGAAACTACAGGGTTGCCAGTAATTATTACCGATAAATGTACTTCTTGTGGTGCTTGTGTTGAAGCTTGTCCTAGAGACATCATTGAAATGCATCCAAGACATAAACGCGATTTAAAAGTATTTGTGGGTTGCGTAAACGAAGACAAAGCAGGTATTGCTAAAAAAGCTTGCGATGTTGCATGTATTGGGTGTTCTAAATGTGAAGACATTTGCCCAAAAGATGCTGTAATCATGAAAAACAACCTTGCTTATATAGACCCTGTAGTTTGTACGCTTTGCAGAAAATGCGTTGAAGTTTGCCCTACACACTCTATTATAGAAACAAATTTCCCTCCAAAAAAAGTAAAAAAAGTTGAGGCTGAAGTTGAAGCAAATGTTGAATCTGTAAATTTAAAAACCGATGCTTAAAACATTTCCAAAAGGAGGTATTCATCCACCAGAAAATAAAATAACTTCTACAAAGTCTATTAAAAGGATGTCTGTGCCAAAAGTGGTTTACGTACCCATTGCTCAGCACATTGGGATTCCGGCAGAAATAGTTGTGGATGTAAAAGAGCAAGTAGAAATTGGTCAGGTTATTGCCAAATCTGGCGGTTTTGTGTCTTCTAACATTCATTCACCTGTAGCAGGAACTATCACCAAACTAGACAAAATTATAGACACTACAGGTTACAAAAAACAATGTATTGTTATTAGAACAGATGTTAAAAACGAAGCTAATTTTCAAGACATTGCCTATCCTCTAAAAAAAGAAATTGAGTTAGAACCAAAAGACATATTAAAAAAAATAAACGACTTTGGCATTGTTGGTCTTGGTGGGGCTACGTTTCCGGCGCACGTAAAACTAAGTGTTAAAGAAGGAACTACCCTCGATCATCTTATAATTAATGGGGTTGAATGCGAACCGTATCTTACGGCAGATCATCGCCTAATGCTGGAAAAAGCTGAAGAGATTATCGTGGGCATTAAAATTTTAATGCACGCTTTACACATAGACAAGGCTATTATTGGTATTGAAAACAATAAGAAAGATGCCATAGATATTTTCAAAAAACTTACCGCCGATGAAAAAGGCATCAAAGTAGCGGCGTTACAAGTAAAATATCCGCAAGGAGGCGAAAAACAATTAGTACGAGCCTTATTAAATAGAGAAGTTCCTAAAAACGGTTTACCACTAGATGTTGGTGTTATCGTACATAATGTGGGTACTATTTATGCCATATACGAAGCCATTCAACATAATAAACCTTTAATAGAACGTGTTGTAACTGTAACTGGAAAGAAATTAGAAAACGCTTCTAATTACTGGGTAAAAATAGGCACGCCTATCACAGATTTAGTGAATGAAGTTGGCGGCTTACCAGAAGGCACTCGTAAAATAGTCAATGGCGGCCCAATGATGGGAAAAGCTATTAAAAACACCGATGTTCCGGTTACAAAAGGGACTTCGGGAATTTTGGTTATTTCTGAAGATGAAGCCAGTAGAGGTGAACCAAAAAATTGTATTCGCTGTGGCGAATGTGTAGAGGTATGCCCTATGGGATTAGAGCCTCATCTTTTAATGAATTTCTCTGAAAAAGGACTTTTTGAAAAAGCATCAGATGAGGATATTATGACTTGCATTGAATGTGGTTCATGCAGCTATGTATGTCCTTCTCACAGACCATTATTAGACTACATCCGATTCGGAAAAGATATTGTAAAAAAATTAAATACTGCTAAAAATTAAATATGAGTACTCAACCAATAATTGTATCTGCTTCACCGCACGTGCATTCAGACAGGACTTCAAAAAAACTCATGTACGATGTTGTGATTGCCTTAATTCCTGCTTTTTTAGTTTCGATTTATGTTTTCGGAATTGGGGCATTAATAGTAACATCAGTCGCAGTTATTTCTTGCTTGCTTTTTGAATATGTCATTCAGAAATATTTATTAAAAACTGAAGTAACCATCGCTGATGGATCTGCATTAATAACAGGGCTTTTACTGGCATTTAACTTACCTTCAAACTTACCTATCTGGATGATTATTTCGGGTAGTTTAGTAGCCATTGGAATTGCTAAACTTTCGTTTGGCGGATTAGGTTTTAATATATTCAATCCTGCATTGGTAGGTCGCGTGTTTTTACTTGTGGCCTTTCCAGTTCAAATGACCAGCTGGCCATCTGCAGTGGTAAACAATACAACACTTGTAGATGCTGTAACTGGTGCCACGTCGCTTGGAATGATAAAAGAAGGCTTGATGTTCGGTGAAACCATGACGCAAATAAGCAGCAAAATTCCATCCACCATGGATATGCTTTTCGGATTTACAGGTGGGTCAATTGGAGAAATATCGGCACTAGCCTTACTTCTTGGTGGCTTGTTTTTAATATTTAGAAAAGTTATTTCTTGGCATATTCCCATAACAGTGCTTGCTACTATGGCAGCTATGACCGGGATTTTTTGGTTAATAAATCCAGAGCACTATGCTAATCCATTAATTCATATTTTATCGGGTGGCGCATTAATAGGTGCATTCTTTATGGCAACCGATTTGGTTACAAGCCCCATGACTAAAAAAGGCATGGTTGTATTCGCCATTGGTATTGGAATAATTACTGTTGTTATCAGGCTTTGGGGGGTATACCCTGAAGGTATTTCGTTCGCCATTTTAATTATGAATGCCTTTGTTCCACTTATTAATAAATATTTTAAGCCCCGAAGATTTGGCGCTAAAATAAAAGCTAAAATCGTGTAATTATGAGTAAGAAAGAATCAACTTTTTTAGGCATGTTAATGTCGCTTTTAATCATCACTCTTGTATCTGGATTATCCTTAGGCTATGTAAACGATTTAACCGTTGGCCCTAAAGCAAAAGCCAAACTAGAAAAAAAGGTTAACGCCTTAAAACTTGTGCTTCCAGCGTTCGATAATAACCCCGTTGAAGATATGACGCTTGTTAAATCGGAAAAAGTTTCAGATAGCGTAGAAATATATCCCGCTTACCTAAACAATGAATTTGTTGGTGCTGCAGTTATTGGCTCGACCGATAAAGGATTTAGCGGTTTAATTAAAATTATGATTGGTTTTAAACCCACTGGCGAAATTGAAAACGTTGTGGTCTTAGAACAAAAAGAAACCCCTGGTTTAGGAACAAAAATGAAAGAAGACGCCTTTTTAAAGCAGTTTAAAAATGTAAATATCTCTTCGTTCAATTTAAAAGTAAAAAAAGATGGTGGTGAAGTAGATGCGCTAACGGGAGCCACAATTACTACGAGAGCTTTTTGTGATGCTACTCAAATGGCTTACGATGCTTTTATAAAAAATAACAGTTCATTAGTTGAATTAAAAAATTAAGAATTATGGCGGAACGAATAACTCAAACGCAAAATTTTTTAAAAGGAATTATCAAGGAAAACCCAATATTCGTTATGCTATTAGGGATGTGCCCTACACTTGGTGTAACATCTTCTGCATTTAATGGTTTAGGCATGGGTGCTGCAACTGCTTTTGTATTACTAATGTCGAATGTTGTGGTATCGCTCGTTAAAAACTTTATACCAGCGAAAGTTCGAATTCCTGCTTTCATTATCATCATAGCATCCTTTGTAACTATTGTTGAAATGATTTTAGAAGCATTTGTACCATTTTTATATGAACAACTAGGGATTTTCATCCCATTAATTGTTGTTAACTGTATAATTCTTGGTAGAGCCGAAGCATTTGCTTCAAAAAACAATGTTGTTTCTTCTGCAATTGATGCCTTAGGAATGGGATTAGGCTTTTTATTAGCTTTAACCGTACTTGGTGCAGTGAGAGAGATTTTGGGCAACGGAAGCTTATTTGGTTTTAAATTTGTTGCAGAAGGAGCTAACACATTTATCTTGTTTATTCTTCCTCCTGGAGCTTTTATTGCATTGGCTTATTTAACTGTATTATTTAATAAAATTACTTCTAAAGCAACCGCATAATGGACTACATAATTATTTTAATAGCAGCTGTTTTTGTTAACAACATTGTATTATCTCAATTTTTAGGAATTTGTCCGTTTTTAGGCGTTTCCAACAAAGTATCAACATCGGTAGGTATGTCTGGCGCTGTGTTATTTGTAATGACTATTGCTACTACAGTAACATATTTACTTTATGAATACGTTTTAATTCCTGCCGGATTAGATTATTTAAGAACCATCGCATTCATTTTAGTAATTGCAGCATTGGTTCAAATGGTAGAAATAATGTTGAAAAAAGTAAGTCCGCCACTATATCAGGCATTAGGGGTTTTTCTTCCTTTAATTACTACTAACTGTGCGGTTTTGGGAGTCGCCATTTTAGCATTAGGATTAGAAAACGGAAGCCTTTTAAAAGCGGTGTTTTATGCTATTTCTAACTCCATAGGTTTTGCGGTAGCATTAATAGTATTTGCAAGTATTAGAGAACAATTAGAACTCGCAGACATACCAAAAGGCATGAAAGGAGTTCCAATTAATTTGCTAGTTGCCGGACTTTTATCTTTGGCATTTTTAGGGTTTACTGCTTTGGTTTAAACTTAATATTTAGATTCATTGTTACTTCAGAGATTAATAATTCGTCGACTTTACGAAATTATTAATCTCAACACTACTAAATCTTAAAATAGAATTGGATCAATTGCTATTAATTTGTTAAAATCAGATAATTATTGAATTTTAAAAATAAATTTGCGAAAACTATTAAACAATTCTAAATGAACTCTAACATTACTAAACTTTTTCTGGCCCTAATTACACTATTGGGTTTTAACCAGATTTATGCTCAACAAAGCGGCGTTGGTATCGATTTATCTTTAATGGATACGTCTATTAGCCCAAAAGATAATTTTTTCAATTTCGTAAACGGAACCTGGTTAAAAAATACCGAGATTCCTGCAGACAGACCACGATGGGGAAGTTTTGATGAACTAAGAAAAAGAACAGACTTTGATGCATTGGCTATTTTAGAAGAAGCTGCCAAAGATGAAAAGTACACCTCCGATACCGACCAAGGAAAGGCCATCAATTTGTACAAATCCATAATGGATACTGTTTCAAGAAACAAAGCTGGTATTAAACCATTAAAACCATATTTAGAAAAAATTAACGCTGTAAAAAGCATTGCCGAACTACAAAAATTAATGATAGACATGGCGCCAAAAGGCGGCATTGGCTTTTTTGGTGTTGGCGTAGGGACAGATGCTAAAAACAGCAGCAGAAACGTTGTTTACGTGAGTCCTGGAGCTTTAGGGCTACCAGACCGAGACTATTATGTTTCTGATGATGCCGATTCAAAAGAAAAACGTGAAAAATATGTACTTCACATAGCAAGAATGCTGCAGTATCTAGGAGAAAAACCAGCTGTTGCTTTAAAGAATGCTCAAAAAATTCTAGCCTTAGAAACCGCTATGTCTAAGCCAAGATTAGATAGAGTTGAAAGAAGAGACAGAAGGAAATCGTATAACCCAATGACCATTGGAGAATTACAAAACATAACAAATGCCATTAACTGGGAAGCACAAATTGTTGGAATCGGTTTGCCAAAAGTTGACACTCTAATTGTTATGCAACCAAAATACATGCAGGCACTTCAAGACATCTTTGTTGAAAACAAAATTGAAGATTGGAAAGCCTATATGCGTTGGACATTACTTAATAAAGCTGCCGATAATTTATCAACCACCTTAGAGAAAGCTAATTGGGAATTCTACGAAAAAACCTTAAACGGCGCCATTAAACAAAGACCTCGCAACGAAATTGCGCTTCAGGTTGTAAACGGACCAACGGGTGAAGCTTTAGGAAAATTGTATGTAGAAAAAATGTTTCCTGCAGAAGCAAAAGAAAAAGCCCAAAAAATGATTAAGAATGTTATTCGTGCTTACGAAAACAGAATTAATAATTTAACATGGATGTCTCAAGACACCAAGGTGAAAGCTATTGAAAAGTTGAATAAAATGACTATCAAAATAGGCTATCCAGATGTATGGAAAGATTATTCTGCTTTAACAATTAAAAGTCCAGCTGAAGGTGGTACTTATTTTGATAATTCGCTTTTAGTTACATCATGGAATTTTAATAGAAATATTGAAAAATTGAGTAAGCCTGTAGACAAAACAGAATGGGGTATGTCGCCACAAACTGTGAATGCCTATTTCAACCCTTCTAATAATGAAATTGTATTTCCAGCAGCAATTTTACAACCCCCTTTTTATGATTACAAAGCTGATGAAGCGGTAAATTATGGAGGAATTGGAGCTGTAATTGGTCACGAAATATCGCATGGTTTTGATGATTCGGGATCTAGATACAATGCAGATGGCAATCTGGTAAACTGGTGGACTGATGAAGATTTGAATCAATTCACAGCACTTGGAACTGCTTTAGCAGATCAATATTCAGCATTAGAACCATTACCGGGAATTAAAGTAGATGGCAAATTTACTTTAGGAGAAAACATTGGTGATTTAGGTGGAATAAACGCCGCTTATGATGGGTTACAGTTGTATTTAAAAGAAAATGGAAATCCGGGGCTAATAGACGGGTTTACTCCAGAACAACGCTTGTTTATTTCGTGGGCAACCATTTGGAGAAGCAAAATGCGTGATGAAGCCATTAAAAATCAAGTAAAAACAGATCCGCATTCGCCTGCAATGTATCGCGGCTATGTTCCACTTCTAAATCTAGATACGTTTCATAGTGCCTTTGAAATAAAACCAGGCGATGGTATGTATCTGGCACCCGAAAAAAGAGTTAGAATTTGGTAAAAATAAAATCCACAAAAAAACCTCAAGCTTTCCTTGAGGTTTTTTTTGCTTTGATGTAATCCATTTTAATTTCGTTACATCTTACTTAAACTATTTAATTTCATATGTATCACCAGAGAAAAACAAATCGTCTGTCTTGCGGAATTTCGATTTAGATTTAACCTCAGCAGTTAACACATCTTCGCGTTCTTCTAAAGTAATATCATCACAACTCCTAATGATTCCAGTTACCAACGGATACTGTAACCGAACCAACATTTGATGCAGAGTTGGATCTTGTTCTTTAGCGTTATGAACCAATAAATCTTGCTCAGTTATGCCATTTTCTCCAATTGTAACAACTTCTAATGTTAAACGGTTTAAGACAAGACCTTTATCTTTGTTTTTACCAAAAATCATTGGTTTTCCATGCTCAACAAATAACTGCTTATCTTCTCTTACACTCTTATCAGTAAATTGAGTATAGCACCCATCATTAAAGATCACACAGTTTTGAAGCACCTCAATTAATGAGGTTCCGTTAAACTTTTCGGCATCAACAAACATCTGTGTCATCTCTTTTGGCGTATTACCTCCTATTCTTCCAAAGAATCGAGCACGCGCTCCAATAGCTAACTCACCTGGGGAAAATGGAGGTTGTGTATTACCATAAGGAGACGATTTTGTCTTTTGCCCGATTAATGAAGTTGGAGAAAATTGTCCTTTAGTCAATCCGTAAATTTCATTATTAAAAAGAATGATATTTAAGTTAATATTTCTTCGTAATACATGAATAAAATGATTACCACCAATAGCCATAGAGTCGCCATCGCCGGTAATAACCCAAACACTTAAATTAGGATTCGCCAATTTCACTCCAGTGGCAATAGCGGGAGCTCTACCATGAATACTGTGCATTCCGTAGGTATCCATATAATATGGAAATCTGGATGAACACCCAATTCCGGAAACAAAAACCACATCCTCTTTTTTAACACCCATTTCTGGAAGTGCTTTTTGCATGGAGCGAAGAATTACGTAATCGTCGCAGCCTGGGCACCATCTTACTTCTTGATTACTTTCAAAATCTTTATACGTATATTTATTTTCAACTATTGCTTCCATAACTATTTAACTAATTGTTTAAAGGTTTCAATTAATTCGTTATTGCCAAATGGCAATCCTTGTATCTTATTAAACTGAGACAAATTCAATCCATCAAAATTCATTTTTAAAACTTTAGCAAACTGTCCGTTATTTAATTCGCAAACAACAATTTTTTTATAACGTTTTAGAATTGATTCGGTGTTTTTAGGCAATGGATTTATATATTTAAAATGCGCATAGCCTACATTCTTATACCCAATATCATCAAGGTACTTAACGGCCGAATGAAGTGATCCATAAGTTCCACCCCAACCTACAACTAACAATTCGCCACTATCGGCAAACTCTGTTGTTAAATCTGGTATAAAGTTTTGAACTCTTTTTATTTTTTCAGCCCGAATTTTAGTCATGTATTCATGATTTTCTGGAACATAAGATACGTTGCCTGTTAGTTTATCTTTTTCTAAACCACCAACGCGATGTTCTAAACCTTTGGTTCCTGGTATTACCCATTTTCTTGCCAGGGTTAATTCATCTCTTTTATAAGGTTTCCAATCATCTACAACTTCTCTAAGAATATTATTTTTAATTTCTGGCATTTCGCTAACACTCTTAATTTTCCAGGGGGCAGAACCATTAGCAATATACCCATCAGTTAATAATATTACGGGGGTCATATGTTCAACCGAAAGTTTTGCGGCTTCAAAAGCCATATCAAAACAGTTTGCAGGTGTACTGGCCGCTAAAACAATTACTGGGCTTTCGCCATTTCGTCCATATAGCGCTTGTAGTAAATCTGATTGCTCTGTTTTTGTTGGCAAGCCTGTTGAAGGTCCTCCACGTTGTACATTTACAATTACTAGCGGCGTTTCAATAATCATTGCCAAACCAATAGCTTCTCCTTTTAATGCCAACCCCGGACCCGAAGTAGTCGTAATAGCTAAATCTCCTGCAAATGAGGCCCCAATAGCCGATGTAATACCAGCAATTTCATCTTCTGCCTGAAATGCTTTTACACCAAAATGTTTATGTTTAACCAATTCGTGTAAAATATCTGTAGCCGGTGTAATAGGATAAGACCCTAAAAACAATTCCAGTCCAGCTTTTTCGGCAGCTGCCAAAAAGCCCCAAGCCGTAGCTGTATTTCCCATTATAATTCTATAGGTACCCGCAGGCATTTTAGCCGGCGATATCGCATAGGCATTAGGAATTAACTCTAAAGTTTCGGCAAAATAATAACCGGTATTAAGCACTTTGGTGTTCGCTTCAATAACGTTGGGTTTTGCTTTAAACTTTCTATTAAAAAAATCGATGGTGTGGTTGGTAGATCTGTTATACATCCAATAAACCATTCCTAAAGCAAACATATTCTTGGTTCTGGTAATATCTTTATTATCTAAACCTTCAATATCTTTAAGAGCCTCTTTTGTAAGCGAGGTCATAGCTACTTGAATTACCCGATAATTTTCTAAGCTACCATCTTCTAAGGGATTGGTTGTGTATTGTGCTTTTTCTAAATTTTTCTTTATAAACGCATCGGTATCTACAATAATAGTATGACCGGGTTTTACAGCGTGCAAATTAGTTTTTAACCCCGCAGGATTCATGGCTACTAATAAGTCCACTTCATCACCAGGCGTACTAATCTCTACACTTCCAATATGAACCTGAAAACCAGACACACCATATAAACTGCCTTGAGGCGCACGAATTTCTGAAGGATAATTTGGAAACGTTGCAATATCATTACCAAACATCGCAGAGGTGTCTGAGAATTGTGTTCCAGTTAATTGCATACCATCACCAGAATCGCCTACAAATCTAATAATGACTGATTCGAGAGCTTCCGGCTGATGCTTAATTTTTGTTGTTGTCATACCTTTGATAATTTAAAAAGATTAACTAAATTTATCGGTAGTTGATAAAGTGTTTTACTTAATTTCTAAAGATAATTTCACTTTTTAATATGAAATATGACATTTGTCACATTAAAACTCTAAAATGAACTATATTTTTACAATCATTAAAATATTTAAAAATAATTAAATTATGGCTATAATTATTACCGACGAATGCATAAACTGCGATGCCTGTATCTCAGAGTGTCCTAATAATGCAATCTACGAACCAGATCAAGCATGGGCTTATGCAGATGAAACTGCGTTAACAGGCACTATTAAACTTCCAAGTGGTGGTGAAGCGGATGCAGATGCAGAAAACGATCCTATTTCAGATGAATTTTATTTTATCGTTCCAGATAAATGTACCGAGTGTAAAGGGTTCCACGACGAGCCTCAATGTGCTTCTGTTTGTCCGGTAGATTGTTGTATCCCTGATACGAATCATGTAGAAACCGAAGACGCTTTACTTGCTAAGAAAGCCTGGTTACACGGAGAATAAATATAAATTCTCAAAAAAAGTAAATTTTTCTATTCATTATAAACTCAAAGTTAATTTAAGTTAACTTTTTAAAAAGCGATTATTTAATACGTATTAAATAATCGCTTTTTTTATGTATAAATAACCAAATTTTCAAACAAAATTGGTTAACCACTTCATTGTTAAAATTTTGATACCTGACATATGTCATAGAATTTAACTTCTATTGTTTATAATTTCACGTCAATATTATTAAAAATCTGATCTAATTAAATATTTCTATTATGGAAAAAGAATTTGAAAAGCTCATCTGCGATGCAAATGAAGCTGTGGCGAGAGTAGCGCACAAAACCAATGAGGTGTGTGCTATTTACCCGATTACCCCTTCTTCGCCGATGGGGGAACATGCAGAACTTTTTAGTTCGAAAGGGAAAAAAAATATCTGGGAAAATATTCCCCGAATTGTTGAAATGCAAAGTGAGGGTGGTGCTGCAGGAGCTGTTCATGGTTCTTTACAAGCTGGTGCTTTAACTACTACTTTTACTGCCTCTCAAGGCCTTTTATTAATGATTCCTAATATGTATAAAATTGCAGGGGAATTATTACCATGCGTTATTCACGTAGCTGCAAGAACAGTTGCAACACATGCTTTATCCATTTTTGGAGATCACTCCGATGTGATGGCGTGTCGTCAAACAGGATTCGCCATGTTATTTGGTGGTTCTGTGCAAGAAGCTCATGATTTTGCATTAATATCTCAAGTAGCAACCTTAAAATCTAGAGTGCCATTTATGAATATTTTCGATGGCTTTAGAACGTCGCACGAAATTTCTAAAATAGATGGAATTTCAGATGCCACCATCAAAGCGATGATGCCAGAAGATAAGGTAATGCAACACAGAAAAAGAGCCTTAGACCCTGATAGTCCAGTTGTAAGAGGTACTACCCAAAACCCTGACGTATTCTTCCAAGCAAGAGAAGCTTGTAATTTGTTTTATGACAAAGCTCCAGCAATTGTTCAAGAAACAATGGACGAATTCTATGAACTAACTGGACGTAGATACAATTTGTTTGATTATCTAGGTCACCCTGAAGCAGAAAGAGTTATTATTATTATGGGTTCTGCTGAAGGTCCTGTAAAAGAAGCGCTAAAAGTAATGTTAGCCGATGGAGAAAAAGTAGGTGTTATTTTTGTTCGCTTATTTAAACCGTTCTCTATTGCTGCTTTTGTTGATGCTTTACCAAAAACAGTGACTAAAATAGCTGTTTTAGACAGAACTAAAGAACCAGGAAGCGTTGGCGACCCACTTTACTTAGATATTGTAACTGCTCTTAACGAAAGCAGCAGAGAAATGCCAACTGTTGTTGCAGGTCGTTACGGTTTATCGTCAAAAGAATTTACACCTGCAATGGTTAAAGGTATTTATGACGAATTGTCTAACAAAAAACCTAAAAACCACTTTACTATTGGTATTAACGACGATGTAACCTTTACAAGTTTATACTACGACCCATCATTCGAAACTAAAACATCAACCATTAACTGTATGTTTTATGGATTAGGATCTGATGGAACTGTTGGAGCAAACAAAAACTCTATTAAAATTATTGGTGAAACTACAGATAATTACGTACAAGGATACTTTGTATACGATTCTAAAAAAGCAGGTGCACAAACTATTTCGCATTTGCGTTTTGGTCCAGAACCAATACACTCAAGTTATTTAATAGATAAAGCAGATTTCATCGCCAGTCATAAATTTAATTTTATTGAAAAATTTGATATGATTGCCGAATTAAAGCACGGAGGTACTTTCTTGCTTAATTCACCTTATTCTAAAGATGAAATTTGGGATAAATTACCAATTCAGATTCAAAAAGGAATCATTAAAAAAGAAGTTAAGTTTTATGTAATTGACGCAACTCAAGTGGCTCATGATGCCAAACTTGGTAAACGTGCCAATACCGTATTACAAACTTGTTTCTTTGCTATTTCTGGAATTTTACCACGAGAAGAGGCTATTCAAAAAATTAAAGATGCCATTGTAAAATCGTATTCTCACAAAGGAGAAAAAGTGGTAAAAATGAATTTCAACGCGGTTGATAAAGCCTTGGAAAATTTATTCCAAGTAGATTATCCAAAAGCAGTTACCAGCGAAACTCAAATGCTATCGGCTATGAGAGGTGCTCCTGAAGGATTCGTTACCGATGTTTTAGAAAAAATATTGGCTGGATTTGGAGATGAACTTCCTGTAAGTGCATTTACTGTAGACGGAACTTTCCCTACAGGAACTACACAATACGAGAAGAGTGGTATTGCCGATTTTATTCCAGTTTGGGATGACGAAAATTTATGTACACAATGTAATAAGTGTGTTGCCATTTGTCCTCACGCCGCTATTCGCTCTAAAGTAGTTAATAACGAAGATATTGCTAGTTTCCCAACCTCTTTAAAAAGCGTACCCGCAATTGGTAGACCATTCTCTAAAGAAAATGAATCTTATATCTTACAAGTTTCTCCAGAAGATTGTACAGGTTGCGATCTTTGTGTAGCGGTTTGTCCTGCTATTTCTAAAGAGAAAGAAAACTTCAAGGCTATTAATATGCACAAGAAAATTGAAGTTGATGAAGAAGAAAATGTTAATTGGGATCACTTTGTTTCCTTACCATATTACGACAGAACTGCGTTGCAAATTACTAACCTAAAAGGCTCGCAATTCTTAGAACCATTATTTGAATTCTCTGGAGCTTGTTCTGGTTGTGGTGAAACACCATATATTAAAATGATTACTCAGTTGTATGGCGATAGTATAATGATTGCCAATGCTACAGGATGTTCTTCTATTTATGGCGGAAACTTACCAACTACCCCTTACAAAACCAATGAGTTTGGTAGAGGACCAGCCTGGGCAAATTCGCTGTTTGAAGATAATGCCGAATTTGGTTTGGGTATGAAATTAGCACTTACTAAAAAACAAGAAATCGCTGTAGATTTATTAAAATCTTTAGAATTGTTAGTAGGCAGTGAACTTGTGGATGCTATTTTAAATAATCCGGAAGAAACCGAAACAGAAAAAGCCAAAAAACATGCTGATATCTTAGAACTTAAGAAAACCTTAGAAATCATCAATAGCGATGATGCGGCTAAATTAAGTCAATTAACAGAGTACTTACGCAAAAAAGCAGTTTGGATATTTGGAGGCGACGGATGGGCGTATGATATTGGATACGGTGGTGTAGATCACGTTTTATCAACCGGAGAAGATATTAATATTTTGGTAATGGATACCGAAGTTTATTCGAATACTGGTGGACAAGCATCTAAATCGACTCCTCTAGGCGCAAGTGCTAAATTTACTATTGGCGGTAAAAAAACCAGCAAGAAAAGCATGGCATTACAAGCAATTTCTTACGGAAACGTTTATGTAGCTCAAATTGCAATGGGAGCAAAAGACATGCAGTCTTTAAGAGCCATTCAAGAAGCAGCCGCTTATCCAGGACCATCATTAATTATTGCCTATGCACATTGTGGTGAACATGGTTATGATTTAAAACATGCTATTACACAACAAGAAAAAGCGATTGATTCCGGTTATTGGCCATTGTTTAGATTCGATCCTTCTAAACCAAAAGGAAAACGATTTAGTTTAGACTCTAAACAACCAAGCATTCCATTAAAAGACTTTATGTACAACGAAGCTCGTTTTACAAGAGTAGTTAAAGAAAATGCCGAATTAGGAGCCGAATTATTAAATCAAGCTCAAGATGAAGTTCATTCTAAATGGGAACGTTTAGAACTTTACAGAGATATGTAATTAAGTATTAAAAAGATTATTTAACTTTGACCTTAATAATCTTTTAAAAAAATTCTCCATGCTACAATTTTTAGTAGCATGGAGAATTTATAATACAAGCAATAAAATTTTTATTTATTATGGAAAATGACTCGAATAAATTCCTTTTAAATGCTGCTCAAAAATTAAATCAGGCAAACAAAGAACTTTACAAACCTAAAGAAGATATTGTATCTTTTTTAGTTTGCAAAAATTCACAATTTGCTATAGAAAATTATTTGAAAGGGTATCTTTTGAAAAATGATGTTGACCCAAGTGAATTTAAAACCATTACTAGTCTTTACGAACAATGTAAACTTATTAATAAAGAATTTGAAAAAGTAAATTTAACAGAATTCGACTGCAAATCTGTAGATACAGAATTAAGATTTTGTAACGACGTTTCTAAAGTTAGCAATTGTTATAGTATTGCTGATAGCTTAGACACCTTGTTAAGACAACAAAAAATCATTTAAACTTTACCACTAAAACTAACTAACTATGTTGTTCAATCGTTAAGATTGAATGTTAAGTACGCGCTCTATTTGGGGCGCGTACTTTTTTATAGTCATTTCTACTCCAGATTTCAAGGTCATTTGATTCACACTGCAACCAACGCAAGCGCCTTGTAACTGAACTTTTACCAGTGTATCATTCTCTTCAATAGACAATAATGAAATATCTCCACCATCGCTTTGTAAAAAAGGGCGAATCTCATCTAAAGCTTTCTCTACATTTAATCTCACTTCTTCTGTAGTCATCTATTTCTTTTTAACTGTTGAACAACCAGCCATAGTTGTTATTTTAATAGCCTCTGTTGGAGGTAAATTTTCGTTGCGGTTAACAACTTCCTGAACTACATTTTTGGCTAATATTTCAAAAGCACTTTCTAAAGGTGTTGCGGTTTGCAAAGCTGCTGGACGACCAACATCACCCGCCTCTCGAATACTTTGTACTAAAGGAATTTCACCTAAAAACGGCACTTTTAAATCTTCAGCTAAATTTTTAGCACCTTCTTTTCCGAATATATAATATTTATTATCTGGTAATTCTTCTGGTGTAAAATAAGCCATATTTTCAATAATACCTAATACTGGCACATCGATACTTTCTTGTTGAAACATTGCAACCCCCTTTTTAGCATCGGCCAGTGCCACATGTTGTGGTGTACTAACTACAACGGCACCGGTAATAGGTAACGCCTGCATAATACTTAAATGAATATCGCCGGTTCCTGGTGGTAAATCAATTAACAGAAAATCAATTTCTCCCCAATGCGCATCAAAAATCATTTGATTTAATGCTTTTGCTGCCATAGGCCCACGCCAAACAACCGCCTGATCTGGTTGTGTAAAGAAGCCAATCGATAATACTTTTACCCCGTAATTCTCAACAGGTTTCATTTTAGATTTTCCGTCGATATTTACTGCTAATGGGCGTTCTGCCTCCACATCAAACATAATCGGAATTGATGGTCCGTAAATATCGGCATCTAACACCCCTACTTTAAACCCCATTTTAGCTAAGGTTACAGCTAAATTAGAGGTTACTGTAGATTTTCCAACGCCACCTTTTCCTGAAGCCACAGCTACTATATTTTGAATTCCAGGAATAGGATTTCCTTTCATCACATTAACTTTTGGTGTTGCCGGCGCATCTACTTTTACATTCACTGTAATTTTAGCCTTTTCGTAAACCAGATCGTGAATGGTTTTTAAAATATCTACTTCGGTTCGCTTTTTTGCTTGCAAACTTGGGTTTGTAATGGTGATATCTACAATTACCTCATCGCCAAAAGTGACTACATTTGTTACAGCACCACTTTCAACCATATTTCTTCCTTCACCCGCCACTGTAATTGTTTCAAGTGCTTTAAGTATGTCTTGTTTGTTTAGTTTCATTTTTTTTTGAGATCATAGAAAATAGACCAAAGAATAAAGATTATTAACCACTAATTCTTGCTGCTATTTTCTTTAATTATAATATTTATTAAGAATAATTCTAATATACAAATATACAGTGAATTGTTTAGAATTTAAAGCGCTTTTATCGAAATGATTTAAGGTAAAACACGGTTTTTTTTACAATTCCTCTGAAGGATTCCAAAACACCTTTTCGAAATTTTGAATTTGGTTGTCAACAACCTCAATCCCCTCACTTTCCAATAGTTGCTGCATCAGGTTAGTGCCATCAAAATGATGTTTTCCGGTAAGTAGCCCTTTTCTATTTACAACACGATGCGCGGGTACATCTTTATTATGAGAACCATTCATGGCATACCCAACCATTCTGGCGCTTTTTCTGGCTCCTAAATAATTTGCAATAGCCCCATAACTTGTAACTCTGCCGTATGGTACAAGTTTAGCAACTTGATAAACCTTTTCAAAAAAAGTTAAAGTTTCTAGTTGCATTCGCTACATTTCCTTTATAATATTAATCAGTGTTATTATGGAAATCACTCCTGTTATTCCGCCAATTAAATAATTCATACTTTTTTGAGAACTAATAGACTTGTCTTTAATTTTATCAAAAAAGAAAATATAAACATACAGCATAACAAAGGTGCCCATTGCTGCTCCTGCAACGTAAGATATAATACTAAACAGACTAAAATCTAACCAACCAAATGATGCCAAAGTTATGGTCATATACGCCTGATAAGGAATGGGAAACACATTTATGGAAGACAAAAACAACCCTTGAAAAAACCGACTATGTTTACTCCTTACACGGGCGTCTAAAATCTGAGGTGGTTGTTTTTTGGCGACAAGCAAAAAGTAAATCGTAATAAGGACAAAAATAACAAAAGCCACTCTTTGAAGTATATCTACAACCTCAACGTGCTTACTTAAATACCTTGCAAAAATAGCGGCTATATAGGTTTGTATAATTACAACAACACATACACCTATAGAAAACATGACACCTCTTACATGGCCTTCTTTTAAGCTTATTTTAGCAGCCGTCATATTTAGCAAACCAGGAGGAATAACACCAATAAAAGCGACCAATAATCCTAAAAAGAAGACGATAGTTATATTCAAACCTATTTAATTTTAAATCTAATATACGTAATTGGTTTGTTTTGCTCTAAATATTGCGACTCGTAAAATGTTTGAATACTTGTAACTTCTTCTGGACTTCCTTCTTGCTTATATACATTATGGTTAGCGTATAACACTTCGTGTCCGGCACCATGTAATAAACCAAGTGTATAACCATGCATAAATTCGCTATCGGTTTTTAAGTTTACCACGCCTTCGGGCTTTAAGATGGTTTTATAACGATTTAAAAACTCTGCATTCGTCATACGATGCTTGGTACGCTTATACTTAATTTGCGGATCGGGGAAGGTTATCCAGATTTCATCTACTTCGTTACTAGCAAAAGCGTATTCGATAAGCTCTATTTGGGTACGTAAAAAAGCCACGTTTGGAATACCTTCTTCTACGGCTGTTTTAGCGCCTCTCCAAAATCTTGCGCCTTTAATATCGATTCCTATAAAATTTTTGTTAGGATATTTTTTTGCTAATGCTACCGAATATTCTCCTTTTCCACACCCTAATTCTAGCACCAATGGGTTGTTATTTTTAAAAACATGCTCGTTCCAATTGCCCTTTAAAGCAAATGAATGCCCTACTAACTCGTTTCTGGTTGGCTGAAATACGTTAGCAAATGTTTCATTTTCTTTAAATCTTCTTAATTTGTTCTTACTACCCACGTTATTTTTTAGTTTTTTAATAATTCGGTAAAATTAAGGAAATCTAAGAAAGAGTTTATATGCTTATCTTTGTTTTTAGCAAAAATAACTGCGTGAGGGATTGCAACGGCATCCTTTTTTGTTTTTTCAAAAAAGATATAGTGTAAAGCCCGACCCTTGTGGGCACGCCCAAATTACATGAAAAAGAAAAGAATTTTAGTTGCACCACTTAATTGGGGACTTGGGCATGCTACCCGATGTATCCCCATTATTCGTGCGTTAATGACTGAAGGATATCTGCCAATTATTGCCAGTGATGGTGCTGCACTTATGCTTTTACAGAAAGAATTTCCAGAGCTTTCCTCTATTCAATTGCCCGCGTACAATATAAGTTATACAAAAAATGAGAAATTCTTAAAACTGAAATTGCTTAAGGACTCTCCAAAGGTGATTCAAGCTATTAACAGAGAAAAAAAAATGATGAAAGATTTGGTTGAGATACACCAAATTGCTGGTATTATTTCTGATAACCGATTGGGTGTTTACAGCAAACGGGTTCCGTCTGTTTTTATTACGCATCAATTAAATGTTTTAAGTGGCGCTACCACTTGGTTAAGCACTAAAATTCATGAAAAATTTATTAAAAAGTTTGATGTATGCTGGGTCCCTGATGTTGATAGTGAGTTGAATTTAAGCGGTAAATTGGGGCATACCGACCATCATGAAATTGAAACAAAATATATTGGTGTATTAAGTAGACTTAACAAAAGGAGCCTAAACACCGCAAACGATGTTATGATTTTACTTTCTGGACCTGAGCCGCAACGAAGCTTACTTGAGGAAAAACTATTGGTAGCGTTTAATAACTTTGAAGGTAAGGTAGTATTTGTAAAAGGTGTGATGGATAGGGAACAAACCATACAAATAAAGGGACATACCACTATATTTAATTTTATGACGTCGCGATTGCTTGAGAAAACTATTAACGAAAGCGACTTGATAATTTGCCGATCGGGTTACACATCGATAATGGATTTAGCAAAACTTAATAAAAAAGCGTTTTTTATACCAACTCCCGGACAATATGAACAAGAATATTTAGCCAAGAGATTTACTGAATTAGGAATGGCGCCAAGTTGTGCACAAGACGAGTTTACAATTGATAAAATTAAAGCGATTGACAATTATTCAGGTTTAAAATCCTTTGATTATCAAGTAGATTTTAAAGAATTATTCAGCCTTTTCCAAGGTGAATGAAAATTCGCTTCCCACACCAAATTCGCTTTCTACATAAATTTTTTCGTTGTGTGCTTCAATAATATGTTTTACTATGGAAAGTCCTAGCCCAGAGCCACCTTCTTTTCGAGAACCACTTTTATCTACTCTGTAAAACCGTTCGAACAAACGCGCTAAGTGTTTTTTCTCTATACCTTCGCCATTATCGGTTATTCGAACAATAACTTTGTTTTTAATTAAGTTTTCTACACTAACTTCGGTTGTGCCATTTTCTCTTCCATACTTGATGGAATTTACGATAAGGTTAATAATTACCTGTTGCATACGCTCTTTATCGGCATAAACCAAAACGGGTTTAAAATAATCTGTATCGAAGGTTAAAGTAATATCTTTTTTAGCGGCTTTCATTTCGAGCATATCGAACACATTCCTGATAAGTTCAATCATATCAAACACTTCAAGATTTAAACTTAAATCACCAACCTCTAATTTGGTAATCATATCTAAATCATTAATGATGTATCCGAGACGTTCAACAGCTTTACTGGCTCTTTCTAAATATTTTTCTCTAAGATTCTTATCGTTCATGGCGCCGTCCAACAGTGTTAAAATATAACCTTGAACTGTAAATAAGGGCGTTTTTAATTCGTGCGATACATTGCCAATAAATTCTTTTCGGTATTGTTCTCTAACTTTTAGAGTTTCTATTTCAATTTTTTTATCGCGGGCAAATTTGTCGATCTCTTCAGTTAGCGTTTTCATATCGGTAGTGATAGGACCAGTTGTCATGTTTGAAGACTCGAGAATCGTTAAATCGTCGTATATTTTTTTTACTCGTCTATATATAAAACGTTCTACCCTGATTTGAACAATAAAAAATGAAAACACATAAACAATGACAACAAAAGGTACTAGCTCCCATAAGTTTATCTCGTGGAAAACATATAAAAAAACACTCCATAAGAGCGTTATAAATAATGTTATGTATAGCGATGTTTTAATCGCAAACTTATAAGATTTTTTAAATTGTATCTGCATTAATCTACAAACTTATAGCCTACTCCTTTTATGGTTTTAAAGCTATCATCTCCTATTTTTTCGCGAAGTTTTCTAATATGAACATCAATGGTTCTACCACCTACAATCACTTCATTTCCCCAAACAGAATCTAATATTTCGTCGCGTTTAAAAACCTTTCCTGGTTTAGATGCTAACAAAGATAACAATTCAAATTCCTTTCTTGGCAAAACAATTTCTTTTCCGTTTGAAGTGATTTTATATTCGTCGCGGTTTATAACTAAACTTCCAATTTTAAGGGTGTCCGCAACCTCATCTTCTTTAAAACGTCTAAGTAGCGCTTTTACTTTACTCACCAATACCTTAGGCTTAATGGGTTTTGTAATATAATCGTCGGCACCTGCATCAAAACCAGCCATTTGTGAGTAGTCTTCGCCTCTTGCCGTTAAAAACACAATGAGAGTATTTTGTAAATCTGGGTTTTTCCGAATTTGTTCGCAAGCTTCAATTCCGTCCATTTCTGGCATCATGACATCTAAAATTATTAAATGCGGAAGTTCTTTTTTTGCTTGCTTAACCGCTTCTTTTCCGTTTTCGGCGGTAATAACTTGGTAGCCTTCGCTTGTTAAATTGTAACCAACTATTTCTAAAATATCTGGTTCATCGTCTACTAAAAGTATTTTAATGTCTTTTTTTTTCATTGTAAAACAAATATTCTTGTTTATAAAGGTAAAGATAAAACTAATAAGAAGAATTTAAACTAGATATGAAATTAATAACATTAAGGTAACAAACTGGATACGTGAATTTAACGTTTCGATAAACGAACTAAATCTTTAACAGATTTTTGGCATCAAATTTGTTGCTTTTAACTACCTTTACATCACCAAATTGAACCTATGAAAAAAAATTACTTTCTATTTTTATTTTTAGCCTTAACATTTTTGATAACCCAAAAGGGATTTGCTCAAGACCATGTTAACACACAGGTTGTGTCTCAAAATATTGAAGACCTAACAATTTACCCAAATCCAGTTACAAACGGTAAAGTATTTATTTATATTTCGTCCAAACAAAATTTAACTAAGAAAGTTGAGTTTTATGATGTTTTAGGCAAACAAATATATTCTACGATGTTAACTGGTAAAGAACTTAATGTTTCCGCCTTAAGTAAAGGTGTTTATATTCTTAAAATAACAGAAAACAATATAAGTGAAACTAGGAAATTAGTGATAAAGTAACTCTAGCATAATATTAGCTTGAAAACAGGTTCTTAACGAAACTATTAGTAATAATGTATTAAATGTTTCAAAATTAAATGCTGGTATTTATGTTATGAAAGTGCAACAAGACAATGCCATAACTACTAAAAAACTAGTTATTGAATAAATCTCAAAACTTAACAATTTTTAAAGCGTTACCATTTGGTAGCGCTTTTTTATTTTATCTACTTTTGTTTTATGATTGACCCAAACACTATATTCCATATTAAAACCGAAAAACAATTTGAAGATTTGGCTCTGCAAATTTTTAAATTTCAGTTTGAAAACAATCGGGTGTATCGTTCGTTTTGCGATTTATTATATAAACATCCTAGCGATGTTAAATCTATTTACGATATCCCATTTTTACCGATTCAGTTTTTTAAAACCCATACCGTAGTAAGCTCCAAAGCCCCTGTCCAAACTACATTAACAAGCTCTGGAACAACGGGTAGCCAAACAAGTAAACATGCTGTTACTAATTTAGAAATCTACAACCATAGTTTTAATAAAGGATTTGAACAGTTTTATGGCAACATTGAAGATTATGTTGTTTTAGCCTTATTACCATCGTACCTTGAGCGCGAAGGTTCCTCATTAATTTACATGGTTGATGCGCTTATAAAACAATCGAAACACACAGATAGTGGCTTTTATTTGAATAATATTTCAGAATTAAAAGACACGTTGATTCGTTTAGATTCACAAGGACAAAAAGTGCTTCTAATCGGAGTTTCTTTTGCACTATTAGATTTGGTTGAAGCCTATCAATTCAACCTTAAAAACATAATCGTTATGGAAACTGGCGGTATGAAAGGACGCCGTAAAGAATTAATTCGCGAAGAATTACACATGCAATTAAAACAAGGTTTTGGAGTAGACAATATTCACAGCGAATATGGTATGACCGAACTTTTAAGTCAGGCTTACTCAAAAGGCAATGGCATTTTTAAATGTTCGAATTGGATGCGAATTTTAACCCGTGATACCGAAGACGCTTTAACTATTTTACCATTTGAAAAAGCAGGTGGTATTAATATAATAGATTTGGCTAATATAAATTCCTGCTCCTTTATTGCGACTCAGGATTTAGGAAAGGTAAATAACGACGGTACTTTTGAAATTATTGGACGTTTTGATAATTCTGATATCCGCGGTTGTAATTTAATGGTTCTGTAAAAATATTAGTTTATTGATGTAAGTTATAAAAACAAATTACGACTTAAATTAAAACTATGAAAAAGAAGGATTAATTTTTTAGTTTTATTGGTTAGTATAAAGCCTGATTTAAAAATCAGGCTTTATTGTTTTTTAGACGATTCTTAAAACAAAATAATTTTTTTTACCACGCTGTAAAAGCACAAATTTATTATTTATCAGGTCTTTTGAAGTAATGGTATAATCGTCTTGCACTTTCTCTTTATTAACAGAAATAGAATTTTCTTTTAACGCACGACGCGCTTCACCATTCGATTTTAAGAAACCTCCTTTTTCTGCCAAGGCCGCAATAATATCTAAACCAGATTCTATATCTGATTGAGGTATTTCGGTTAACGGAACACCATCAAACACATCTAAAAAAGTTTTCTCGTTTAACTTTTTTAAATCGTCTCCAGTAGAATTTCCGAATAAAATTTCACTTGCTTTAATGGCATTATCTAATTCATCTTTAGAATGTACCGTCGTTGTAATTTCTTCTGCCAAACGTTTTTGCAACGCACGTAAATGTGGCGCTTCTTTATGTTCACTAATTAGCCCTTCAATTTCTTCGCGGGTTAAAAACGTAAATATTTTAATGTATTTTTCTGCATCAACATCGCTTGTATTCAACCAATATTGGTAAAATTTATAGGGCGATGTTCTTTCGGCATCCAGCCAAATATTACCGCCTTCAGTTTTTCCAAATTTAGTACCATCAGCTTTTGTGATTAACGGCCAAGTAAGGGCATAGCCTTTCCCTGCATCAATACGACGGATTAACTCGGTACCCGTAGTAATATTTCCCCATTGATCGCTACCACCCATTTGCAGTGTACATTGCTTATCGCGATATAAATGCAAAAAATCGTAACCCTGTACGAGTTGGTAAGTAAACTCAGTAAAGCTCATGCCAACAGCAGACTCTGATGATAAGCGTTTTTTTACCGAATCTTTAGCCATCATATAATTTACGGTAATGTGCTTGCCAACATCACGAATAAACTCTAAAAACGAAAAGTTTTTCATCCAATCGTAATTATTCACAATAATAGCTGCATTTTCAGCATCACTTTCAAAATCTAAAAAGCGTGATAACTGCTCTTTTATAGCATCCTGATTATGTCTTAATGTTTTTTCATCAAGCAAATTACGCTCAGACGACTTTCCAGATGGATCTCCAATCATTCCTGTAGCGCCTCCTACAAGGGCTACTGGTTTATGTCCTGCCAATTGAAAATGTTTAAGTCCCATAACACCAACCAAGTGTCCAATGTGCAATGAATCGGCGGTTGGGTCAATCCCAACATAAGCACTACGCATGGCTTCCATTAAGTGTTCTTCAGTTCCTGGCATGCTATCTTGTATCATACCTCTCCACGTTAATTCTTCTACAAAATTCTTTGTCATTTTTTTCAATTTTCACAAAACTATGGCAAAGATAAAAATCAATGTATAATTCCCTTGGTTTTAAAGTTGAAAGTTTCAATCTTTATTAGAAACAATTCTAATAGCCTACAATGAAGACTAAATATTCACTATTTTAGACGCATGATATTAGTAACAGGAGGCACAGGCTTAGTTGGAGCGCATTTGCTTTATCAACTTGTAAGCAATAACGAAAACGTTCGGGCAATTTACAGAAGCGAGCGTAAATTAGAACATGTAAAAACTGTTTTTGGCAATTACACAAGCGATTACGATTCTATCTTTAATTCTATCGATTGGGTACAAGCAGATATATTAGATATTCCTGCACTTTCGGAAGCGTTTATAAATATTACTCATGTGTACCATTGCGCTGCCTTTGTATCTTTTGAACCCGATAAATACAAACTTTTAAGAAAAACCAATATTGAAGGCACTGCTAATATTGTAAATCTTTGTATTTCGAATACCATAAAAAAACTTTGTTATGTAAGCTCGATTGCAACTTTAGGCAAACCCATAAACAGCACCTTTATTGATGAAGTAACTGTTTGGAACCCTGAAGACAACAACAGCGTTTATGCCATAACAAAATATGGCGCAGAAATGGAAGTTTGGCGTGGTTCTCAGGAAGGACTCGATGTAGTAGTGGTTAATCCTGGTATTATTTTGGGCGCCGGAATATGGAATTACGGCACAGGAAGCCTATTTAAAAAAGCACATAAGGGTTTAAAATATTACACTTCTGGAACCGTTGGCCTTATTACCGTTGAAGATGTAACAACACTTATGATTGCTTTAATGAAAAGTGCCATTATAAATGAACGATTTGTTTTAGTGGCTGAAAACTGGACTTATAAAGCGTTTTTACAAACTTTAGCTGAATCTGTAAATACAAAAAAACCTGAAAAATTAGCAAAATCCTGGTTGCTCTTTTTAGGCTGGAAATTAGACTGGTTAAAACATAAATTAACGGGCAAACGCAGACAACTAACCAAACACATTGCTATTTCTTTGGCTACAGAGAAAAATTATAGTAGTGAAAAAATTAAAACAGCGCTAAACTATAACTTTAAAGATGTTAAAACGGCTATTCACGAGATTGGAGCTTTGTATTTGAAACAGGACTAATCAATATCTCTTTTCCTTTTAAAGCTTTCTTTTTTTGTTTTATTTCAGACAACGAATCCTTTTTAGTTTTCAATTTTAACGAATCTTGAGTTTTTAAGGAGTCTTTTATTTTAATAGCCTCCAAAGAATCTCTTTCTCGTTTTTCAAATTCCCTTTTCTCTTTAAGTTCCTGCGCTTTAAACACTAATTTCAAGGCTTCTAAACTATCTATAACTTTATCGTAGATTTCTTTATAATCCTTTACGTAATAGGCGTAATAGTTATTGCTCATGGCAAACTGTAAACTATCGATGCCATGCTTTTCAAAAACATATGTATCAACCTCTATACCATGCTCTTTCATAATGTTTTTATTAATATACGTCGCCGAACCAATTAATTTTGCATCGATTAAAATATCGACCATTTTAGCCTTCGAAATTAAATTATCTGGCTTTTTTGGCGCCCCTATATTACAAGAAAGAACGGTTAATAAAATACAGCTATAAAGGGTAAATTGTTTTAACATTATCTAGAAAAAGTTAATCGCTTTGCAGATTTTACACCGTTAAATTTAGCATTCTGATAAACCAAACTACCATTTACAAAGGTATGTGTTATTCTCGATTTAAACGTTGTGCCTTCAAATGGCGACCATCCACATTTGTAAAGAATATTATCTTTATTAACGGTCCACGGATTATTTAAATCTACCAAAACTAAATCGGCAAAATACCCTTCTTTAATATAACCTCTTTTTTCAATTTGAAATAAAATAGCTGGATTGTGGCACATCTTTTCCACAATTTTTTCTATTGAAATTTTGCCTCTATGATACATTTCCAACATGGCAGGTAACGCATGTTGCACTAATGGACCTCCTGATGGCGCCTGGGTGTAAACATTATTCTTCTCGTCTATAGTATGCGGCGCATGGTCTGTTGCGATAACGTCTATTCTATCATCCAGTAAAGCTTCCCATAACTGTTCTCTATCTTTATCGGTTTTAACAGCTGGATTCCATTTAATAAAAGTTCCTTTTTTATCGTAATCTGCATCAGAAAACCATAAATGATGTATGCAAACTTCGGCAGTAATGCTCTTATCTTTTAACGGGATTTTATTGCTGAATAAACTTGTTTCTTTTCCTGTAGAAAGATGAAAAACATGAAGTCTTGCCCCTGTTTTTTTTGCCAATTTAATAGCATTTGATGATGACAAATAACAAGCTTCTTCGCTTCTTATAATGGGATGGTATTTTACTGGAATATCGTCGCCATAAGTCTCGAAATGCTCCTGAAAATTCTTTTTTATAGTCGCCTCATCTTCACAATGAACGGAAATTAACAGTTTTGTGCTTTTAAATATTTTCTCGAGTACCTTAACATCATCAACAAGCATATTCCCTGTAGAAGACCCAAGAAATAATTTTAATCCTGCCACAGTTTTAGGATCTACCTTTAAAATTTCCTCTAAATTATCGTTTGTACCACCAAACATAAACGAATAATTTGCAGATGACGATTTGGCTGCTATATCGAAT
The DNA here is from genome assembly GCF_042676825.1 of Mariniflexile aquimaris. Taxonomy (NCBI): domain Bacteria; kingdom Pseudomonadati; phylum Bacteroidota; class Flavobacteriia; order Flavobacteriales; family Flavobacteriaceae; genus Mariniflexile; species Mariniflexile aquimaris. Next base: position 333,530 of record NZ_JBHTIB010000002.1, read on the forward strand.
TTACGTTCTAATTGTTCTATGGTAGTTGTTTGCGGATTGGTATTCGGCATTTCTATAAAAGACGTAATACCACCGGCTATAGCCGCTTTAGATTCGGTTTCGATAGTGGCTTTTTTTGTTAAACCTGGTTCTCTAAAATGAACCTGATCGTCGATAGCTCCAGGCAACAAATATTTGCCCTCGGCATCAATAACATGCACATCTGAAGACTTCGCGCTAATTGATTCGCCAATTTCTTTTATAAATTCACCTTCTATTAAGATATCTCCTTTAAAAATAACCTTTTCATTAACAATGTTGGCATTTTTAATTAGTGTTGTTTTTGGTTTCATAACCTTCTCTACTTTTTAAATAGACTTTTTAGTCTCATAGCAATTACTCCAAAAATTGCTTCAGAAATTATGCCAGAACTTAATTTTGACACACCCTGTGTTCTGTCTGTAAAAACGACAGGGACTTCAATAATATTAAATTTCTTTAAATATGTTTTAAATTTCATCTCAATCTGAAAAGCATACCCTATAAATTTAACCTTATCTAAATTTATAGTTTCCAGCACTTTCCTTTTATAGCACACATATCCCGCGGTTGTGTCATGTATTTTCATGCCGGTTATTATTCTAACATATCGCGATGCAAAATACGACATTAAAACGCGCGACATAGGCCAATTCACCACATTTACGCCCGTTATATAGCGAGAACCGATGGCTAAATCGGCACCACCAACATGACAAGCGGCGTGTAACCTTACCAAATCTTTAGGATCATGCGAAAAATCGGCATCCATTTCAAAAATATATTGATAGTGTTTTTTTAAGCACCATTTAAACCCGTGAATGTACGCGGTTCCTAATCCAGATTTTTCTTTTCTTACTTCTAAAAACAGCCTTTCAGGGAATTCTTTTTGAAGTTCCTTTACTTTTAAACCTGTTAAATCTGGCGAATTATCATCTACAATAAGCACATGAATAGCTTCCGATTGAGAAAACACAGCTCTTATTATAGCTTCTATATTTTCAATTTCATTGTATGTTGGTATAATTACAACCGTATCTGTCATCCTTTTCTTTTAAAGACGTGCATTCAATTTTAAGCAAATGTACACCATTCGTCGAATATTTATTTTAAATATTCCTTAATAATTAATCTAACTTCTGAAATTTTTATAATAATTTTACAGTATGCTTAGAGATACTGTATCGAACGATTTTTATACAATTGTACTTGTATTAGGGATATTAATTATTGCCATAGCAAAATTAGTGTCTCCTAAACGGTTCGACGATTTTGTTTCGGTTTTAGGCAATTCAAAATACATTAAAATCTATTCTAGAGAACAGAAATTTTTAGACAAATTTGATGCTTTATTGTTTATTAATTTAATTCTTTCTACGTCGCTTTTTAGCTTTATAATGTATCAATATTTTACTAAAACTAGTACGATATCGGTAGATTTAATGATAAAAATTTCGTTTGGAATTTGTGTTTTCATCTTAATAAAAGTGCTTTTTGAACGCTTAATTGGCAGCCTTTTAGATATTGACACTGCCATAGACCAATACCTCTTTCAGAAAATAAGCTATAAAAATTTTTTAGGAATTTTATTAATTCCCATTAATGCCATTTTAATATATAGTTTTAGCCCAACTATGCTGTTTTTTTATATATCGTTTGCATTATTATTTGCAGTAATTATTACCGGATTAATAACTTCTCTTAAAACGCATCAAACTTTAATAAAACACAATATTTTTTATTTTATTTTGTATCTTTGCGCTCTCGAAATCGCCCCTTTTATCATTTTATATAAGGTGTATATTTCGAAATAAAAGATATAACTACCTACGCTTATGAAAGTGAAAACCATTTTAGTATCTCAACCAGAACCTAAAATAGAAAACTCGCCTTACTTCGATTTAATAGAAAAGCAAAAAGTAAAAATAGATTTTAGACCTTTTATTCATGTTGAAGGTGTTTCGGCAAAAGATGTTAGAGCGCAAAAAGTGGATTTAAATCACTATACAGCCATTGTTTTAACAAGTAGAAATGCTGTAGACCACTTTTTTAGAGTCGCAGAAGAAATGCGATTTAAAGTGCCAGATACCATGAAATATTTCTGTCAGTCTGAAGCGGTTGCCTTTTATTTACAAAAATACGTTGTATATAGAAAGCGCAAAATTTATGTAGGAAAGCGAAACTTCTCTGAACTTTCTCCATTAATTAAAAAATATAAAGACGAAAAGTTTTTATTGCCTAATACGGATAAAGTGAAAGATGAAGTTCCGAACACATTAAATGCTTTGGGAGTGGATTGGAAACAAGCTATATTTTACAGAACTGTTATAAGCGATTTAACTGATTTAGCAGATGTATTTTACGATATTTTAGTGTTTTTCAGTCCTTCTGGTATTGATTCGTTATTCCATAATTTTCCAGATTTTAAACAAAATGAAACTCGCATTGCCGTATTTGGAGACACTACCATTAAAGCTGTTGAAGAAAGAGGCCTACGTGTAGACATTGCGGCTCCTACTCCGGAAACCCCATCAATGACTATGGCATTAGAAAAATATATTGAAAAAGTAAATAAAGGAAAATAAAACTACCTTACACATATAAAAAAGGGATGATTTTAAAAATCATCCCTTTTTTATTTTTTAAAATGCGTATCGTTGCGGACCACCTCGTCGAATTTCTTCGCTTGCATAAGGTTCAAATTTCTTAAAATTCTCCCTAAACGCATTGGTTAGTTTAAATGCGGTTGTATAGTACGCTTGGTCGTCATTCCATGTCGCTCTCGGACTTAAAACACTAGTGGGCACTCCAGGACATTCTCTGGGCTGTGCCACTCCAAAAACCGAATGAATATGATATTTATCGTATTCATACAATCCTAAATCGCCATTTAAAACCGCATTAATCATGGCTCTTGTATATTTTAATTTCATTCTCGTTCCAACGCCATAAGGTCCTCCAGTCCATCCCGTATTTATTAACCATACATTAACGCCCGAGTCGGTCATTTTCTGACTTAACATTTCGGCATACTTTGTAGGATGCAACGGCATAAACGGCGCCCCAAAACACGCCGAAAAAGACGGTTGCGGTTCTAAAACACCAGCCTCTGTTCCTGCCACTTTAGCCGTATATCCAGAAATAAAATGATAGGCGGCCTGACTTGGTGTTAATTTAGAAATTGGAGGCAACACCCCAAAAGCATCGGCGGTTAAAAAGAAAATGTTCTTTGGGTTTTTTCCTATAGAGGGCGTTTGTATATTCTCAATATGATACAACGGATAACTAACACGTGTGTTTTGAGTAATGGAGGTATCATCAAAAAGCACATTATTTTGGGCATCTAATTTTACATTCTCAAGAATGGCACCTTTTTTAATCGCATCATAAATTTCTGGTTCGTTTTCTCTAGAAAGATTAATGACTTTAGCATAGCACCCACCTTCAAAATTAAAAACAGTATTTTCGGCTGTCCAGCCATGTTCGTCATCACCGATTAAACTTCTATTCGGATCGGTAGACAAGGTTGTTTTTCCCGTTCCAGACAAGCCAAAGAAAATAGCCGTATCTCCTGCTTTACCCACGTTGGCACTGCAATGCATTGGCAAGGTGTTTTTGTATACGGGAAGTATAAAATTTAAGGCAGAAAAGATTCCTTTTTTAATTTCACCGGTGTAACCTGTGCCACCTATTAGTGCAATCTTTTTTGTGAAGTTTAAAATTGCAAAATTATGCTGACGGGTGCCATCTATCTCTGGTTTTGCCATAAACCCTGGGGCATTAATTACAGTCCATTCCGATTTAAAGTTTTTTAATTCTAACTCCGTTGGACGCAAAAACATATTATATGCAAACATGTTGCTCCACGCATATTCATTTATTACGCGAATATTTAATTTATAATGTGGGTCGGCGCAGGCGTAACAATCCCTTACAAAAACTTCTTTATTCGATAAATAGGCAACAACTTTGTTATATAAACTATCAAATTTACTTGGCTCAAAGGGTAGATTTATATGACTCCACCAAACTTTATCTTCGGTAATAGCATCTTTTACAATAAATCGATCTAGCGGAGATCTGCCGGTAAATTCACCTGTGTTTACAGCCAATGCTCCAGAGGATGCTTCAACACCCTGCCCCTTTTCAATTGTAATGTCATGGAGTTGTTCAGGATCTAACTGATACCTAATTTGAGCATTTGATATGCCATATTCATCAAGCGATATTGTTTTCTTTGTGTGGCTTTCCTTTGTCATAAAATAAAATATGAATTATACATTACTCAAAATTAAGATAATATTTTTACATTTTTCTTGTTTTATCATTTCATTTTTAAGAATTCAATAAATAGACGCACCCACGCCCCTATTAGCAACAATCCGCCAATAGGCGTAATTATTCCAATTATTTTAAAATCGAAAGTCGTTAATGCATTTGTTGCTAACCCGTAAATAGACCCGGAAAAAAACACAATTCCAACTAATGTTAAATAATATATGAGATGTTTTGCTTTTATTGAGATACTGTTTATTGAACCAACAAACAAGAGAAACAACGCATGATACATTTGGTATCTTACGCCAGTTTCGAAAGTCTGTTGCGCCTCAACAGTAATGAGTGCTTTTAAACCATGGGCTCCAAAAGCACCTAACACTATTCCTGTTATCCCTAAAATAGCTGCTGTAATCAATATTGTTTTGTTCATATTAATATCGTGTTTTAGTCCTAAATTACCTTTGTATTTCTTAAATTAGATGCTACAAAATTACTTAACAAATCTTACTATGCGAAAGGTTTTGCTTATTGGTTCTGGTAAATCTAGCTCCTATTTATTAAAATACCTACTAAATAAATCAGCTGAAGAAAACCTTTTTATTACGGTTGGCGATATCAATATTGAAAATTCTAAAAAAATTATAGGCAATCATGAAAATGCCGCCACCATTTGCCTCGATATTTTTGATGAAACTTCCCGTAAAGATGCCATAAAAAATGCCGATATCGTCGTTTCGATGCTGCCGGCAACTTTACATATCGAAATTGCAAAAGATTGTATTGCATTTGAAAAGAACATGGTAACAGCTTCGTATGTAAGCCCCGAAATGCAAGCTCTAAATGATGATGCAAAAGCCAAAGGACTTATATTTTTAAATGAAATTGGCGTAGATCCTGGGATTGACCATATGAGCGCCATGCATGTTTTAGATCGTATTCGTGATAATGGTGGAAAAATAATACTCTTCGAATCGTTTGCTGGTGGCTTAATTGCACCAGAAAGTGACAACAATCTTTGGAATTATAAATTTACCTGGAACCCAAGAAACGTGGTAACTGCCGGACAAGGTGGTGCTGCGAAATTTTTACAAGAAGCCACGTATAAATACATTCCGTATAATAGGCTATTCAGACGTACAGAATTTTTAGATATAGATGGGTTTGGTCGTTTTGAAGTCTATGCAAACCGCGATTCGCTTAAATACCAATCTGTTTATGGCTTAGATAATATAAAAACCTTGTACCGAGGCACCATACGGCGTGTTGGCTTTTGTAGAGCATGGCATATTTTTGTATCTCTAGGAATGACCGACGATAGCTATATTATTGAAGATAGCGAAAACATGAGTTACCGCGATTTTGTCAACGCTTTTTTACCTTACAGCCCGTCTGATTCGGTAGAGTTAAAGTTAAGGCATCAGTTAAAGATTGATCAAGACGACATTGTGTGGGATAAACTGGTAGAACTCGACATTTTTAATGCCAAAAAACCTGTAGCACTCAAAAAAGCAACGCCAGCACAGATACTCCAAAAAATATTAATGGATAGCTGGACGCTTGATAAAACAGACAAAGACATGCTCGTGATGTATCATAAATTTGGCTACGAAAAACATGGAAAACAGTATCAAATAGATAGCAGTATGGTTGTTTTAGGCGAAGATCAAACGTTTACCGCCATGGCCAAAACCGTAGGATTACCCGTTGCCATGGCGACATTGGCGATATTGAATAAAAAAATAACAGCACGTGGCGTTCAGATACCCGTAATTAAAGAAATATATCAACCCATTTTAAAAGAATTAGAAACGTTTGGCATTCAATTTCACGAAAAAGAAGTTCCTTATCTGGGTTACAACCCTCTAAATAATTAAAATTTGGGTGTTCCCCTACGGGTCAGGCTTTACGTTACAAGTCCTCGCTCACCCCGATAGCCATTGGGGTCGCTGTGGGCTTTTCACTTCAATCCTTAACGCAGTTTTAGCCACAATGTAAGCTACTTAAGTTCAATTCAAAAACAGGAAAAACAACACTAAATCCGCCAATTTTAAAGTCAAATTATCAATTCAAAAATAATCTACTTCTTAAGTAACATTTTTCACATTTTAACACCCTAATGTAGTATATTTATCACACACAATTTTATTCTTTTATGAAAAAACCTTTACTATTCCTGCTTATTACTTTTTTAGTGACTTTAAACACGTTTTCTCAAGAAACAAAAGATTCAAAACCTGCAATATCCAGAAACCACGAAATAAAACTCGGGGCTATCAAACTACTTTCTGGCGGCATTTTTGAAGTAAGTTACGAATATATACTAGACACCAACCAAGGGTTTGGTGCTGCACTATTACTTAATTTAGACACAGGAAACCAATACGTAGAAAATTATTCATTAACACCGTTTTACAGAATGTATTTTCAAACCAAAGAAGATTATGGTGCAAAAGGATTTTTTGTTGAAGGGTTCGTTTCTTTTTTTGGAGGTAAAAACTACTATTATACTTACGATATGCTAAACACCATCGACGATAATTTTTTTGATACCTCGGTTGGATTAAGTTTAGGTAAAAAATGGATTAATTCGGCTGGATTTGTTTTCGAATTTAAAGTGGGTGCAGGCAGAAATTTACTTAACGGTAGCGAATTCGATGCCCTATTTAAAGGGGATTTATATATTGGTTACCGTTTTTAAAAACAATATATTTAAAATACAAAACCCAAGCAAATGCTTGGGTTTTTCTATTTTATTGAGATTCCTGCTTTCGCAGGAATAATTACATTTTCATTAACCAAGTACGAACATCAACCTCTTGTTTAATTATATCTCTTAAGTCTTCAATTTTAACACGTTCTTGTTCCATAGAATCTCTATGACGAATGGTAACCGTGTTATCTTCTAAAGTGTCATGATCTACAGTAATACAAAATGGCGTACCATTGGCATCTTGCCTTCTATAACGTCTTCCAACGGCATCTTTTTCATCGTAATCTACATTAAAATCCCACTTTAAATCGTCTACAATTTGTTTTGCGATTTCTGGCAATCCGTCCTTTTTCACTAACGGCAAAACTGCTGCTTTAATAGGCGCCAATACACTTGGTAATTTTAATACGGTACGTGTGGTTCCGTTCTCCAGTTCTTCTTCCACCAACGAGTTTGAAAATACTGCTAAAAACATACGGTCTAACCCGATGGATGTTTCTAACACATAAGGCACATAGCTTTTATTTTCTTCAGGATCGAAATATTGTAATTTTTTACCTGAATATTTTTCGTGTTGCGATAAATCGAAATCGGTACGCGAATGAATGCCTTCTAATTCTTTAAACCCAAATGGGAATTTAAACTCGATATCGGCAGCAGCATCGGCATAATGCGCTAATTTTTCATGGTCGTGAAAACGGTAATTATCGGCTCCCATGCCTAAGCTTAAATGCCATTTCATTCTGGTAGCTTTCCAATGCTCATACCACTCCACTTGCGTTCCTGGTTTGATAAAAAACTGCATTTCCATTTGTTCGAACTCACGCATTCTAAAAATAAACTGTCTTGCTACAATTTCATTTCTGAAGGCTTTACCAGTTTGCGCAATACCAAACGGAATTTTTAATCGGCTTGTTTTCTGAACATTTAAAAAATTCACGAAAATACCTTGTGCTGTTTCTGGACGTAAATACAAATCCATAGCGTTTTCGGCCGAAGCTCCAAGCTTCGTGCCAAACATAAGGTTAAACTGCTTTACATCGGTCCAGTTTCTGGAACCTGTTAATGGGTCGGCAATTTCTAATTCTTCAATGAGCGCCTTCACATCGGCTAAATCTTCGTTTTCCAACGATTTTGCCATACGCGACAGCGTGGTATTTATTTTTTCTTGATAGTCTACAACACGTGCATTGGTTGTAATAAACTCTTCTTTATTAAAAGCATCGCCAAAACGTTTAGCTGCTTTTTCTACTTCCTTATCAATTTTGGCTTCAATTTTAGCACAATAATCTTCTATAAGCACATCGGCTCTATAGCGTTTTTTAGAATCTTTATTGTCAATTAAAGGGTCATTAAACGCATCTACGTGCCCTGAAGCTTTCCAAGTAGTTGGATGCATAAAAATGGCTGCATCTATCCCAACAATATTATCATTCATTTGCACCATGGCTTTCCACCAATAGTCGCGAATGTTTTTCTTTAATTCTGCACCGTTTTGTGCGTAGTCGTAAACTGCACTTAATCCATCGTAGATTTCACTACTTTGAAACACGTAACCATACTCTTTTGCGTGAGAGATTACTTTTTTAAATTGATCGTCGTTATTTGCCATGGTGCAAAAATAAAAAACCGCATCAAACTTAATGCGTTCTTTAGTAAAAATTAAGTCTTGTAATCACTTATTTTTAATTGCGTTAGGGATTGAAGCAATTGTTTGAGCTCTTTTTGTGACGTTAGGAACAAAAAAGCGAGTGCGGAAAGCCCGACCCTTGCGGTAACGCCCAAAAAATTCTTAATAATTTATCTTTTTTAATTAAGTTTACATAACCACATAGCTCATAGATGTTTAAACCACTCGTTAATTTGTTTTTTCCGAAAGTTTGTTATGCTTGCCTTAATATTTTAAGCGATAATGAAGATACGATTTGTGTAAATTGCAGGCATGATTTACCGGTGACTAATTTTCATTTTGACAATGATGATTCTGTAGCAAAAGCACTTTATGGTCGCGCAAAAATAGAACACGGCACCGCACTTTTCCGCTTTGAAAAAAAGGGCTTGGTGCAACAGCTTATTCATGGTTTAAAATACAAAGGGTACGAAACCATTGGCTATGCTTTAGGAGATTGGTTAGGTGGCGAATTAAATGAATTGGACCATTACAGAACTGTTGATGTTGTTATTCCTGTACCACTGCATAAAAACAAACTTAAAAAAAGAGGCTATAACCAAGTTGCTAAATTTGGACAGCAAATAGCGAAAGCCTTAGAGGCGCACTACGAGGATGACGTACTTATTAAAGTAACCAACACCACATCGCAAACCACCAAGAGCAGATTTACCCGCTGGAATAACACCGACGAACTATTTACAATAAAAAATATAAATTCAATTGAAAACAAACATGTACTTTTGGTTGACGATTTAATAACAACAGGCGCTACTTTAGAAGCTTGTATAACGGTATTACAAAAAGCAAAAAACGTAAAAATTAGTATTGCTACTATGGCAATAGCTTAGGCAGTATACCGTTATATCTTTAAATTTATGTAGGTTTGCAAAATATTTAAAATTGGTGATGAACAAAACCCTTTCAAATTTTATTTTACTAGTATTTATAGGTCTTGTAATTGTAAATTGCGCAAACAGAGGAACTCCTGAAGGCGGACCAAAAGACACAACCCCTCCAAAAATAGTAGATGAAATCCCAAAAAATTACACCACTAATTTTAAAGGAAAGGTAATTAAGATTTATTTTAACGAATATGTTAAGGTAAAAGACCTGCAAAAACAGCTGATTATTTCGCCACCCATGAATACGCAGCCAGAAATAACACCGTTAAGCACTGCCAGTAAATACCTAACTATAAAAATTTACGATACTTTACAGGCGAACACCACGTATGCCTTTAATTTTGGGAATAGCATAGTTGACAATAACGAAGGAAATCCGTATCCATATTACAGATATGTGTTTTCTACAGGCGATTATATCGATTCGTTAAGTGTAAAAGGTAATATTGTTGATGCACTAAAATCTAAACCTGAAACCTTTGTAACAGTAGGGCTTTACGAAGTAGACTCTACATTTAACGACTCCATTATTTACAAAAAGCCACCCAAATATATTACCAACACCCTAGATAGCGTAACTACATTTTCTATAGACAATATTAAAGCGGGGAAATATATGCTCATGGCGTTAAAAGATGTGAATAGCGATAATAAATTTCAGCAGAAAGCTGATCAAGTCGCGTTTAATAAAACCTTTATAACGGTTCCGACAGATTCCTTATACACACTTAAATTATTTACTGAAGAAAGAGATTTTGTTGCCTCAAGACCACAAATGGTTGCCAACGAAAAAATTGCTTTTGGATATGAGGGTGATTTTTCTAAAATGAACATTAAAATAAAATCTGAAGTTCCTGAAGATTTTAGTTACCGTATTACTAAAGATGAAAAAACCGACACTCTTTATTATTGGTATAAACCAAAATTAGAGGTCGATTCGCTTAATTTTAAAGTAACACATGTTAATTATGAAAAAGATTTTACTGCCAAAATTAGAAAACAAAAGCAAGATTCTTTAACTATAAAAGTAAGTCCGAGTGGTACTATTGGCATGAATGAAGCTATATCTCTTAGAGGAAGCACACCTTTAGACCGTTTTGATACTTCTAAAATTACGCTTATTGATAAGGATTCTGCAAAGGTTGATTTTACTACCAAATTTGACACGTTGAACAATACTTACGCCCTCGATTTTAAAAAGAAAGAGGATAACAAATATAACCTTCTAGTGTTACCAGGTGCTTTTACAGATTTTTACAATAAAGAAAATGATACCTTAAAAATAGGTTTTGGCACCAGAAAAGCTTCTGATTATGGTTTTGTTAGATTCACGTTGGTGAATGCTAAATATCCGCTTATTATTCAATTAACTGACGAAAAAGGCGAAGTAAAAGTAGAACAATACACCACCAAACCCGAAGTGGTCGATTTTTTAAATCTAACACCAAGCACCTATTACATTCGCGTAATACACGATGCTAATGGCAATGGCAAATATGATAGTGGTAATTACTTGAAAAAAATTCAACCTGAACATGTTAGTCACTTTAAAGAAGTGGAGGTACGAGCAGATTGGGGATACCCAGAAACACTCGAATTTACGTCAGAATAAAAGCATCTTTATCGTCTAAAAATTTAAGTTTATTACGATAATAAGTAATGTGATGGCGATCTAACACCGCAATTTCAATATGTTCTTTATTTGGGCGAAGTATGGTAACGGGATTTCCTAAAACATCGTAAACAGCCGAATGACCTGTGTATTCGTTTTCGGCTTCATCTAATCCCACCCTATTTACGCCAATAACATAGCACATGTTTTCGATGGCGCGCGCTTTTAACAAAATGTCCCAAGGCAAAATTCTAGGTTTTGGCCAGTTTGCTACATAGATTAGCGCATCATAGTCTTCTGTATTTCTAGCCCAAACAGGAAAACGCAAATCGTAACACACTAAGGGGCAAATTTTCCATCCTTTGTATTCTACAATCACTTTTTCTGAACCTGCTGAAAAGACTTTGTCTTCGCCAGCAAGGGTGAAAGTATGCCGTTTGTTGTAAGTAGTAATTAATCCAGATGGTTCTACAAAAAGCAAACGATTATAAAACTTGCCAGCTTCTTGTATTATAAGGCTTCCAACAATGGCTACCCCTGTTTGCAACGCCATTTTTTTCATCCATTCCACACTTTTCCCGTCCATCGTTTCAGCGACGGCAGCGGCATTCATGGTAAAACCGCTGGTAAACATTTCTGGCAACACAATAAGATCTACTGGAGTAATGATACTCTCAATTTTTTCAGAAAAAAGCTTTCTGTTTTTTTTCGGCTTTTCCCAAATTAAATTGGACTGAATTATTGCTACTTTAAGTTGATCTTCCATAGCTTAAAAGTAATTATTTTTTTATTACTTTTTAATTTTTAGCTTATGAATTTATACTTGATTTCAGGCAAAATAAGTTACCTAATTACGGTTGAAAAAGACACTCATTTTAAAAACAAGGATATCATAACTGAGGAACCACTAAATGAATTGATTTTCTTTTAAAACACAATTTGAAGCAAAAAAAAAGGAACAATAAATTGCCCCTTTTCATTACTATCAGAAAACTAAAGTTTTCTTCTCGCTTTTTCTATATCTTCTTTTAAACCATCGATTTTTTTAAGCCATTTTTCTTCATCATTAGGTGATAATTTACCTTTATCTCTTAGTCTTTCATATTTGTCTATCGCCTTGTTATAGTCGTTAGTGGCTTTTTCAAATCTAGATTCCGATTTTTCTTTTTGTCTTAATTCTTTTTCGGCTGCTTTTTGTCTTTTTTCAGCTTGTTTAATTCGCTTTTCGGCCGCTTTTTGTTCTTTCTCAGCTTCTTTAATCTGTTTTTCAGCTAATTCACGTTCCTTTTGCATGGCTTTTTGGCGTTCTAAAGCTGCCCTAATTTCTGTTTGATCTTCTATTGATAATGTATTGGTTACATTCTCTTTGTCTCTTAAAATAGTTTTTCCTTTAACTTTATAAGTAACACCTCCATAGGTAACTTCTTGAGCCTGTGCGCCCAAAGCGAAACCCAAAAACACTACTACAACTACAAATAATTTCATGATATTTTTTTATTAAACTGTTATACACTTTAGACTATAAAACCTTAAAAAGGTCACAATTAAATACTGTTTAAAATAGCAGCGGCCCTTTTTAAAGTATCGTCTGTTTTCGCAAAACAAAACCGAAGCACTTTATTATCTAAATTATTACTATTAAAAACCGACAATGGTATGGATGCTATTCCAGATTCGATGGTTAAACTTTTTGCATAGTCAACATCCATTTCATTGGTAATTTTTGAGTACTCTAAAATTTGAAAATACGTGCCTTTGGAAGGTGTAAATTTAAACCTAGAATCCTTTATTAAATTTAAGAATAAATTCCGTTTTCTTTCGTAAAAATCTGATAATTCTAAATAATGTTTTGGCTCTTGCATATAGTCTGCAATTCCCTTTTGGGTAGGATGATGTATGCAAAACACATTAAACTGATGAACTTTTAAAAATTCCTGCATCAACTCTTTTGGCGCACAACAATACCCAATGCGCCACCCTGTATTATGGAAGGTTTTACAAAATGAAGCAACCACAAAACTTCGCGATTTTAAATCGGAAAATAAACAGGCGCTTTGATGTTTTTCGTTATCATAAATCATGTGTTCGTAAACCTCGTCGCTTAACACAATAATATTTGTGTTTCTGGTTAAATCCTGTAACTGCAGCATATCTGCTTTAGAAAAGACCGTTCCCGTTGGATTATGAGGCGTATTCACAATAATCATTTTGGTGCGACTATTTATTTTTTCTTTAACAACGTTCCAGTCGACTTTAAAATTATTAAAAGTCTGTAATTGTACAGACACTGCTTTTCCGCCATTTAATTCGATGGCAGGTTGATAGCTATCGTATGCAGGTCTGAAAATAATCACCTCGTCATTTGCTTTTACAAAGGTGGTAATGATTGTAAAAATTGCCTGGGTAGCACCCGCCGTAACCGTAATTTCGTTTTCTGGGTGATAACTGGTATTGTAAAGTAATTCGAATTTTTTGGATATGGCATTTCGCAATTCCAAATTCCCTTGCATGGGTGCGTAGTGGTTATAGCCCGTATTCATTGCTTTTGCAACCAAATCGATTAGCTTCTGGTCGCTATCAAAATCTGGAAACCCCTGCGATAAATTAATCGCATTGTGCTCTGTTGCCAAGGCACTCATTACCGAAAAAATCGTAGTGCCTACATTTGGAAGTTTCGATTTAAAGTTCAATGTTTCAAGTTTAAGGTTAAAAGTTGCTCGCAAAGTCGCAGAGACGCAAAGTTGAAAATTTCCAAAAAGAGTACTCTTACTGTTGGGGATATATAATCTTCGGTCATCCGTCTTCCGTCTTCCGTCTTTAATTTACACAATATTCATCTTTTTCAATAAAAAAGAGGCATTCATATTTTTGCAAATACCTTGTTTTAAGGTATAATCAAAATACAATTCATCATTAATAATTTCGGCATCAAAATAGTAGTTTTTTACATCTTCCAGCTCCTTTTCAATGTCACATAAACTTAAATCGTGTGTGGCTATGATGCCCGTTGCGTTGGAGGCTACCAGTTTCTCAACAAATTTCCTAGAGCCAATAGCCTTATCGGTGCTATTGGTTCCTTTTAAAATTTCATCTAAAACAATAAAATAAGGTTCTTTTACTATAGCATCTACTATAAATTTTAATCGTGTTAATTCTGAAAAGAAATACGAGCTATCATCGGTTAACGAATCGGTTGTGCGCATGCTTGTAATAAGTTTTACTGGCGAATAGCAACTTGACTTTGCACAAACCGGCAATCCAACATTCGCCATAACAATATGTAAAGATACCGTTCTTAAAAATGTACTTTTTCCAGCCATATTCGCACCTGTAACAATAAAAAACTGCTCGTTATTTATCGTTACATCGCTATCTACACGCTTTTTCTTATTCAATAACGGATGCCCTAAACTATCAGCTTTTATAATCGAAGATTTTTCTTGAATGGCAGGAAACACAAAATCGGGATGATTAAATGCAAAGTTTCCTAACGAATTATAAGCGTCGAAAAATGACACTACTTCAAACCAATCTGACACTTTATCGGCATGTTCCTTAATCCATTGTTCGATATGAAAACTATTTTTAATATCTGAAAGAAAGTAGCCATTTCCGAAAATGGCCCAAATTAAATTATTTCGGTTATCTAAAGCATCCAGTGCCTTTGAAAGCTCTCTAAAAATAATTGACGCTTTTTTACCTTCTTGCTGAATTTGTTGCTGTTTTTGCTTTAATAATTCGGATGAAAACAATTCATTTTCAATCAAATCCAACAAGGATGCATATTGACGAAAAGTTTCTTTAACCTTATCGGTTTTTGAAGACAGCAGGTTTATTTTTTTCAAATAAACACCCGTGATTCCTAAACCAATTAGCAACCAATAGCCAATAAAAGTAGCATCAATCACGTTAAAAATGCCTAGAACAAAAATAAGTAGAGACATCATCGAAAAACCTAATGGAAGCCATTTTACCGATTTAGACAAAAAAGATTCGTATTGTTTCAACCAACTAATAATGTGCGTTGCAGGTGTTTCAACAGTTACTAAGCCAGAAGTTGCCGAATAAAACTGACGCCATTGTGGTTTTGTGCTTAATTCTTTAATGGCATCTTGCCTTAATACAATGTTTTCTATGTTATTTGCTTTTAAAGCATCTGCCAATTTTTGAGCACCTTCATTGATGGTTGTTCTATTAATAAATTGGAAAAACGATCCACGACCAAACAAATCGATATCTAAACTATAAAAATGGCTAGGGTCTTGATATTGCAACCCGGTTTCTCTTTGATGAAAATCACCCGACGCAATGCTTATTTCATCTTTATTAATATCGACCAAAGCTTCATTAAACTGTTTTTTTGCCTTAACATCATTATATTTTGATAATAAAAACAGAAAAACAACAATCCCAGAAACGGCAACGGTAACGGCTAGTTGCCAGTATTCAAACATGACGTAAATACCCATAACTACCATTATAAAAACCAAAAGACGGTACAAGCTTAAAGCTGTCATTTTTTTATACAAGCTTTTCGTTTCTGCTTGATAGATCTCTAGATGTTTCTGATAATAGGATAATGGACTGTTCATTAATATGTTTATTGAAAAAGTAAAGAAACAAAAAAGCCCTGAGAAATTTCAGAGCTTTAAAGTTATAATTTGTTTGAGTTTAGTCTCTAGAACCTCCAAATACTTGAAGTGCCCAATACACTAAGGATGCTAAGGCACCAATAGCAGCTACTAAATAGGTTCTTGCGGCCCATTTAAGTGCATCTTCAGATCCCACATATTCTTGTTGAGACACCATGTTTTTGTTTTTTAACCATGCTAAAGCACGATTACTTGCATCGTATTCTACTGGTAAGGTTATAAAACTAAAGGCTGTTGCAAAACCCATCATAACCAAACCTGCAACGGCCACATAATAACCAATGCCTAATCCGGCGGCAGCTCCTAACATTAAGCCGCCAATAACTACCCATTGCGACATTCCAGAAGTAACGCTAACAATAGGCACTAAAGCCGAACGCATTTTTAACCATTCGTAAGCCTGTGCATGTTGAACAGCATGACCACATTCGTGGGCTGCCACAGCTGCCGCAGCAGCATTACGTTGGTTGTAAACCGATTCGCTTAAATTAACCGTTTTGTTTTTAGGATTGTAATGGTCCGTTAATTGTCCTGCCGTAGAAATTACCTCAACATCGGTAATACCATGGTCTGCCAACATTTTTTCGGCAATTTCTCTTCCGCTCATACCATTGCGTAATTGCACTTTAGAATACTGCTCGAACTTACGCTTTAACTTACTGCTCACTAACCAGCTTACAAGAGCAATTCCACCTAATAATATATAATATCCAATCATTGTTTTTAAATTTTAATTTCGATTTAAATATAACAAAAATCCCGCCATTTATTACATATGAAAAAATGTCAGTATTTCTAATACTCAAAAACCCCTGAAATATAATCTCAGAGGTTTTTTTAATCTAAAAAATTTTAGGGTTTATGCTTCAGCAAATTCTAAATCGAATGCTTCAGCTATTTCTTTGTAAACAATCTCACCTTTTACAATGTTTAATCCTTTTGCTAAAGATGGTGTGTTTTCGCAAGCCGCTTCCCAACCTTGATTTGCTAATTTAATAACATATGGTAAGGTTACATTGGTCAACGCCATAGTTGATGTATAAGGTACAGCTCCAGGCATATTGGCAACACTGTAATGCACCACATCATCAATAATATACGTAGGGTCCTGGTGTGTTGTAGGTCTGGTAGTTTCAAAACAACCGCCTTGATCTACTGCCACATCAACCATAACGGTTCCTGGGCGCATTTCCTTAAGCATATCTTTTGTAATTAATTTTGGTGCTTTTGCGCCTTTTATAAGGACACCACCAATAATTAAATCGGCATCTTTTATATGTTTTCTAATATTGTATTCACTTGAAAATTCGCTAACTACGTTGTTTGGCATCGAATCACTTACATAACGTAAAGCTTTCATATTAATATCTAAAATATAAACACTTGCACCTAAACCGGCAGCCATTTTTGCAGCTTGATAGCCTACAACACCAGCTCCTAAAATAAGTACTTTAGCTGGAGGCACTCCTGGTACGCCTCCTAATAAAATACCACGACCCATAATAGGTTTTTCTAGATATTTAGCCCCTTGTTGTATAGACATTCTACCTGCTACTTCAGACATTGGGATTAATAATGGTAAGGTTCCATCGGCTTCTTCTACCGTTTCATAAGCTATACAAATAGCTTTGCTTTTAATCATGGCATGAGTAAGCGGCTCGCTTGATGCAAAATGAAAATATGTAAAAACTACCTGGTCTGGTTTTATTAAACTGTATTCTTGTTCAATAGGTTCTTTCACCTTTACAATCATTTCGGCAATATCGTAAACTTCCTCAATGGTATCAAGAATAGTTGCGCCTGCACCCTCATAATCTTCATCTAAAAAACCACTATTAAAGCCTGCATTTTTTTGCACATAAACTTCATGATTTCTTTTAGTAAGTTCGAATACACCAGAAGGTGTCATACCTACTCTATTTTCATTATTTTTAATTTCTATAGGAACACCAATTTTCATAATTTATTATTTTAAGTTAGTCTGAAAACGTATGCTAAATTAAAATATTTGATTGATAATATCTTATTATATTTAAAATTTTATGATTTATTTTAGACGAAAAGTCGTATTCACTGAAAAAACAATAAAATACTGGTGTTTTTAAGAAATTTATTATGCATTTTATTTCATCAAAAAAATGATAAAAATCATCATCTCACATTTTCAAGACATTATTTTTTTCGATATGTTATTTTAAAATAAATAAGTAGAAATGCAGAACCTAAAGTGATGGTATTCGCCATAATCATTGATGGGCTTTCTTTGTAATACCCATACACTAACCATAAAAAAACACCAACAAAAAACATGAGTAACATGGAAAAAGATAATCCAGAAACATCTTTCGTTTTCCAAGTTTTAAAAACCTGTGGCAGAAATGCCGCTGTGGTTAGAAAAGCAGCAATAAATCCGATTGTTTCGATATAATTTGAACTAGCTAATTCCATTAATGATTTTAAAATTCCACGTTAATGCGAACGATAGTGAAGCAACCTCATAATACATTCTACAGTATTAATTCGCCGTTCCAAACTAAAAGATTCCGCTTTATTACATTTTACTCGTAATAACGTTACCCTACAATATTCACAATTTTACCAGGAACAATAATGACCTTTTTAGGTGTTCTTCCTGCTAATTGCTCTTGGGTTTTTTCGTGTGCCATAACCGCTTCTTCTATTTGCTTCGCATTAAAATCTAGTGGTAATTCTAATGTAAAACGTGTTTTTCCGTTGAAAGAAATCGGGTAGTTTTTACTACTTTCCACCAAATAACTCGCGTCGAATTCTGGAAATGCTGCCGTTGCAATAGATTCGTTATGCCCTAATTGATTCCATAATTCCTCGGCAATATGAGGTGCGTAGGGAGATAGAAGAATTAATAAAGGTTCTAAAATTTCTTTTGAAGTACATTTTTGAGCCGTTAATTCATTTACGGCAATCATAAACGTAGATACCGAAGTATTGAAAGAGAAATTCTCAATATCTTCCTGTACTTTTTTAATGGTTTTATGAAGTGTTTTTAGAGCCTCCCCTAACCCCTCCGAAGGAGGGGAACTCGTTACGTAAAAACTTCCGTTTTCTCCTTGATGGTATAATTTCCAAAGTTTCTTTAAAAAATTATGTACACCTGTAATACCTGCAGTATTCCAAGGTTTGTATTGCTCTAACGGGCCTAAAAACATTTCGTAAAGACGTAGACTATCGGCGCCATAATCCACACAAATTTGATCGGGATTAACGACGTTGTATTTGGATTTAGACATTTTTTCGACATCTCTACCTACTTTATAAACACCATCTTCCAAAACAAA
Source organism: Mariniflexile aquimaris (assembly GCF_042676825.1). Lineage (NCBI taxonomy): Bacteria > Pseudomonadati > Bacteroidota > Flavobacteriia > Flavobacteriales > Flavobacteriaceae > Mariniflexile > Mariniflexile aquimaris. The sequence goes on from NZ_JBHTIB010000002.1 coordinate 352,688, forward strand.
TTCAGCGTCCTTATATTCTTCTCTCCAGTTTTTGAAGGCTTCAATATCTAATTCATCGGAAGCATTAACAAAAGATACATCTGCATGAATTGGTTGGACATTTAATCCTTTAGTTAATCCTTTTGATACAAATTTATTTTCTCCTTCAACTCTATAAACAAAAGCACTAGTCCCCAAAATCATCCCCTGGTTTATCAGCTTTTTAGCATATTCATCAACAGGCACCAAGCCTTTATCAAACAAGAATTTTTGCCAAAAACGAGAATATAATAAATGCCCTGTGGCGTGCTCGCTTCCACCAATGTATAAATCGACATCTTTCCAGTAATTAAGCGCTTCTTTACTCGCGAACTCTTCGGTATTATGCGCATCCATGTAGCGATTAAAATACCAGGAACTTCCTGCCCACCCTGGCATGGTGTTTAACTCTAAGGCCCCACCTAACCTCCCCGAAGGGGAGGAATTTTCAAACTCCTCTTTTGATACTATCTTAGCATCATCACCATACTGCAACCAATGCCATTCTTTGGCGTTTCCTAAAGGTGGCTCTCCGGTTTCGGTTGGTAAATATTTTTCAACTTCGGGTAAACGTATTGGTAAATGTTTCGCATCAATCATTTGCGGCATACCATTTAAATAATACACTGGAAAAGGTTCCCCCCAATAACGCTGACGACTAAATACGGCATCGCGCAAACGGTAATTGGTTTTTCCTTCGCCCTGACCAAGTTTCTCTAATTCTTGAATGACTTTTTTGGTCGCTTCTTTATATGACAAACCATTTAAAAAATCGCTATTAGCAATCACCACATTGTCTTTTGAAGCATAGGCTTCTTCAGAAATATCAACCCCTTCAAAAATATTTGGGATGGGGATGTTGAAATGCTTTGCAAAATCGTAATCGCGTTGGTCGCCGCAAGGTACCGACATAACGGCTCCGGTTCCATAACCTGCCAACACGTAATCGCCAATCCAAATCGGAATCGGTTTTTTAGTAAACGGATGTTCTGCATAGGCGCCTGTAAACGCACCAGAAATGGTTTTAACATCGGCCATTCTATCGCGCTCACTACGTTTTGCGGTTGCTAAAACGTAGGCTTCAACCTCAGCTTTTTGTTCTGCGGTAGTTATTTGTGACACAAGTTCGTGTTCTGGCGCAAGCGTCATGAAACTAACTCCGAAAATGGTATCGGGGCGGGTTGTAAATACCTCAATCCCCCTAGCCCCCGAAGGGGGAATTTGCTCACTCATATGTGAATCACTTTTTACTGATTCTCTCTGTGATAATGCTTCTTGAATGATTTTTAAAACACTATCTATATTACCTAAAACCTCTTCATTTGAAAAACGAATGACTTTGTAATAATCATTTTCAAGAATTTCAGTTCGCTTTGCATCTTCTTCCAATTGATTTTCATGGATTTTGCCATCTACTTCAACAATCAGTTTTTTATCTAAACAAACAAAATCAACTATATAATCACCAATTAAATGCTGTTGTCTAAATTTAGCTTCAAGATTTTTATTTCTGAGTTGAGTCCATAATGCTGTTTCTGCCTCCGTTGGATTTGCGCGCATTTCTTTAGCACGTTCTAATAACAAATGCGAATTATTCCCACCAGTCAAATACCCCGCACGCTTAGGCGAACCCGTTTTCTCTTCCCCTTTGGGGAAGGATAGGATGGGGAATGAAACACTCGCCCCCACCGATTTTCCAATCCAGTTACGTTGGCTTTCCTTTAAAGAATCGGTCCAATCAATAGTATCTAAACCTTGAAGCAAACGTTCTGCATAAGCCGAAATACGCATACTCCATTGGGTCATTTTTTTTCTAATTACTGGATGTCCGCCACGTTCTGAAACTCCATTAACAATTTCATCATTTGCTAATACGGTTCCTAATGCAGGACACCAGTTTACTTCGGTTTCGGCTAAATAAGTCAGTCTGTATTGAAGTAATATTTGTTGTTGCTTTTTCGAATCAAAAGCGTTCCATTCTTCCGCAGAAAATGGTTCGATAGTATCATCGCAAACGGCATTTACTTTTGAATTTCCTTCTGAAGCAAATAATTTTTCTAATGTTGCAATATCTTCAGCTTTATCAGCGTCTTTATTATACCATGAATTGAACAATTGAATAAATATCCACTGTGTCCATTTGTAATAACTTGGATCTGAAGTACGCACTTCGCGCGACCAATCGAATGAAAATCCTATTTGATCTAACTGGCGTCGATAGGTTTTGATGTTTTCTTCGGTTGTAACCGCAGGATGTTGCCCCGTTTGAATGGCATATTGTTCGGCCGGTAAGCCAAAACTATCATACCCTTGCGGATGCAATACGTTAAACCCTTTGTGACGTTTGTATCGTGCATAAATATCGGAGGCAATGTACCCCAACGGATGCCCAACATGTAAGCCTGCACCACTTGGGTACGGGAACATATCTAACACATAAAATTTAGGTTTATCTGATTTGTTTTCAGCTTTAAACGTTTGGTTTTTTGCCCAGTAGTCTTGCCACTTTTTCTCGATTTTATTGAAATCGTATTTCATCCTGTTGTATTTCCGCTTTTAAAAGCGCAAATTTAAGGTTTATATAGAAATATAGACACTTAATACATAAAAAATGAATTTCTAAAACCGAATATAAATTATTAACCTATTTTTGGGCGTGCAAATAAAAACACACGCTGATTCTTGATTAAATCTAATTACAAAGCGCACCTTGCCTTATTTAGTGCGAATTTAATTTATAGCATCAATCATTTTGTAGCCAAAGGGATTATGCCCGAAAAAATTAATGCAACACCGCTTGTGTTTTTTAGGGTTTTAGGTGCTGGCATTATGTTTTGGTGTGTTAAATTTTTCATTAAAGAAAAAGTCGAAAAAAAAGATTTTTTCAGGCTTATGCTTTGTGGTTTGTTGGGTGCTTCCTGCAATCAACTTGCTTTTTTTCATGGGTTAAGCTTAACATCGCCAATAGATACATCTATTATTATGACTTCGGCACCCGCTGTTGTTTTTGTTTTTAGCGCCATTATTTTACGAGAAAAAATCACTAGTTATAAATTATTAGGACTTAGTATTGGTGCTATTGGTGCTATAGGCTTAGTCTGGTACGGACAAGTTACGCAAGGCAGCAGCACCTTTGTTGGCAACCTATTGGTGTTTCTTAATGTTTGCTTCTTTTCGCTTTACCAAGTAATTGTAAAACCATTAATTACCAAATATCACTTTATAACCATTATTAGTTGGGTGTTTTTATTTGGGTTACTGTTTTTAATTCCGTTTGGGTTAAAAGATGTCATCTATGAAACCAACTACCAAGCTTTTAACTTAAACACGTATCTTGTTATTGGATTTATAATTGTATTTACCACATTTTTCACATTTCTATTTAATATTTATGCGCTTAAACAAGTTTCGCCATCGGTTGCTGGTAGTTACACCTATACACAGCCCGCTATAAGCTTCATCATTGTTATTATTCTGACGTTGTTATTTGACAATAAAACGTATAGCGGCGATATTAATATTATAAAAATTATGAGCTGTTTTATGGTTATTATTGGGGTTTACCTAATTAGCAAAAAACCAAAAGCACTTGCACAATAAGCCATCAGATTTTTAGGTATTCCCACAACATTTTTGATATATTTAAGTTTAATAAATTGAGATTGCTTATACTTTACTATTTTTGCAGCATTAATCCACTATTTTTATGAGTTCAGCTTTTGAAAGAGACCAAAAACGCCGACTAATTTCCTCGTACTTTTCGGTAGTACTAAGTATTGCCTTGGTTTTATTTTTATTAGGATTGTTAGGTATGTTAGTTTTAAATGCCAAAAAAGTGTCCGACCATTTTAAAGAACAAGTTGTTGTAACGATATATTTGAAAGAAACCGCTAAAGAAGTTGAAATTAAGCAACTCGAAAAAAGCTTAGCAATGGCAGATTATGTAAAATCTACCGAATACGTTACAAAAGAACAAGCTGCCGAATTTTTAAAAGCTGAAAACGGAGAAGATTTTATGGATTTTGTGGGTTACAATCCTTTACAAAACTCCATCGATGTGCACTTAAAAGCCGATTTTGTAACTTCTGAACATTTAGAGAAAATTTCGGAAGAAGCCACTTCCAAGAACTTTGTTGATGAAGTAACTTACGACAATGATTTGGTAAACTTAATGAACGAAAACGTTCAAAAAATAAGTTTCTGGGTACTGGTAATCAGTGGTATTTTTACCATCATAGCTGTTTTATTAATTAACAGTTCTATCAGACTATCTGTTTATTCAAAACGATTTACTATAAAAACCATGCAAATGGTTGGCGCCACCAAACAATTTATCCGCAGACCTTTTGTTTGGAAAAGTGTGCGCTTGGGCATTATTGGCGCCATAATAGCCTTAATTGGAATGGCTATTGTTTTGTATTATATCAATAAAACATTTCCGGAATTAGGCTTAGTAGATAGCCCTGCTTTAATTGTGCTCCTTTTTGCATTTGTATTTGCGTTAGGCATTATTATAACCTGGATAAGCACGCATATTGCCACACAACGCTTCTTGAATTTAAAAACAGATCAGCTTTATTATTAGTTGGTAGTTGTTAGTTGTTAGTTGTTAGTTGATGGAAGCATAAATTAGATTTCTATTAACAGGTTAGTTTTAAATAATTCATTTACTTTGCAATAAATTATTCTACGGGAGTCATTATGGGAGAAAAAAAACAAAAAGAGGCCTCAAAACCAGTATTTATCTTCGGGAAGAAAAACTATAAATTTATGTTTATAGGTTTAGCCTGTATTGCCTTAGGCTTTATTTTAATGTCTGGTGGTGGTAGCGACGACCCTAATGTTTTTAACCCCGAAATTTTTAGCTGGAGACGTATTAGGCTAGCGCCAACACTCGTGCTAATTGGGTTTGGCATTCAGATTTATGCTATTTTATTAAATCCAGACAATAAATAGTCTTAAACTATAGTTTTAGCAAATTTTTCAGCCATTAGTTTTACATAGTTATAGCTGTTTTTCATCGCATCATTCAAGTCTTTTGAATAATTTATAACCGCATCGGCATACTCAATTCCAAAGCTGGCAATGTCGCTGTCTTCCAAATCTATCATACCGCAAAATGCAGCGACTTTTATCTGTTTCGCTTTCGCGGAAGTCATTACCCCTTTAATTGTTTTGCCAGAAAAAGTTTGAACATCTAATTTACCTTCGCCTGTAATAATCCAATCTGCCTTATCCAGTTTAGAATCAAACTGAGCTAAATTTTTAACCAATTGAATCCCTGGCTCTAATTTCCCATTTAAAAACACTTTCGAAGCAATGCCCATACCGCCGGCGGCACCAGCACCTTGAACGGTTTGTGGATCGATATTAAAAACAGATGCAATGATATTTGAAAAATCTTGAAGGCCTTGATCTAGAAGTTTTACATCTGCCTCAGTTGCTCCCTTTTGTGGTCCATAAACATAGGCTGCACCATCTTTACCGTATAACGGATTAGTAACATCGCAAGCAATTTCGAATGATACATCGTTTAGTTTCGGATGAACCTGTGTAACATCTATCGTCACAATTTTTGATAAATTGGCACCGATAGGTTTGACATCATGTTCATTTTCGTCTAAAAACCGATACCCTAAAGCCGTTGCCATTCCAATTCCACAATCGTTTGTAGCGCTACCGCCAATGCCCAAAATAATTTTTGTAGCACCTTTATTAATGGCATCCACTATCATTTCACCAGTACCTAAAGTTGTGGCATTTTTACAATCAAATTGTTCTGGATTTAGCAATTTTACACCCGAGGCTTCAGCCATTTCAATAAAGGCTGTTTTTGACGTTTCAGAATATAAATAAGAAGCTGTTACAGGTTGAAAAAAGGGGTTATTAACAGTCACATTTACGACCTTTCCCTTCAGATAGAAATTAACAACTTCAATAGTACCATCGCCACCATCTGCCAAGGGCAACTTCACAACTTGAATATCTGGATGCATTGTTTTAAGACCTGCTTCAACAGCATTACAAAATTCTAATCCTGTTAAAGAGTTTTTAAATTTATCTGGTGCTATAACAATTTTCATTTTTTTCTATTATTTAACTTTAAACCAGTAAAAACTTAAAGGTTGAAGCTTCCAAGTATCTGCTTTAACTTCTTTATTAGCGAACAAATCGACCACATTGTTTGCAAGCGAATTTATGTTTTGGGAAGCGGTGCTAAAGTTATAAATGGCGTAAATAGTATCATTATCATACACCCGTTTTATTACAAACACTTTATCATTGGCTAGTTTTGCATAGGTAGCTTCTCCATACGGGTTAAACGCCTTTTGATTGCAACGAATGCTTAAAATTTTCTTATACGAATTATAAATACGGTTTCTTAAAGAATCTTTTTCCTTGAGCTCTTTTTCTAAACTATTAAAATTAAGTTTTTCTCTGTTAATTCTTCGTTTAATACCCGATTCTTCAACACCTTTATAATAATTTCTAGAACCCACTAAGGAATGAAAATAGATTCCGGGAACACCAGGAAATGCCAGCATTAAAGATTGTGTTAGCATCATTTTGGCGACTCTATTGTCGTCGCTTTCATTGGAATCGCTCAATAAATCTAAATAATTACAATTTAATTCATAAGGCGATTGCGACCCATCTTCGTTGTTTTTATAACCAACTTGTCCGCCGTGTTTTTCTGCACGTTTAGCTAAATCTAAAATTTCGCTATCGGGGATAATACCTTGTAATGGGCGCATTCCTAAACCATCGTGACTTGCAGTAAAATTAAAAAAGCACACCTTATTACTTGGCATTTGCAACGACGATGCCCAATTGGTTAATACGGTTACATCTTCTTTCATTACCGAATAAACCAATAATGGCGCAAGTGTAAAATTATAAACCAAGTCGGCTTCATCTTCGCCATTTCCAAAATAGGAGATGTTTTCTTTATGAGGCACGTTGGTTTCTGTAATTAAATATAAGTTTGAAGTAAGTGTTTGAATCACTTCTTTATACAATTTAATAATTGTGTGCGTCTGTTCTAAGTGAATACAATTGGTACCGATTTCTTTCCATAAAAACGCGATGGCATCTAATCGAATAAACTTAGCGCCTTTTGCGGTATAATGAAGCAATACATCGAGAATTGCTAAAAATACTTTTGGCGATTGAAAATTCAAATCCACTTGGTCTTCGCTAAAGGTTGTCCAAATATGCTTTACTTCTCCATTTTTAAGTTTGAAAGGTGTTAAAAGTGGTAATGCGCGAGGCCGAACAACTTTTGATAAATCTATTTCAGGATTTACTGCAATAAAATAATCTTTATAATCTTCCTCTTGTGCTAAATACGATTGAAACCACTGTGATGATTTAGACATGTGATTAACCACCGCATCAAACATTAAACTACTGGTTTCGGCTAAGGCTTCAATTTCTTTCCACGTTCCTAAATCTGGGTCTATTTCATAATAATCCGTTACTGAAAAACCATCATCGGACGTATAAGGAAAGCAAGGTAAAATATGTGTTGAGTTGATTTCTGGTAAACAATAGGTGTCTACGAACTTCTTTAAGGTTTTTAAATGTGGCATACCTTCTTGCTGTACATTATCGCCATAAGTAATTAAAATGGCATCTTTTTCATTTAAAGGCTGAGCTTCATTTTTAATTTTTGATTGATACTTTTCAATTAGATTTTCAATGCCTGTATACATAGCAGTTGCATGCTCTCCATAAAGATCTTTTAATGTGTTTATTGTTTTGTTTTTATCTAATTTTTTCATGATAATGTGTTTCAAAATTAATAATGACTCTTACTTAAATTATTCACCTTTACGACAACATACTTGGCAGCGCTATACTGAACAGCACAATAGCAACGAAAAACCCTGCTAGAATGAATACTTCTTTTGATAAAATATCCTTTCTATGAACAGTGAATTTTACATTAAGATCATCCTTAATCTTAACCTTGTATAATTCACTCACTACTAATGCAATAATTAGTGTTAAAATAAATCCAGTTAAATTAAACCAAATCCAAAAAATGTTATCAAAATTTATTTTAATTAAAATATTTATAATAACCCCACCAATAAGGCCGGCATTCATTCCAATATGGTTTACACGTTTAATGAAAATGGCGATTACAAACGTTGCTAAAATAGGTCCGTTAAATTGTGATGAGATGATATTAATTAATTCTATTACAGTTCCTTCGCTATTGCCAAATAAATAGGCTGCGCCAATACAAACGATGCCCCAAAAAATAATGGACATTTTAGAGTATTTCATATAGGTTTGGTCGTCTAATTTTTTAGTGCCTCTATTAAAAATATCTTCAACCGTAACAGCTCCTAAGGAATTGATGGTAGAACTTAAAGACGACATGGCAGCCGATAAAATACCTACAATTAAAATCCCAATTAATCCATGAGGTAAATATTTGATGATGAAAACTGGAATCATTAAATCTGGCTTCACACCACTGGTTGCATAAAATTCTGGGTAATGTGTTTGTGTCATGGCGGCTATTTCTGTAGAGAACTCAGGAACAACAGTAACCAGTCCACCAATAATAAGCCCCATAATACAATAAACAAATACCACCGGAAAGCGCAACAAGCCATTAGCCATTAACAATTTTTTAATGGTGCTTTCATTTCTTGCAGATAACAATCTCTGCGCCTGTGTTTGGTCTGTTCCGTAATACGAAAGGTATAAAAACAACCCACCTAAAACCATTGGCCAAAACCCGTATTCATCACCTGACACTCCTAAGTTTGAGAAATCTATTATTTGCAATCTACCAGCATCAAAACCTGTAAATTCCGGATGACTCCCTAAGGTTTGCCACCCATAAACAAGACAGATTAAAAGTCCTAAAAACAATATTATCATTTGTATGGCATCACCCCAAACAACCGCTTTCATACCACCCATATAAGAATAGGCAATGGTTATCACAATGATTAATGCAATGGTATAATGGAAACTAATATTTAAAACTGCCTGTAAAATCATGGCAATGGCAAAAACAGCAACCCCAGTAGATAAAGACCTCGCTATTTGAAAGACAATACTTAAAATGATTCTTGTTGATACTGAAAATCGTCTTTCGGCAAACTCATAAACACTCACAATATTTGCTCTATAAAGTGGTGGAATTATTAAAACCATAATCCCTATCATCGCCAAAGGAACCGCTAACTCGAAGGTTAACCATTTCATCCCACCATTTTGAGCGAGCCCCACAAATGCCGGAGCAGAAATAAAACTTATCGCCGATAATTGTGTTGCCATTGTAGATAAACTCAATGGAAACCATCCCATGCTTTGTCCGCCTAAAAAATAATCTTTCGCATTTTTATTTTCTTTAAAAAAATAGCCTAAGCCCAAAAAGCCGACTAAGTATGCTATAACAATTGTAAAATCTAACCAGTTCATATTGTGTTTTTAAAAGATTATTAATTATTTATTAAATCGAGGTACAATGCAGCGCTCCATGAAAAATCGGAACCGCCATAGCCTTTACTGTCTGCTTTATATTCTGATTTTCTTGCGTCGAAATATTCGTAAAACCCTACTTTATCTAATATTTCAATGCTATCAAATTTTATCTGTTGTGCTAAATCTTTATAACCATAATCCTGTAACCCATAATAAAGTATCCAGTTTAAATTTATCCAAACAGGACCTCTCCAATATTTTTTAGGATTGAATTTTTCACTTGTTGGGTCGAATGATGCCAACAAATACATGGAATCGCCTCCAAATTTAGACTGCATAGTTTCTATTAATTCCGCCGCTTGTTCTTTGGTAGGTATTCCGGCATACAACGGCGAAAATGATGATGAACTAACCAATTTAATTGGTCTTTCGTTTCTTAAATCGTAATGCACATAGGCCTTTAACTCCTTGTTATACAATTTAGAATTAAACGATGCGATGCTTTTCGCATTCCAACTTTTTAATTGCTCGATTTTAGATTCATTACCTCCAATTAATTCATACATATTAATTAGTGCATGGTTTGATTTAATCAACATGGCATTAAATAACGGGTCTTGAACCAAAAATGGCGAATGCTCTGCTATTTTAGCATCATCGTAATTATGACTCTTCGCAATATCAATAATGTGTAAATAATGGTCGTATTCCCTTTGTGTTGGGCGTTCTTCTGGGTTTACATGCGATGTATCTCTTCGTTCAAAAGTGTAAACCGGCGGATTCATAGTTTCAAAAATACTATCCCATAAAGGCGAATTATCGGTGCCCGATTCCCAATTATGATAAATATAAACCAGTCCTTCATTTCTAGGATCTCTGTTATTATAGAAATATTCGTGGTTTTTGAAAACTTTATCAATCGTGCGTTTAATGAAATTTAAAGACGCTTTTTTGTCTTTTGAAATCTGATAAATTTTTTCAATTGTAAAACCAGTTACAGGAGGCTGCGTCATTCCAGTTGAAGGATATTTTTTATTTGATAACGGATGCAAATCTGCTCTATGAAAATTTGGCCCAGGAAAATAACTATCACTTAATTGATGAAATACAATGTGAGGGATAAATCCGTTTTCCCATTGTGCATCTAAAAGAGTTTCTATTTCCTTTTCGGCTTTATCCATGTCGTAATGCGCAAACCCAATGGCAATAAAACCAGAATCCCATAACCATTGGTATGGATATAAATTTTTACTTGGTACAGAGTAGCCGTTTCTCCAGTTGGCATCTAATATTGCTATGGCTTTATTTTTCATTTTTTCAATATGGATTTTAATAAATCTTCAAGGGCATCTAATGACAGGTTTTGTTTTCCAATCTTGTAATTTTCGTTAACCGCTTCTGAATATTTGGATTTATTTGAAATTAAATCAATGGCTTTATTTGATGCATTGGCAATAATTTCTGGAGCAACAGCTGCTAATCCATCTTCTTTTACCGTATGCGTATCGCCTAAATCGACGGTGTTAAATTTAAGATGCAAAATATCTTGCACAAAAACAGGGTATTGATAGCTGATAACAATTTTTTTAGCAACTAATGCTTCAATAAATTGATTGCCCCAACCTTCTAAAAGACTGGTGTACGTAACGATGTCGCAATTAGCGTAACAATCCCATAAGGAGTATATTTTCTTGCTATTGGTTTGATGTCTTTCGTGATCGACGTATTCATTAACCCATTTAATATTAATGTGTTTTGAAAGGGCATAATTCATTATTTTTTCAAAATACGGGTCGTCTTCATTTAATCCAACCATTAAAAAAACAATGCTGCTATCGGCTTGAAAAACTTCGTCGTTGTATAATTTCTTTCCGACTAATTTTTGCTTATTGGCATTTAATTCCGCCACAAAATCCAGCGCTAATTCTATCCCTTTTCTGGCTACAATTCTGGTTGCCTGTAAAATAATTATATCGTTCTTTTTAATACCAAATGTGGTTCTGAAATCTTCATTATAGGCATCTACAACCCAGTTGTTATCGAACTCAAAAACGTTAGGAACAACGGTACTTTCAATGCCTCTTCTTTTAAATAATTCGTTTTTAGCAATGTTATTTATTACCACATGCTTAATTCTTGGATGAACCGGAGGAAATATTGTATTCAAATAATCTTGAACAAAAGAACAGGTTGGGTGGCTGTATTTTTCTCTTTCCCAATGAAAATCGTGATGATGACATAAACATTTCACATCAGAATTTTTTATGGCATTTGAAAAACCTAAACCAGCAGATAAGTTCCAGCCTAATGAAAACATATTATTAACCATTAAAAGGTTAATATTTTTCTTTTTAATGATTTCTATAAGTTTTGTCTCAATTGATTTTGCTTCTCTTTCTATTTCCTGCTTAAACTCATCTTCGTTTTTATAAGAATGAAATTTAACATAGGCATTTTCTACCACTTTATTGTTGGTGGCATCGTTATAATGTAACTCTTTAATAATTTCAACATCTTTTAAAACGCCCATAGAACCAGCAATATAAATTACGTTATGACCGAGGTTTTCAAGTACCAGTTTCCATTTATCCATTTCTAAAGAAACACCATCGGTTTCTCCTACTCTAAAGTGACAAAGTGCTATTGTTAATTTCATGCTGTAATTTTTATGGATTGCTTTGAATTTTAAAATAAACTCACCACCTACACTTAGCCATAAGTGATGAGTTGCTATTAACCAATTTCTTGATTATAATTTGGAATTTAATTTGATAAAAAACCCATCACCAGTATCTAGTAATAGTGATGGGTAAAATACTCAATCAAACTAAACTTACTTTTTTTGAACCTTAGAATTTAAAGGTGGCATTAAAAAATACACGTCTTGGTAAAATTGGACGCCCTACAAAATATTGTTCTGTAGTTGATTGCGTGAAAGCTCTAGGGTCACCTTCTGATAAACCTTGGCTATCCCCTAAATTAAATACTGAGAAACCAAGTCTTAAATTTTTATCATCTTCAAAACCAATGGTATACCCTGCTCCAATTCTTAAAACTGTAAAGCCATCAAGTTCAACTAAATTCGCGTCATCATTAAATTGACTACCTCTAATGTTAGCCGATGCAAAAGCATCAACCTTTTTATTATCATAATCTAAACGTAATGTAGACAAAGTTGTAGGCTGTCTTCTTAATTGTTTTCCAACGTTAGCCCCATTTGTAACAGTCCCTTCTACTAATACATTGCCATCGACAGTTCCTGATTGCAATACCGTTCTTTCATCAGATTTAAGCTCGTGACCTTGATATGTGAAATTTCCGTTGAAAGAGAAATTTTCTGCAAATTTCCAATCCCATGATACCTCTGCACCAAGAGTTTCTGTATCTTGAACTGTTTTAATACCATCAACAGTACCTATAGATCCGCCGTAGTTTAACCTTTGAATAGCAACTCTATCAACCAGAGTTGTATAGTAAGCCGCAAATGTTCCTGAGAATTTGCTATTTGCGTATTTTAAACCTGTTTCAACTTGATAAATATTTTCAGGCTTGTAATCTCCTGCAATAACCCCATTACTTACAACATTTATACTTCTGGCTAATGGGAAGAAATAACCTTTAGACATGTTAGCGTAAGCATTCAATTTATCATTAATTTTATACAGTGCCGCTAAGGAAGCTGCAAAACCTGTAGTACTAACTTCGGCTCTAGTAAAACCTCCTGTTGCATATCTTACATTCTTTAATGCAGGAGTTAAACCAGCATCAGTATATACTTCTTTAGATGCAATACCTCCATTTTCTCTACTAGCCTTTTGATTTTCAATACGGAAACCAACATCTATACGCCATTTATCTAGAATCATCTCATCTGTTAAATAAAAAGCAGTTCTATCTTGTGTTAAGAAAGTATTGGCTGTTTGCCCTATTCTTGCACTTAACCCATTTTGAGAAAAAATAACTGGATTTCCACCAGCGTCTGTAAACGAAAGATTTACTAATTGTGGCGCATCGTTAAATGCTGATAATGTTCTAAATTGATAATTATTATCTTCTCCTTGAGAAGATGTCATATAAGTTCCAAATGTAACGTTATGTTCAACTATGTCACCCGACAACTTTTTAGTTATACTAAATTCACCTGTTAAATCTGAAATAGGTCTGTTTCTATCTACATTTAAATTATCGATTATTCTATCATTTGCTCCAAGAGCCGTACCCCCCATATAAGTAGCATTTATATTAGTAGCACCTGCATAACCATACTTAGCTAAATAATCACTTAAAGTAGCTGGCGCATTTACTGTTCCATTAGCTGCTACATACAATCCAAAATCGTTCACATACTCAGAAACCTTAACTTTTGAATTAATTTTCCAATCATTTCCCAAATCATAGTTAAAATCGCCCATCACATAAAAACCTTTTGTATGGACACCGTCTCCAATAGGACTTCTGTATTCTCCTGCAGGCGTTAAAAAACTAATATTTCTAACATGTGAAGAGTTTAATTGATAAACTGTTTTGCCATCATTACCCGTAATACGTTCTCTTGAATCACCATCTAATGGAAGGCCTAATAAAAACTGTGCTTTGTCATCAATAAATTGAGTATACACTGTTACTGATCCCTTATCAAATTTCTTTTTCAAGTTTCCTCTAAATTGATATCCTTTTGAAGGCAATCCAAAATCTAACGGTCCATCATCTTTACGAACCCATCCAGTTAAAGCATAATAGGTATTGGAATCGTCGCTTCCAACTTTACCACCAGTATAAAACTCTGTTTTCACTCTTCCTTTATCAGCGAATTCAAAATTTATAATGTTTTCATCATTGGTATCACCAGTTTTAGAAATGTAGTTCATTACACCAGCGGTAGAACCTGCACCATACAAGATGGATGAACCACCACGTACAAACTCCATACCTTTTACTCCTAGGTCAACTTTTGCATAAACATCACCAGCCGTAGAACTTAATCCATATCCGGCTAGAGTTAAACCATCATACTGAATAGGAGAAAAGTCGTTTTGACCACCAGATGGTAATCCCCTAACAAAGATGTTAGTTGCGGCTTCACCACCACCACCATCGGCAACAATACCTGGGATGGAAGCAACAATATCCGCCTGACTATTCGCATTTAAACGTGTTAATTGCGTCGCCTTCATAGAAGTAATAGAATTTGGTGATTCTTTTTGAGATCTAAAAGTAGAAGATGCTGTAAGTACCACTTCATCTAAAGTATTTCCTCCTTCTTGTAAAACAATCTGCACCTTAATGGCAGATCCGGTTATATTAACCGCTTGCTCTTTAGTTTCATATCCTAAATAGGATATTTTTAATTTTTGCGCACCTGTAAGATTTGCTGTAAAACTAAAATTTCCATCAAAATCTGATGTAGCTCCAGAAGTACTTCCTATTAATAGGATGTTTGCTCCTGTAATTGGGACACCTGCATTGTCTTTAACAGTTCCTGATATTTCCGTTTGCGAAAACATTGCAGAAATGCCAAACAAGCATAAAAATGTTAAAATTGTTTGTTTCATTATATTTAGTATTAGTTAATTATTTGACGAATTTATTGTAATATACGCAATTTATATGACATAAATTTGCCATATTTGCATGCAAACGTTTGCGAAAACGTTTGCGGTATCATTTTTTTTAACAAAAAAACTTAAGAAGCCATGAAAAAAGGTGTGACAACTTTAAAGAAGCTTTCTAAAATTCTAAACCTATCTGTATCAACAGTTTCCAGAGCTCTAAATGATCATCCGGATATTAGCGACGAAACCAAAGAGAGCGTCAAGAAATTAGCGCAGTCTATGAACTATGTTCCTAATATTTTTGCAAAAGGGTTTAGAAAAAGCAAGTCGAATATATTGGGCGTTCTTGTACCCAGTATTACCCACTATTTTCATAGCACGATTTTAAAAGGCATTCTGGAAGAAGCCTCCATGAAAGGCTATAGAGTTATTATTTCGGAATCTAATAACGATGTTTTGCAACAAACCGAAATGTTAAATACCCTAACCCAGTTTGGGGTAGACGGCATTTTAGCATCGCTTACTAAAAAAACTAAAAATGTTGATAGCATTTTACCCGTTTTTAGTAAACTACCTGTAATTCTTTTCGATAAAGTTTCCAATAAAATTCCCTGCACGCGCATAATTACCAATGATGAAGAAGCCGCATATAATGTTGTAGAACACCTGATAAATATTGGTAAAAAAAGAATTGCCATTATTAAAGAACGAGAGTTCTCTTATAATTCTGAAAAACGATATACCGGATATTTAAAAGCATTAAAAGACAACAATTTAGAAATAGATGAAAAAATTATTATTAGTGTTGACGACATCTCGCAACAACAAGGAAAAAGAATGACCAATATATTATTAAGCCTGAAACAAAGACCCGATGCTATTTTTGCCATTACAGACGGTGCCGCAATTGGCGTGATTCAAACATTAAAAAAATTCAATATTAAAATTCCCGAAGAAATTGCTGTGGTTGGATTTAGCAACAATATAAATTCAACAATTATTGAACCAACACTAACAACCGTAGACCAACCTGGAGAAACACTTGGCAAAACCGCTGTGAAGTACTTAATAGAAGAAATAGAAAGCAACACAGACATTGTAATGCATAAAACCATAGAACTAAAAAGCTCCCTTATAATTAGAGACTCCACATTTAGAGCAAAATAAATGCGCGTTTTGCAAATTAAAATATCGTTTTTAATACATTTGCCGCATGAATTATATAGAAGCTATTATTTTAGCAATCATTGAGGGCATCACCGAGTTTTTACCTGTGTCGTCAACCGGACATATGATTGTTGCATCGTCATTTTTCGGAATTGCGCACGAAGATTTCACCAAACTTTTTACCATTGTTATTCAATTAGGAACCATAATATCTGTAATTGTTCTCTATTTTAAACGCTTTTTTCAAAGTTTAGATTTTTATTTTAAACTCTTGGTTGCTTTTATTCCTGCGGTTGTTCTAGGTTTATTATTTAGCGATGCCATCGACGGTTTGTTAGAAAACCCCATAACCGTAGCTGTGTCTTTAATTATTGGCGGTGTGTTACTGTTAAAGGTGGATGACTGGTTTGGCGACGAAGAAGGCACCGAAATATCCTATTTAACGGCCTTAAAAATTGGCTTTTTTCAATGTCTTGCTATGATTCCTGGAGTTTCTAGAAGTGGCGCGAGTATTGTTGGTGGTATGACACAAAAATTATCTCGTACCGTAGCTGCAGAATTTTCGTTTTTCTTAGCGGTACCAACCATGTTGGGTGCCACCGTTAAAAAAAGTTACGATTATTATAAAGCAGGTTTTGAATTAACCCAAGAGCATATCAACCTTTTAATTATTGGAAACGTAGTTGGTTTTATAGTTGCTTTAATTGCCATAAAATCTTTCATCACTTACTTAAGTAATCACGGTTTTAAAATTTTTGGTTATTATAGAATTGTTGCAGGCGTAATTGTGCTGTTAATTCACTTCTTTGTTCAAAAACTAACTATTATTTAATGACTGTTGAAGACTATCAAGCGGGTCAAGCATTATTAATTGACAAACCACTGCATTGGACTTCCTTTCAAGTAGTTAACAAACTGCGATGGGAAATTCGGCAAGCCTTCAATATAAAAAAAATAAAAGTGGGTCACGCAGGTACTTTAGACCCCTTAGCAACGGGCTTATTGGTGCTTTGTACTGGAAAAATGACGAAACAAATAGACACCTTTCAAGCACAAATTAAAGAATATACCGGTACGATTGTAATTGGTAGCACCACGCCTTCTTTTGATTTGGAAACAGAAATCAACGAAACATTCCCAACAAGCCATATTACTGAAAGTTTAATTAAAGAAACCACCAAACAATTTATTGGCGATATTCAACAATATCCACCTGTGTTTTCAGCTATTAAAAAAGATGGAAAACGTCTTTATGAATTTGCTAGAGCTGGTGAGGATGTTGAGATTAAACCGCGTAGTGTAAACATTTCAGAGTTTGAAATTACAAATATTGACACTTCAAATGTGAACAAAACAGGTGCTATACCTGTAGATTTTCGTGTGGTTTGCAGCAAAGGCACTTACATACGCTCGTTAGCAAACGATTTTGGTAAAGCCTTACAATCTGGCGCACATCTTTCTGCACTACGACGAACCAAGATTGGCGATTTTGATGTTGCACATGCGCTTTCAATAGAAACTTTTATAAAAAATCTTCCTTCGGAATAATTATTGATACTATGGTTTTCAAAAACTTAATTATATGAAGCCATTTTATGTAATATTCTGCATTATTTTTT
The DNA here is from genome assembly GCF_042676825.1 of Mariniflexile aquimaris. Taxonomy (NCBI): domain Bacteria; kingdom Pseudomonadati; phylum Bacteroidota; class Flavobacteriia; order Flavobacteriales; family Flavobacteriaceae; genus Mariniflexile; species Mariniflexile aquimaris. The sequence goes on from NZ_JBHTIB010000002.1 coordinate 370,494, forward strand.
TTGTTTCATTATCTTCTAATTCACAAATTGAAAAAGAAAAAACAAATGGTATTTTTTACAAAATATCATTAGCAACTACACTATCTATAAATGAAGATTATGTTGCTTTTGATGAAGACGACTCTAGCACACTTATTGAACCAAGTGCCCTGTTTTTAAACAATACTATTGGTTATAAGTTTGACCAACGTACAATGTTAGGATTAAACTTTGAATACAATTGGCACTCTAAACAAGGACTTCATTTTTTTCCAACCTATTTAAACCTACAGCATAATATACTTGTTGATGATACCAGTTTATTTGTACGTGGTGGCTACGGAACCCTTTTAGGCATGGGAAAACAATTTGAAAAAGGAAATATGTACAAAATAGGATTGGGTATCGAATCCGTGGACATAAACAATGCCATATTATTTGGGCTAGATTTTTCGAGAAAACGTTTCGGGAACCATAATTTAGAAGGCATTTCGAGCGTATCAATTTTTTTAGAATTTATGATTTTCTAATCTTTTTAGCTTAAATTGTCGTATATATAGTATTATTTAGATTTTTAAAGACCCTATTTGCATTTATCAGACCAACATAAAGCACTACTAATCACGCTCCTACTTTCAGGAACGGTGCTATTGGTTGTTTTTAATTTAACTTTAAAAACAGGCGAGGATTTAGCTGCGGAAAGCTATTACGAAATAATTCCTGAGAAAGATATTTCTCCAGAAGAAGCTAAAATACTTGAAGCCTTAGAGAAATTTAATGCCAGTAAAGCCGAAACAAACAGTGCATTTAACGAAACTGAAAAAAATAATCAATATGCGCAGGCGTATCAAAAAATTGAGCCGCCAGAAGATTATGTGCCTGCAACTAGTGAAGAAAATGATGGCACCGACGAAAGTTCTAATAGCATTGGTGAAAACAAACCTTTAAAACCGGCAGTAAACAAAGAGCAGTTATCGTCTTTTAGTAAAGTAAATGAATTATTGAAAAATCAGCAAAATGCCGGTGTAAACACAAAAAGCACCATTAGTTTTTCGCTGGTAAAGCGCACAAAAGTTTTTATTCCTATACCCGTTTATTTATGCGAAGTTGACGGGAAAATTGTCATTAATATTACCGTTAATAGTAAGGGTGATGTTATAAATACCTATTTGAATAACTCTTCAACCTCTTCGAATGCCTGTTTAATAGAAACGGCTCTGAAATATGCTAAAGAATCACGGTTTAGCGCAGATGCCACCAAAGACTCTCAATTAGGATCTATTACGTTTAATTTTATTGGCAAACACTAGGTTCGAATTTACAAAGCATCTCAATAACATCTTTAATAATATTCTGGCCTTTATCATTATTATACCAATGCTGTAAATCTTCTTTAAATTCTGGAGTTAGCGTTCCATACATAGCCTTAAAACGGTTTACATAACTTGTAGCTTCGCTTGGACGTGGTCCATAAGTATTAAGCACTTCACCCGTTTGGTCATCAATCATTATTAATTTAGGCACAGAACGACTACCAAAAGTTAAAAACATATCCATTAACTCGAGGTTTTCATCGCGCAAAACAATTCTTAAATTTATATGCTTATTTAATTCTGCTATTTTATTCAAAACAGGAACCATATGTGCCGCATCACCACACCAACTTTCAACGATAACTAACCAGGTAACTGGATGTTCAAATTCCACAATCTTTTTTTGCGCTGCTGCCGAAACTTTTAAAGTTTTGTCCCAACGCTTCATACGCGTCTCGTTTAATTTCGTAAATCTCACAAAAGTTTCCGATTTATCATTTCCAGTGGTTGCGTTTTCTTCAGCTAAAGTTTTAACCAAATCTCTATATTCCTGATACGATATGCTTCCTTTTAAACTATTACTAATTATCGAATTCATATTACTTTTGTTTTAATAACTCCAATTTCAATGAGGCAAATTTAGAGTGTGCATATTTTAAATTAGATGATATTTGTCATGATACACTTATTTACTCACAAACCACAGACAAGGGCAACTAATTTATTGACCAGTTTATTTTAAAAGATTATATTCGTTGCACTTGATTTTTAATGATTTAATTATGACAAAACAAAGATGCGCTTGGTGTGTAGGAGATGATTTGTATGAAGCTTATCACGACCAAGAATGGGGCGTTCCTGTTTATGATGATGCTACTATTTTTGAATTTTTAATCTTAGAAACCTTTCAAGCTGGGTTAAGTTGGATAACCGTTTTACGCAAAAGAGAAAATTTTCGAGCTGCTTTTGATAATTTTGATTACCATAAAATAGCGACATACAATCAAAATAAAATTGACACCCTGCTGCAAGATGCTGGAATAATAAGAAATAAACTGAAAATTCATGCAACCATAACTAATGCTGAGGCTTTTATAAAGATTCAAGAAGAATTTGGAAGCTTTGGCAAGTACATTTGGGGATTTGTAAACGGAAAACCTATAAAAAACAAACACAAAACCATAAAAGATTTACCCGCCACCTCGCCAATTAGTGACGCGTTGAGTAAAGATTTAAAAAAACGCGGATTTAAATTCGTGGGTTCTACCGTTATTTATGCCCATATGCAAGCCACGGGTATGGTGAAAGATCATGAAGTTAACTGTTTTAGATACAGCGAAGTTTAAGTTTTTAAAAACTCTAAAAATACCTCTCGAGGTATGTCTTCTGCTCCCAAACTTTCTAAATGATTGGTGTAAACCTGGCAATCTATTAGTTTATAATTGGTGTTTTGTATAAATGTAATGAATGCCACTTTGCTGGCGTTACTTTCTTTGGTAAACATACTTTCGCCACAAAACACGCCATTATTCAAATCTACGCCATAAAGACCTGCAACTAATTTGTTATCTCTCCAAACTTCTACAGATTTTGCATATCCTAAATTATGAAGATTTACATAGGCTTCTAACATATCGTTAGTTATCCAGGTATCAAACTGACCTTCTCTTTTAGTTTTAGAACATTCTGTAATCACGCTTCTAAAATCCTTATTAATCGTTACGGTATAATCACATTTTTTCAACACCTGTTTCATACTTTTTGAAATTTTTAGCTTTTCTGGAAATAGCACAAAACGCGAATCTGGAGACCACCATAATATGGGTTCACCTTTGCTATACCAAGGAAAAATACCCTGCTTGTAGGCGTGCACTAAACGCGCTACCGATAAATCCCCTCCAATAGCTAACAAACCTTCTACAGAAGCCTCTGTTACATCCGGAAACCATATGTCTTTAGTTAATACGTACATTGGCATTTATAATGCAATAAAAATAAAAAACCTCAACATTTTAATAAATATTGAGGTTTTAAAAATTATTATCTTGAGATTTCCGCTTACGCGGGAATCACTGTTTTAGTATTTAAAACGGTAAATCGTCGTGATCTTCTTCGTTTAAATCGCCTGCTGGTTCAAAAGCATCTGCTGGTGGAACCGGCGGAATATTTCCTCCTGAAGCATCGGCTTGTAACGCTTCAATTCTCCAACCTTGAATAGAGTTAAAATATTTAGTTTCTCCTTGCGGGTTTACCCACTCTCTTCCACGTAAATTAATACTAATTTTTACCTGCTGTCCTTCTTTATAGCTATTTAGCAAATCACATTTGTCTTGAACAAACTCCACCATAATATGTTGTGGGTATTGCTCTTCTGTGGTTACTACTACCTCTCTTTTTCTAAAACCATTGCTTCCAAAAGTTTGAGTATCACCTACCATTTTAATTCTTCCTTGAACTTCCATTTATTCGTATTTATTTCTGTTTATTACTATTTTTCAGATTCCTGTCTACGCAAGAATGACTATATTATTCGATACCTCGCTACGTTGTAGAGAGGATTATTTTTTCAACTTAACAATACTTTCCAAGCACTTTCAACATCACCAAAACTTAAATAATTACGTGCCAATTTATGTTTTTGTCTGTGTGTAGCCGTTTTTATTTTTGGATACCGGTCGCTAATATCATTAATAAAAGCATCTACTTGTTCTTGGGTTGGCAACGCTTCTACATTCCCTAACATACCCAAATCATTTCCGGTTAAAACCATACTATTTCTAACGTCTTCAGGAAAATTATCTACACCAATTCCTAACGTCGTTAATGGCTTCGGAATTTCAAAAAACCCTTTTTTTGCGCGACTATAAAAACTTCCACCTGCCCTGGCCACTAAATCTAATTTTACTTGATTTATGCTGCCATCTTCATCTAACACCTCTTCATCAATATGAAATTTTACAATTTCACATATAATTAAATTACCTGCGCCTCCTTCAACCCCTAATTCAATAACATCATTCACCTTACATTCAAACTGCACCGGTGATTCTGCTACGCGATACGGCTTAACAATATCCGATTTAAGCATGGTTAATCCAGCTTTTTCAAATTCATTTACACCTGCAGGATACTCTGTACTACTTAATGATACTTGTTGCACCAAATCAAAATTCACCACATTAATTACAACTTCTTTCGTGTCGAGAATATTTCTTAGTGTATCTTTAATAGAATTATCCGTAACACGACGTGCGGGCGAAAACACCAATATTGGTGGATTGGCACTAAAAACATTAAAAAAACTATACGGCGACAAATTCGCATTTCCATGAACGTCTATGGTGCTTGCAAAAGCTATAGGTCTTGGAGACACCGCACTTAATAACAAACCATGTAATTCCTTGGTTGATAGACTTTTTGGATTGAATGACGGCATTTAAATTTTTTAGGTTATAACAAATCTAACAATTTAATTTTATAAATTCACAACGAAATATTTATGATATTTTTCGCCTAGTCTTAAAACACGTAATGTTAATTATTAAGCAAATGTAACGATAATGTCGTTTAACTAAAAACCATTTTACTAACAACAAGCACAATAATATTAACAGATTTGCATTATATTTCATAACTAATAATTTGATAATGATTTTTACGAAATACAGTAATGCCCTCCGCTGGTTTATTATTGCCGCATCATTTACTATAGTATCGCTTATTTTATGGAAAACTTATGAGTTTTTTCAGCATTTTAAAGATGAGGAACGCACTAAAATGGAAAATTGGTCGTTTGCCCAAACCGACTTTATAAATTCTGACACGAATGCAAATTTAGACCTGACGCTAAAAATACTTAATAGCAACAAAACAACGCCTATGTTGGTTATTAACGAAGATGGAGAATTGGTGAGTTATAACAATTTAGATGACAAAAAAATAACTGATTCTGCATATGTTAAAAAACTAATTTTAAAATTTGAGGCAGAAAACAAACCGATTCCTGTAAAATTAGGAGATACTATTATAAGTACTATTTATTACGGCAACTCAGAACTATTAAACAAACTAAAATACTATCCGCTCGCTTTATTACTGATTGTTTTTTTATTTGGAGCCGTTATTTTCTTTTTCTATCGAAGCAATAAAAATGCCACTCAAAATAAATTATGGTCGGGTATGGCAAAAGAAACGGCTCATCAAATTGGCACACCATTATCTTCGCTAATCGGTTGGACCGAAATTTTGAAATCTGAAAATGTAAACCCAGATTATATTACTGAAATTGAAAAAGATGTGGATAGATTACAAACTATAACCGAGCGTTTTAGCAAAATTGGTTCCATCCCAACCTTAGAAAGAGCAGATATTGTTGCCGAAACCATAAATTCTTACGATTATTTAAAAGCACGGTCTTCAAATTTAATAGATTTTGAATTAATTACTCCAGATGGTGAAATTTTAGTAAATTTAAACAAACAATTATACAGTTGGGCTATAGAAAATTTGGTTAAAAATGCCATTGACGCCATGAAAGGTCGTGGAAAACTAACCGTTGAGATCTCGCAACTAGAAGATACTATAATGGTTAACGTAACAGATACTGGAAAAGGCATTGAAAAAAAGCATTTTAATACGATATTCGAACCTGGTTTTACGACAAAAAAACGCGGTTGGGGATTGGGTCTGTCGCTAACAAGACGTATAATTGAAGATTTTCATGAAGGCAAAATAAAAGTATTGCATTCGGAAATTAAAAAAGGAACGACCTTTCAAATTAGTTTAAAACGCGCACATTAGCTATGGCAACATCATTTATAACCATAAAGGAAGTCCCGATAAGCAACAACTGTCCGGAATGTTTTAATAATACGGGGTTAAAAATTATTTATAAGCAAAAATTTGTAGAAACTAAATATTATAAATCTATTACAGATACTATAACGCAAGACATTATTTGCGATAATTGCCATACCACCATTTACCCTGTTAGATGGACTGAAGATATTGAGCGCGTGGTTGCATATCAAAAAAAAGTGTTGTCGCCTAAAACAGCTTCCACCTATCTTAAAAAAAGAACCTGGGTAATCGCTGCCTCCACGATACTTACTATACTCATTATTGTTTCGCTACTAATTTACCTGCAATTATAAATGCGCTTTAATTCGTTTAGCAACGTCTTGAAATTCTTCGGTAGTTAATTTTACTTTCTGTATAAAACGAGCATCATCCATAGAATGTAACGGAATTAAATGAACATGTGCATGAGGCACTTCTAAACCAATAACCGTGACTCCTACCCTTTTACAAGGAATCGCTTTTTCGATGGCTTTAGCAACTTGTCTAGAAAACTGCATTAAACCAGTATAAGAAGCTTCATCCATATCAAAAATTTTATCAACTTCCTGCTTCGGAATACAAAGCGTATGCCCGATAGCATTCGGATTAACATCTAAAAACGCTAAAAACTCGTCGGTTTCAGCAATTTTATAACAAGGAATTTCTCCTTCAACTATTTTCGTGAATATTGATGCCATGATATTATCTTGAAATCTCTATTATATCAAATTTCATAACGCCGTTTGGCACTTGAATTTCTGCAATTTCGCCAACCGATTTCCCTAATAAACCTTTCCCAATAGGAGAATTTACCGAAATTTTACCAGAGGCTAAATCCGCTTCACCATCGGCTACCAAGGTGTAAACCATTTCGGCACCATTGGTTTGGTTTTTTATCTTAACTTTAGACAACACCAATGCTTTAGAAGTATCTAATTGCGATTCGTCAATAATACGCGCACCAGCTAAAGCGTCTTCAAGTTTAGAAATTCGCATTTCTAACATTCCTTGTGCTTCTTTTGCGGCATCGTATTCGGCATTTTCACTTAAATCACCTTTATCTCTCGCTTCAGCAATAGCTCTAGAAGCTTTAACACGCTCTACATCTTTTAACTGCTTAAGTTCGTCTCTTAATTTTTTTAATCCTTCAGGTGTATAGTATGATACTTTACTCATAACTTCATCGTTTAATAATAATAAAATGCTGAAACGAGTTCAGCATAAAAAAAATCCCGCACATACGAGATTGAGTAACAAATATACAAAATATTTAACTCATTTTGCTTAATGTTGCATACTGAAAATTATTATATTCTTAAATATGAGACCCTTTTTATACACTATCTGTTTTATTTTTTTAGCTGGATGCGCAGGCATTACAGAAAACGAAAATTGCAAATACCTATTAGATATTAATTTTAATATTCCAATAAATTTAAGTTTACCACAATACAGCCAACTGCAATTTGCTGGTAATTCAATATATGTTTCTAACGTTGCAAACGGAGGAATAATTATTGCCAGTACCGGAGCCGATTTTCTTGCCTGGGACGCCAGAGACCCAAACCATGCACAAACATCTTGCTCTATTCTTGTTAATTCTGGTTTAGAAGCCACTTGTGGTTGCGACGACAAAAACACCTACAGTTTAGTAACGGGACAAGCCTTAGGGAGTGATGCGCTTCCTTGTAGTTTAAAAAATTACCGGGTTCAAAAAACAGGGAATATACTTTACATTTCTAATTAATAAAAAAGCGACTCAAAAATGAGTCGCTTTTTTTAATCCCAACAAAATCAGCTCATTAAAACTTCAATGTCATCCCTACTAAAAAGTTTGTTGTTGCCTGTGGATAATAAAAATTCTCTGTAATAGCATCATCGGTAGAACCTACTGGTCTGTAATAATAGCTATAAGTGTATCCGTTAGATACATATTCTGTATTAAAAATATTGTTAACTAACAGATTAAAGGCTACCTCTTTAATCCATGACGGGTGATACTTGAACGAAGCGCTTAAGTTATTTACAAAATAAGCATCCATACTTTTGCTATCGATTGAGGTGTTATCTAAATATTGCTTACCTACATACTTAGAAATAAATCCTATATTCAAATTCTCTAAAGGCGAATAGCTTAAGGTTCCACCAGCAATCACATTTGGTGAAAACGATATATCTGTATCGTCATACGCTGTTGAAACTGCTTCATAAACCACAGTATCGTAAGTGTTTGGATCGTATTGAATATCGTAAACTACATAATTAAATGCTTTTATTTTATTTTGACTAAACGTCGCATTCGCGTCCACTCTAAAAGCATCAGAAAGCTTATAACCTGCCTGTAATTCTATACCTGCTCTATAACTTTTTTCAACATTTTCGCGTATTGGATCGCCAACATCGTCTAAATCGCCCGTTAAAACCAACTGATCTTTATAGTTCATATAATAAAGGTTAGCTGTAGCATAATAACGAGGTGCTTTTAGTTTATATCCAAATTCATAATCTACTAAACGCTCTGATTTTGGTAAAACTGGGTTTTTGGTTAAATCGTCTCTATTAGGCTCTCTATTAGCAACCGCAACAGATCCGTAAACCGAATTAAAATTATCTATAGTAAAAGTGATACCAGCCTTTGGATTGAAAAAGTTATAGCTTTCATTAACAGCAATATTTAACAAATCGGAACTTAAGCCGTTTGCTTTGTAAGTGACATGTCTGTATTGGGCATCGGCAAACGCAAACCATTTAGAATTAATGGTATATTCTGCCTTTATATAGCTGTTAAAATCGCTTTTTTCTCCTAAATTATTGTAATAATTTGTTCTTATGGGCACAGAAACAGGAAAAGAATCCCAAATTAATTCACCAAAATGATCACCATCGTATTTATTGTAACCACCTCCCAAATAAAGATTTAGATTATTTTTCTTGTAATTCATGGAATACACCAACGCATAAAAATCGTTATCTAACCAACGTCTTCTTATAACGTCACCTTCTTCATCGGCATCGGCACTACCTGGAAAATAATCACCTAATTCTTCATCATCTTTATATTGCTCAAAATACCCTTTTCCGCGAGTATAATTTCCAGAAATGTTTGCAGAAAAATTATTGCTAAACTGATGTGATACGTGCAGCTGATAATGCGTTTGCTCATAATTATCTACTTCATTATCATAAGTATAATAATTATAAGTACGCCCAGAGTTTAATAGATTATCTTCCTCTGCCGGAGACGGGTAGTTTCTATCAATAAATGCTTGAATACCTTGCGCATCTCCTTCTACAACCGCTTCTGGAGTACCATACCAAGATTGATATGTTTTTTCTTTACCACCAAATACAATGGCTTTTACAGACGTTTTTTCGTTTATAAACCCCGCTTCAACATAATACGAAGACAAATCTGAAGTTGCTCTATCGATATAACCATCACTCATAATTTTTGATAGACGTGCTTCTGTATAAAAATTGTTATTCAAACCAGAACCCAAACTTATATTATGCTTTCGGGTTCCATACGATCCGATAGCATGTGTTGTTGTAGCATATCCCTTTTCTGAAGGCTCTAAAGTCATAATATTCAAACTAGCTCCAAAAGCACTCGAACCATTTGTACTGGTTCCAACACCACGTTGCAACTGAATATCTTCAACCGAAGAAACAAAATCTGGCATATTAACCCAATAGGTTCCTTGGCTTTCTGAATCGTTATACGGAATACCGTTAATTGTTACGTTTACACGAGTTGCATCGGTTCCACGCACACGAATACCTGTGTAACCAACACCTGCTCCGGCATCACTTGTTGTAACTACCGATGGCATTTGGTCTAAAAGAATTGGTAAATCTTGCCCCAAATTGGTAGACTCCAAATCTTTTTTTGTGATGTTTGAAAATGCTACCGGTGTTTTGTCTTTTGCCCGTGTAGCCGACAACAGAACTTCTTTTAATTGTTCAACTTTTGTTGAATCTTGTTTAACTTGATTTTCTTGTGCACTAGCAAGAAAAGATAACACGAAAAGTGCTAAAAATGGGAATAAATTTTTAGTTTCATTCTTTTTATTTAGAAAGATGAAACTGAATCTTGTTAAAAAGTAATTATAACTTTTTGAAGAACATTTAAGAATAGAAGATTTCATGCGATTATGAATTTATAATCGAATAAAAAGAGGTAATTATTCTTGTTGTTATTAATTTAAAATGGTGACTATCACCTTCCTTAGCAGCATTACCTGCTCAGGTTCAATGGGTATGATCTCAGCCGATTATTGGCACCCCTTTTTTGAGAACGTTGCAAATGTAATTATCAATTGTCAATTATCAATTATCAATTGAGATTTTTTTTATTCTAAATCTGGTTTTTGCCTATTTGTCTTTTTTTCAGATAGGTTACGCTTACTCTTTAAACGCTTTTTTACAGCTGCTCTTGGTATTTTTGTTGGAATTCTTTTTTTGGGAACAAACAATCCACTTTCTATAAGTTCGAAAAAACGCTTCGTTACAAGTTCTTTGTTTTTATGCTGACTTCTTGTTTCGTCGCATTGCATAATCAGTAACCCATCTTTGGTGAATTTTGTGGAAAGCTTATTTAAAAGACGGGCTTTTTGGGCTTCATCAAAAACCAAAGATTCATGAATATTGAAAGTCAATTCAATTTTAGAAGATACTTTATTTACATGTTGTCCACCGGCACCAGAACTTCTAATGGCTTTAAAAGTTAACTCTAATGTTAATGCATGCTTATCGAACATTACTATACTTGATGGGCAGGTTTCAATAAATCGTTTACCGTTTTTACAGGATTAAAAGTAGAAACAGGAACTTCAACGAAAATAGAATTCCAATGCGCCATACTGCCATTCCATAAACCGGGAAGTTCTAAAGCTTTAATTTCGACACCGTTTTGAGATTTTAATGTTATAAAAGCAGCCTTAGCATCTACATATTGCATTAAATCAAATTTTTCACCTTTATAATTTCTAACACCACACACCAAATCTGTTGGGTTAAAATGGGTCGCATTTCGAGCAATTTCCTTTTGTTCCTGGTTATCAAAATCTATTTGAGCAAACTCAATTATTTGCAACGATAATTGTCCGTTTTCATCTTTTACCCAAAATGGGCCACCTCCAGGTTCTCCTTCATTTTTAACCATCCCACAAACTCTAATGGGTCTATTAAGTCTTCCGTGTAAATAGCAAGCCCTTTCATTTAAAGTCCCTTTGTAATGATTGGTATCTAGTTCTATATTTAACCTGTTTACTGCAAACAATTCTATGTTACTTAGTTCTTCTTCTATAATGGAGGCATCTTCAAGTCGTTTTAAATATTTAAACGTCTGTGTTTGTATTTTTAACAATATACCAGCCAATAATTTTTTATACTCTGATGCTTTTTTATTCTGTTCAAAAACAACAATATTATCAATGTTTTTTATAAAAATAAGATCATTATCTAATTCATTCAAGTTTTGAAGTAGTGCACCGTGGCCTGATGGTCTGAACAACAAACTACCTGTTTCATCTCTATACAAGTCGTCTGTTGCAGTAATTGCAATGGTGTTTGTGGCTTGACTTTGAAATGAAAAAGACACATTAAATGACGTGTTCGTTTTTTCTTCTATCCCTGCTTTAATGTTTTTTAATTCGTTATGAAACATGTTTTCGTGCGCATCTGAAATGGTAAAATGCAAATTCGCTTCATTATTAGAAGACGCATACAAACTTGCTTCCAATAAATGCTCTTCAAATGCCGTTGCAACATGATTTGAGTACTTATGAAACGGCAACAATCCTTTTGGAAAAAAACTATAGTTCAAACGATTTTCATCGAGCATGGTTTTTACAAATTCTAAAATTTGTTGGGTTAGCGACAAATCGTTAAAATTGGAAACGTGTTTTTTTATTTCGGACATAACATCGTCATAAAACGGTAACAATTTATATCCGTTTAAAAACGTTTTCATGTCTTGATTACGCTCACAATAGGTTTCGATGCTTTCTTTATTAGAATCAAAATCCTTTAAAAATTGAAATAAAAATTTAAACATTCGTGAAGCAGCCCCAGATGCAGGAACAAACTTTACAATAGATAAATCTTTCCTTTTATTATCAAATAAATCAATTGAATCTTGCCAACAATTAGAATCCACTTTAAGTATTCCGTTTCCTATCCCAGAAGCTTCTACTAAATTAGAATACGTCATTCCTGATTTTATAAGTTCGACTTGTTCCTGAACTTTCTCAATAGTTAAACCCAAACCTTTTATTTGCTGAATATCCTTTTCTATAAACATTATTTCCGGTTTTTTAATAATTGATCTATATGTTTTGTTGCTGTTTCTAATCGTGTTTTTTTATCGCCTTTAAGCAAAACATAAGGGCGTTTATGAGTAATTAAAGCTTTTTCGAAAGCCTTAAACATCGCTTCTCTTTCTTCGGGTTTATCTCTTAAATCATCGGCTTCCCAAGGGGTGTCAATATAAGTTAAAAAATACAAATCGTATGTATTTTCTAACGCATATTTTTCAAGAATTGGGTCGCAAGTTCCTAAATAATAGGTTTCTGAATATACCTTGGTTTCTAGCAAGTCGGTATCGCAAATTAAAACGGTGTCTGTTTTCTGCGCTAACTTGTTTTCTAATTTAATCTGTCCTTTTGCAATGGGTAATAAATCTTCTGGCTCGCAGGTTTTACGCTCGTTATTCCATTTATTTTGAAGATATTCGCGCGCATATTCTGGCACCCAAACCGAATTGTAATATCTTGCCAAATGTCTAGACAAGGTAGTTTTTCCAGTTGATTCCGGACCAAACAAAACAACTTTTATGCAGTTTGCGGGTTTTTGCTTAAGCTTTTCTTCCATGCGATGTAGCCTTGAATTGCTAATATAGTAAAGATTAAATATTGTAGCGATAACATCCCCAAACCTCTATAGCCGTAAAGTGGTATGGTTATTACATCGCCAATTATCCAAAGTGTCCAGTTTTCAAGTTTTTTAATTGCCATATACCACATGGCAGTAAAAAATATTCCTGAGGTTACAATATCTATATAATTTGGAATTTGTAATGTGTAATTAAATCCTTTGTAAACCAAATAGGTTACCAACATTGTTATTAGAAAAAGAAAAACTCCGATTTGTTTTTCTTTTAAAGTTGTTCTTGAAATAGGCACCACTGGTTTATTTTCTTTTTTTCTTGACCAATTCCACCACCCATAAATACTCATAATGGAATAATAAAAATTCATCATCATATCACCAAAATATTGATTGATATATAGTAGATACACTGTAATTACAGTACAAATAATGCCCGTTGGGTATACTAAAATGTTTTCTTGTTTTGCATACCAAACACTTAAAATTCCAAAAACAAAAGCAATAGCTTCTAAAATTATTTGATAAGTTGGCGCTTCATGGTACGCATTTAAAAAGAAATCAAAAATGTGGCTCATATTCGCTTCTGTCGGTTTTTACAATCTTCATGGTTAATACACAGATATCCTGATTTTGAAAAGATGTCTTTATTTGTTCTTGTAAAAATGGCATTAAAGTATCATACTCACCAAAAATTTGGGTGCTTAGTGGGTTTTCTAAAACGGTAAATTCCGAATTCCGTAATGCCTTAATGAAATTTATGACATGTATTTCGTAATCGTTTTGTAATGGTGATAAGGTTAAATCTACTGATATTTTCATTGTATTGTTTCTCTTTTTATTTCTTCAAAAAACGATTCATTTTCTTCAAAAGCGGTTCCAATAACTACTAAATCGGCACCCGATTGATAGGCATTTTCCAATTGTTTTCTTGTTCTTATACCACCTCCAACAATTAAAGGCACTTGTAATTCCTGTTTAACTAATTTAATTATGGTTTCTGAAACTGGTTCTTTAGCGCCACTTCCTGCTTCTAAATAAATGAGTTTCATCCCTAATAATTCTCCAGCTTTTGCCGTTTCTACTATTTTTTGAATAGGCTCTCGAGGCAAAGGCTTGGTTCTACTTACATGCTCGACCGCGGTGATGTTTCCACTTTCAATTAAAATATAACCCGTTGGAATCACTTCTAAGTTGCTATCTTTTAATTTTGCAACCGATTGTACATGCTTTTCAATTAAATATTCGGCATTTCTACCAGAAATCAAGGATAGAAATAGAATAGCATCGGCATTGTTTGTTATTTGCGTAACATCACCTGGGAATAAAACAATAGGAAGTTTGGTATGCTTTTTTATTTCCTTAACTACCAAATCAGTAGCTTTTTCTTTAACAATGCTGCCTCCTACAAAAATATGAGTTACCAACGACAAGTCAATCTTTTGAATTATGCCTGATAGACTTTCTAGCTTCGCCTTATCGGGATCGATTAAAACGGCCAATAGTTTTTTGCCTTTTAATGTCGATGCTGTAATGGAATTATAGATATCTTTCATTTAAGCTATGGCGTAGGCACATGTAAATCCTTCAAATTCTAAAAAATGAATATTATAACGGCTTTTTTTCGATTTATAATTAATCCAAGCAACAGTTTCTTGTTCATTATCAGATGCGGGAATGACCAAACAGTGCTTTTTAAAACTTAATCCCGGAGTTGCATACAATTTGTACAACGATTCCTTTACACACCAAATAACCGTTAGTTTTTTAATATAATTGGAAGCGTCTCTATTCAAATACAGAAACTCATAATCGATAAATTTATGAGCTATAATGGTGATTTTATCCCGTTGCTTTTCAATATCAATACCAATAACCTTGTCGCTTACAATCACAGCCGAAAAATTAAAGGAATGGGTTATAGAAATATGTTTTCCATCCTTTAAATGTGGTTTTCCGTTGGCATCATAAAACAAGTCCGAATCCTCATAACCAAAAGCTGCCAACAAATGGCGAACACTTAAAAACCCGCGTTGATGCAATTCACTTTTCATACCTAATACGCGATTTAAACTTTCTGGCCTTAAATTTACAGACTGAAATAATTCTTCATAAGACTCTTCAATCTTCCAGATTTTCACAGTTGTTTGTAAATCAGGATTAATGTTTTTATAAAGTGGCATTTAGTATTCTGAAAGTTATTAGTTATCTTTGCGCAACTTATGGTATAATAAACTTTTTGGGGTAGCAATTTAGCTATTTTAATTGCGAATCCAAAGATGTTTTTATTTTATAAAACAAAAAAAAGAAAAATTGATATGAGTACAAAAACAATTCCTTACGTAGCTAATAAAGTAAAAGATATTTCACTTGCAGCTTGGGGACGAAAAGAAATAGAATTAGCCGAGGCTGAAATGCCAGGTCTTATGAGTTTACGTGAAGAATACGGCAACTCGCAACCCCTAAAAGGCGCTAGAATTGCTGGATGTTTACACATGACCATCCAAACAGCGGTTCTTATTGAAACCTTACAAGCCTTAGGCGCAGAAGTTACCTGGAGTTCTTGTAACATTTTCTCTACACAAGATCAAGCTGCTGCGGCAATTGCTGCTGCAGGAACATCGGTTTACGCTTGGAAAGACATGACCGAAGAAGAATTCGATTGGTGTATAGAGCAAACACTTTTCTTTGGCGAAGACAGAAAACCATTAAACATGATTCTTGATGATGGTGGCGATTTAACCAATATGGTTTTAGACCGTTACCCAGAACTAGTTTCAGGCATAAAAGGATTAAGCGAAGAAACCACTACTGGTGTTCACAGACTTTACGAACGTGTAAAAAACGGAACCTTACCAATGCCTGCTATTAATGTTAACGATTCTGTTACTAAATCAAAATTCGATAATAAATATGGTTGTAAAGAATCTGCCGTAGATGCGATTCGTCGCGCAACCGATATCATGCTCGCTGGAAAACGCGTAGTGGTATGTGGCTATGGCGATGTTGGTAAAGGTACTGCAGCCTCTTTTAAAGGTGCTGGTAGTATTGTAACCGTTACCGAAATCGACCCAATTTGTGCTTTACAAGCTGCTATGGATGGTTTTGAAGTTAAAAAACTAGAAACTGTTGCTCCAAATGCCGATATCGTTATTACAACTACAGGAAATAAAGATATTGTACGTGGCGAGCATTTTGAAGCTTTTAAAGACAAAACTATTGTGTGTAACATTGGGCATTTCGATAACGAAATCGATATGGCTTGGTTAAAGAAAAACCACGGTCACACCAAAAACACCATCAAACCTCAAGTAGATAAATATACCGTAAACGGAAAAGACATCATTATTCTTGCCGAAGGACGTTTGGTAAACTTAGGTTGTGCTACAGGTCACCCAAGTTTTGTAATGAGTAACTCGTTTACAAACCAAACCTTAGCTCAAATTGAACTTTGGACCAATAACGAGGCTTACCAAAATGATGTGTATATGTTACCAAAACATCTTGATGAAAAAGTAGCAAAATTACATTTAGCTAAAATTGGTGTAGAACTTACCGAGTTAAAACCAGACCAAGCTTCATACATCGGCGTATCCGTTGAAGGTCCTTACAAACCAGAATACTATAGATACTAAATTGTCATACTGAACTTGTTTCAGTATCTCATTATAAATTAAAAATCCCAAGCAATTACGTTTGGGATTTTTTCTTTCTGGGCAATTGCTAAAGCACCGCGCTTTCCGTTTCTAGTTTTGCAAAACCATAAATGGCAGTTTTGCAAAAGCTAACCACTACAATCGCTATTGCGCCTTATAGGTCAGTTCATATACATTTTATATATTTATCATTCCACCAATTCTTTCTCAAAATACCACCACAAACTAGAATCTATGGTTGCCTTTATACGATTAATATCAACATTTTCATTTATAAAAACGGTTAGACCTTCGTGCGCTCGATTTTGCTCAACGCTTTCATTAATTTCAATATGATCTATTTCAGTAAAGTTTTCTAAATGATGTTTTATTCTATTATCTAAAGATTCATCACTTAAATAAATTTTAATAGTCTGCTCATTCGGGGAATTTCTAATTTCTGATCTAAAAGGATGTAGCATGAGAAGTATTATTAAGTAAAACAACAAGTTATCTGTAAAAACAGTAGTATAAGTTACTAAATAATTTCAATAAAATCAATAAAAAAACCCTTTCTGAAAACAGAAAGGGTTCAATACTTTAATAAACTCGCAATTCTTATCCTTCAAAAGGAACTATAGAAACATACGATTTATTATCTTTTTTCTTTGTAAATTTTACTACACCATCAACATAGGCGTGTAATGTATGATCTTTTGAAGAATATACATTTTCACCTGGGTGATGTGTATTTCCTCTTTGTCTAACGATAATGTTTCCTGCAATAGCAGCTTGACCACCAAAAATCTTAACACCTAAGCGTTTTGATTCTGATTCTCTACCATTCTTCGAACTTCCGACTCCTTTTTTATGTGCCATTTTATTTCGATTTTAGATTTTAATTTAACTTAAAGCAGCTATTAAATCAGCTTTTTTCATTGCAGAAATTCCATCAATTCCTTTGGCTTTAGCCATCTCTTTCAATTCTGCAACAGTTAAACTGTTTAAATCTTGAGTAGCTTCAGCTTTTTTTGGAGCAGCAACTTCTACTTTAGCTTCTACTTTTTTCTCTTCTTTCGCTGGGGCAGCTTTTTTTGCTCCCGAAGCAGCAATACTTTCTATTACAATTTCTGTTAAAGATTGACGATGACCGTTTTTCTTACGGTAACCTTTACGTCTTTTCTTTTTGAAAACTATAACTTTATCACCTTTTAGGTGCTTTAAGACTTTTGCTCCTACTTGAGCTCCGTCTATAGCTGGGGCGCCTACAGTAACTTTGTCACCATCAGCAATCAAAAGAACATTATCAAAAGCAACTTGCTTTCCTTCTTCTGTTTGTAAACGGTGTACAAAAACCTTTTGGTCTTTAACAACTTTAAATTGTTGCCCTGCTATCTCTACAATTGCGTACATAGCGTAACGTTTTTATTAATTAATTTTGTTCAAAAATGAGTGCAAATATACTGCTAATTAATTAAACTACAAACGTTTTATTTAAATTGAGAAAAATTTCTATTATTTTTTAAAATATTGCATGACTACAAGTGTCGAAATAACAGTAGTTGCAAGCCCCATAATAAAGACTACAAACGTAACCATCCCCACATCTGCATCTAATCCGCCACGTATCGTTTTAAGCAATTCTGGCAGAAAATCTACATTATATTCGGTGGCATAAAACAAGAAAAAAAGAGTAAATAAGAACGCAGCAATAAATCCGGTGATGATTCCTGTTTTAAAACCCGCGCCGTATGAAAAAGCCTCTTCGTTTTCTAGTTTGGTAATTCGTATAACTTCAAATATGCCACAAGCAGTGATTACCGCATTAAAAAAACTAAAGACTGGACGAATATGATTATTAAATAAAGCCAACACCAAAAAATACGCTATTAACACAGCACTGGTAACCAAACCATACCTAAGTGGAAGAGATACATTTTTCATAAGCTATTCGTTTATTTTTAATAATTAGTTGATTAAATTACTAATTAACAACATCTTAAGCAAACATAATTAAACTTATTTACCTGCTAAATAAATTAAAGCGGCTCTTTATATGGTAATAAAAATAGCGCTTGGTAATTATTTGAGTTCTAGATTATTTTGCAGGTTTGTCAGAAATATACTAAATTGCGTCAAAACTTACAAAACAATCATTACATGAAAAACAATATTTATTTCCTAACCATACTACTACTGTTAGGACTATCTGCTACTGCGCAAAAAGTAGCTTTTGAAGAATACGATTTAGAGAATGGTTTGCACGTTATTCTACATCAGGATAACACCGCACCTCTAGTTACTACGCAGGTTTTATACAATGTTGGAGGAAAAGATTTAGGTGGAGATAACAACCCAGAGCGCACTGGATTTGCGCATTTCTTTGAACATCTATTGTTTGAAGGAACTAAAAATATTGAACGTGGCAAATTCATGGAAATCGTTTCTGCCAATGGCGGAAATAATAATGCGGGTACAGCGTTAGATTACACCGTGTATTACGAAGTTTTTCCTTCAAATAATTTAGAATTAGGCCTGTGGTTGGAATCTGAGCGCATGCTACACCCTATAATTAACCAGATTGGTGTAGACACCCAACGAGAAGTTGTTAAAGAAGAAAAAAGGTCTAGTTATGACAATCAACCATACAGACAGTTTGTATTTGCAATTAGCGAAAATCTATTTAAGGTGCATCCCTATAAAAATAAAAATATAGGTGAAATGGAGCATCTTAATGCTGCTACTTTAGATGAGTTTAAAGCGTATTTTAAAAAATATTACGGTCCCAATAATGCCGTTTTAGTCATTGCAGGTAATATCGATATCCCTACTACTAAAAATTTAGTAGCAAAATACTTTAAAGATATTCCTAGCGGAGAAAAGGTTGTTAGAAACTTTCCTAAAGAAGAACCTATAACCGAACCTATAACCGCTAAGTTCTACGACCCTAACATTAAAATTCCAGCAGCTATGGCAGCCTACAGAATTCCGGGATTTGCAGAACGCGACTCGTATGTGCTTCAAATGATATCAACTTATCTTAGTGATGGTAAAACCTCTAAATTATACAAACGACTTGTAAACGACAAGAAAATGGCACTTCAAGCAGGCGCGATTAACATTGCACAAAAAGACTATGGCGCTTATGTTCTATTCGGCCTTCCGTTAGGTGATAATTCGCTTGAATCGTTAGTGGCAGAAATCGACGTTGAAATTAAAAAAATTCAAACGGAATTAATCTCAGAAAGAGATTTTCAAAAAATTCAAAATAAATTAGAAAATCAATTTGTTAATTCTAATGCTAGTGTAGAACGTATTGCTGGCTCGTTAGCACAATATTACATGCTTTACGGGAACACCAATCTTATTAATAATGAAATTGAGATTTACCGCTCTATTACCCGAGAAGACATTAAAACGGTGGCTAATAAATATCTAAAACCAAATCAACGATTACTTTTAGACTATTTACCAAAAGAAACTGAACAATAAAATTTTCATGAAAACAAAACACATACAAATGAAAACCAAAATATTTGCGTTACTAACCCTGTTTTTATTATCAATATCTGTAATTGCCCAAGTTGATAGATCTAAACAGCCACAGCCAGGACCTGCTCCTAAAATTTCTTTAGATGTTCCAAGTGAATTTCAACTTAAAAATGGTTTAACCGTTTTGGTTGTCGAAAACCACAAATTACCTCGCGTATCTTTCACACTAACTTTAAACAATCCGCCAATTTTAGAAGGTGATAACGCCGGTGTAGCTAGTTTGCTTAGCGCTATGTTAGGAAATGGAACTACAAGTATTTCTAAAGACGCCTTTAATGATGAAGTCGATTTTTTAGGTGCACGACTAAATTTTGGTTCGCAAAGTGCCTCGGCAAGTGCGCTAAGCAAGTATGCCGATAGAATTATGCAATTAATGGCAGACGCCGCTATTAATCCGCTTTTAACTGAAGAAGAATTCCAAAAAGAAAAAGACAAACTGCTAGAAAATTTAAAATCTAATGAAAAAAACGTTTCTGCCGTGGCAGATCGCGTTGGAAGCGCTTTATCCTATGGCGTTAAGCATCCTTACGGTGAATTTATTAAAGAAGAAACCGTTAACAACGTTACTTTAGATAATATAAAAGCATTTTACAAAACAAATTTCACACCCAATAACGCCTTTTTAGTTGTGGTGGGAGATACAGACTTGAAAACGGTTAAAAAACAAGTAAAAAAATACTTTGGTAATTGGCAAAAATCTACACAAATACCTAACAAAATACCAGCACCAAACAGTAATGTAGCCAATACGCAAATTAATTTTGTAGATATGCCTAATGCCGTACAGTCTAACATTTCCATCACGAATACCGTAGATTTAAAAATGAACCATCCAGATTACCATGCGGCACTCATTGCCAACTACATTTTAGGTGGTGCTTATGAAAGTTACTTATTTATGAATCTTCGTGAAAAACATGGCTATACTTACGGCGCTTACTCATCTATTGGAGCCGACAAATATGCAGCTCGTTTTAGAGCCGAAGCCGAAGTTAGAAATGCAGTTACCGATAGTGCCGTTGTTGAAGCCATTAAAGAAATTAATAGAATAAAAACAGAGTTGGTCGATTCGGTAAAATTAAAAAATGCCAAAGCAAAATATGTAGGTAATTTTGTTATGGGCGTAGAGCAACCAGCTACCGTTGCTCGCTATGCCTTAAATATTAAAACGGAAGACCTTCCTGCCGATTTCTATTCAACATATCTAGAAAAAATCAATGCCGTAACTGCAGAAGATGTAAAACGAGTTGCAAACACCTATTTTAAATCTGAAAACGCTCGAATTATTATCGTTGGAAAGGGTAGCGATGTAATTAGCAATCTCGAAAAAACTGGGATTCCAATCAAGTATTTCGATAAATATGCAACCCCAACTGAAAAACCAGAATTTACAAAACCTATCCCAGCAGGTACAACAGCCCAAACTGTGTTAGACAAGTACTTAAACGCCGTTGGTGGTAAGGCTGCCGCAAAAAATGTAAGCACACTTTTAATGAATGCTAACGTTACTATTCAAGGTGCTCCTTTTACACCAACAGCCGAACTTAAAATAATGGCTCCAAATAAAGAATCTATGGAAATGAGCATTGAAGGCATGGGAACCATTGTTAAACAAAAATTTAATGGAACAAAAGGTTATGTAGAACAACAAGGCATGAAGAAAGAGATGACTGAAGCGGAAATTGCTTCAAAAAAAGATGAGTATTCTATATTTCCAGAATTATACTATGATGCTTCTAAAACTAGCTTAGAAAGTATTGTTTCTATCGATGGACAAGACGTTTATAAAGTAAAAATTGATAACGGAGACAAACCATCATTTAGATATTACAACACAGAAACCGGATTATTAATGCGTGTTGAAATTACTGTTGAAGCACAAGGAAATTCGATGGTTACCATCCAAGATTATTCCAATTATACTTCTGTAGGCACCATGAAATTGCCTTTTATGCAATCGGTTAAAGCGGGTCCTCAAACCATAATCATGAATATGACAAACGTAAAGATTAACGAAGGTGTTAAAGACACGGATTTTAATTAAACGTGCTTCAAAAATAACTAATATTAAAAGTCCGAGGTTAGTAGCTTCGGACTTTTTTTTTATTCTTTTAAACACCCATTTTATTCAATAGAATTACTTGTTTCAAATTGTATGAAATAAATCATTAAATTTGATGCAAAATAAAATCATCTAAAATCCGTTTAGACCTTAAATAATTGATACTCATGAAAAAACTAAGAACTATTTTTACAATTTTAATGCTAACTACCTTCATTGTAGCATGCAAAGACAAAACTAATCCAGAGGTAAAAACTGTTGAAGTAGAAACAATGGCTGCTAAAACAACCGACCCAAATGCAACCTATGCCAAAGCAGAATTTACCATTGATGGTATGACATGTGCCGTAGGATGCGCAGCTACTATTGAAAAGAAAATAGCTAAAATGGAAGGCGTTAAATCTGCCAAAGTAGATTTCGATAAAAGATTGGCGATGGTTGAATATGATGTTGCTAAAGTAACTCCTAACAACTTAATAGAAACTGTTGCTAAAGTGGGAGACACTTACAAAGTAAGCGACATGAAAACAATTAATGCATCTAGCTGCAATAAACCATGTGATAAAACAGGTTGCGAAGGCAAAACGGATGCAGAAAAAGCGGCATGCCAAAAAGCTTGTACTGCTAAAAATGCATCAACCGATACGAAAAAATCATGTTGTGCTGCAAAGGCATAATTAGAATATCTCTATAAAAAAAGCCTCTTAATTTAAAATTAGGAGGCTTTTTTTATTTCCAATGTAACGACTCCATAATCCGAATCATGTCTTTTTGTATATAATTTGCTGCTGGCAAAATGGAATCGTAATTAGGTTTCGCTTTAAAATACAAAGACCCGATTAAAAAATGCTTCACACTGTCGGTTACATAAAACTGTGCCGGAGAAGCCACATTCCCTTTTACTTCAGAAAACACACCGTATACTTTTCTTTCTTTATTCTCGTAAGGGAAAAACGGAATTTCGTCTGCTTTAATGGTATGTTCTAAAGTGAATTTTTGTGCATCGCGTAAAAAGTCGGTCAGGTTTTTTTCATCACCATCTATGGCTTTATAAGTTAAAAAGATAGTCCCTTTTAAACTTGGGTATTCTATATTGATGCCGTAGCTTTCTGTTGGCGCAACGAGTTTTTTAGACTTCATACTAGAAACCAAGGTATTCGTTTCGAAGGTCAAAGGCACTTCAGAAACTATTTTTGCATACTTGGGTTGCGGATACACAAGTCTTAAATAAGCTTTTGGCTTTGGCGTATAGTCTTCTTTACACGAAAAACACATTGTTGCAATGGCCAAAAATAGAATATAATACTTCATTAAGTAATTGTAAATTTTACAAGTTTAATTCGCTTTTTATCTAAAGCTTCAATTTTAAAAACATAATTTTTAAAGCTAACATCACTATTTAGCTTTGGGAAACTGCCAGAAATTTCTAGAACAAAACCCGCTACTGTTTCGGCGTCTCCTTTGCTTTCTTCAAAAGCATCTACATCTTCAACTTTTATAATTTTATAAAAATCTTTAAGGGCCGTTTTCCCTTCAAACACAAAATTATGGTCGTCGAGTTTAGAATAAGTTAAATCTTCATCATCAAACTCATCACTAATATCGCCCACAATTTCTTCAATTATATCTTCTAAAGAAATTAGTCCGGAAGTACCTCCATATTCATCAACAACAACAGCTAAATGCACCTTTTTATCTTGAAACTCTAACATTAAATCATCTAACTTTTTGTTCTCTGGTACAAAAATAGGCTCTCGAATTAAGGTCGTCCAATCAAACTGTTTTCGCTCTAAATAAGGCAGCAAATCTTTTACATATAGAATTCCTTTTATAGTATCTATATTATCTTTATAAACCGGAATTCTGGAATAGCCATTCTTCTCTATTTCTTGTAAAATTTCGGTATATTTTTGCTCGATGTTTAATGCAAAAATATCTATTCGCGGACGCATAACTTGTTTGGTATCGGTATTGCCAAAAGACACAATTCCTTGCAAAATTTTATGCTCTTCTCTGGTAGTATCTTCTTCACTTGTTAGCTCTAAAGCCTGAGAAAGCTGATCGACACTTAAATTAGATTTCTGCTTACCTAGTTTATTATGAATGCCTATTGTAATGCTTCGCATTGGTAAACTTATAGGAGATAACAACACATCTAACACCTTTAATGGATAAGCCATAAAGGTTGCAAATTTTAAATTATTTCTACTGGCATAAATTTTTGGAAGAATTTCGCCAAATAACAAAATTAAGAAGGTTACTATAACTACTTCTAGCGTGAATTTTAAAATAGGTGAAGAAATGCCGGAAAAGACATCGCCACTTAGGTAGGCGAACAATATAACAATAGCTATGTTTATAAAATTGTTAGCCACCAATATGGTTGCTAATAATTTTTTAGGACGTTCTAACAACTTAGCTATAATATAAATACGTTTAGATTTGGCGCTCAAGCCTTTTTCTACATCGGTTCTGGTAAGTGAAAACAATGCTACTTCGGCACCAGAAATAAGAGCAGAACAAAATAGCAGCAAAAACAATAATACAAAACCAAAAACAACCGAAACATCAATTGCCATTACTAAACTTTTAAAACTCGTGGGGTCAGGATCCAAATATATTTGTTTTAGTTACACTTAGAATTCTCAAATTAGGGAGAAATTTAATTTTAAAATGGAAGATCGTCGTCTTCATCTATGATTTCATTAGTATTTTTTTCGATAGAAGCTGGTTTCGAAGTACCTTCCGGTTTAACTGAAGTGCTTTCAGACTTAGCCGCATTGCCTTCACTCTCTTTCTTAGTGGTTAAAAACGTAAAATCTGTACATTGAATTTCGGTAGAATAGCGCTCAACACCACTTTCGTCCTGCCATTTTCTAGTTTTAAGCCTTCCTTCTATATATACTTTATCGCCTTTGCTTAAATATTTTTCGCAAATTTCGGCTGCCTTGTTTCTTACAACTATATTATGCCATTCTGTATTTGTAACACGTTCGTTGGTTTGCTTGCTGGTATACGTTTCGTTTGTTGCCAAAGGAAAACGACCAACACAGCCACCACCTTCAAAATAATGCATTTTTACTTCATCACCCAAATGCCCAATTAGCATTACCTTATTTAATGTTCCAGACATATGTATTGTTTTTATAGGTTAGCAAAATTACTCAATTACATTACATTTTAAAGACTTGCACTCTCTTTTTTTAAAATTACTAAAAAAATCAATTATTATTCTAAAAGGAACTAAAATTAAAACTTTCAATAAAATTTCCAATTAAAACGGGCACCGCAAATTCGCGAATTTCACTTAATGGAACACCTACTTTTAAAGGACTATCAATAGTTACAATCCAAAACTTAGTGTACAAATGTTGATGCGACAATTTATGAACAATAACTTCCTGATTATATAAGGACAAATCGAAAGTCTTGTTTTTAATTAAATCATGAGTTTCTGCAAACTGTTTAAATGTTTCGAAACTCATGTTTTTATCCGTTTCTATTAAAGGAAACTGATATAAGTTTTGCCAGATCCCTTGTCCTTCGCGTTTTTCTAAAATTGTTTTTTGGTTGGAAGAAATTAAAACCAGAAAATTGAAATACTTCTTTTTAACTTTTAGCGCTTTTAATTTAACTGGAAGTTCGTTTACCTTATTATTATTAAATGCAATACAACTTATATTGAAAGGACAGATAGCGCAATCGGGATTTTGTGGCTTGCATTGGGTGGCGCCAAACTCCATAATGGCCTGATTAAATGTTGCTGGATCTTGCGTATCGATAAGTTCTTGAGCTAATTGCTTAAACTCTTTAGCGCCTTTAGAGGAATTAATAGGTGTGTCTATTCCAAAATAACGCGAAAGCACTCTATACACATTCCCATCTACAACTGCAGACGCCTGGTTAAAACAAATAGATGCAATAGCACTCGCCGTATAATCGCCAACACCTTTTAGTTTTAATAGCCCTTTATAGTTGTTCGGAAATTCTCCGTTCAATTCATCAACAACATATTTCGCTGTAGCATGCAAATTTCGGGCTCTAGAATAATACCCTAGCCCCTGCCATAATTTTAAAACATCGCTTTCTTCTGCCTTTGCTAAATGAAAAACAGACGGGAATTCATCCACGAATTTGCCGTAATATGGCAACCCTTGCTTCACTTGTGTTTGCTGTAAAATTATTTCTGACAACCAAATGAAATAAGGATCTTTAGTTTGCCTCCACGGAAGCTCTCGCTTATTATTTGAGTACCAATGTTTTAATGTTTTTCTGAATGTCATTCATCAAATAAATAGAATTTGTAAAAATAAACGTTTATAATCTTAAATTTTAATGAATTAGGTTTGAAATATTGAATTTTAAATTCCTATATTTGCATCCCTTTAAGAATTTATAGTAACTTAAAACAATATATTAAAAATGACGAAGGCTGATATAGTAGCAAAAATTTCTGATAAATTAGGAATTGAAAAAGGTGATGTTCAAGCAACTGTTGAGACATTCATGGAAGAAGTAAAATCTTCATTAGAAAGTGGTGATAATGTTTACCTACGTGGTTTTGGTAGCTTTATTATTAAAACAAGAGCTGAAAAAACTGGTAGAAACATCTCAAAAAATACTACCATTAAAATACCATCTCACAATATCCCTGCATTTAAGCCAGCAAAAGTTTTTGTTGAAGGCGTTAAAACAAATGTAGACGTTAAGTAAAACATTAAAATAAATTATTAATTTAAAAGACACTATTTATGCCAAGTGGTAAAAAACGTAAGAGACATAAGGTAGCGACGCACAAACGTAAAAAACGTAGACGCGCTAACCGTCACAAAAAGAAAAAATAAGCCTTAAAAAGTAGTTTATATAAACTACTTTTTTCGGTTAAAAACAAAAACGTTCTTTGAAATGAGTTCATTAAATTTTTAGACGCTATTGGCGTTTTATGAACTCCACGGATAAATCCCGATAGCTATCGGGACCTGTGAAAAATATTGTTTAATCCATCTGTACAATTCAGTTGTCAGTTTTCAGGAACAGTTTTCAGTAACATACTGCAAACCGTAAACTGAGACTGTGTACTAAAAAGTACGGATAAAAATTAACTTAATGGATAAAGAATTGATTATTCGATCTGGTTCCGAGCATGTTGATTTTGCCTTATTAAAAGATGGAAAACTTATTGAATTACAGAAAGACGAAGATGGTAATAACTTTTCGGTTGGTGATGTGTTTATAGCCAAAATACGAAAAGCTGTTCCTGGACTAAATGCTGCATTTGTAAATGTAGGTTACGAGAAAGATGCATTTTTGCATTATCATGATTTAGGTCCAAAACTACCTTCCCTTTTAAAATTCACAAAAAGTGTAAGCACAGGTAAACTAAAAGATTTTACTTTAAAAAATTTCCCATTTGAAAAAGATATTGATAAAGACGGAAAGATTTCTGACGTCTTAAAATCAAATCAATCGCTATTGGTACAAATAGTAAAAGAACCCATATCCACCAAAGGCCCTAGAATAAGCTCCGAGCTTTCTATTGCTGGTAGATATATCGTTTTAGTACCTTTTTCTAGTCGTATTTCTATTTCTCAAAAAATAGAAGACAAAGAAGAAAAAGACCGATTAAAACGACTGGTAAAAAGCATTACGCCGCCAGGTTTTGGCATTATTGTACGCACCGTAGCACAAGGCAAAAAAGTAGCCGAATTAGATAAAGATTTACAAAATTTGTTAGGTCGTTGGACCGCAATGTGTAAAAAACTTAACAAAGCACATCATCCAAGTAAAGTGTTAGGAGAAATGAATAAAGCCTCGTCTATTTTACGAGACATATTTAACGACACCTTTACCGCTATTCATGTAGATGACGAAGCGCTTTTTATTCAAATTAAAGATTACGTGCAAGAAATTGCACCAAAAAAAGAATCAATAGTTAAATTGTATCAGTCTAACGTCCCCATTTTTGAAAAATTCGGAATTGAAAGACAAATAAAAACCTCGTTTGGCAAAACCGTTTCCATGGCCAAAGGTGCGTATCTTATTATAGAGCACACCGAAGCGCTTCACGTTATAGACGTAAACAGCGGAAACCGGTCTAACAAAGCCAATAACCAAGAGGATACTGCATTAGAAGTTAATCTAATTGCGGCCACAGAAATGGCTCGCCAGTTGCGCTTGCGCGATATGGGAGGTATTATAGTAGTCGATTTTATTGATATGACTAATGCCGAAAACAGGCAAAAGCTTTTTAATCACCTTCGCGATGAAATGAAGGACGACAGAGCTAAACACAAAATATTGCCTCCAAGTAAATTTGGCTTGATACAAATTACTAGACAACGCGTTCGCCCAGAAATGAACATTAAAACTAAGGAAGAAAACCCTGATGAAATAATGAATAGTTCTGAGGTAGAAGCACCAATAGGCATCGTGCAAAAAATAAATCACGACCTAGAACAATTAATTAAAAAAGACTATAAAAAGTTGACCTTAAACACACATCCTTTTATAGCAGCCTTTTTAACAAAAGGTTTTCCATCAACACGTTCTAAATGGTTTTTAGAACACAAAAAATGGGTTAAAATTTTACCAAGAGATGCTTACACGTATTTAGAATATCATTTTTTCGATAAAGATGGTAATCAAATTAAATAACTTCAAAAGCCTTACTTCCCGATAACTATCGGGATTAGTGAGGCTTTTTTGTTTTTAAAAATTTCTATTTGGGCAATTGCTAAAACACCGCGCTTTCCGCTGTATCTTTCTTGTGCTTAACTTATTTCAGTATCCCATTAAGCTATTTCTATAATTTCTAATATGATGTTTAAACAAACTTATGGTTACGCACAAAAAAGGATGCCGCTGCAATCGCTATTGCGAGTCTAGTACTAGTCTCAAAATGCCGTTTTAAATTAAACTTACAGCCTCACTCTTATCGCTACTAAGCAGAGGTTTGTGGTAGCACAAAACTATACAGAATAAATCTAAATATTTTAAGAATTAACTACTACCCACGCTACCGCTAAGCTCTAGCTTAGCCGCAACAACCTCGCTACCGCTAAACTCCAGCTTAGTGGGAGTTTATTACTAATCATAAAATATAGTCTTAAATTAATTTTACAGACTCACTCCTACCGCCACTAAGCCGAGATTTGTGGTAGCAGAGGTAGCAGAGGAGTGTAGTACTACTCTCAAAAAGCAGTATTAAACTAAATTTGCAGACTCACTCTTACCGCCACTAAGCAGAGCTTAGCGGTAACACAATACAATACTGAGCAAATCTAAATATTTTATGAATAACTGCTACAATGAAGCCCCCCCGCTACCGCTAAGCTCCAGCTTAGTGGCTACAACACAAAGCATACTCAACCCAAAAAACCAGTACTATCAATCTTCAAAACCGTATGGTCGTCTTGAAAATTTCTCGCACTAGAATATTTCCAATCCACAGGGTTCGTAACAAAACCACTTTCAACTGGGTTATTGTGAATATAATCAATTTTTTGTTTTATAACCGCTTCAGTCCATAATTCTATAGGCTGGTTATGATGTTGCCAAAATTGATATTTAGAGTCATTGGATTTAATTTTAGCGGCTCGTTCAAAAAACCATAACAAATATTCCTTTCTACTTTCTTGCGGATTATTTTTAATAGCTTCAATAAGTTTCTTTGCAGTAAAACTTTTAAAATCTCTTAACAATCCATCAGGCTCATCAATATTTGACCTGAAAATTAAATGAACGTGACTGGGCATAAAACAATAAGCATATAATTCCATCCCTTTCTTTGCTCTACAGTATGCTATACTATCAACTAATACATTAAAGTAAATTTGCCGAGTAAAAACATCTAACCAATATACCGTAGCGAACGACACAAAGTATAAGCCAGATTTATTATGGAATTTATAATTTCTACTCCCCACGCTACCGCTAAGCTCCAGCTTAGTGGCAACAACTTAAAGCATACTCAACCCAAAAAACCAGTACTATCAATCTTTAAAACCGTATGGTCGTCTTGAAAATTTCTCGCACTAGAATATTTCCAATCCACAGGGTTCGTAACAAAACCACTTTCTACCGGGTTATTGTGAATATAATCTATTTTTTGTTTTATAACCGCTTCAGTCCATAATTCTATAGGCTGGTTATGATATTGCCAAAATTGATATTTAGAATCATTGGATTTAATTTTAGCAGCTCGTTCAAAAAACCATAACAAATATTCCTTTCTACTTTCTTGCGGATTATTTTTAATAGCTTCAATAAGTTTCTTTGCAGTAAAACTTTTAAAATCTCTTAACAATCCATCAGGCTCATCAATATTTGACCTGAAAATTAAATGAACTTGACTCGGCATGAAACAATAAGCATATAATTCCATCCCTTTCTTTGCTCTACAGTATGCTATACTATCAACTAATACATTAAAGTAAATTTGCCGAGTAAAAACATCTAACCAATATACCGTAGCGAACGATACAAAGTATAAGCCAGATTTATTATGGAATTTATAGTTTCTACTCACAAGTCTAAAATACAAAAGGCTTTATTTTTCTTACTCATATGTCCACTAAGCAGAGCTTAGCGGTAGCACAAGCTTTCCACTACCAACCCTAACACGGATAAAACAATCGCCTCAATTTATAAATTTGTTATTAAATAATCTTTACAACGACGTCGCACTAAAGGTATCACCTTGCGATAAATCGCCCGTATCAAAACCTTTTTTAAACCATCGCATGCGTTGTGCAGAGGTCCCATGTGTAAACGAATCAGGTACTACCCTACCACTCGATTGTTTTTGCAATCGGTCGTCACCAATAGCGTTGGCGGCATTCATAGCTTCTTCTAAATCACCTGTTTCCATCATACGAGTCATTGCTTGCGAATGATGCGCCCAAACACCCGCTAAAAAATCGGCCTGAAGCTCCAACATCACAGAATATCTGTTGTATTCTGTTTGACTTACTTGCCCTCGTAAACGATTCATTTTATCGGTAGTACCATTTAATTTCTGAATATGATGCCCAACCTCGTGTGCAATAACATAGGCCTGTGCAAAATCTCCCGGAGCATTTAAACGACCTTCCATCTCATCAAAAAAACTTAAATCGATATATAACTTTTCATCACCAGGGCAATAAAAAGGTCCTGTTGCACTAGACGCCGAACCACATGCCGATGCTACCGAACCAGTAAAAAGCACCAAGGTTGGTTCTCTATAATTTTTTAATAACTTATTCCACACGTCTTCTGTATTGGCTAGAATAGTAGCACTAAATTCTGCTAATTCTTCATCTTTTTCGGTTGGGTTATACGGTGCAGACGATTCGGTTGCTACAGAGCCACCACTCAAAAGATTAGTTATTAAACTCAAAGGATTCTTACCTAAAAGAAAAGAAATAACCAAAAAAGCACCTACAATAAAAAGTCCCACTTTAGAAAAAAGTAATCTTACTAATGGAATTAATAAGGTAGGACTAAATCCTCCTAAACCACGTCCCGAACTACTTTGCCCTCGGCGGTCATCAATGTTTGAGCTTTTTCTTCTTCCTTGCCATTTCATGTTTTTTATTTTTTAAATTTTTGCTGTTTCAATTTACACATATTTTCTAAATGTTAATTTAATTAGATTTAAGTTATTGTAACATTTCACCCAATGCTTCGTAAACAGTTCTTTTTCAATGGTTTTTTTAATAAAGGTGGTAATCAATTTGTATATAATTTTAAATTACGTATATGATTCCTTACATTTGCCGCAAAAAAGTAAAAAGCATGATTTGTGAGTTAGAACGAAAAGATATTGAAGAATTCAAAACAACAAATATATTACCTCAAACTCCTTTTTGGGGGCGCGTAAAAAAAAATCAAGGATTTATACCACAAGGGTTTGAATTAACTATTTCTAAAAACCTACTATTTAGTACCGCTAGTTCCTCAGAAAAAGTAGTTGAAGACCTATTAATACTAATTAAATACGTAAACGATGACACCTGTATTGCTTACGTTCCTTACGGACCAAAACTAGAACCTAGCTTTGAAAACCAAGGTTTATTTTTAGAATACTTATCCGAATCTATAAAACCATACCTACCTTCAAATTGCATCTTTATCCGTTACGATTTAATTTGGGAAAATCAATGGGCTGTTGAAGAAGCATATTTTGATAATTCAGGAAATTGGCTAGGGCCACCACCCAACCAAACACAAGAATTCAGAATGAATTTTGGCACAACCAATTGGAACTTGCAAAAAAGTGTGCAAGACAACCTTCCTAAAAACACTTTTTTTCTCGATTTAACATTAAACGAGGAAGATTTGTTGTCTAACATGCGTTACAACACAAGATATAATGTAAAAAAGGCCAATAAAAAAGGTATTAAAGTCCGTGAATACGGCATTGAACATATGGATATCTGGTATAAATTATATCTAGACACCGCCACTCGACACGGCATTCCTTTACAAAATAAAGAGTTTTTTACAACCATTTTGAAGAACCAAGATAATACCAAAAACGGTACTACTGTGAAGATGCTCATGGCAGATATTGATGGTAAATTTCTATCTTCTATGTTTTTAGTTTTAACTAAAAAAAGAGGCACTTATTTATATGGCGCTTCTAAATCGTCAAAAAACAACGCAATGGCAAGTTATGCGCTGCAATGGGAATCTATACGCATCGCCAAAGCATGGGGTTGCACCGAATACGATATGTTTGGTTCCGCTCCAAACTTAAGCAGGAAACATCCACTACATGGCGTACATGTTTACAAAAAAGGATTTGGCGGCGATTTATTTCATAGAATGGGCTGTTGGGACTACCCTTATAACAAAAAGCTATACGATTTTTACAAGCTTCAAGAAGCCACAAATTAAACTAAGAGCATTACTCAAGGTTTCATTCTTAACGAGTGGTGCAAAAGTTAAGTTTCCAAGCAATCCATAAATACTAGGGGCTAGATTTATTTTTCCCTGGCGTTCAATTCAGATTTGCGCATAGGCATCACATCAATCACACGAAACAAGGCTTCGCAAGAAATAAAATCTGATTCCCTTAATTTGGTGCCGCCGTCTAAGCCAATCAAAACTACCTGAAAGGGAATGTTAGTTTTTTGGTATGCTTTATATACCTGGGTTGATTTATGCCATTTAGAAGTAGCGCTTAACCCTATCTTATACCCAGCTTTTGTTATTTGATAAACAATTAATTTCCGGTCAACTAATCCGTTATTACAAGCTTGTAATTCTTTAATTTGATTTTTATAATCCGCATTATTTATATCTTCGGTTAGCAACAAAAGCACTCTGTTTTTCCATGTATGTGATTCCATATTTTGTGCGTTAACATGGCCCATCTTTATAAAAATAGAAATTAATAGTATTGCTTTTAAAATGGACATCTCGTTTTTTAAGTTAAAATTATCACTCTTTCTCATGTCACTCCGCTACAATTAAACCACAAGATTCCTGCCTGTGCAGGTATTAGGTTGCTGGATTAGGAATTACATCATTAACCGCATTAATTTGCGCTAACACCTCATCGCTTAAAACAACATTGATACTCGCCACATTCTCTTTAAGCTGTTCTAAATTGGTAGCGCCAATAATGGTACTGGTTACAAAAGCTTGCTGGTTTACAAAAGCTAAACTCATTTGTGCTAGAGTCATGTTATTATCCTCTGCGATTTTTAAATATTGTCTGGTCGCTTCGGTACATTGTGCACTGCTATATCTCGAAAATCTTGGAAACAAATGCAGTCGGGCGTTCTCGCCTTCAATTCCTTTAATGTATTTGCCCGAAAGCACTCCAAATGCCATTGGAGAATATGCCAACAGGCCAATATTTTCGCGTAAAGACACTTCGGCTAAATCGGTTTCGAAAGTTCTGTTTAGTAATGAATAGGCGTTTTGAATGGTTTTCATTCTAGGTAAACTATGTGTTTTAGATTCTTCTAAATAACGCATTGTTCCCCATGCATTCTCGTTCGATACACCAACATGTCTTATTTTACCTGTTTTTATTTGCTCATCTAAACCATGTAAAATAGCGTTAAAATTATCGCTCCATTCGGTATCAAGTGTATATGCTCGTATTCCAAATCTGTTAGTGCTGCGTTCTGGCCAATGTATTTGAAACAAATCGATATATTCTGTTTGCAATCTTTTTAATTCGCCATTTACAGCGTCGTTAATGGCCTCCTTACTAAAACCTGTTGTGCGAATGTGAGCTGTATAATCGCCGGGACCTGCAATTTTAGAAGCTAATACGACTTTATCTCTATGGCCTGTTTTTTTTAACCAAGTACCAATAATGTTACTAGTTCTACCTTGTGTTTCGGCTGTTGCCGGCACCGGATACACCTCGGCGGTATCGATAAAGTTAACGCCTTTTTCGAAGGCATAATCTAATTGCGCATGCCCTTCGGATTCTGTGTTCTGGTTTCCCCAAGTCATAGATCCGAGGCATATTTTACTAACTTTTATATTGGTGTGTGGTAATATTGTGTATTTCATTTTTTGGATGTTTAGACTTTTAGATCGTTAGATGGTTAGATTGTTAGACTTTTAGATTTTTAGACGGTTTCTATTAGGTTTTTAGATAATATGTTAAAGATAAAAAAAACCTTTCAGTTCATTAGGAACTGAAAGGTTTAAAAATGTTTTAAGGTTTAGGTTGCGTTAGCGATTGCAGCGGCATCCTTTTTTGCAATTAAAAGCAAAAAAGATATAGCGTAAAGCGCGACCTCCCGATAGCTATCGGGAGTGGTAACGCCCAAATACTAATTCTCTTTTAACAACTTAGTAAGTTCGTCTAATTTAGGCGTTAAAATAACTTCTATGCGTCGGTTTTTTGCTCTACCTTCTGGTGTATCGTTAGTTGCTATTGGCGCAAATTCACCACGACCTGCAGCGGTTAAATTTTCGGCATTAATGGAAGCATTTTCTCTTAAAATAGTTACAATAGCCGTGGCACGTTTGGTAGATAAATCCCAGTTGCCCACTATTTGCCCACTGCCTTGGTACGGCACATTATCGGTATGCCCTTCGATTAACACGGCTATATCTGGGTTTGTTGCTAACACAGTTCCTAATTGCTGCACCGCTCTTCTACCCTCGGTACCAACGGCCCAACTTCCTGAACTGAATAGCAATTTGTTTTCCATAGAAACATATACTTTACCATCGCGCTGCTCTACGGTTAAACCTTTACCTTCAAAATCGGTCAAGGCTTTAGAAATCGCCTCTTTTAACGCAGTCATTGCCGCATCTTTATCTGAGATTACTTTTTCTAGTTCTGCTACGCGGTTTGAACGGTTTGCTAATTCTTGTTTTAGTTTTTCTAAACGTTGGTTTTCTTCTGCCAAGGCTTGTTCTTTAGCCTCTAATTGTGCTAACAGCTCTCGGTTTTTTTCTGAATTTGCAGCAATAGACGCCGAACTATTTTTTTCTAATGCATCGTATGATGACTTAAGCGCATCTAAATTTGCCTTAGTTGCATCGAAATCGCCTTGTAGTTTATTGCGCTGTGCAAGCACTTGTGCGTAATCTGCTTTAAGTTGTTTTAATTCGTTTTCAGCCTTTGTTTTATCGAAAAGTAAATCTTCATTTTCGTCTGAAAGCTTACGGTTTGCTTGCTTTAAATTGGCGTATTTAGATTCTAAATCTTTATAGATTTTTGGAGACACGCACGAAGAAATAAGTACGAGTGTTAAGGCAACTAAGAAAATTCTTTTAATCATTTTTATACAGTATTTAGGGTTTGGTTTTTAAGTTTCTATTTCTAATAAAATTGGGCAATGATCGCTATGCACTGCATCCGACAATATAACGGCTCTTTTTATCTTTTCTTGTATGGCTTTAGAAACCATGGCATAATCTAATCGCCAACCTTTATTATTTGCTCTAGAATTTGCCCGGTAACTCCACCATGTATAATTATCTGGCTCTTTATTTAAATGCCTGAAAGAATCGATAAATCCGCTATTTATAAAACCTCCTAACCATTTGCGTTCGGCGGGTAAAAACCCAGAGGTATTACTTAAGCCTTTTGGATTATGAATATCGATTTCTTCGTGACAAATATTGTAATCGCCACAAATAACTAAATTAGGGATGTCTTTTATTAATTTATTGATATACTCTTGAAACATATCCATGTATTCAAACTTGTGATCCAATCTGGCATCATTTGTTCCTGAAGGCAAATACAAACTCATAACGGAAACTCCATCAAAATCGGCTCTAATATTGCGACCTTCAAAATCCATCGAATCAATTCCTGTGCCATATTCTACATGATTAGGCTCTATTTTACTTAAAATAGCAACCCCACTATACCCTTTTTTTTGAGCACTAAACCAATAGCTATATTTATACCCTGCTTCAGCAAAAAGTTCTAAATCTAATTGCTCTTTTAACGCTTTAATTTCTTGCAAACAGATAACGTCTGGATTGGCACTTTTTAACCAATCTAAAAATCCTTTATTTATGGCTGCTCTTATACCGTTTACGTTGTATGAGATTATTTTCATTTACTTTGTTTTAATGAGACCCTAACCTACGTTGGGATGACTCGTTTTTTTAAAACGAGTTAATTTCAGCTAAAATAAATAATGCGTTACTTTTACACTATTAATTTGGAGTTGTTTTTCACGAAAACTATTAACAAAATATTTTAAACTATTTAGAGTTTAAATATCAAATGAAGTTTATAACCTTTCTTTTTCTCTTTTTTATTGGGTTTTGTGCGCTGGCGCAAGAGCAGAATTCAAATTATAGAACTAAAAAAGTTGCTATAAACGATTCTATTGCAATTGACCATGTGAGTATTAATCCGAATTATTTTTCAATTAAAATTAATAATACTACGGTTGTAGATTCTTCTTTTTATAAGGTTGATTTTAAAAAAGCTGTTTTGTACTTTATAAAACCTATTGAAACTGATTCTATTAGCATTAATTATTTAAAATTTCCGGAGTTTTTAACTAAAACATACAAGCAATTAGATGAAGCTATCATTGTTGAAAATACCGAAAATATAAAAACACTTTATCAATTATCTGCACCTAACAACACCAAAGATTTTGTTCCTTTTGATGGTTTAACCACCACCGGAAGTATCTCGCGTGGGGTTACCATTGGAAATAATCAAAACTCGGTTTTAAATAGCGAATTAGACCTTCAAATATCGGGAAAACTAAGCGACAAGGTATCGCTTCGGGCATCCATTCAAGATGCTAATATCCCGTTACAAGAAAGTGGTTATAGCCAGCGATTAGACGAATTCGACCAGGTTTTCATTGAATTGTACAGCGACCGTTGGAATATTAGAGCAGGCGATATCGATCTACAAAATAACGATTCTTATTTTGCACGCTTCTCCAAACGTGTGCAAGGTTTATCAATAAACGCAAAATTGGGTGAAGACCATGCGCAAACCAATGTGTTTGCCGCTGGTGCTTTGGTGCGCGGGCAATTTACAAGAAGCTTATTTACCGCACAAGAAGGCAACCAAGGGCCTTATAAATTACAGGGAGAAAATGGCGAATTGTATGTGCTTATAGTTTCAGGTAGCGAAACTGTTTATGTAAATGGTGTGGTAGCGCAACGGGGCGAAGACAAAGATTATATCATTGACTATAACGCTGGCGAAATTATATTTAATTCCACGTTTCCCATTACCTCCGAAATGCGAATTACGGTCGATTACCAATATAGCGAACGTAATTATTCGCGCCTCGTCGCTTTTGGCGGAAGCAGATTTGAAAGCAAAAAACTGAATATTGGCGTTGCTATTTATTCTGAAAATGATGCTAAAAACCAAGATTTGCTGCAAAACCTATCGGAAGCACAAATTCAAATACTTTCAAATGCTGGTGATGATGAATCTCAAATGGTGGCATCTTCTGAAGTTTTAGAATCATACAGCGATAACAGAATTCTATATAAAAAAGAACTTATTAACGGGGTTGAAGTCTTTGTTTTTTCTAACAATCCGGACGACACGTTATACCAAGTTACCTTTACCAACGTAGGACCTAACCAAGGCGATTATATTTTAAAGAGCACCAATGCCATTAATAACATTTATGAATATGCAGGCATTTTACAAGGTAGCTACGCTCCAATAATTGAATTAATTGCGCCTATAAAACTTCAATTAGCGATGATAAATGGAAACTACACACCAACTAAAAAAACAGATATTGGGTTTGAATTGGCAGCAAGTAAAAATGATTTAAACTTATTTTCAAACTTAGATGATAGCGACAATAATGGGGTGGCAGGAACATTAAAAATTTCTCAAAATCTTAAAAAAAATGATAGTTTATGGAGCTTAAACGCCTTTGCCGATGGTGATTTTATTTCCAAAAACTTTAAAACCATTGAACGCTTATATAATGCCGAATTTAACCGAGATTGGAATTTAGATAACAGTGCTACAACAACCTCTACCCTAGATTTTGGAGATCAAACGTTATTAACTACCGGATTGCGCTTAACTCATTTAAAAAAAGGCATTGCTACCTATCAATTTGAACATTTGGGATACTCTGGATATTTCAATGGAAACCGTCATATTTTAAATACCAACTTGATGCTTAATAAATTTAGAATAGCATCGTATTCCAGTTTTTTAAATGCTACTTCAACCGCAAATACTTCTACATTTTTAAGGTCTTCAAACACCTTAACATATAGCATGAATAAAAGTTGGCTAGGAACAAAGTTGGCTATTGAAGCGAATGAACAGACCACTATCGCAACCCAGGAACTAACGGCTTTAAGTCAGAAATTTAAATCGTACGAAGTCTTTTTTGGGGTGGGCGACAGTACAAAAATTTTTACCGAAATAGGCTATAAAAACCGAGTGAATGATAGCATCAGAAACAATCAATTACAAAAAGTAAATACCTCCAACACCTTTTATTTAGATACAAGGCTCATTCAAAATACTAACACTAATTTGTCGCTTTATGCTAATTACAGAACCTTAAATAATGTCGACCAAACTATAGATGATGAACAATCTATAAACTCCAGATTGCAATTCAGTCAGAAATTATTCAAGCAAATAGTGCAATGGAACACCCTTTTTGAAACCAATTCTGGCACCTTGGCACAACAAGATTTTACTTATGTAGAAGTAGAGCCCGGTCAAGGCACTTACATGTGGATAGATTATAACGAAAATGGCATTCAAGAATTGGAAGAATTTGAAATTGCGCAATTTCAAGACCAAGGCAAATACATTCGCGTATTATTACCCAATCAAATCTATTTAAAAACACATCAAAATAGATTCAGTCAAACACTTACAGTTAACCCGTCACAATGGTCGGTTTCCAAAAATAAATCACAAAAATTCTGGTCGCATTTTTATAACCAAACCAGTTATTTAGTTGATAGAAAACTAAAACGCGATGGCAGTAGTTTTAACTTAAATCCGTTTGAAAGTAGTTTCGATAATCAATTGGCATTGCAACTAAACTTAAGAAATGTATTGTTTTATAACCGAGGTAAACAACGCTATACTACCTCTTACACCTATCTTTCAAATAAAACTCGCAGTATTTTATCGATTGGTTTTATTGAAAATGCATTGAAAAGCCACCAACTAAATTTCAACCATAAATTTGCCGTTAATTGGTTAATAACCCTTCAATCTGATTTTGAAAATAATGAAAGTACCAGTGAAAATTATGCTAGTAAAAATTACAACTTTAATGAAACGCGGTTAAACCCCAAACTAACTTATTTGTTTAATGATAATTCGCGTTTCGATGTTTATTATCAGCATGCCAGTAAAGAAAATATTATAGGTGATTTAGAAACTTTAAAACAACAAAAATATGGCACGTCTTTTACGTTTTCAAGCAGTCTGAAAAGTTCTATTATTGGGGAGTTTAACTTTTTTTCGAACAAGTTTGAAGGCAGTTCAAATACGCCTGTTTCATATCAAATGCTCGAGGGATTGCAGCCAGGAAAAAACTTTACCTGGAGCTTATTAGCACAAAAAAAACTAACTACTTTTTTAGATTTAAATCTAAGTTACTTTGGCAGAAAAACTGAAACCAGCAAAACCATACACACCGGAACTGTACAGTTAAAAGCCTATTTTTAAAGAACTTGTAACTTATATTACATAGTTACATCCTTTTTTTATTAATTTAGCGTGCATATGACTAAACTAGTTGCCATATTATTTTCTACTTTGATATTATTTCAAAGTTCTAATATTAGTTTTGATGATCTATCAAAATTACATAACCTATTAGAACATGCTAAATATCATGAGGCAAATTATGGCGATAGTTTTATTGATTTTTTGGCAGAACATTATGATGAAAGTAAAGGGCAACATGATTTTGATCATGAAGAACACCAAAATTTACCGTTTAAACACCATCAACAGTGTACACATATCTCACATGATTTTACAGTAACTACGCCATATTTTTTTGTTACTAGCGATTCTAATTTTTTAGAAGTCCCTGTTAACTTTTTCTATCAAGAACCGACTTCTTCTTTCGAAAAACGTCCCGTTTTACAACCACCAAAAAACGCTTAATTCGTCTCTTACTATTTCCTTTTAAAACGATTCAAACACACTGTTTAGAATAGCATTTATCAATTTTATTAACACAAATTATGTTAGAAACCATAATTAAGTTCAGTTTAAAAAACAAGCTTGTCGTTCTACTATTTATAGGTTCTGTTATAGGATTTGGAATTTTTTCGTTAACCCAAATTCCCATAGGTGCCGTCCCCGATATTACCAATAACCAAGTTCAAGTTATTACGACCTCCAGAAACTTATCTACACAAGATGTAGAGCAGTTTATTACATATCCTGTAGAACTTGAAATGGCAAATCTTCCCGGAGTTGTTGAAATTCGGTCGGTCTCAAAATTCGGATTATCAGTAGTCACTATAGTTTTTGAAGATAAATTGGGGACTTATTTACCCAGACAATTAATTGCCGAAAAAATTAAAATGGCGTCCGAAAAAATTCCGAATGGTTTTGGAACTCCCGAAATGGGACCCATAACCACAGGATTAGGGGAAATTTACCAATATATTTTAGATGTAAAACCGGGTTACGAAAACCGCTATACGACAACAGAGTTAAGAACCATTCAAGATTGGATAGTAAAACGTCAATTATCGGGAATACCCGGCGTAGTAGAAGTTAATACTTGGGGTGGTTATTTAAAACAATACGAGGTTGCC
Source organism: Mariniflexile aquimaris (assembly GCF_042676825.1). Classification (NCBI taxonomy): domain Bacteria; kingdom Pseudomonadati; phylum Bacteroidota; class Flavobacteriia; order Flavobacteriales; family Flavobacteriaceae; genus Mariniflexile; species Mariniflexile aquimaris. The sequence continues at coordinate 412,001 of NZ_JBHTIB010000002.1, forward strand.
ATAAATCCAAAAAAACTCAAAGCAATGAATATCGCCATTTCAGATATTTACAATGCTTTAGAAAAAAATAACAGTGTAGCTGGTGGTGGTTATATTGAAAAAACCAATAAATCCTTTTTTATTCGTGGCGAAGGATTAGTAAACTCCTTAAACGATATTGAAAACATTGTTGTAAAAAATGAAACCTTTCCCATATATATAAAAGATATTGCCGAAGTTGGCTTTGGAAGTGCCACACGTTTTGGAGCTATAACAGGTAATGGTGAAGGCGAAAAAGTACTGGGACAAGTCATGATGCTGAAAGATGGCAACTCGAAAGAAGTCATCGACGCAGTAAAAGAACGCGTTGCTTCTATGCACAACACCTTACCAGAGGGCGTATATATTAACCCCTTTTTAGAACGTAGTGAACTTATAGCAAAAACAACCTTTACGGTAGCCGAAAACCTAATTTTAGGATCGTTGATAGTTATTTTTGTGGTGGTTTTGTTGTTAGGAAACTTACGCTCTGGCTTGGTTGTGGCTTCGGTAATTCCTTTAAGTTTATTGTTCGCCATTTCGCTAATGAATATTTTTGGAATCGATGCCAACTTAATGAGTCTTGGCGCCATAGATTTCGGAATTATTATAGATGGTGCTGTAATAATAGTAGAATTTATTGCCTTTCAAATTACTTCACAAAGTTCAAAAATTAAGCTTCAGTCACAAGAAGAACAGCAAAATACTATAGATAGCGTTACTTTAAAAAGTGCCTCTAAAATGATGAATTCGGCCATATTTGGTCAGCTCATTATCCTCATAGTTTTTATTCCAATTCTTTCATTAAGCGGTGTGGAAGGTAAAATGTTCAAACCCATGGCCTTAACTTTTAGTTTTGCTTTAATTGGTGCTATGCTTTTTTGTTTAACCTATGTGCCTGTTATTTCTTCAATGTTTTTAAAACCAGACAAACAAAGTGATAAAAACATATCGGTTAAGCTAATGAAGTTCTTAACAAAAATGTACAAACCTTCCATTCATTGGGCGTTAGAGTTTAAAAAAACAGTGTTGTCGCTCGCCGTATTACTTTTAGCGGGAAGTATTTGGATTTTTAGTAATATGGGTGGTGAATTTGTTCCGACTTTAGATGAAGGCGATTTTGTAATTCAGCCTGTTTTAAAAACCGGAACATCGCTTAGTAAAACCATTGAAATTACCACAAAAATTGAACAAATATTAATCGATAATTTTCCTGAAGTAGACCAAGTAGTGAGTAGAATTGGAGCTGCCGAAGTTCCTACAGACCCTATGAGTATGGAAGAAAGTGATGTGATTATTAAATTAAAGCCAAAAAAAGAATGGGTTTCGGCCAAAAGCAAAGACGAACTAGCCGATAAATTTAAAGAAGCGCTTTTAGTTATTCCTGGAATGGAAGTAGAATTTACGCAACCCATCGAGATGCGGTTTAACGAATTAATAACCGGTGTACGCGCCGATGTAGCCATCAAGATTTTTGGTGAAGATTTATCGGTTTTAGCAAAAAAAGCAGCCGAAATTAAAACTTTAATACAGAACGTAGAAGGTGCTTCAGATATTACTATTGAAAAAGTAGAAGGCTTACCGCAAATGAGCGTTACCTATAATCGAAATAAAATTGCACGCTATGGATTGAATATTTCAGATATCAATCAATTAATTTCAGCAGGTTTTGCAGGAGGAACGGTAGGTAATGTATTTGAAGGCGAAAAACGATTTGATCTCGTAATTCGCTTAGATGAATCGCATCGAAAAAATATTGAAAACCTCCAAAATCTGTATGTCGATACCCCCAGTGGCACAAAAATTCCTTTAAGTGAACTGGCAGAAATAAAATATACAACCGGACCTGCAAAAATATCGAGAGATGACACGAAACGTCGCATCGTAGTTGGCATTAATGTTAGAAATAGAGACTTACAATCGGTTGTAAACGATGTGCGCCGTATTATTGAAACTAAGGTTAAACTTCCTGTAGGATATAGCGTTGCTTATGGTGGTCAATTCGAAAATTTACAAAGTGCCAAAGCCCGATTAATGATTGCTGTTCCGATTGCTCTGTTACTCATATTTATTATGCTTCATTTTGCTTTTGGTTCGCTAAAAGAAGCCTTTATGGTTTACACTGCCATACCACTCTCTGCCGTTGGAGGTATTCTATTATTATGGCTTCGAGACTTGCCTTTTAGCATTTCGGCAGGCGTTGGTTTTATTGCTCTTTTTGGTATTGCAGTGTTAAACGGCATTGTTTTAATAGAGCATTTTAAAGAACTTAAAGAACACGGCATTACAGATATAGAAGAACGCATAAAAAGAGGTACAACAGAACGATTACGCCCTGTGCTGTTAACGGCGGCCGCTGCTGCATTAGGCTTTTTACCAATGGCTATTTCTACCAATGCAGGCGCCGAAGTTCAACGTCCGCTTGCCACCGTTGTTATAGGAGGTTTAGTAACGTCTACCGTTCTAACTCTTATTGTATTGCCTGTGTTATATGCTTGGTTTGAAGAAAAAACAAAAATTAAAATGAACAAAAAAGGAATTGCATCAATAATTATAATAATGCTATCTGTTTCATTACACGCACAACAACCACCACTTTCGATTGAAGAAACTTTGAATTTAGCTATTGAAAATAATGCTGGTTTAAAAGCATCTTCATTACAGGTCGAAGAATCGGATGTTTTAATTGGTAGCGCATTTAATTTTGATAAAACTTCGCTGTTTTATAACTACGACGAAAACAATATTGCCATAAATGGCGAACCATTAAAGGTTTTCGGTATTTCGCAAGATTTTAAATTCCCAACCGTATATTTTGCAGACAAGAAGGTCAATAAAGCACAGTATAGCCTACAGAAATCTTATTATAATATTGCGCTTCAAACACTAAAACGAGAAGTTAATATGGCGTATTACGAGTTAAGTTATGCTAAAAACAAAGCAAAAACATTTAAGTTCTTAGATAGTTTGTATAAAAACTTCGCACAGGCTGCAGAACGCCGTTTTGCTTTGGGTGAAACCAATTATTTGGAAATGATTACCGCCAAATCTAAACAAAAACAAATAGAAACATTTTATAAACAAGCGCAACAGGAAGTTATTTTGCTAACCGAACAATTAAAGAAAATCGTTCAGGTTGATGCTATTCAAATACTAGACGAACCATTAATAAAATTAGAATTACAAGCTATTTCCATAGAGAATAATGCTGGTTTATTGTTGTTTGAAGAGTCTAAAAATTATTACAAAGCAGTCCATCAGCAAGAAAAACAAAATTTACTACCCGATTTAAGTGTAGAATATTTTCAAGGTTCTAATAACACCTTAAATGACCAAATAAAAGGATACCAGTTTGGTGTAAAAATTCCATTGTTATTTAGCGGACCTGCTTCAAAAATAAAAGCTTCAAAAATTGCACAAGAAATAGCTGAAGAACAAAAACTGGATTACACATTTAAATTAAATGCAGAATACCAATCGCTGTTAGCCAAACTTCAGCAATACAACGAAGCTATTAATTATTATGAAACACAAGGTAAAAGCCTTTCCGAAGAAATTATAAAAACTGCCGAACGCACTTTTAAAGAAGGAGAAATCGATTTTTTTCAATACTTGCAAAGCATCGAAACGGCAAAGGATATGGAATTAACATACCTTAATAATCTTAACGATTATAATCAAACCATTATCGCCATTAACTATTTAATACTTTAATACATCTAACATGAAAAACATATATATCTTATTCATTTCACTTGCATTTGTGGCCTGTGGCAATTCAGAAAAAAATAATGAATCCACTTCTGAGGCCGATTTAAATTCTAACACCATTGTAGTAACGCCTGCACAATTTAAAGGCGAAGGCATGCAATTAGGCACACTCCAAAAACAGGATTTTAATGGAACTGTAAAAACCAATGGTATGATTGATGTTCCACCAAGTAATAAAGCCAATGTTAGTACTTTTATGGGCGGATACATTACTAAAACGCCGTTATTAATTGGCGATAAAGTAAAAAAAGGGCAGCTTTTAGTCACCCTTGAAAATCCGGAATTTGTAGAATTACAACAACAGTATCTAGAAATTGCCGAACAACTTAATTATTTAAAATCGGAGTTTGAGAGACAAAAAACATTGCATGATGAAAACATTACTTCTCAGAAAAACTTTTTAAAAGCCGAAAGCACTTACAAAAGTAGTTTAGCGCACTATAACGGCTTACAAAAAAAGCTGAAAATGCTAAATATTAATCCCACTTCCGTAGAGCAAGGACAAATAACCTCAACAGTAAATATCTACGCACCTATTGAAGGCTACATTACTAAAGTTAATGTAAGCAATGGCACCTACGTATCGCCAGCCGATACAATTTTAGAAATTATTGATACTGCACACATACATTTAGAATTAATCGTATTTGAAAAAGATATTCTAAACATTAAAAAAGGTCAAAAAATAAACTTTAAAATTCCTGAAGCATCTGCAAAAACTTTTGAAGCCGAAGTACATTTAGTTGGAACGTCTATCGATGCAACCAATAGAACCGTGAAAATACATGGGCATATTAAAGATGAAAAAGAGGCTAGCTTTATTGTTGGAATGTTTGTTGAAGCCGAAATAGTAATAAACAATACTAATAGTTTTGCATTACCAAATACTGCCGTTGCAGAAATTGAAGGCGACTATTTTGCTTTAGTTTTAGAAAGCAAAAGCGCTAACTACACGTTTAACAAAACAAAAATAAACGTAGGCAAACAAACCGAAAATTATATTGAAGTTCTAAATTATAATGATTTTTCAGACAAACAAGTATTAACTAATGGCAGTTTTATGTTATTGTCGGAATAATAAAAAAATTTAATTATTTGAAAGCTGTAAACTATTATCCACCTTGTTAAATACAGACATAATAACTTTTACAGCTTCAATATAAAACTCGGGGTGAATATTCTCGTAATCGTCTGTTGGTTGGTGGTAATCCGCATGGTCGTCAACTCCAAAATACAAAAAAGGAATACCTCTTCTATGAAAGGACACATGGTCTGAAGCGTAGGTCCAGTTTTCATTCCAATTACCTTGATCGTGCCCTTTTAATAGGCTTATGGTCGTTGAATATTCATGGTTAGAGATAATTTGCTCAAGCGTTTTATTAAAGACGGTTCCTACGGCAAATAGTTCATTCTTATCACTTCTACTAATCATATCCATATTAAGATTTACTACTATTTGCTTTAACGGAATAATACTATTGTTTACGTAATATTTAGAACCCTCCATCCCTAATTCCTCAGCATCAAAAGCAGCTAAAATAACAGAATGCTTAGGCGGATTGTTTTTAAAATATTCCACAAAACTAAATAAGGCACTAACCCCAGAGGCATCATCATCTGCCCCATTATAAATTTGTCCGTTTTTAATGCCCTCATGGTCGTAATGTGCACTAATTACAACATATTTTTGTGGATAGGTGGTGCCTTTTACATAACCTAAAATATTAACACCGTTATAAGTAGTGTCTTCATGCGTAAAAGTAAAAGGCTGTTCTAAACTTTTTCCCAGTGGCAAAATAGCATTATCAGTAAACTCTTTAATAATATAGTTTGCGGCTTTTAGGGCTCCGGGAGTTCCTGTTCTTCTGCCTTCAAAAGCATCAGAAGACAAGGTTTTTATATGATGCAGGAGTAACGTATCATTAAATATTGGCGCTTTAATGGAACTGGTAGTATTTTCTATTTGCCCATACGTATTAAAAACTGATACACACAGCAACAAACAAAAGCATATAATTTTTCTCATGTGATAATTTAAAGATTTAAATCTAAACAAAAAACCCAAGCTACAGCCTGGGTTTTAATTATTATCGATGAAAGGAATTTGTTATACTGATTATTATCATTGTGATTTTCTCTTAGTTTTTAGAAATTATAACTTCTGACGTGGAAATAATCTATTAATCAATATAAAATGAAAACAAAACTACTATTGTACGTTATGTGTTGTTTTGCTATGCTTTCCTATTCACAAAACACGTACGTACCAGACGACAATTTTGAACAAGCTTTGATAGCCCTCGGCTACGATACAGCTCCTTTAGATGATTATATACCTACCGCTAATATTAGTTCGGTAACAGATTTGAATTTATACAATAAAGGGATTAGCGACCTTACTGGAATTGAAGATTTTACTGCTTTAAATACATTATATTGTGGAAATAACAATCTTACAAACCTAGACATTTCTTATAATACATCACTTCAGAACCTCAGCTGTCATGCAAACAACTTAACAAGTTTAAATACAAGTGCAAATACTGCACTTACTCAATTAGTCTGTTCTTATAATAATATAAGTAATTTAGATCTTAGCAATAATGTTTTATTAGAATATCTGAATTGTGAAGATAACAATTTAACCGTTTTGAATACCCTAATGAATACAGCACTAACTAGCTTATCATGCTCTAATAACCCTATAAATAATTTAGATGTTAGTGCTAATACGTTATTAGTTTCATTAGATTGTTCAAATAGTATGATTAGTAGTTTAAATATTAGCAATAATCCTTTATTAATCTCTCTATCATGTTATTCAAATAATATAAGTAGTTTGGATGTAAGTAATAACACTGTTCTTCAAGCTTTATATTGTTATTCAAATAGTCTAAGCAGTTTAGATGTAAGTGCCAATACCGCCTTAAGAACATTGCAATTTCATAACAATAACATTAATGCTATTGATGTTAGTAATAATACCGCATTAATTTATTTGTATACTTCGAACAACAACATAAGTAACTTGGATATTAGTAAAAATATTGCTTTAATAGTCCTAACCTGTGAAAGTAATAATTTGAATAGCTTAGATGTAAGTAATAATACTTTGTTAGAAGGTTTATATTGTACAGATAATAGTATAACTACGTTAGATGTTAGTAGCAACCCTAATTTGGATGCTCTTAATTGTAACTATAATAACATTGTTAGTTTAGATATAAGTAATAATCCAAAATTAAAAGGCTTGTTATGTAACACTAATAATTTAGAAAGCCTGGATATAAGTAATAACCCTAATATAACGTGGTTTTATTGTGATAATAATAACTTGTCTAGCTTAAATGTTAAAAACGGTAATAATATTAATTTTAATGATTTTGATGCCAGAAATAATCCTAATTTAAACTGTATAAATGTAGATGATGCTATTTGGAGTACTGCCAATTGGACTAATATTGATTCACACTCTATTTTTAGTGAAGATTGCGCCGCATTAAGTATTGAAGATTTAGGGGCTTCTAATTTTAATATTTATCCTAATCCAGTAAACGATTTGTTAACGATTAACCTCAATGAAAAGGCAACTTTTAGCCTAAGCAATTCGAACGGTCAGTTATTAACAAAAGGCGTATTATACCATGGTAAAAATGAACTGAATCTTTCTAATTTATCCAGTGGCTTCTATTTTATAAAAATTAAAAGTGCAGACGGCATTGTAACGAAAAAACTAATAAAACTGTGAGAACAAAAAACCCAAGCAATTGCTTGGGTTTTTTATTCAGATTAAACTGTATTCTTTATTAAATACTAGCTTTCATTAATTCTCTGTTCATGCGAGCGATATTGTCTAAAGAAATTCCTTTAGGACATTCTATTTCGCAAGCACCAGTATTGGTACAGTTTCCAAAACCTTCTAAATCCATTTGAGTTACCATATTACGTACACGGTCTGCAGCTTCAACTTGACCTTGTGGTAACAAAGCATATTGAGATACTTTAGCGCCAACAAACAACATAGCAGAAGAGTTTTTACAGGTCGCTACACAAGCACCACAACCAATACAAGTTGCAGCATCCATAGCTTCATCGGCAGCATGTTTAGAAATTGGAATCGAGTTAGCATCCTGAGTGTTTCCAGAGGTGTTTACCGAAATATATCCACCAGCTTGCTGAATACGCTCAAACGCTGTTCTATCAACCACCAAATCTTTTATTACTGGAAATGCAGCGGCTCTAAATGGTTCGATAGTTATCGTATCACCATCTTTAAACATACGCATATGCAATTGGCAAGTGGTAATACCTCTATCTGGTCCGTGAGCTTCTCCATTAATATACATAGAACACATACCACAAATGCCTTCACGACAATCATGATCGAATGCTACTGGTTCTTCTCCTGCATTTACTAATTGTTCATTCAAAACATCCATCATTTCTAAAAAAGACATGTGTTCTGAAATATCAGTTACTTTATAATCGACCATTTGACCCTTTGAATTTGAGTCTTTCTGTCTCCAAATTTTAAGTGTGAGATTCATCATCATATCTTTTCTTATTTGTATGAACGTTGTTTTAATTCTATATCTTTAAATTCTAATTGCTCTTTGTGTAATACGGCATCAGCTGGTTCTCCTTTATATTCCCAAGCAGCAACAAAAGCAAAATCTTTATCATTACGTTTCGCTTCTCCTTTTTGAGGACCATCTGTTTCAGCAGATTCTTCTCTAAAATGTCCACCACAAGATTCTTCACGCATTAAAGCATCTTTTGCAAATAATTCGCCTAACTCTAAAAAGTCTGCCACACGACCTGCTTTTTCTAATTCAGGATTCATTTCATTTGCAACTCCTGGTACTTTAACATCTTTCCAGAACTCTTCACGTATTTGTTTAATTTCGGCCATAGCTTCTTTTAAACCTTTTTCATTACGTGCCATTCCTACTTTATCCCACATTACTTTTCCAAGTTTTTTGTGGAAATAGTCAACAGATTTTGTTCCTTTATTATTGATGAAGAAATCAATTCTATCTTTTACTTCTTTTTCTGCTTCATCAAACTCTGGAGTATTTGTTGGAATTTTACCTGTACGAATATCGTTTGATAAATAATCGCCTATTGTATAAGGCAATACAAAATAACCATCAGCTAACCCTTGCATTAAAGCCGAAGCTCCAAGTCTGTTTGCTCCGTGATCTGAGAAGTTTGCTTCACCAATACAATATAGACCATCAACTGTAGTCATTAAATTGTAATCTACCCAAATACCACCCATAGTATAATGTGTTGCTGGGTAAATCATCATAGGTGTTTTGTATGGATTCTCATCAACGATTTTCTCATACATCTGGAATAAGTTTCCGTATTTTTCTTCAACGATAGCTTGTCCTAAATCGTAAATTTTTTCCTTTGAAGGATTTGATATATTTTGAACTTTAGCTTGTGTTTTTCCGTAACGTTCGATTGCCGAAGCAAAATCTAGATAAACCGCTTCTCCTGTTGCATTAACACCAAAACCTGCATCGCAACGCTCTTTAGCGGCTCTTGATGCTACATCACGAGGTACTAAATTTCCAAATGCTGGATAACGACGTTCTAAGAAATAATCCCTATCCTCTTCTGCGATTTCAGTAGGTTTTAATTTTCTCTGTTGAATAGCCTTAGCATCTTCAATCTTTTTTGGAACCCAAATACGACCATCGTTACGTAACGACTCAGACATCAACGTTAATTTTGACTGATAATCGCCTGAACGTGGAATACATGTTGGGTGAATCTGTGTAAAACAAGGATTTGCAAAATACGCACCTTTTTTATGAATTTTCCAAGCTGCAGTAGCATTACTTCCCATGGCATTGGTAGACAAGAAGTAAACGTTTCCGTAACCTCCAGTCGCAATAACTACAGCATGAGCCGAATGTCTTTCTATTTCGCCAGTAATTAAATTTCTAGCAATAATTCCTCTTGCTTTGCCATCAATTTTAACAACATCAAGCATTTCGTGACGATTAAACATTTCAATCTTACCACGAGCAATCTGACGGTTCATTGCAGAATAGCATCCTAATAATAATTGCTGACCTGTTTGTCCTTTAGCATAAAATGTTCTTGACACTAATACACCACCAAACGAACGGTTATCTAACAATCCACCATAATCGCGAGCGAAAGGAACACCTTGAGCCACACATTGGTCGATAATATTTCCAGACACTTCAGCTAAACGGTATACATTCGCTTCACGAGATCTGTAATCACCACCTTTTACGGTATCATAAAATAAACGGTATGTTGAATCGCCATCGCCCATATAATTCTTTGCCGCGTTGATTCCTCCTTGCGCTGCAATAGAGTGCGCTCTACGTGGCGAATCTTGATAAGCAAATGCTTTTACATTATAGCCTAATTCTGCCAAGGTTGCCGCAGCAGAACCTCCCGCTAGACCCGTTCCAACAACGATAATATCTATGTGTCGTTTATTGGCAGGATTAACTAAATTAATATGATTTTTATAATCTGTCCATTTACTTTGAATTGGACCATGTGGTACTTTTGAATCTAATGCCATATATCTGAGATTAATGGTGATTTAAATGATGAAAAAGGGCAACAACTATAAATCCTAATGGAATTATAATTGAATAAGCTTTTCCTATATTTTGTAATGTTTTCTTTCTTCCTGCAGTAACACCCATTGATTGGAATGCCGATGTAAAGCCATGTGCTAAATGCAACCCTAATAAAACAAAGGCCACAACATAGGCTGCTACTCTCCAGATAGGTATAAATTTCTCTTGTAATTCATGGAAATATCGGTAACCATCAATTCCTTCATGAACTCCAGACCAATCACCTTGAATGTATTTAGTATTTAATTCTGGAAACCAGAAATCAATAAAATGTATTATAATGAATGCTAAAATTACAAGACCACTGTAAATCATGTTTCTACTCATCCAGGTTGAGTTTGCCGCTCCATTATTTTTGGCGTAAGCCACTCCATTTGCTTTCTTATTTCTTAGCTCTAATACAAAGCCCATTACAAAATGAAAAACAACACCAAAGATTAATACAGGTTGTAATGCAAACTGTACCAATGGGTTTGTTCCCATAAAATGTGACAATTCATTAAACGCATCTGCACTAAAAACAGATGTTATATTTACCGCTAAATGAATAATTAAGAAAAACATGAGGAAAAAAGCTGAAAGCGCCATGGCCACTTTTCTACCTATTGAAGAATTAAAAAATCCGCTCATTATATTGAATTTATTTATATGCTTGCAAATGTAAGTTAGGATAGCGTTTTAGACAACAAACATTTGTCATGTTTTTGTTATTTAGAATGATTTTAAAGAAATGCAAGGGATTTGCTTCTTTTTTTTGAAAAAATTATTCAAGAATTATCTTCTTAGTAATCATAGCCTTATCGGAATAAATATTCACAAAATACATCCCTTTTGAAACACCTTGTAAATTAATAGTTTTTATTCTTGATGCATTTGTCATATCGAATTTAGCCATAAGTCTTCCTCTAATATCGTAAATCACCACTTTTTCTAAACTAATAAGAGATGAATTGTTAATATTAAATATGCCTTTATTTGGATTAGGATAAAGACTTATTGCTGCTGTTAATTCTTCTTCTTCTATGCTTAAATAGCATGGGTGATTCGTCATAACTTCTAAACCTGTGCAGGAGACAATCGTTGTACTTCTGGTTTGAATAGTAGTTGCGCAGGCAATATTTCCCGTACCCAATACCCGCTGTTCTTCGGAAGTTGAAATCGCATAATGCATCACATCATTTGTGTTGTTAACATGCCCTAATTGATGTCCATGCCCTAGTTCATGCAGCGCTACACTTTCAAAATCATACTCTCCAATTTCTGTTGAATTTATGTCTGAACTATAATTCCAATCTGTTGCATCATCAAAAACAATATCAAATTCATACACATACCAATTTATAGAACTATTTCTATTAACAATACAACCGCTATAATAAAAAGTACATTGACCTAATACACCATTGTCTAATTCATTATTAACATCAAATCTTACGACATTTACACCATCACTGGCTGCCACGTTTGTATTTGTGGTTGCTCCTGTAACCCAATTAATACCGGTACCACAACGCCAAGAATCTAATGCTCTCAAAAACGCAGCTTTTGCACTAGCATTATTATCAAAACCTGTAAACATTCGCCAAGTATACCCACCAGAAAAATTATCATCAACATGCTGGGTTCTGTAGGCTACATCTGTTCCCGGATTTATATCATCTGCCACCACATTGATTTCTGCATAGGTCACGGTTAATTCGGCCACTGAAGTTGCAGAAGCACCAGCACTATCCGTAACCTCTATAATACCAGTTCCAGCATCCGAGGGAACCTCTACAGTTATTTGGGTGTTACCCCAAGATAATATTTGTGTACTTAAGGCACTAATTAAGGTTGCTCCACCATCGTCGGCGTTACTAAAAGAAACTTTACCGAGCGTACCCGGTGCACTACCAAATCCTGTCCCATTTATTGTAAGCACAGACTTAGTGCCAGCACTAATATTTGTTGGACTAAACGTTATGCCGCCTGGAGCAAGTAAACCTTTGTTAGCTGCACTCTGTTTGGATTCCAAACTTAAATTTTTAACTTCTACCACATCACTTTTCGTGATAGCCATTATTTCGCCGTAAAAAGCTGATGTAATCCCTTGCTTTTTATTGAACGGATTTATGGCTTCATCCTTAGTTAAATTGTATTTATAAAATCCTTGTAAGGACCCATAGGTTTTAAACTGTTTTTTAGCTGATTTTTGTTTTATATTAATATTATTGTCATAAAGCATAAAAACACCTGTATCATTTGTACGCAGTTTTAAACTTGGCGTAACAATTTGCGCCGATAAACCTACTGTTCCTCCTTCAGTAATAATTTCAATAGTTTCTAGAGCTTCTCCTTTAAAAACCTTATAAACTTCAACCGTGTTGACTGTATAAATATTTTTATGTTCTGCATCCCAAAAAGAACTTTTGGATAGCACTTTACCTTCAATAACTAAACTGGAATTCGTTATTTGTTTCTCTAGTGATGTTTCTTTAAGCAAGATTTGACTAAACAGATTGCTCCCGCCTAACCCTAAAAAGCACGAAATCAGCATAATATGTTGAAGTATTTTTTTCATAGCATTTAATTATTCTATTCAATTCTAAGCAGTAGTGAATCAAATATAACAAAAATCAGGCTTGTTTTATTAACTTTTGCTACTTTTAGCATGCTTTAACTTGTTATACCGCAAAACAAGCAACCAATGCAAATACCAATCATATATAACTGATTCATAATTATTTGCATCATATTATAGAAATAATAACATATTATACTTATGAAATATTCACCAATAAATTCTAAGCTTTTTATTGAAAACAGAAGAAATTTTACAGCTAAAATGAAACCTCATAGTTTGGCTGTTTTTAATTCTAACGACATTTACCCTATTAGTGCTGATAGCACAATGCCTTTTGAACAGCATCGCGATATATTCTATTTAAGCGGTGTAGACCAAGAAGAAAGTATTTTAGTTTTGTTCCCAGACTGCCCAAAAGAAAAACATCGCGAAATTTTATTCTTAAAAGAAACCAACGCCCATATTGCTGTTTGGGAAGGCGAAAAACTAACAAAAGACGCGGCTTTTAAAACCAGTGGTATTAAAACCGTTTATTGGCTGCAAGACATGGAAAAAATCATGTTTGAATTAATGACGCAATGCGAAACCGTTTACATCAATACAAACGAGCATTACAGAGCGAATGTAGAAACAGAAACACGCGAAGATCGCTATACCAAATGGCTTAAAGAAAAATACCCTGCGCACAGCGTCGCGAAAAGCGCTCCCATTTTACAACGATTACGCTCTGTTAAAAACCAAATAGAAATAGACTTAATTCAGCAGGCCTGTGATATCACTGAGAAAGGGTTTCGTAGAATTTTAAATTTCGTAAAACCTGATGTTTGGGAATATGAAATTGAAGCCGAATTTATGCACGAATTTTTAAGAAATCGTTCTAAAAAATTCGCGTATACGCCTATTATTGCTTCGGGAAATAACGCCAATGTTTTGCACTATATAGAAAACAATAAACAATGTAAAGCAGGCGACTTAATTTTAATGGATGTTGGTGCAGAATATGCTAATTATTCAAGCGACTTAACACGAACTATCCCAGTTTCAGGCAAATTTACGAAACGACAAAAAGAAGTCTATAATGCAGTAAACCGAGTAAAAAACGAAGCAACAAAAATGCTATTACCTGGTACGGACTGGACCGAATATCATATAGAAGTTGGAAAACTCATGACATCTGAATTATTAGGCTTAAAACTTTTAGATAAAGCCGATGTGAAAAACGAAAACCCAGAATGGCCTGCGTACAAAAAGTACTTTATGCACGGAACCAGTCACCATATGGGTTTAGATACTCATGATTATGGTATTTTAACCGAACCTATGCAACCAAATATGGTGTTTACTGTAGAACCAGGAATTTATATTCCAGAAGAAGGTTTTGGTATTAGATTAGAAGACGATGTTGTGATTCAAAAATCTGGCGAGCCCTTTAATTTAATGCGCAACATTCCTATAGAAGCCGATGACATTGAAGCGCTTATGAATTCTTAATTTCAAAAAGATTTATAAAATTAAAAGGGGCGTTATATATAACGCCCCTTTTTTGCATGCAACACTAAAATATCGTGATTTATAGAGTGACTAATTCAAATAAATAATCGTTTAGTTTTTGCAGCGTGTTAATTTTGTTTTTAGTATCTACTAGTAATGAAATATTGTTATTACTTCCGCCATAAGAAATCATTCTAATTTTTACATCTTGTAATATTTGAAATAACTTATAAGTTTCAGAATGATTTACTACGGAATGCCCTACCAAACAAATAATACTTTGGTTTTTATCCACTTCAATGGTTGCAAATTTCTCTAATTCCGCAATGATTTTATCAAGATTTTTATCATCATCAATTGTTAAAGAGACTGCAACTTCAGAAGTTGTAATCATATCGATGGAAGTTTCATAAACTTCGAATATCTCAAACACTTTTTTCAAAAATCCATGCGCCTGAAGCATTCTTCCAGATTTTATCTTGATAGCTGTTATGTCATCTTTAGCCGCCATAGCTTTAACTCCTGTTTCAGAATGATCGTCGTTAATTAAAGTGCCATAAGCTTCTGGATTCATGGTGTTTTTTAATCGTACAGGAATATTAAGATTTCGAACGGGAGTTACCGTTTGAGGGTGTAATATTTTTGCTCCGAAGTATGCTAATTCCGCCGCTTCATCAAATGATAAATTCGAAATTGGTCTTGTGTTGTCAACATAGCGCGGATCGTTATTATGCATCCCATCAATATCTGTCCAAATCTGAACTTCTTCAGCATTGATAGCGGCCCCAATAATGGTAGCTGTATAATCACTTCCTCCACGTTGCAGATTCGAAATTGCTCCTTTATCATCTAAACAAATAAAGCCTTGCGTAATATAAATTTCGGATTCTTTTGTATCGCTAAAAGTTGTTTTAAACTTCGCTTTTATATAATCTAAATCTGGATCTTTTGCCGCATCAATTCGCATAAAATCTAAAGCGGGTAACAACGCTGAAGAAATCCCTTCCTGATTCAAATAACTGTTCACCATATACGTAGAAAGCAACTCACCTTGAGCTACAATCTGATTTTCTAATGCTACAGAAAATGGCTTCGCAGTACACTCTACCAATAGGTTAAAAATACCCGAAACATAGGTTTTAACATCCTTGTTTAAAACTGTATTTGTAATGAGATTATCAATTACGATAAAATAGGTGTCATGCAACTTATTAATTTTATCGATAGCTGCATTCGATTCATTATCCGCAATATCCTTAGCAATCGCAACTAACTGATTGGTTGTTCCTGACATTGCAGATAACACTACAATCTTTCTTTCGCCATCGTTGATAATGTTTTTAACATTACATATGTTCTCAACCGTTCCAACCGAAGTTCCACCAAATTTTAATACTTTCATACCTTTTCTTAATGTCTTATTTTAATTCAGAATCATATTCTACAACGAGAAATCATAAATTCTGAGTACTGCTTTATAATTTAAGGCGCTAAACTATAACTCCTTAGCCTAAAAAAGATATTTATTAAAAAATATGTTTATTTTTGCACATATTGTTAAATAATTAACATGATGCGGCAATGATTCAATATAATGATTCACTGCCAGAACCCGTTAAACTTTAATATTAAAGCTATGAAAACCGTATCGAACTGTGTAGAAGACATTTTAATTACACAACCCTATTTAGAAGAAGCGCTTTCTAGAAATATTATAAATTTTAGTGCGCTTGCTATTGAACTTACGGAGCCGATAAGTAAAATGCTTAAAAAAGAAGTAAAACCGGGTGCTATCATGATGGCCTTAAGAAGATACAATCCACCACCTGCCTTATCTAATTCTGTAAAGATGAAAAAGTTTATGCAGAACTTAGGTGACATAACGGTGCGCTCCAATTTAACGGATTTTACCATTAAAAATTCTGAAACCATCATTGATAATCACGCAAAAATATTAGAGCGCATCAATCAGGAATCTAAATTGTTTTACACATTTACGCGCGGAATTCATGAAAGCAATATTATTATTTCGAGCAGTTTAGACGATTTTATAAAAGAGAATTTAAAAAACGAAAGTTTTATTGCGGTTCAAGATGGCTTGTCTGCCATTAGTGTCAACCTTCCGCAGGACAACTCAAAAATCGCCGGATTATATTACCAGTTTTTTAAGCGATTAGCCTGGGAAGGTATCGTACTTTACGAGGTTATTTCTACCACCAACGAATTTACCATTTTAGTGGAAGACGAGTTTGTAGACAAAGCCTTTACCGCTATTAAAAAGGTTAAAGCATAACCCTTTTAACTAATTATGCAGTAAATTTTAGCAAGCAACAATTGGTTGTGGTATTTGAATATGTTGGCGATACATTTGCCAAATTTTAAAACCACCGGCAACGTTACAAACATTGGTTATACCATTGTTTCTTAAAATTAATTCCGCCAAATAGCCTCTCAATCCTTTTTGACAAAAGATAATTACCTTTTTGTTTTCAAATGAAATGCCATTCAGGTTTTTTCTTAAGTCGTCTAGCGGATAATTGATAGCTCCCGGAATGGTTCCCTTTTCATATTCTTGAACGGTTCTTGAATCTATCAATAAATATTCTTCTTCAGAGTTATTGTTGATGAATGCTTCTAATTCTTCAACCGTTATTTGTTCACTTCTTTCATTTAAAATATTCTCCGTAGCATAACTTGTAACAATTACCGGATCCTTTGCAGGCGAAAATGGTGGCGCATAAGCTAAATCCAACTGTGCTAAATCTGTAATTTTTAATTTCGCATAGATAGCCGTACTGAGCACATCTACACGTTTATCGACTCCAACTTCACCAAAAAGTTCAGCTCCTAAAATTTCTTCACTTTCTGGATTATAGTAAATTTCTGTGATTAAGTCCTTTTGCCCAGGGTAATATCCCGGTGTTGAACCTGCTACTGTCAAGACCGTTTTAAAAGGAATCCCTTTTTGTGTCAATACCGTAGCATTCATGCCTGTTCTGGCTAATGTATAATTGAACACTTTAACAATGGCCGTTTTGTAAGCCCCTTTAAATTCGATAATTCTTCCTGTAGCATTAGCTCCTGCAGCACGACCAGCTTTGTTGGAGTGTGTTCCTAAAGGAAAATAATCGTATTCATTAGTTTGCAAATTTTTAATGGATACATTATCTCCGGCTGCATAAACATCCTTAATAGATGTTTCCATGAACTCATTTACTTTTAATGCGCCATTAGCTATTGCTTCTGCACCTTCTTCCAACAACAACCCTGTATTTGGGGTAATCCCAACGCTTAATATCACAAAATCTGTTTCAATTTTTCTTCCATCTTTGGTAACAACAGCGTATATCGTGCCATCAGCATCAATATCGAATTTAGATACTAAAGTTTCTGTTAATACTTCAATGCCTTCTGCTTTTAAAACATTGCCCGCAAAATTTCCGAATTTTTCTTGCCACAAATTTAAAACATGCGACGAGCCTTCTATTAAAGTAACTTCGTTGCCAGCTTCTTTTAAATTTTCAGCAACTTCCACCCCTATTAATCCCGCTCCAATTACAGTAATATGTTTCGATTGGTTTGTGAGTCCTTCTTTAGTAATTTTATCAAAATCATGCATAGATCTACAAGTCGACCAATTGGTAGCAAATTTTATATTTTCTATTGGCGGAACGATTGAACTTGCTCCAGTCGCAAAAATTAATTTGTCGTATTCATATCCTTTAATGTTTGAATAAACTATTTTATTTAAAGTATCAATTTTGACGATTTCTTCATTTAAATGCACATCAATATTAAATCTGTTTTTAAGTAATTCAGGCTTTACAACCATTAATTGCTCTCTGCTTTCTATAACTCCAGAAAATGCATAAGGCATTCCACAGGTTGCGTAACTAATATGACTACCTTTTTCAAACAAAAGAATTTGAGCGTGCTCGTTTTCTCTTCGTGCTTTAGCTGCGGCAGACGGACCTGCAGACAACCCTCCTATAACTATGATTTTTTTCATTTACTTTAAATTTCTACGCAAATTTGACTCAAAACTTTCAAATGAATTGTAACAGTTATCACTATAACGATTGCGATACTATTAAAAATTCGATATTCAACACATTATACTTTGCCTGTTTTAACTGTTTTATTAATTAGGCAATTATATCTTTGCATAAGATACACGCGTTATGATATTAAAATTTAAAGGCATCGACTTATTTTATACCGACGAAGGCACAGGTACTCCGGTAATTCTACTGCACGGCTTTTTAGAAAACCTTAGCATGTGGCAAGACCTTACGCCAGAATTATCTAAAAAACACCGCGTAATTTGCATCGATTTATTAGGACATGGTAATACGGCATGTTTAGGTTACATCCATTCCATGGAATTGATGGCAGAAGCTGTTGAAGCTATCCTTAAACATTTGGAAATAAAACAATCTGTTTTATTTGGACATTCTATGGGCGGTTACGTCGCACTGGCCTTTGCTGACAAAAATCCGAAAAATGTACTGGGTTTATGTTTAATGAATTCTACCGCACTGGCAGATACCACCGAAAAACAACTCAACAGAGATCGAGCTATTAATGCCGTGAAACAAAACCACAAAACTTTTATTAGAATTGCAATAAAAAATCTATTCAGACCAAAGAACCGTATATTATTTAAAGAAAAAATAGAATTAGTTATTAACAATGCTTTACAAACTCCAATTCAGGGGATTATAGCTGCGCTTGAAGGAATGAAAATCAGAATTAATAGAGAACATGTTTTAGAATCGACGGACTTTAAAAAAATGATGATTATAAGTAAAAGAGACCCAGCTTTAGATTATGATTCGTTAATAACTCAAACTAAAAACAGAGACATTTATATAGTGGAATTTCCAGACGGACATATGAGTCATATTGAAAATCAAGACGAATTTAACTCACACATTGTGCATTTCATCGATTTTATTTAACGTTTTGTCGCATTATTTAAATATTTTTATTACATTTATATTCTTAATGCGCTCAAAACATGAAAATTATGAATAACAAACCTACTTTTATCCCAAAAATGTACTGCAATATATTCGGACATGATTTTGAAGTAACTAAAAATGTTACCTATTATGTAAAAGAGTACACTTGTACACATTGCAAAAAACAGTTAACAACAAACAGCAATGGCAGCTTAATTGAATTAACTCCAAAGTTTAAAGAAATCAATGCAATTTTAGAACGTATTCACAACGCTAAAACTGAACGTTCAAAGGAAAAAACAGTCCTTTCGTCGATTTATTAACAGGTTGTTAATAACTTATATTTCATTTTCATACCTTAATAGACCCTAACGTATTAATTAGTATTTAAATGAAAAACATTCAGTGCCTTGTGTTTGGGCATGACTACGAAGTAACACGTAATGTTACCTACCATGTAAAGGAATATTCGTGTATAAACTGCCAAAAACAACTTACCACCAACGGGAATGGTAAACTCGTTGAATTAACACCAAAATATAAAGAAATTAACGATGTTTTAGAACGCATTCATCAGAAACGCATTTCAAAAACCAATCGTCAAAAATTTAATTGTGACTTATTAGTTTTTAGTCATTAAAATTTTTCCAACCCTGTGCTTTTATCGGAATTCTAGCATCGCCTCGCGTTACTAAATGCATGCCTGCGCTCGCATCTTTCATAAATCCAATGACACTTAAACTTGGATTCGCCTTTATTTTTGGAAAGTCTTCTTGCGAAATCGTAAATAATAATTCGTAATCTTCACCGCCATTTAAAGCAATCGTTGTACTATCAATATTAAATTCTTCACAAGTAGAAATTACTTGAGGATCGAGTGGTATTTTATCTTCGTATAAATCGCAACCAACATTACTTTGTTTGCATAAGTGAATTATTTCAGACGACAAGCCATCACTTATATCAATCATAGAAGTTGGTTTAACATCTAAATCTTTTAAAAGTTGAATAACATCTTTACGAGCTTCAGGTTTTAATTGACGCTCTATTATATAGGTGTAAGGTTCTAAATCTGGCTGATTGTTAGGGTTAACTTTATACACTTCCTTTTCTCGTTCTAAGACTTGCAAGCCCATAAATGCGCCACCTAAATCGCCTGAAACCACCAACAAATCATTTACCTTGGCCCCAGATCGATATACTTCATGTTCAACTTCACCAATGGCGGTAACAGAAATTAAAAGTCCTTTATTCGAAGATGTGGTATCACCACCAACAACATCAACATTGTATAATGCCGCCGCCGTTTCGATACCCGCATATAAATCTTCCAGTGCTTCTAAAGGAAACCTATTTGATACTGCTATGGACACTGTAATTTGTGTTGGCACCGCATTCATAGCATACACATCCGATAAATTTACCATAACCGACTTATAGCCTAAATGCTTTAATGGCATATAACTTAAATCGAAATGCACGCCTTCAACTAACAAATCTGTACTAACAACAATTTTTTTATTGTCAAATTTTAATACAGCCGCATCATCACCAATTCCCTTTAATGTGGATGGTTGATTCAGCTTAAAATTCTTCGTTAAATGGTCTATAAGTCCAAATTCGCCTAAATCACTTAATTTAGTCCGTTGTTGATTTTTGTCTTCTATCATGCTGCAAAAATAAGAAGCTTATTTAGATATCTAAATACGCTTTCACTATTAAAAATATAATTTATGCTACTTAAACATGTAATTACGCAACAAAATTGACATTATATTACGTATAAAAAAAACCTATCAAACTATATGCTAATATAATGTAAGGTAATATGGTAATACGTGACTTATATTGTATATTTGTATCCTATTTAGAAACTGTCTTAATAAAATTCATGTTAAGAAGAGCCTAAATTAAATAAAAAAACTATGATAAAAGTTTCTGAAACAGCTAAGAAAAAAGTTATCGAACTTATGAAAGAAGATGGCTTTAACCCTACTACGGATTACGTGCGAGTAGGTGTTAAAAGTGGCGGTTGTTCTGGATTATCTTATGATTTAAAGTTTGATAAAGAAAATCAAGAAGGCGATAAAGTATTTGAAGACAATGATGTTAAAATCGTGGTAGACAAAAAAAGTTTCCTTTACTTGATTGGAACAACTCTAGAATATTCTGGAGGTTTAAATGGAACCGGATTTGTTTTTAATAACCCAAATGCTAATCGCACTTGTGGTTGTGGCGAAAGTTTTTCACTTTAATCCCATCCCAACCTTCCCAAACGGAAGGAGTTAAATTTGACTAAAAATTATGAATAAATATACCGAAGACGATTTACGGGAAGAACTTAAAACTAAAGAATACGAATACGGATTTTATACCGACATAGAATCTGACACGTTTCCTATTGGTTTAAATGAAGATATTGTTCGTGCTATTTCTCTTAAAAAAGAAGAACCCGAATGGATGACCGAATGGCGTTTAGAAGCGTTTCGTGCATGGAAAGAAATGATTGAACCTGAATGGCCTAATGTGAAATATGAAAAACCAGATTTTCAGGCTATTTCATATTACTCTGCACCAAACAGCAAACCTAAATACAATAGTTTAGATGAAGTAGACCCAGAATTATTAGCAACATTTGCAAAACTTGGGATTTCTTTAGATGAACAAAAAAAACTTTCTGGAGTTGCTATGGACGTGGTAGTCGATTCTGTTTCGGTAGCTACTACATTTAAGAAAACACTTGGCGAAAAAGGCATTATTTTCTGCTCCATTTCTGAAGCTTTGCGCGAACACCCCGATTTAGTAAAAAAATATATTGGTACCGTAGTGCCGCAAAAAGATAATTTCTATGCCGCTTTAAACTCTGCCGTTTTTAGCGATGGAAGTTTCTGTTACATTCCAAAAGGTGTAAAATGCCCTATGGAATTATCTACTTATTTTAGAATTAACCAAGCTGGTACTGGGCAATTTGAAAGAACCTTAGTTATTGCCGATGAAGGCAGTTATGTAAGTTACCTTGAAGGTTGTACAGCACCAAGTCGCGATGAAAATCAATTACACGCAGCCGTTGTAGAATTAATTGCTTTAGACAATGCTGAAATAAAATATTCTACTGTACAAAACTGGTATCCTGGAAATGCAGAAGGAAAAGGAGGCGTTTTTAACTTTGTAACCAAACGTGGTATTTGCGAAAAGAACGCTAAAATCTCATGGACACAGGTAGAAACTGGAAGTGCTGTAACTTGGAAATACCCATCATGCGTATTAAAAGGTGATAATTCGGTTGGAGAATTTTACTCCATTGCAGTTACAAACAATTACCAACAAGCCGATACCGGAACAAAAATGATTCATTTGGGCAAAAACACCAAATCAACCATTATTTCTAAAGGTATCTCAGCAGGAAAATCTCAAAATAGCTACCGCGGATTGGTAAAAATTAGTCCGAATGCCGATAATGCTCGCAACTTCTCGCAATGCGATAGTTTACTAATGGGTAACGAATGTGGCGCACACACCTTTCCATATATCGAAGCTAAAAACAAATCGGCCAAAATAGAACACGAAGCAACCACTAGTAAAATTGGCGAAGACCAAATTTTCTATTGTAACCAACGTGGTATCGATACCGAAAAAGCGATTGCTTTAATTGTAAACGGTTTTAGTAAAGAAGTGTTAAACAAACTACCCATGGAGTTTGCGGTAGAGGCTCAAAAACTATTAGAAATAAGTTTAGAAGGCTCAGTTGGATAAAATATTATAAAACAAGAATCAAATTAGCAACATGTTAAAAATAAATAACTTACACGCAAGTGTCGAGGACAAAGTCATCTTAAGAGGCATCAATTTAGAAGTAAAAGCTGGTGAAGTACATGCTATTATGGGACCAAACGGTTCTGGAAAAAGTACTTTAGCTTCAGTGATTGCAGGAAAAGAGGAATACGAAGTAACCGAAGGAAACATCGCCCTTAATGGTGAAGACATCGACGAATTAGCAGCCGAAGAACGTGCACACAAAGGTATATTTTTATCATTTCAGTATCCTGTTGAAATTCCTGGAGTTTCTGTTACCAACTTCATGAAAACTGCGATTAACGAAACGCGTAAAGCTAAAGGTTTAGAAGATATGCCTGCTAAAGATATGTTGAAGTTAATCCGTGAAAAATCAGAGTTATTAGAAATCGACAGAAAGTTTTTATCACGTTCGCTAAACGAAGGGTTTTCTGGTGGTGAAAAGAAGCGTAACGAGATTTTTCAAATGGCTATGTTAGAACCTAAATTAGCTATTCTTGATGAAACCGATTCTGGTTTAGATATCGATGCTTTAAGAATTGTTGCCAATGGTGTTAACAAACTAAAAAGCAAAGACAATGCGGTAATTGTAATTACACATTACCAACGTTTATTAGATTATATCGTACCAGATTTTGTACATGTGTTGTATAACGGACGCATCGTAAAATCGGGTGGCAAAGAATTAGCGCACGAGCTTGAAGAAAAAGGATACGACTGGATTAAAGAAGAAGTGAACGCTTAAAATTAGTTTTCAGTTAGCAGTCTCAGTATACAGCAACTTACTAACGACTAACAACTAACGACTAACAACTAGAAACAATGGATTTAAAAGAAAAATTAATATCATCCTTTTTAGCATTCGAAAACGGCGTCGATACAGACACGCACATTCATAATGTTCGAAATGAGGCTATCAAAATATTCGAAGAAAAAGGCTTCCCTACCAAAAAAGAAGAAGCCTGGAAATACACCTCTTTAAACAGTATTTTAAAAGAAGATTATAGCGTTTTCCCAAATCAGGAAAACACCGTAGAATACAACGACGTTAAAAAATATTTTATTCACGATATCGACACCTTTAAAGTAGTGTTTATAGATGGTAAATATTCCTCGCATTTATCGCAAACAACGCACGACGGGTTTGATGTATGCTTAATGTCTTCGGCCTTAACAAAACCAAAATACCGCATCATTGTAGAAAATTACTTTAACAAAGCAGCTACAAAAGATAGCTTGCCGTCGTTAAATACGGCATTTTCAAGCGAGGGTGTATACATTCATATCCCAAAAAACAAATTAGTACAAAAGCCCATTCAAATCTTGTATTTTTCAACAGGTAACGAGTCGGCTACCATGTTGCAACCACGTAATTTAATTGTGGTAGACGAGAATTCGCATGTCCAAATCATAGAGCGTCACCAAAGCTTAACAGAAAACACGGTTTTAACAAATAGTGTTACAGAAGTCTTTACCAATAAACGCGCCATTGTAGATTATTATAAGATTCAAAACGATACTTTAAACGCAACACTTATAGATAATACGTTTATTAAACAAAAACAAGAAAGTGTGGCATCGGTACACACATTTGCGTTTGGCGGCAAATTGGTACGCAACAATTTAAATTTTTACCAAACTGGCGAACGTATCGAATCTACCTTAAAAGGCATCACCATTATTGGCGATAAACAGCACGTAGATCATAACACATTGGTGCATCATATCGAGCCAAATTGCGAGAGTCATCAAGATTACAAAGGCATTTTTGGCGAAAATTCCACTGGGGTTTTTAACGGTAAAATCATCGTTGAAAAATTAGCGCAAAAAACCAATGCATTTCAAGCTAATAATAATATTTTAATTAGCGATAAGGCCACCATAAACACCAAACCTCAACTCGAAATTTTTGCTGATGATGTAAAGTGTTCTCACGGCTGTACCATCGGGCAACTAGACGAAAGCGCCATGTTTTACATGCGTTCGCGTGGTATTCCAGAAAAAGAAGCCAAAGCACTTTTAATGTTCGCCTTTAGTAATAACGTGTTAAGTTCGGTTAAAATTCCAGAAATTAAACAACGCATAACTAAAATTATCGCGAACAAATTAGGTGTTAATCTTGGGTTCGACCTATAAAAAAATTTTTTTGAAGCTATTTCCCGCTATCCGCTATATCTTTTTTGCTTTGGAAAAAGCAAAAAAGGATGCCGCTACTATCGGGGCTAGGACATATTAGAATGTAAAGCATTCAACAAAAAAGATTATCTTAGTGTTAAAATTGGGCGAAATGGATATTGCAATATTAAAAAAGAAATTGATAGATAAAATTCAATCAACCAAAAGCAATGCGTTGTTGGAAGAAATTAATCTACTCTTAAGCTTAAGCGAAGACTCTGAAAATGAAGTGTATCACCTTAATGAAGAACAGCAAAATGCTATCGCTGAAGGAAGGGAAGATATTCAAAAAGGAAGGTTTTTAACAAGTAAAGAAGCTAGCGAAGACATTCAACAATGGTTAAAGAAATAATTTGGTCTGCTAAAGCACAACAAGACAGAAAAGATATTTTTGACTATTGGAACCACAGAAATAAATCAAAATCATATAGTATTAAACTCAACATTCTTTTTGAGGCGACTATTAAAATTATTTCAAAATACCCAGAAATAGGAAGATTAACTTCAAATAAAAAAATTAGATTAAAAATAGTTAAAGATTATTTTATTTTTTATGAAATATCAATGGAAAAACTATTTATTCTCACCATTTGGGACAGTAGACAGAATCCCAAAAATCTAAAATTATAATATGTTCAACGTAGAAACCATTCGAAAAGACTTCCCCATTCTTTCTCGCAAAGTAAACGGTAAACCTTTGGTGTATTTTGATAATGCTGCCACCTCACAAACGCCACAACAGGTTATCGATGTTATTGTAGATTATTACTCAAATTACAACGCCAATATTCATCGTGGTGTACATACCTTAAGTCAGGAGGCTACAGATAAATACGAACAAGCGCGACAAAAAATTCAAAAACATTTCAACGCAAAACATGCACACGAAATTATATTCACTTCGGGTACCACCCATGGTATTAACTTAGTGGCTAACGGTTTTGCATCCCTATTAAAAAAAGGAGACGAAATAATAGTTTCGGCATTAGAGCATCACAGTAACATCGTGCCATGGCAAATGCTTTGTGAGCGCACTGGTGCTACTTTAAAAGTCATCCCAATGAACCAAGAAGGCGAATTGGTAATGGAAGAATTTGATACACTTCTATCAAATAAAACAAAACTTGTTTTTGTAAACCATATCTCAAACGCTTTAGGAACCATCAATCCAATAGAGTATATTATTGAAAAAGCACATCAGGTTGGTGCTGCCGTTTTAATAGATGGAGCGCAATCTTGCCCGCATATCAAACCCGATGTACAGGCTTTAGATGTCGATTTTTATGTGACGTCGGCTCACAAAATGTGCGGACCAACAGGCGAAGGTATGCTATACGGAAAAGAAAGCTGGCTAAAAAAATTACCGCCTTATCAAGGTGGTGGCGAAATGATTGCTGAAGTTACTTTCGAAAAAACTACCTATGCCGAATTACCTCATAAATTCGAAGCGGGAACGCCAAACATTTGTGGTGGTATTGCTTTTGGCGCCGCCATCGATTATATGAATGCCATAGGATTTGATGCTATTGCCAATTACGAACACGAACTTTTAGAATACGCAACCAACCAATTATCGCAGATTGATGGTTTAAAAATATACGGTACTTCAAAACATAAAACATCGGTAATCTCATTCAATCTAGAAGGTATTCACCCGTACGATGCGGGCACTATTTTAGATAAATTAGGAATTGCCGTTCGCACCGGTCACCACTGTGCACAACCAATAATGGATTATTTTAATATTCCGGGAACCGTACGCGCTTCATTCGCATTTTATAACACGAAAGCCGAAATTGACAGTTTGGTAACTGGTGTTAAAAAAGCAAAAATGATGCTTTCTTAAACAATATCTCCCCTTTTTTTCTCGGACATTTTTCAAAATTAGATTTGTTATTAATATAACAAAATCGCTTGTTTTGTAGAATAATTAACAATTTAATTGCCAAAACTTTAATATTTTTTCAAATTTTTTTTATATTCAGCTCGACTAATTCAAATATATTTAAAATATGAAAAAATTACTTTTAAGTATGGCCACTGTAGCCTTGTTATTTACAGCATGTAGTGACGATTCAAAAGAAGCCCCTCTGCAAGAACAACAAATTGATATGAGCGACTTTTATGTTTACACAGAAAGCAGTGAAAATTTAAGTTCTAAATCTGCTAACTCTAATAAAAATTATACTTCGTGTTATACCATGGAAGTATTGAACAAACAACTTAGTGAAAATCCAGGGCTAGAAAAAAAAATGTATGATGTAGAATTTCATACAAGAAAATTTATCAACGCCAAAGGCAAACCAACAAATCCTGGTGGTGGCAATACCGGTGGCTCTGATACAGAAGAAGATATTGATGTACTTCCAATTGATGATGGTTTAGGAACCATTACTATTCCTGTGTATTTTCATATTGTATTACCAAATGCGAACGACGTAACGAATTCGCAATTACAATCTCAAATGAATGTATTAAACAGCGATTTTAATAGTTCAAACACAAACCAATTACCTTCAGGCGCTACCAATTTTGTTAACGACGCCACCACTACTAATATTAACTTTACTTTAGCTGGTACTTACAGATATAACAATAGCACGGCTTCATGGGGTACCAACAATGCGGTAAAAGCAGCCTACCCGCCTATTACGCCAGAAACTCATTTAAATATTTGGGTGTGTAATATTGGTGGTGGTATTTTAGGATATGCACAATTCCCGGGAGGTAATTCAAATACAGATGGCGTTGTTTTATTACATTCTAGTTTGCCAGGTGGCTCTGCAGCGCCTTACAATTTAGGTAGAACAGCAACTCATGAAGTTGGGCATTATTTAAACTTACGCCATATCTGGGGTGATGGAAGATGCAATCAAGATGATTTCGTTTTAGATACCCCATCCTCTGATGGTGCGAATTACGGATGCCCTTCTTATCCAACCATTAATTGTAAATCAACAGATATGACCATGAATTATATGGATTACACCAATGATAGTTGCATGTACATGTTTACAGATGGACAACGCAATAGAATGCGTGCTATTTTCACTTCCGGTGGTGCACGAGCATCCATGGCAGGAAATTAAAACCCATTATTTTATTAAAATATAAAAAGACGCCAACTTTGGCGTCTTTTTTGTAAGTTTAAAAGCATTCATCAAAAACAATGACTCTAAACACATGAAATTAATACTTATTTTTTTAAGCCTTTTTGCTCTAAAAACCTGCGATAACACTCAAAAATATATGGATGCGCAAAATACAACGCTTAGTGGCGATTATCAGATTAATTACATTGCAGATTTAAACTTAAACGACCATAATCTTACCATTGCATTTGATGCCGAAACGAAGCAAGTTTCAGGGTTTTCAGGCTGTAATAGATTTTCTGGAACCTATACTGTAAAGAAAAACACCTTAAAAATGGGGCCATTAGCCTCTACAAAAATGTTTTGCGACCACTCTAAAAACAACATAGAAACCAAGCTATTGGAGCTACTATCAAAAGTAGATACTTTTAAAACTAACGGTGATACTTTAATTTTAGCTTCTAATAAAAACATCCTGATTAAAGCCAATAAAACAGAAAAAGAAGAAGAGTCAATTAGCTTTGAATATTCGGCGCATTCAAGGGGAACATTCAAGCATATTATTATCAGCAAAAAACAATTTTCCATTCAAAATAATAGAGGTGATGTACCTCTTGTTAAAAAAAGCAATCAAGCCCATTGGAATACACTTTTAAAAGCGTCAAAACCAATCGATATAGAAGCTATTCCAAATTTAAAAGCGCCTTCAGAAAAACGATTTTATGATGGTGCCGCCATTGCAAACCTAAAAATTATTTACAAAGGAAAAACCTTCGAAACACCTAGCTTCGACCACGGAAATCCTCCAAAAGAAATCGCCGAACTTGTTAAAGAAATCTTATCTATTTCAGAAAACATTGAATAGCAACATTTCTTGTTGTATTTTTGTTTGAAATTAAACAGTCAGGTCGAGCGCAATCGAGACCTCAAAATTAAGTTCTATTTATAAAAACCTCTCCCCTGCGCTCGAGGTGACAAACATTAAATTTATAACCGTGACTATTGAAGACATACAAAACGAAATAATAGACGAATTCTCAATGTTTGAAGATTGGGAGGAACGTTACCAATATATGATTGATTTAGGGAAAGATTTACCCTTAATTGACGACCAATACAAAACCGATAGCAATATTATTAAAGGTTGCCAAAGTAAAGTTTGGGTACATGCCGAAATGAAAGACGATAAAATAGAGTTTACCGCCGATAGCGATGCGATTATTACCAAAGGCATCATTGCTATTTTAATTCGGGTATTTTCAAACCAGCATCCCAAAGACATCATTGACGCCGATATGAGCTTTATTGATAAAATTGGATTAAAAGAACATTTATCGCCAACTAGAGCGAATGGTTTAGTTAGTATGATAAAACAACTAAAAATGTATGCTATCGCATATCAAACACAATTAAAATAATTCCTGTAAAAACAGGAATCTAAACAAAACGTTTCCCGCCTGCGCGGGAATGACAAAAAAAATTAAAAAAATGAGTGAAGCAATAGATACTGCCTTGTTAGGCGAAAAAATAGTAGGTGTTTTAAAAACAATTTACGACCCAGAAATCCCTGTTGATATTTATGAACTAGGATTAATCTACGACGTATTTGTTAACGAAGATTACGACGTAAAAATATTAATGACTTTAACAACACCTAACTGTCCGGTAGCAGAAACTTTGCCTTTGGAAGTTGAAGAAAAAATTAAATCGTTGAACGAAGTTAAATCTGCCATTGTAGAGATTACGTTCGATCCGCCTTGGACACAAGATTTAATGAGTGAAGAAGCTAGGTTAGAATTAGGAATGCTATAAGTCAGTTTTCAGTCTCAGTTTTCAGCATTGCATCAAAATATTCAATACCTTAACAACATACATTTTTGGAAGACGAAATTATAAATCGCGTAGCGAATAGCAAATTAGTAACGGTAAACCTAGAGGATTATTACCCGAAAGGCCCTCGTGTGTTATTTGATATTAAAGACTGGCTTTTTGAAGGATTGGTTTTACGCGAAAAAGATTTTAGAAACCAGGTTGCCGAATTTAATTGGGCGCAATATCAAGATAGCTACGTTGCCTTAACCTGCAGTACTGATGCCATCATTCCTGGGTGGGCGTTTATGCTGATAAGCATTCAGTTGCAGCCTTATGCCAAACGCGTTATCATCGGCGATTTAGAAGCCTTAGAAACGGCCATTTATCAAGATATTATTACCAATCTGGATGTTTCTGAATTTAAAGATATGCCAATCATTATAAAAGGCTGTTCAAAAAAACCAGTTCCGCAGAATGCCTACATTATGCTGGCAAACAAGCTAAAACCCGTTGCCAAATCTATTATGTATGGCGAGGCGTGTTCTTCGGTGCCGCTTTATAAAAGCAAATAATTTTTAAAGTAATGTGACCAATTGACTAATTTGTGTCTTATTAGTATGGTTAAACAAATATTCACAAACTTAATTCATATGAAAAAACTTTTATTATTACTTAGCTTATTTATTGCTGTTAGTACAATAAATGCACAGACTAAAGAAGAATTACAAGCCCAAAAAGCCGAAAAACAGGCTGCAGGTAACGCATTAATTAGCGAAGCCAAAGCTATACAAGCCAAAATAGACGCACTTCCAGGTTGGAGAAAAGGCGCTTTTGGTACCATAGGTGGAAGCTTATCAAATTTTAACAACTGGTACGCTCAAGGTGCACCGAACAATTCATCGGGTAATATAGGCTTTACATTAAATGCTTATGCGAATTTAATTGAAGACAAATTCTTCTGGAGAAATTCGTTATCAACCAATTTAAACTGGGTAAAATTAGATAATAAAGACAACCCTCTTGACGACGACAGCTTTAAAGCAACTACAGATGTCTTCAATATTTCTTCTTTATACGGACGAAATATCACCAAAACATTAGCAGCTTCGGGCTTAATGGAATACAGAACTACACTTTTAAATAACTTTAACGACCCTGGCTATTTAGATTTAGGGGTTGGAGCCACTTGGACACCAATAAATAATTTAATCGTGGTGATTCATCCATTAAACTACAATTTTGTATTTAGCGAAGGGGATACCGTTTTCGAATCGTCTCTAGGTGCTAAAATTGTTGCGGACTACACACGACAAATTGGGGCGGTAAATTTTAAAACTAATTTATCGATGTTCCAAAGTTATAAAAGTGCGGATTACTCAAATTGGACATGGACAAACTCATTTAGCTATACCTTATGGAAAATGATTGGTGTTGGTTTCGATTTTGGTTTAAGAAACAATAAACAAGAAGCTTTAAATTATGCTTTGGCGCAAACACCAGCAGAAGCAACGTCGTTTGACGATTTAGACAACAAATTACAAACTTATTACACCGTTGGTTTAAGCTATAAGTTTTAATTAAAAAATTCCCTTTTATATAATAAGAAAGTGCTTCGTAAACGAAGCACTTTTTTTATTGGTTTTTACGCTGCTTATCGCCTTTAAATTTTTTCGTTTTATTCTTCTTTTTAAATAACCGTTTTAAAAAGCCATCACGTTTGGTGTCTTCGCAATTTAAATCGGAAATAACAACATCAGAAGGCGCTTCAAAACGACTTTTTGTAATGCTGTTATAATGCCTATCCTTATTTAATTTCGAATAAAACTTAGCAAAAATTGGCAATGCAGAATTAGCGCCTTGTCCTAACCTAGTGCTTGTAAAACCAATGGCATGATTATCGTGACCAACCCAAGTAACCGTTACTAAATTTGGCGTAATACCTACAAACCAACCATCTTTATTGTTTTGTGTTGTTCCTGTTTTTCCTGCAATATCATTGGTTAAATTGTACGTGCTTCGCAATCGTGATGCCGTACCCGTGTTAACGGTCGATTTCATAATTTCAAGCATTACTTGCCGCGTATAATCGCTAAAAGCTGCTTCTCTTTTTTCTGGTTCAAAAGACACCAGGATACGTCCGTTTCTGTCTGTAACTTTGGTAATACAATAAGGTTTTACAGGCATGCTACTATTTACATAACTGGCATAAGCACCGGTAAGTTCTTTTAAATTTATCTCTGCGACTCCTAAAGCGATGGAAGGTAAATTGGGCAATTCTTTGTTAATACCCATTTTACGAGCCTGTTCTAAAACCTTATCGATTCCTACCTCATTTATCACTTTTACGGCGATGGTATTTACCGAATTACTCAACGCCATTTCAAGATTATAGTTAATATTAGGATCTTCGGTTTCACCGCCAGAATTGGTAGGTGTCCAGTTATCGTAATTGGTATAGGTTATTGGTGCCAACGAAAAATAGGTGCAGGGTTTCATACCATTTTCAATCGCTGCCGTATAAACAAAAGGTTTGAATGTAGAACCTACCTGTCGTTCGCTTTGCGATACATGGTCGTATTTAAAGTAACGATAGTCAATTCCGCCAATATAGGTTCTAATAGCGCCTGTTTTAGGCTCGACACTTAGCATGCCCGTATTTAAAAACTTTAGATAATGTTGTAAACTATCCAACACACTCATTTTTTTAACGGTATCCCCCTTCCAGTCAAACACTTCTATTGCATTCTTAACAGCAAATGAATCCTGTATTTGCCTATTTGTTAATCCAGCTGTTTTAAAGGATTTATATTTGGGTAATGCTTTAACAGCTGCTTCAACCAACTGTTTATTTTTTCGCCATGGTGCTTGATTTCCAAAGGACGCTTCAAATTCCCGTTGCAAAACAGACAAATGTTCTTTCATGGCTTCTTCTGCCAGTTGTTGCATACCAACATCGAGCGTTGTGTGTACAATAAGGCCATCACGATACAAATCATACGGCTCTCCATCAGGATTTGTAATAGTTTCTAAAATAGTCGCCAATTCTTTTTTAACCTGCTCTCTAAAATAGGGTGCGATGCCTACATTATGATTAAACGATTTATAATCCAATCCCAAAGGTTTGCTAGCATATATATTTACAGAATCTTGATGAATGCTGCCATATTTCCCCATTTGACTAAGCACCACATTACGACGTTGTAAACTTCTATCTGGATGCAATCTGGGGTTGTAATAACTATTCGCCTTTAAAGAGCCTATTAAGGTCGCTGCTTCAACATGATTTAACTGTTTAGCAGGTTTATTAAAAAATTTGCGGGCGGCACTTTCTATGCCATAGGTGTTATCGGAAAATGGTACAGT
Source organism: Mariniflexile aquimaris (assembly GCF_042676825.1). NCBI lineage: Bacteria > Pseudomonadati > Bacteroidota > Flavobacteriia > Flavobacteriales > Flavobacteriaceae > Mariniflexile > Mariniflexile aquimaris. Next base: position 445,677 of record NZ_JBHTIB010000002.1, read on the forward strand.
GTTAAGGTACATGGTAAGAATTTCTTCCTTAGAATATATCTCCTCAATACGTTTAGCAATAATAGATTCTCGAAACTTGTTAATTACCATGCTGAAAGATCTGTAACTAGTTCTTCCATACAGATTTTTAGCCAGTTGTAAGGTAATGGTGCTTCCTCCTCCAGAAGATTTATCTTGCAGAAGAATGCTTTTAACAAACACCCGCAACAAACTTACATTGTCTATACCATCATGTTCATAAAAGCGAACATCCTCGGTGGCCACCAAAGCATCAATAAGGTGTTTCGGAAAATCATCAAAGTGCAAAGGCTGCCTATCGTAAATATAATATTTACCAATTAACTGCCCGTCTCTATCCAAAACCTGAGTAGCTTCTTCCTGCTTGATAGAACTTAGTTCGTTGGTGTTTGGCACCTTTCCAAAAAGTCCTAAATAAATACTAAAATAAAGTGCTAAAAAGAATACGAGAACCGAAGTAAAAACGATTAATAACCACTTTATCCATTTCTTTTTAAGTATGTTTTTAATCATCTTCATATGTTATTGAAATGACTAATTCATTTCATCGTAATCGGGGTATAAAAATTTGTTATACGGAAAACGCGTGACATGAATTTCGCGAACCTCATCGTAAACACGTTTTTTAAAATCTTCTAAATTCTCTTTATTTAAAGCCGAAATAAACAAGGCATTATCCTTTCCAACTTTACTCATCCACGAGCGTTTCCATTCGTCTAAAGTGTAATGTACGGATGTTCTTTCTGTTTCTAAATCATCCGCATCTAACGGTTCTGCCTTATAAGCATCAATCTTATTAAACACCATAATGGTGGGTTTGTTTGAGCTCTTTATTTCGCCTAAAATCTTATTTACAGACTCAATATGCTCTTCGAAATTTGGATGCGAAATATCTACTACATGCAACAATAAATCGGCTTCTCGAACTTCGTCCAGCGTACTTTTAAAACTCTCGACCAATTGTGTTGGCAGTTTACGAATAAAACCAACCGTATCACTCAACAAAAACGGTAAGTTTTGAATCACTACTTTTCTAACCGTGGTATCTAAAGTCGCAAATAATTTATTTTCGGCGAACACTTCGCTTTTGCTTATTACATTCATTAACGTAGATTTCCCCACATTCGTATACCCAACCAATGCGACACGCACCATGGCGCCTCGGTTTCCACGCTGCACGGACATTTGTTTGTCTATGGTTTTAATTTTTTCTTTGAGTAAAGCTATTTTATCGCGAACAATACGTCTATCTGTTTCAATCTCTGTTTCTCCAGGACCACGCATACCAATACCCCCTTTTTGACGCTCAAGATGCGTCCACATCCCTCTTAATCGTGGTAATAGATATTCGCATTGCGCCAGTTCTACCTGCGTTCTTGCATAACTTGTTTGTGCGCGTTGCGCAAAAATATCGAGTATCAAATTGGTTCTATCTAATACTTTGCAGTTTAAAATTTTACTTATGTTGCGTTCTTGGGATGCCGATAATTCGTCATCAAAAATGGCTGTTCCTATTTCGTTTTCTTCAATATACTTCCGAACATCATCAATTTTACCAGAGCCTAAAAATGTTTTGGGGTCTGGTCTTTCCATTTTTTGAGTAAAGCGTTTTACCACCTCGCCACCTGCGGTGTAGGTTAAAAACTCTAACTCGTCTAAATATTCTTCCGATTTAATTTCGTTTTGATCTTTAGTAATAACACCTATTAAAACTGCTTTTTCTAAAGAAACATCTTTCTTCTCTATCATAAAAAAAACTTTAAAAAACTCCTTGAAACTAAATCAAGGTTTCCTTTTAAATTGTGATTCCCCATCCTCAAGTTTCGAGAGCAGGAATCTAAATAAAAATAGTTTCCACCATTATATCAAGGTAAAAACTCAACTCTTGCAAAGTTACATAATTGCAGCCATTTTAATTTTTATATTTTTAAAGCTAATTTTAGTTTATGAACGATTCTATTGAAGACCATATGGCGGAACATAATTTACGAGCGATTGCCTTTTACAATGTTGAAAATTTGTTCGATATTTATGACGATACGCGTACCTACGACGACGATTTTCTTCCAATTAATGTTAAAAAATGGACACCCAAACGCTATGACAATAAACTTAGAAAATTAGGTTATACCATTTCTAATATCGGAAAAAAAGAAACGGGGAACCATCCGGCTCTTGTTGGACTAGCAGAAGTGGAAAATGCCAAAGTTATTGAAGATTTACTTGCAACCAACCCCTTAAAAGATTGCCATTACAAATTCGTGCATTATAATTCTCTAGATGAACGCGGCATTGACGTAGCCTTATTATATGATACTACAGCTTTTGAAGTCACACATTCTGAAGTGTTTAGAATTTTTTTAGAAAATAGCGAAGGTTTACCCGATTATACCCGAGACATATTATTGGTTTCTGGATTGTTAGATGGTGAAGCTATTCATGTGATTATAAACCATTGGTCGTCTAGACGTGAAGGTGAAAAAGAATCGGAACCAAAGCGTATGGCAGCATCCAATAAAGTAACCGAGATTATTGCCAGATTACGAGAAGCATCAGACGGTGTTAAAATTATTGTTATGGGCGATTTTAACGACAACCCATCCAACAATAGTATGAAACAGCTGGTTGAAAATTCAAATTTATTTAACCCAATGGAAACCTTGCGTTCATTTAGCCGAGGCACCACCTACCATAACCGCCAATGGAATTTATTCGACCAAATAATTGTATCCACCAGTTTTTTTGATAATACTCCAAATCGGTTTGAATATGAAACTGCCAATATCTTTGATGAAGACTTCTTAAAAATCCCCAAAGGAAAATTTAAAGGGTCGCCCTTTAGAACTTATGCTGGCAAAAAATATGCCGGTGGTTACAGCGATCATTTTCCGGTGTATGCTGTTTTTAAAAAGAATTAAGCCGCCTGAAAAAGAATAAAAGCCAGCACTAAAACACAAATTGGCAACAATAAAAGCAACCAGATATTATACGGTGATTTTCCTTTTTGTGTCATTTTGGAGTTAATCATCATGCGCCTTTTTCCTGTGTATTGCATCCAATTTTTAAAGAACACAAATGCTGAAGCCAAAATAAATATAGACCAAGCTTTTTCTTTTGACATGGTGATTATATTCATTTGACTAAAAAATTTAGCGAAGAATACACCTAAAAGTAAAATTAAAGTACATTGTAACACAGAAATATAAACAATAGCAATACCGTTAGATTTTTGTTTGTATTTAGGTTTGAAAAAAGTGAAAATATTATAGAATAGGATGTCGAAAGTGGTCATGGATTCGTGATTATATGAATTTGTATTTCACTTTTCAAATTTAATGTTTATTACGGTGTATAATCAATACTAACTTCATCCAACTCATAAACCCCGTCAAACGACTCTTGTCCGCCTCCTGTATACTTAAATGCAATGTGTATAGTACCGGTGGCGCAAGATAAATCGACATTTCCAGAATTAAACCAAGGCACAAACGAATCGGAATCTTTTACCACATAGGCCGCAGATAACACGCCCCAAGTAGCCGTTTTAATATTTGCAGTTGTACCATCCCAATTTAAGGAATACAACACCTCCATAAAACTGCTATCAGCCAAACTATTGGATGTTTTAAACCTGAGTGTTACTCCATTTTTACCCGTTAAATTAATGGCTGGTGTTATTAACCAAGTAATATTACTAACATCACCAGAACTAGCAGTTTGCACCCGTGCCGAACGCCCTAAAGAGGCGTTAGATGAGGTTGAAGAAAAAGCTTCCCATCCTTCGGATCCAACTTCTATATAATTGGTCCAACCGTTGCCTGAAATTAATCGGTTATTTGTTTGCGATTCGAAATTTTCATAAAACAAATTGGTGGTTCCGTAAGTCGTAGCTAATCCACAATTTAATTCTAATGGATCGCATCGTTCTGAAGTATCAAAATTAACATCAGCTGTACTGTTAATCATCAGCACATTAAAATCGTCGCCATAATCCCTGCCGAAAATACCTTGTATAGATCCTTTCCCTTGCGGAACTGGTAACGATTTAAAATCGGCAAACGTACTAGTTTGCAACATTACAGAAACGCCTGAACTACAACTTTCCAAAATACGAAACCCATCAAACTCATCGGTAGATTCGCCAGCAAAAGTGGAGCCCAAATCGAATCGATTTACTTGCATATTGTTTAATTGAATAAGGGTGTTTTCGTCCCTATCTGTCAAATCCTGAATGTTTGCAATTTTTGGGGTTAGGGTTACTACTTCAGCACCTCTTAAAATAATATTTCGATATTCTGATGCCTGAATTTGCTTCAAACTATTGGAATCTCCTTTACCAATAGCTATTACACCATTTGATAAGCCAATTGTTAAACCATTCATTTTAACATATACTTTTCTTCCAACTTCATAGGTGTTATATAGACTGCTCGCATTTATTTCAATTTTTAATCCTAAACGCGGATCGTTATCTGGGTCACTATCATCCATTTTATTTTGAATGATTAATTCTTCGAAAAAATTACCGCCTTTATCACTGGAAATAACATAACCTGTAATGTACAAATCCTGTTCATCACGTATCAAAACAGTTGCATTTCCACCATTAACCGCCTGCTCATAGCGCTCAACGATGGCTTTAAATGTTGTAATACTATTTGCTGAAATATTAGGTTCTAAAATGCTAGTATCTGGAACCGCATAGTCGTCGTCTTGCACACACCCGATAAAACTAACAACCATTAACATAGCTGTTAAAAATTTATTTATGTTATTCATAATTCCTATATTTTAAAATCTATAATTCACATTAATAAAATAAGTTGCGCCTCTACCATACCAATATTTTGAACCAAACACAGGTTTATTTAAGGCTTTATCATCTCTTAACTCACTAAAATTGGCATTTCTCGATTGTTCAAATCCGCCTGTTTTATATACTTCGTCTAAAAGATTATTTACACTTGCAAACAGACCAATATACTTATCACCAATGCGCCACGATTTTCCTCCAGTAAGATTTATAACCATATAATCGCCAAACCGTTCTTGCTTTAATAATGTCTTGGCAAGATTTTCATCATAATCATTAAAAGGCTGTCCATCAACATCTGTATTAAAATTGGAGCTTCGGGTTAACGGACTGATATCGATATACGTGTTGCTAAAAAAGTTTGCGGTTGCTCCAAACCACCAATAATCGGGGTCGCGGTATTCAAAACCCACCGAATAGGCTGTTTGCGGGCCTGCAGCTAATTTGTAATTTTTTAAATTAGATGGTCCTAAGTACACATTGGTAAAATCTTCAGAAGACAAATACAAATCTGGGTTATTATTATAGATAAATTGACCCATTGCCAAAGCACCTTTTAGTTTAATATCTGTAGTAACTTGGGCTTCCACACCTAATTCTGCACCAATATGTTGTTTTTGAACACCTTGAAGAATTTCCTGTACAAAATTGGCATTTTCATTAAACCCAGTGTCCGAAAATGCATTGATAGCCCCTATACCATCGGCAAAGAAAAATGAGATTTCATTCGCATCTTTTATTTGTGTGTAATAACCCGTTAATTTGGCGTTTACCAATGCCGATCTAAAAATATAACTCGCATCGATACTGCTAATTTTTTCTTCGGAAATATGAGGTACTATATTATGGTTTTCTCTCGAATTTGAATAGGTGTTCTGAATGGAAGGGGCTTTTGAAATATAGCCAACATTAACATCGAACACATGTTTGCCTGAAAATTTATAGGTGGCTCCCGCTTTGGCACCAAATCCTAGAAAATCGATTTTTTGTCCTTTTCCAAAAGATTGATTTCCAGGAAACGAACCGTTTTCAAAAATACCCTCGCGTTGATAGCTTGAGTTTGTTACGCTTCCTGCCACATAAAAATCTATCTTATTGTATTTAAATTGAGAATTTGCGTATAAACTAATAATGTCGGCATTAAAAATATAATTGTATTTAAATATATCTCCAACGCCAACAATTCTATTTGGATTTTGCAAATTGTTTTGAATTGCTTCCGGATTATTTACAAAATCGTTGGCATACCCATCTACATCCAAATAGCCATTTGCACCAAGTAAATCGAGCACCTTGGCATAATTTTCAGATTGCAACGACTTATAATTAATCGATGCATTCAATAATATATGTTCATTAATTTGAGAATTCAAAGTAGAATTAAATGACATTTGTTTGTCGTCTACGCGATCTTCATACAAGGCATAAATGGCATTCCCTCCTTGTGTTGCATTACTAATATTAGCACTGTATAAATCGTTCCAATTAAGTTGCCCATTGTTTAAAAATTCCTGTTGCGCTATATAGGCAAAACCTAAATCGTTTGGAAAATTGCGTTCAAAATAACTTGGTAATTTTTGATAATAAGTACCGCTTGGGTTAGAGCCACCCCCTTCAGGAAAACCATTCACTAAATCGGTACCATTATAATCCAACCGGCTATTTCCTTGTTTTCCGAATTGATAGGCAACGGTGTTGGCAAGCGTTGTTTTTCTAGTAATTTCCCAATAATGACTTAACATCACAATCGGTTCGTCAACCTCTTTCATTCTGGAATTTCGTTTTTCACCATCTTGCCAACCCCAATATTCGTTGTATTTAATGCCTTTTAAATCGTAAACTTCTTGGGTGTTGGGGGAAGATTTTCCACGTCTGTTTGGTGCATAAACCCCCGTAAAATTTATACTATGCTTATCATTAATTTTCTTTTCTACAGAAGCAAAAAAGGAATTGGAATCGTATAAAGTTGCTTCTTGATAGCCTTCGTTACCCCAACGTCTTCCTAACGAAATGGTATACGCCCAATTGTTTTTTAATAAACCTGATGCATAGGTTGCCATCAAACGGTTCGTGTAACTTCTATTGGATGATGAGTAGGTAACACGACCACCACTTCTATACAAAGATGCTCTTGTATTAATATTTGTTGAACCTAAAACGCCACCAAAATTATAATTGGATGGCGTTAAACCCGATGTTAATTCTTGATTTCGTAAAACATCGTTTATACCACCCCAATTGCTCCATTGCGGTCGCCCGTTAAACAGTTTATTCATTTCGATACCATTAATTAAAACGGAACCGTTATCGGAATCTAAACCTCGCATTCTAAAAAATGACGAACTAAACTCGAAAGCTGCTGTGCGCTGAAAAACATCGAGCGACGATTGAAGAATTCCAGAAATATTATCAATGCCGCCAATATCATCATCTAATTCATCATCAGACAGCATAATCGTAAACAAATCATGCGATTCTGATAAATCAACTTCCAAAGTCATATCCGAAATATCAACAATTTTAAACTCGTTAACTATAATTGGATATCTTTTGGTAATAAACCCTTCCTTCGAAATTCTTAATATTTGTTCACCCAATGGCACCGTTTCAGAAAATACAAACTCGCCTTTACTGTTTGTTCGGGTAAATTGTTTGGTTTCTTCAATGGTGATAACAACCTCTGGTATAGGCTCGAAAGTAACACCGTCTTTAACGCTGCCCTTTATAATGGTTTGTTGCCCCGAGCTGCTTAACACGGAAAACAATCCAAAGCAAAAAAACAATAATTTCTTATTCCACCCCATTGAAATAATTTAATATATTAGTAACCAAGCTATTATTTAAAAAACTAATTTACATTATTTATTAATTAATATTTAATTTTGGTTTAACTTTTGTAGTAAAAAGATTCGTCACTTTATCAGTTTTTTAATGAAATACGTACAATTTTCAATCTTAATTCTTTTTTCGTGTGCTTTAATACACGTACAAGCACAAGAAAAAAAACTATTTAAGATCCATACCGTTGCATTTTACAACCTCGAAAACTTATTTGATACCATAAACGATCCTACCAAGTTTGATGAATCGAGCCCGATTATGGAATTAAAAACAAATCGAGCCGAAATTTATACTAAGAAAATAAAAAACATGGCGCGTGTTTTATCGGATATTGGAAAAGAAGATACCAATAACTCGCCCGCTATTATTGGGGTTTGTGAAGTTGAAAACAAAGAGGTTTTAGAAGATATAGTAAACGACACTTTACTGAGAGATAAAAAATATGGCATTATCCATTATCATTCGCCCGATATTAGGGGTATTGATGTTGGCCTTTTATACCAAAAACAATTATTTAAACCCATAAATACGAGTAGTCATGAATTAAAAATTTATGATAAAAGTGATGGATCTCGTATTTATACCAGAGACCAATTACTAGTAAGTGGCGAACTGGAAGGTGACTTGATACATGTTTTAGTGAACCATTGGCCCTCTAGAAGTGGTGGTGAAGCAAAAAGCAAACCTAATAGAGAGGCCGCAGCTAAATTATCGAAGTATTTGGTAGATTCGCTTCAAGTGATAGATCCTTATGCCAAAATATTTGTTATGGGCGATTTAAACGACAACCCTACCGATTCGAGTATTAAAAACGAATTGAAAGCTGAAAGGAACAGAAAAAAAGTAGCTTTAAAAGGCCTATATAATCCCTATGAAAATTTCTTTAGAAATGGATTAGGCACAACCGCTTATCGAGATGCATGGAGTTTATTTGATCAAATATTATTAACCAAACCGCTACTGGAAAAAGATTTTTCATCGTTCAGACTTTATAAATCTGGCATCTACAATAAAAATTATTTAATAGATAAAAGCGGCACTTATAAAGGCTACCCAAAACGAAGTTGGTCTTATGGTGGCTTTACAGATGGGTTTAGCGACCATTTCCCTGTATATGTTTATGTGGTTAAAGAAGTCACTGCAGAGTAAAAGAACCTTATTAAAAAACAAAAAAAAGCGACTAAATAGTCGCTTTTTTTTGTTTTCTAACTTAACCAGTCGCTCCATGGTATTCGCGATAAAAGTAATACCAAAGCTAGCGTATAATAAATAGCTAATGTTTTTAATTTAAACTTAGACGTTAATTTCTTTTTATGTTTAGAATATCCAATAGTAATTAATGCCACCGCAATGATATTAACTAAGGGATGCTCTACCAGGTATAATCTTGCCAAAGCATTTTTCATAACTTCGCCTCCTAACTCAGCCCATAATTCGAATCTTGGCGACACAAAGTACAACACTAAACCTATAAGCAGTTGAATGTGCGAAACGATTAAAGTAAAAAGAGAAATTCTAAAATCTTTAGCTTCATATTCTTTATCGCCAACGGCTTTAATAATAGCATTTGCTACTGCAATAATTAAAATAATTACTACTAGATAAGCCCAATACGAATGGAGGTTTTTTACGACGTTATACATGTAATGAATATTTTAAATTTATAAAAACAAATGTAGTAAATTATGAAATAAAAAAACCGCTTCTATTGAAGCGGTTTGAATTAACACTTATTTATTTTTTGATTAGAATTTTAATCTCATACTAAAGTTCCAAGTACGACCATAACCAAAATAAACTTGGTTTGATGTAGATACACCTTTATAAGTAGCATCACCAGTACCTGCATGTATATTAGTTAATGACTCTGCGATGTACTCTTCATCTAAAACGTTATTAACATTTAATCGTAATACAAGCCCATAGTTGTCATTTATTCTCCAATCATAAGTTAAACCAGCATCCAATAAGCTATAAGATGGTAATTTTACAGAACCTCTGTTGTTAGCTGTAGAAAATTCAGAATCTGTTGGTGCAAAAGCAGCGTATAAATCGTCGTAACTATACCAGTCAGCATCAATACTGAAACCTTTTAAGAATTCATAACGCCCACCTAAACCATAAGATGTTTGAGCAGCATCACCCACTTTAGTACCGTCAAGATATAAAGGATCTCCTTCTGCAACTACATTTTGATTGTCGTCGTAAACAGTTTGTGATGCATTACCATCATATTTCCAATCTCCAAAAGACGCAAATCCTTTAAACATTAACTCACTTGTTGGTTTATAAGTAAAATCAATTTCAACACCTTGATGTAATTGTGTTACTCCCTGATATTGGTAAAATCCGTCACCTGTACTTAAACTTCCGCTTACAACTCTATCAGCCCAAGTAGTATGATATACGTTAACGTTTGCCGCAAAGGTATTTCCTCTAAAACCGTAACCACCTTCAAAACCAGTGATTTTTTCGTTAGTTAATAACGGGTTCACAACATTTCTAAAGTTTAAGAACATATTATCTTGATATGGCTGGCGTGAATAATGACCTGCATTAACAAATACATTATGTTGCTCATTAATATTATAATTAGCACCAGCTTTTACGTTGTAACCATCGTTTGTTACTTTTTCAGACTTCTCATTACCTTTAACATAATTAAAGTAATCAAAACGTTGGTTTGATTGTGTAGAATAAGCTCCTTGAACGAATGCCGATAGATTATCTTTAGCATATTCTAATTGACCGAAACCGCCTATATAACGAATATTCTCTGGGTTATCGTAGCCAATTCTTTGACTTCTTGGTGTATTGTGAAATGTTGCCGCCCATGCATTAGCGCTATAAGCCTCAGTTACATAGTAACCTGTATCAGCAACTCCTGTAGTAGCAGCTGTTCCTTGTTGTAAATTTGTTGTATCGTCATCCCAACCATCTAAACCTAAGAAATCAACAACACGTCTGTAATGCTCACCGTGGTAAGATCTACCATCAAAACCAACATTAAAACTTAATGTTTCGCTTAATTCGTGGTTAAAATTCGATACAATTCCATACCATTTATGTTCATTTACACTAGATCTGATTACATCAACCTTTCCTTGAGCATAAGTAGTTCTTCTAGATCCAACAAGCAATCCGTCTGTTCGTGGAATAGATTGATTAATACTAGTTTGTTTATCTAAATCAAAATAATCACCAACATCTGAACTATAATTTCTTAAACCAATAGAACCTCCTCTACCATAAGAAGCATAAAGTACTGTGGATAAATTAGATTTTTCGTTCATTGTCCAGTCCCAACTTAAATTGGCAATTGGTTTGTGGTAATAATTACCAGCACCTGCAGCTATTCTTTCTCCATCTAAAAGACCCCATTGATCATTATATTTTAAACCTTTGTCTAATAACTGAGCAATTGTATATCGATTTCTTTGATTATGATTTTGTGGAGCACCAGTAACTAAGAAGTTAAAAGTGTGGTTTTCATTTGGCACATATCCTACAGAGAAAAAGTAAGTCTGTCCTGTACCGTACATTTCTTGGTTGTAACCATCACCTTGCCAGTGACCTAATAAAGATGAAAAAGACCATCCTTTTTCATTTAAACCAGTTGAATAATAAGCTGTTGTTTTTAAATAGTTATTATTTGCAACCATAGTTTGGAAAAAACCACCCTCTCTTTTGTCAACTGTTTTAGTAACAATATTTATTGTACCACCAACAGATGATATCGCTAATTTTGAAGAACCTAAACCACGTTGCACCTGAATTGCGTTTGCCACATCGGTAACACCTTGCCAGTTAGACCAGTACATTTTACCATCTTCCATTCCATTAATTGGCTGTCCATTGATTAAGAATGCGGTATTAGACTGATCGAATCCACGCGTATTAATTCTCGCGTCACCAAATCCACCACCACTTTTAGTAGCGTAGATAGAAGGTGTAGATTTTAATAATTCTGGAAATTCTTGATTACCACCTTTAATCGCAATTTCTGCTGCCTTAATAGTAGATACCGCAACAGGAGTTTGTCTGTCTTTGGCCAAATCGATAATTCCAGAACCAGTAATTACGATCTCATCAAGTGAATTGTCAGACGACAATTTAATGTTACCTAAATTGGTGTTTCCATTAAATTTAAGAGTAACTGAACCGTAGCCAACAAATGAAATAACTATTTGTCCTGCAGTTGCTTTAGTTTGCAACTTAAACTTACCATCAAAATCTGTAGAAGCACCATTGGTGGTTCCTTTTTCAACAATATTTGCACCTGGTAATGGCGAATTAATTTCGGCATCAACAATAGTACCCGTTACAGTACTTTGTGCCATAATAGTTGTAGAGCATAACAACACTACATAAAAAAATAAATACTTCGTGATTTTTTTCATAATAAAGAAATAATTAATTGAATTAGTCGCCACAAAAATACGTATAATTAGTTGATATATATTACCCAATTGTTAAGAAATTTAACAATTTGTTGATAAAAATAAAGGTGTCAACAATTGAATTATTGACACCCTTTATGAAAAAAAGATAAATATCTTATTGCAAATTACGAATTTTGCTTATAAAAATTCAATAAATTTGATGTAGACGAGTCGTGCTTGTTAATAGAATCTGCGTTAAATTCTTGTAAAATTTTACTCGCTAATTGTTTTCCTAATTCAACCCCAAATTGGTCGTAACTAAAGATATTCCATATTATGCCTTGAACAAATATTTTGTGTTCATAAGTCGCTATTAATTTCCCTAAACTTTCTGGTGTTAGTTTATTAATAAAAATAGTATTTGTTGGTTTGTTTCCTTGAAACACTTTAAAAGGCTTTAATTCGTCTGACGCACCTTCTGCTACCACTTCGGCTTCTGTTTTACCATTTAATAACGCCTCGGTTTGTGCCAAAAAGTTAGACATTAATTTATCTTGATGGTCTTTGTTACCATGTAACGACTTTACAAATCCAATAAAATCTACCGGGATTAATTTAGTTCCTTGATGTATTAATTGAAAAAAGGCGTGTTGTGAATTTGTACCAGGTTCTCCCCAAATAAGCGTACCTGTTTGATAATCTATAGGATTGCCACTGCGGTCTACACTTTTACCATTGCTCTCCATAATACCTTGCTGTAAATAGGTAGCAAACTGATTTAAGTATTGCGAATATGGAATGATGGCTTCGCTTTCTGCATTAAAGAAGTTGTTATACCAAACACTTATTAAAGCTAAAATAACCGGGATGTTGGATTTAAAGTCTTCATTTTTAAAATGATTATCCATTTTGTTGGCACCTTGCAACAAACTATCAAAGTTTTTGTAACCTACGGCTAAACTAATGGTTAAGCCCACAGCGCTCCATAAAGAAAAACGACCTCCAACCCAATCCCACATTGGGAAAATGTTATTCTCGTCTATTCCAAAGGCTTTCACATTTTTAATGTTTGTTGAAACAGCCACAAAATGTTTAGCAATAGCATCTTCGTTAGCAGATTTTAAAAACCAAGCTTTGATGGTATTCGCATTTGAAAGCGTTTCTTGTGTCGTAAAGGTTTTAGAAACGATAACAAATAAGGTGGTTTCCGGGTCTAATTTTTTAATAACTTCATTAACATGGTCGCCATCTATATTACTTACAAAATGGGTGGTTAAATGATTTTTATAATACTGAAGCGAATCTACAACCATGGCCGGACCAAGATCTGAACCGCCAATACCAATGTTAACCACATCGGTAAACGCTTTTCCTGTAAATCCTTTTCTTTCTCCGTTAACAACTTCGTTTGTAAAGGCTTCAATTTTTTGTTTTACCTGATATATTTCTGGCATCACATTTACACCATCTACCTTAAAATCGGCATTTTTTGACGCACGCAATGCGGTATGCAATACGGCTCTTCCTTCGGTTTGATTTATTATTTCACCAGAAAATTGGCTGTTAATGGCTTCTTTTAGCTTAACCTCTTCGGCCAACTCTAATAAATACTTTAAGGTTTCTTCTGTTATTCTATTTTTAGAATAATCCACATAAAAATCATCCCATTTTACTGTGAATTTATTTGCTCGCTCCTTATCTTGAGCAAACAAATCTTTCATGTGTACATCTTTTATTTTGCTAAAATTTTCCTGAAGTTTTGTCCAAGCTTTTGTCGCTGTTGGATTGATAGTTGGTAATGACATAATCTATGTTTTTTGAGTTACAGTTGGTTTGACCTCTTTTTCTTTGGATTCATCAAAAACAGGTAACGCATCTAATTTACGCTTTATTGGTTTTATAAAAGTTAAATAATCGCCTTTAAGGGATTCTTTAATTGGTTCAGATTGCGATAATTTTTCTTTAAACGGGTCAACTTGCTTACCATTTTTCCAAAAACGATAGCAAACATGCGGCCCACCGGTATTTCCGGTCATCCCAATCCAACCAATTACATCGCCTTGTTTTACATGCTGCCCCACATTTACTTTGCGTCTTTGCATATGCAGGTATTGGGTCTCGTAAGTGGAGTTATGCCTAATTTTTACATAATTACCATTACCGCCTTTATACTGCGATTCCGTTACCGTTCCGTTGGCAGTTGCTAAAATAGGCGTGCCGATAGGTGCTGCAAAATCGGTTCCTTTATGAGGACGCAATGCAAAACCATAATAAGCAATTCGCCTGTTTAAATTATATTTTGAAGAAATTCTACTAAATTGAACTGGTGCTTTTAAAAAGGCGCGTCGTAAATCTTTAGCAGCTTCGTTATAATATTCATAAATATTCTTTATTGAATCTGTTCGGTACCTAAAGGCGTAATACGGTGTTTTTTTGTGATTAAAATACGCAGCTTTTACGTTTTGAATGCCTGCATAAATGGTATCATCTATATACTTATCGGTATAAATTACTTTAAAGGTATCACCTTTTTGAAGGCGTGTAAAATCAATGGTCCAAGCATAAATTTGTTCTGCCAGCATGTTGGTTAAAATTGGACTTATCCCCTTTTTATCTAAGGTTTCAGAAATACTTGTATTTAAAACGCCTGTTACCGTTCTTTCAACATATTTAATAGGCTTTCTACTGGTGTAGGCATGAATGGAGTCTTGAAAATTAATTACCACATACTCTTCCATATTAGGCTGATAAATAAAGCACTTTGGTCTTTCTAAAGAATCTTTAGAACATAATAAGGTATATGGCTTTCCTATTTGCAGGCGTCTAATATCGAACGTATCTCTGGCTTTTTCTGCGATAGAAAATATTTTTGGGTACTCAATTTTGTACCTATCTAAAATAGCACCGAAACTATCGCCACTTCTAATGGTATCTCTCTTTACTACAAAATCACTAAGATTAAAACCGAATTCGTAAATGTCGGCTGGTTTTTCTTCCACGATTTCAGGGATTTTCACCTCTTCTTTACAGCCTATAAAAACTAATGCTACTGCTAATAATACTAAATATTTGTTCCCCATTCTTCGATTTCTTGTTTTGTCCATAAACTTGGAAAAAATATTCTCTTTTGATATTTTGGATGCATGTATTTTACCCATTCACTTCCTCCTGTTGCATCGGCAGTTTTACCACCAATATTTAAATAATGATTTGCTGTATTATAATGTGCCATAACCCAATTAATATTGACTGTATAATCAAAATGACGCATGGCTTTAACTAACTCTGGATTTTCTCGATCTTCCTGTGGAAGTGATTTAAATTTAGAGTATAAATTGTTTGTGCTATAAAACTGTGCAAATCTAAGGAATTCGTCTTTATATTTTTCTTCAAAAACTGTTAATGTGTAACTTTTTTTGCCTGTTTTATAATCTTTCCCTGCGGCCTGCCAATAGAGGTGTTCGAAGGCATTTTGATATGAAGATTTTCTATCTATGGAATCTCTAAATCTTTTATCGATTAGATTGATAAGCTCTGTTGAAGCAAATTCTATTTTCCGATATTGTGCACTTTGAAATCCGCTTGCTGGTGTAAGTGTGGTTCTGAATTTATTGTATTGATCAACGTCCATACCATCTTTCATGATGCTAAATGACGAGGTTAACATATCGAAATACCTGCTAATACGCATTAATTTATTAGTAAATAATTCGGTTGTTAAGGCATCACTTTTTGCTACCTGTTCTATTTCAACAAGTATCATTTTAAACAACAATTCGTTAATTTGATGGTACATAATAAACACCATCTCGTCTGGAAACACCGTGCGTTGAATTTGAAGATTTAACAACGCGTCTGTTTGAATATAATCCCAATAATTTATGGGTTTGCTATGCAATAATCCTTCTAAATAATCCTCTACATCTTGGTTTATTGCCTCGTATTTTTCTTTAAGCTGATCGGATATTTTAGATTTCAATGTTTATTTAATTAGGAACAACGATACTAAAAGGATACTTTAACCCTTTAAAAGCCTCTAAATCGGCACGTAAAGAACCTACTCTTAAATCGGCTTTGATACGCAAAGGTACTTTATTTTTGTCTTTTGATACCCAAAGCGTTAAACTTTCTTCCTCTTTAAAAACACGTCCGGACATTACAGAAGGCCTGAATTTTAAAGCTTCAACATTGCCAAAATCGGTATCAATAGTTTCTACACCTATGTATTTTAATTTAAAACCATAGTTTTCTTCATCAAAAAACATATTGGTTTTAAATTCGTCGCCTATTTTAAGTTTATCAATATCTATAGAGTTTCTTAAATAGTAATACGTAGATACCATATCTTGAATATCTATTGGTACGCTAAACTCCTTTTTAACATTGTGCTTTTTGTCGTTTACAAAAGCTTTGTTGACCTTATGGTCGAAATTAATTTCGATATCTTTGGTGTAGCCGCCTTCATCTATTTTTCTAATAAATTTATAAGGAACCAAAGAATTTTTATCGAAATAACTTTCATATTGATCTTTTACTTTAAAAAACCATTTGATCATACCGGAGGTCCATCCTTTGCCAACTACGTGATATACTTCTTTATTATTCAATTTGGTTTCACTAACCGATAGTGTTGCATTTCCTGCTTTTAAGAAACCACTATAACTCATTTTGAATTTAATCCATTCACCACTATTAAAAGACGATTCGCTTTGCGCAAACGACCTTTGTATGCCAACTATTATGAGTGCTATAAGTAGTATTTTTTTCATTGCGTATTGGGTAAAAGAAACGTAATTTTTTTAAACTTACATTACTGTTATAAGTTTGATTTTACAATTACTGTTCCAAAAATATAAAAATAACTTTTACCGTTTGGTATAATACGAAGCGTGTAACGATTATTTGTTACATATTACAAATAATCCTTTTATAAAAAAAATTGATAGCACTTATGCAAAGCGTTAAGCATGTGCTTAAAGCGTGCCTCTATTGGCTTGTTCGCGCTCGATAGATTCGAATAGCGCTTTGAAATTTCCGGCTCCGAAACCTCGTGCTCCCATACGCTGAATAATTTCGAAAAACAAAGTAGGTCGGTCTTCTACTGGTTTTGTGAATATTTGCAACAAATAGCCTTCTTCGTCGGCATCAATCATGATACCCAAGCTTTTCAGTGTTTCAATATTTTCGCGTAATTCGTGATTATGCTGATGCAATCTTTCGGGAACTGCTTTATAATACGCTTCGGGTGGTGTCGATAAAAACTCGACGCCTCTTGATTTTAATTGACTTACCGCCGTAATAATATCATCTGTAGCCACGGCAATGTGTTGTACGCCTGCGCCTTCGTAAAAATCGAGATATTCTTCTATTTGAGATCGTTTTCTACCCTTTGCAGGTTCGTTTATAGGGAATTTGATGCGTCCGTTTCCATTGCTCATTACTTTACTCATTAATGCCGAATATTCGGTGTGGATTTGTTTATCGTCGAACGACAAAAAGTTTTCAAAACCCATAACATCTTCATACCATTTTACCCAGGTATTCATTTGTCCCCAGCCCACGTTACCTACCATATGGTCTATAAATTTTAAACCAACTGGTTTTGGATTATAATTGGATTCCCATTTTCGATAACCAGGTAAAAAGGTTCCTTTATAATTTTTACGTTCTACAAATATGTGAACGGTTTCGCCATAGGTGTAAATTCCTGAACGAACTACTTCGCCATGTTCGTCTTTTTCAACCACAGGTACCATGTATGATTTAGCACCTCTGCTGGTGGTTTCTTCATAGGCCTTTTTAGCGTCCTCTACCCAAAGCGCTATGACTTTTACACCATCGCCATGTTTTACCAAGTGCTCATTTATTATTGATTTGCTGTTTAGTGGCGTTGTTAATACTAAGCAGATTTTATCTTGCTTTAACACATAGCTAACCGAATCTTTCGAACCTGTTTCTAAGCCTTTATAAGCATGCGATTGAAATCCGAAAGCGGTTTTATAAAAATGTGCTGCTTGTTTGGCATTGCCCACATAAAATTCTACATAGTCTGTTCCTAAAAGTGGTAAAAAATCTTGAGCACCTTTAAATATTTTTTCTAAACCGTAGTTTACTGATTTTATGTCTTTCATAAAAAGCCCCTCTTAATCTCCCCAAGGGGAGAAACTCAAATCGGGTATTTGAGTATTTATTGATACTTTTTTTATTTAATTAAATTGCATTTATTATCTATCAAAACTTAAATTATGAGTAATCAGTTCCCCTCCTTTGGAGGGGTTAGGGGAGGCTTTAACCACGATTTATAATAATCTTCGTCTGCTATTTTCATGCCTTCTTCGGTAACCATTAATGGCTTAAAGGTATCGACCATGACTGCGAGTTCATCGGTTTTTGTTTTACCGATACTTCTTTCTGTTGCTCCTGGGTGTGGCCCATGCGGAATTCCTGCGGGATGTAAGGAAATATGACCTGCTTCTACATCGTTTCTACTCATAAAATCGCCATCTACGTAATACAAAACCTCATCGCTGTCTATATTGCTATGGTTGTATGGCGCAGGAATAGAAAGCGGATGGTAATCGTATAATCGAGGTACAAAACTACACACCACAAAGGCGTCGGTTTCGAAAGTTTGATGCACTGGTGGTGGTTGATGAATACGCCCTGTTATTGGTTCAAAATCGTGAATTGAAAATGCATACGGGTAGTTGTATCCATCGTAGCCCACCACATCAAACGGATGCGATGCATACACCATCTCTATAATATCGTCTTGTTTTTTTACTTTAATTAAAAAATCGCCACTTTGGTTAAAGGTTTCTAACTCCTGAGGTTTGCGAATATCGCGCTCGCAATAAGGTGCATGTTCTAAAAGTTGCCCGAACCAATTTCGGTAGCGTTTGGGTGTATAAATAGGTCGGCGCGATTCGACAATAAATAAGCGATTATCTTCGGTATCGAAGTCCATTTTATAAATAATACCCCGGGGAACTAATAAATAATCGCCATATTTAAACTCCAGATTCCCCAACATGGTGCGCAACTTTCCGGAGCCTTTATGAATAAAAATAAGCTCGTCGGCATCGGTGTTTTTATAAAAATAATCGTGCGTAGATTGCTGTGGTGCCGCCAAAATAATAGCACAATCTTTATTTATAAGTACTGTTTTCCTACTAGCCAAATAATCTTGTTCTGGTTTTATTTGAAAACCTCTTAAAAGATATGACTGAATATTATTAGCCTTGGCTATTTTAGGCGCGACGCTGTATTGTTTTTTTATTTCTTTAACTTGTGTTGGTCGCTGTTCGTGATAGCTATTGGTGTACATGCCATCGAACCCAATGGTGCCAAATAACTGTTCGGAATACAAACTGCCATCTGGTTTTCTAAACTGGGTATGACGTTTATTTGGAATATTTCCTAATGTGTGATAAAAAGGCATACTTTAAAGAATTTAAAAGTTAACCCTTAGACTGCGCTTAGGGTGACAATGAACTAAAAATCAATTATATAAAGATACAATAAAGTATTCTCATTCAGGATTTCTCTTGATGAGGAAGTGTAGAAATACTAATAAATCTTGCCAAAAATGTTGCATATGCTACCAAATATAGTGATTTAAAGTCAACTTTTATTATGATATCTAGCCGTATGAAATTCTGATAACGACATTAAAACCAGAAGCCTACATTAAAGTACCAAATGCCTTGCCTTTGCTCTGGTGAGTAACTATATTTTACTTGAATGGGACCAATAAAAGAATCTAAACCATACCCGATGGCATAACCTCTGTAATCTGGAAGTGTTAACCATTCGCCTGTTTCAAAAATATCGTCTTCTATATTAGCCCAATTACCTTCCAGTAGGATGTGCTGTTTTCTTAAAAACTCATAATCAACACTAGCAAAAGCTTTTACGTAACTATTTCCCGTAAGTGAGATGAAATCGTAGCCTAAAAAAGGAATGAAATTATTTATTAAATTATTACCAAATCCGCCAAGGGCAAAATCTAAGGGTCTCGTGTTTTTATCGCCTAATTTAAACCCTCCGCTTGTTTGTAGGTTAAACGCCAATTTATTTGATACGCTAAACGCATAGCCCATATCGGCCTTTGCTATTGAGAAATTTTTAAATTCGGCGTTAAAATCCGAAGCATATAAATACATGTGTAAATCGCCATTAAAATACACACCTCTTTTAGGAAAGTACTTATTATCGTAGGTGTCTAATTTTAAACCGCCAAAAACACTTAGATAATCGGTTTTTTCAAATACAAATTCATTGGATTGGTTATTTGATGCCAAAGTTTCTGTTTTTATTTCTAAACGTTTATGTTCTGCTCCCATACTAAAAGCAAAGTATTTTTTGATTAAGGTTTGCAAATAGATTTGATTGGTTTGATCTTCTAACTCGGCATCGACTTTGTTTAAACCAGTTCCCTCAATTTCTACATCATTTAAAATTAACTGTGCATTTATGTTTTTATTAAATTGATGGTATCGCGATTTTAATCCGATACTCCAATAAAACCCCTTATCTATATAATATTCAAAATTGTAACGCACATGATCTCCTAAAACGATATCTAACGAGGTAACATCATTATCAAACAACCAACTTTTTTTTGTTATGTTTAAAAGAGCCGCACTTTTGTATAAATCATCATAATGAATTCCAAGCTTTAAAAATGTGCTGATTGCTGTTTCTTTAACTTTTGTATTCAGTATAAAACCATCATTATCTTCATCTCTTTTTAATTCGTATTCAAAGGAATCAAAGTTATTGGTAGCTACTAAATTATTTATGCCTTTATTAAAAGCTTCATAACTAATTTTTTGTCCGTTTTTTATTTTGAGTTTTCCCAACACATATGCACGTGTATATTTTTCAATACCCGTTACAACAACGTTATTTATGGTTATGCTATCTCGCGTTGTTATTTTAAATTTTGGAGGTGTTTGAATCGTTTCTCTTTTAGGCAACTCTCTTAAAAAATCCATTTTAGAATATGCCGCTTGCCTGCCATTTTGGATAATTTTAGCGCCTTCGTTAAATGAAACAACATTATAATCTTTAATATCTGGTTTAATATAAATATCGGTTTTTTTAACCTTAAGTTTCATATCGTTAATTGTGCGGAAATTATTAATTTGAGACAAAACATCTAGTGCTGATGTTAAATCTTCGCGCAGCGACAACGGGTCTTGAACATCTACACCAATAATAACATCCATCCCCTTTGATCTTAACTCGTCTACCGGATAATTATTTACCACGCCACCATCAATTAAAATTTGGTCGTCTATAGTAACGGGCTGAAACAATGATGGCAGTGCGCCACTAGCTAAAATAGACTGGGTTAAATTACCCTTATCCAGTATCACTTGGGCACCTGTTTCAACATTTGTAGCAATGCAAAAAAACGGAACAGGCAATTTACTAAAGTCCTTAATTTCATTAACATGCAGCGTTAATCTTGAAAACAAACTAAAGGTATTCTGGCCTCTCGAAAGGGCCGATGGCAATTTTATTTTAAATTTTTCGAACGGTAAGGTTATGGCATATTTTTCAGAATTAGAGCGTTCATAAAATGCTTTGGAAGCTCTCGGCAGCTCGTCGTTAATAAGGTTATCAAAATCAATTTCATGGAAAATTGAGTCTAACTCTTTCCCTGAATAGCCAGAAGCATAAAGTGCTCCAATAATAGCACCCATACTAGTACCAGCTACATAATCGATTTTTACGTCTAAACTGTCTATAACTTTTAAAACCCCAATGTGGGCTAAACCTTTAGCGCCACCACCACTTAAAACCAGACCTACCTTAACATCTTGCTTTGTTGTTTCTTGAGAAAACATCTCGAAACAAACAATAAAAAGAATACATGTTAAAAAATATTTCATTTATTAATTCTAATCATTTTTATAGTCAAATAGAACATTTTAATCTTCATTCTCATTTTCAATTAAAATTCGAATTATGAATGTTTTATTTGTTATGGTAGTAATTATATATTTTTTCGGCTCTCGAAACTCCAACAATAGGCTCTAACTCGTCTAACTTCGCATTTGCAACGCGTTTAGCAGATTTAAAATGTTTTAAAAGTTCAACTACGGTTTTTTCTCCAATACCTGTAATGGTTTCCAATTCTGTATTTAAGGCGCTTTTACTTCGTTTGTTTCTGTGGTGTTCTATACCAAATCGGTGTGCTTCGTTTCGCAATTGCTGAATAACCTTAAGCGTTTCACTTTTTTTATCTAAATATAGTGGAATTGGGTCGTTTGGATAAAATAATTCTTCTAAACGCTTCGCAATTCCGATGATTGCTATTTTTCCTCTTAGCCCTAACGCATCGAGACTTTTTAGTGCCGACGATAATTGCCCCTTTCCACCATCAATAATAATGAGGTGCGGCAATGGTTGCTGTTCGTCTAACAGGCGTTTGTAACGTCGATACACTACTTCTTCCATCGATGCGAAATCATCTGGTCCTTCTACCGTTTTTATATTAAAATGGCGATAGTCTTTTTTACTGGGCTTTCCGTTTTTAAAAACCACACAAGCCGCCACGGGGTTGGTGCCCTGAATGTTCGAATTATCGAAACACTCTATATGCCGAGGTTCTTCATGCAAACGTAAATCGGCTTTCATCTGCGCCATAATTCTATTGGCATGACGATCGGGATCTACAATTTTATCTTGCTTGAAACGTTCCATGCGGTAATACTTTGCGTTTCTGAGTGATAAATCTAAAATATGTTTTTTGTCGCCCAATTGCGGAATCGTCACTTTAATATTTTCGCCTATTTCGACCTTAAAAGGTACATAAATTTCTTTTGATTTTGAATGGAAACGTTGACGAATTTCGGTAATAGCCAACTCTAATAACTCAACATCGGTTTCGTCTAATTTTTTCTTTATTTCTAAAGTGTGCGAACGTATTATTGAACCATAAGAAAGCTGTAAAAAATTGACATAACCATAGCTTTCATCGCTCATTATTGAAAACACATCTACATTGCTAATTTTAGGATTTACAATGGTAGATTTTGCCTGATAATTTTCAAGAACTTCTATTTTTTCCTTTATCTGTTGCGCTTCTTCAAAGTGCATGTCTTCCGCCAATTGTTTCATTTGGCTTTTAAACTGCGATAACGAATCTTTAAAATTTCCTTTTAAAATTTCTTTAATGGCCTTGATGCTTTCGTTGTATTCTGCTTCGGTTTCATAGCCTTCGCAAGCGCCTTTACAATTTCCTAAATGGTATTCTAAGCACACTTTATATTTCCCCGATTCAATTTTACTTTCAGATAAATCGTAATTGCAATTGCGCAACGAATACAAGCCTTTTATTAAATCTAGCAAGGTATGAACGGTTTTCATGCTGGTATAGGGTCCAAAATACTCAGAACCATCTTTAAAAACCCTGCGTGTAGAAAATACTCTTGGGAAGCGTTCGTTTTTCACACAAATCCATGGATACGATTTGTCGTCTTTAAGCATCACGTTATACTTAGGCTGATACTTTTTTATAAGATTGTTTTCTAATAATAGAGCATCTGTTTCTGTATCAACAACAATGTGCTTTATTGTTGCAATTTTTTTTACCAGCACACGTGTTTTTCCGTTATCGTGTGTTTTTGTAAAATACGAACTTACTCGTTTCTTTAAATTTTTTGCTTTTCCGACGTAAATTATGGTGCCTTCACTGTCGTAATACTGGTATACTCCTGGTTGGTTTGGTAAGGTTTGTAATTGTATTTCTAAAGCAGGTGTATTCATGTATTCAAAGGTAATTATTTTAATTTTTTAATAATTAGTTAGCGTTGTATAAATCTGTTAAACTTTTGAAGCTAAATAACTATTTGCTACCTTGCGCCACATTTTAAACCCATAAAATGAATAAAAGAGTAATTGGTAGAGTAGATAAAATAGATTTTCCTAAACTAGGATTATTTCATATCGATGTTAAAATTGATACGGGCGCTTATACCTCTACCATACATTATTCTGAAATTATTGAAGAAAATAATACCTTAAGATGTGTTTTTAACAGTGACGAACATCAAAATTTTGGGAAGACAGAGATTACCTTTAATGAGTATTCGCGAACCACAGTTAAAAGCAGCAACGGCCTAAAAGAAAACCGTTATAAAATAAAATCTGAAGTTATATTTTTTGGAAAAACTTATAAGATTAACCTAACTTTAAGCACAAGAGACGATATGAAATTCCCTGTTTTAATTGGCAGGCAGTTTTTAAAACGAAAATTTATAGTAGATGTAGATTTAGAAAATGTTTCTCATAATTCAAAATCCTTATGAACATAGTTATATTATCAAGAAACTCTAATCTATATTCAACCGACCGACTAGTTGAAGAAGGCGAAAAACGCGGTCATAAAGTAGAGGTTATAGATCCTTTAAAGTGCGACATCATTATCGAAAGAGAAAAACCTACTATTTACTATAAAGACAGGTATTTAGATTATGTAGATGCCGTGATTCCTAGAATTGGTGCCTCCATCACTTTTTATGGTTGTGCAGTGGTTCGTCAGTTCGAAATGATGAATGTATTTACCATTGCAACTTCCGATGCTATTCAACGTTCTAGAGATAAATTGAGAAGTTTACAACGCTTAAGTAAAGCAGGTATTGGTATGCCTAAAACGGTTTTTACCAATTATTCCCGCGATGTTGAAGAAGTGATAGAACATGTTGGTGGTGTACCCGTAATAATCAAATTATTGGAAGGCACTCAAGGATTAGGCGTCGTGTTAGCCGAAACAAAAAATGCCGCCGAATCGGTTTTAGAAGCATTTAACGGTTTAGAAGCTCGTGTAATAGTACAAGAATTTATTAAAGAAGCCAAAGGTGCCGATATTCGTGCTTTGGTGGTTGATGGGCAAGTTATTGGTGCTATGAAACGCCAAGGAAAAGAAGGTGAATTTCGTTCTAATTTACACCGTGGCGGATCTGCTAATATTATAAAGTTAACAGACTCCGAATTGCGATTGGCAACCAATGCAGCTCGTGTGCTTAAATTACCTGTTTGTGGTGTAGATATGTTGCAATCGGCCCGCGGACCTTTACTTTTAGAAGTGAATTCTACCCCAGGTTTAGAAGGTATTGAGGAAGCTACTGGTAAAAATATTGCTAAAAGCATTATCACCTATATAGAAAAAAGTAGACGCGGTTTAATTCCAACAAAATGACCTCAATCTCCAATAACATTTTAACCATTTTAAACACAAAAATATATCCTGGAGAATCTAAGGAGATAGATTTTGATGTGGCTAACCTACATACGTCCTCACCAATAAATGTTCCTATTATTATTGAACGTGCTAAAAAACCAGGGCCCATCGTTTTGTTTACTGCGGGTATTCATGGCGACGAAGTTAATGGCGTTGAAATAGTACGACAATTAATTGCCAGCGGCATTAACAAACCAAAAATTGGCACCGTTATTTGTATTCCGGTAATAAACATCTTTGGTTTTATCAATTTAAAACGCGAATTCCCCGATGGCAGAGATTTAAATCGTGTGTTTCCAGGAAGTGTTGATGGCTCTTTGGCAAGTAGAGTGGCTCATAAATTAATTCATGATATTGTACCTTGCGTAGACTGTGTGATCGATTTTCACACGGGTGGTTCGGGCAGATACAACGCGCCACAAATACGTATTTCTAAAGAAAACAGACACTTAAACGAGTTAGC
Organism: Mariniflexile aquimaris; assembly: GCF_042676825.1. Lineage (NCBI taxonomy): Bacteria > Pseudomonadati > Bacteroidota > Flavobacteriia > Flavobacteriales > Flavobacteriaceae > Mariniflexile > Mariniflexile aquimaris. The sequence goes on from NZ_JBHTIB010000002.1 coordinate 471,449, forward strand.
CAAAGCATTCGCAGCACCTTTCGTATTGTACTCAAAAAACTTAAATAAATCGTTTAGAAATAGCTGCTATAAATTGGGCAAGCCCATGTTGCTTTTTGAAGGTGGCAAATCGTTTCATATAGACGAAAACATCACCAACCATGGCATAAATGGCGCCAAACGTATTTTGAAACATTTAGGAATGTTGAATGTGAAATTTACGGCTTCCAAACCAAAAAAAGACACCGTTTTTATAAATGAAAGTCGTTGGCAAAGGGCCAGCATTTCAGGTATGTTTAGAGCCACCATCGCCATAAGCAGTCACGTTAAAAAAGGAGAAGTTTTAGGCAATATTACCGACCCATACGGCAAATTAAACCATGAAGTAAAAGCATCCAATTCGGGCTATATAATTAATGTAAACGAATCGCCCATTGTGTATCAAGGCGACGCTTTATTTCACATTACGACAAAACTTAAACGCTAGATAAAATGCTTAAAGCCGAATTACGAAAAAAATACAAAGCACTTCGTAAAGCATTATCAACTAATCATATTGATGATTTAAGTATGTCCATCGCTAATCAGCTATTAAAATTGCCTATTTGGGACTTATCTTTTTACCATATTTTTTTAGCTATTGAAGAACAAAAAGAAGTTAATACCGATTATATTTTGAACATACTTTCTGGAAAAGACAAACACATTGTAATTTCGAAAAGTGATTTTGAGACGCGTAATATGATGCATTTTCTTCTAACGGATAGTACCATCATTAAAAAAAATGAATACAACATTCCGGAACCTATTGATGGTATAGAAATTTTAAATGATAAGATTGAAGTGGTTTTTATTCCCCTATTAGCTTTTGATAAAAAAGGACATCGGGTGGGTTATGGCAAAGGTTTTTACGATAAATTATTATCAGAATGCAAACCAGAAACTATTAAAATAGGATTGTCTTTTTTTGAAGCAGAAACTGAAATTACCAATGTTTTTGAAAGTGATGTTAGGTTGGATTATTGCGTGACGCCAAAATCAATTTATAGATTTTAATTTTCACAGTTTTCACAAAACGTATCACTCAAATAATCATCATCTAATAATTGAAAAGTTACACCTCCCTTTTCAATAGCATTGAACAACTTACAAAAACGTTCTTTATTAATATTAATCGCATTAAGCATAATAGTTCTGTAATTTTCATCTTGAGTTAAGTTCTTATCAACTAATGTTAAATTTAAATAATAGAACAATAAATCTTCATCAATATCAATACTCTTCGCTTTGTTTTCAAGCAGTTTTACCGATAAAGCTGTATTGGCATAATAACTGAAAAATTGTGCTAAACTTAAATAATCATAATCTGAAAGTGGGAAATTTTTATACTTGGAATTGATAAAATCTACCGATTCATCTTTGTTGGCATAATCTCTTTGTCTCATTAAATTTTCAGCTTTTATTATATGAAAATTAACCAACATTCTATCAATTAACGATGCATCAATTTTATAGTTTTTTAACGCATTAATTTGGTTTTTAAGCTTCGTTTCATCATCGTTAATTGCTTTATGCCTCCAAAGTTTTATTTTAACAGCTGCTAAATTATATTTTACTTCACCATCGTTAGGCACTAATTTTTCTAGTTCAAGTAATTCACTATAAACAATTAAAGACTGCCTAATATCTTGCATGTATCTAAATGCAGAATTTTTATTAAATACTTTTACAAATTTGGATTGCTTAGGTATTTCCATTTTTCTTAAAAATTCTGGTTCTATTTCTTTCCCTTTGATTTTTTCGAAAATGGAATTTTGAATTTCTAAAGCTTTCTTTATATTTTGCTGACTTATTGCCGAATTAAAAATAGTCACCAATTCATCTGGTAGCATGTTTTTATAATTATCTTTCTTTTCAAGTTCCAATTCTAAAATAGCTTTTCTGTGGTTTTTTAAAATTGGTTCTAGTTCGCTAGATAGTTCGGTATCTAATTTCGATTTAATTTCCTTTTTTGTTAAGATTTTTAAATTTTCGTAGGTTGTTCCTTTTATATCATTTAAAAATTCAACCCAATTTTCAGAAGAAGACACTTCGGTTATAATAGTTGGTTTTTGAAAACTTTGTAATGCCGCAACAATACTATTAGCGCGTTGTTTTTGTAGTTCGAGGTTTCTTTCAACACTTCCTTCAATAGAAGAATATGCTTTAATTTTAATAGTTTTTATATTAAAATCTGTTAATCGTAAAGAATCATAAATGGGCTTAATATCTTGTTGTGAATATTCCGATTTATTTTTTTTAAATGGAATTTTAAACTTCAATGTTTTGTACTTTACAACAAACCCTTCTTCGGCAATTGGTTTTACTTTTTTAGGGTTATAAGTTAAAGAGTCTAGATACATTCCCATGTCTAATAAATCCCATGGATAAGATTCTAAATGATATATACTATTATATCTGCATAAATTATTGTTTACTAAAAATAATATATTGAACTCTAGCTCTTTATTTGTTAATGCATTAGGAATTCTACCAACGTGTACACGAAACATATTTCCTCCAACAGGTTTCAACCCACTTTTTAAACTAGTTGTGAAAACAGGTTTAAGTAATTCGCCTTTTATTTGTGGATTACCAATACGTATTTCTAAACAACCATAAATGTCTTTTGAAACAATATCAATAGCAATTCCATCGGTTGGGTTCTTAAAAAGCTGGTTAAACCACGCTTTATCGTTTACCTGAAAATATAAGTTGTCATTTTCTCTAACAACCGAAAACCGCACTTCCTTAGGTTTTTGATTAAAAGTTTGGGTACATTGTTGGCAAACTATATCTCTATCGCTTTGCGGAAAAACAATGTTGTGTTTATTTTGACTTGTAAGTGTATTAAAACTGAATATTAAAAAAGCTACTAGCGTGAAGAAACTATATTTCATTTTCGGATATTTACTTATTTCCAATGTCCATATGCTATCGCCTTTATCTTGATTGGTGTGTACTTTTGTAAAAACCGATACTTAAAGGAGATTTCATCGAATGTATTTTATATTTACAAATTAAAATTTCAATTTATGAAAATAAACTTACAAAATATGTTTTAAATTAAAAATTAATTCTTAGGAAACGCCTTGACACTAAATACTATTTATTTAATAATCTCAACAAACAAATCGGCAACATCACTTATACGATAGCTATAATACCCAGTTCTAGGAAATCCTGAAGACAGACTTACAATATTTCCGGAATCATCTTCAGCTACATACAAAGGATAGCCATTTGTTGTAAGTTTAGTCAACCCTTGGTTGCTAACATCATAAACAATAAGCTCCTTTTTAAAATGATTATAATTGCCACTTGTGCCAACATCATTATTAGTTCCAAAAATCTTAGTTCCTAATTTATTAAAATTCAATGATATTATTGGATTAGCATAACTAGCAACAGCTGAATAATTTACTGACGAATAAATTGTGTTTCTGTTTTTATTTAAAATTAGTTTGCCGGTATAATTTACGCCAATATCACTGTTGTATTTAGCATACAACGGCATCTGCTTAATACCATTGTTTGTTATTTGTCCTTCAGTATTAATTGTATATTGAATGGCTCTACCTTCATTATTATGGCTTAATAAAATAGTATTTGTATCAATTTTTGTTATCTCATAGTTAAAGCTTCCTTGGTGGTCTGGAAAGTGTAATTTTTCATCTATTTTTAAAAATTCACTTCCATTTCTTTTATAAGTTTTAACGTAATCACCATCAGCAATCACCCAAATATTACTACTTAAATAAGCGAAACTATTCACTAAAGAATAACTAGATTTTAGCGCATACTTATATATCAAATTAGCAGCATCGTAAACCCACAAATCGCTACCCTGAACAAAAATAAGCTCTTTCCCATTTTCTGAAGTAATCAGTTTCATTTCTGTATCTGTAGAACTAGTAGGTAACTTAAAGGCTTCAGCGATTATTTTTTTATTTAAATAATCATACTTTACAAGTCTCATTTCATTTTTAATAGACTTTCCATAAGAGAAAAACGAATGACTCTGTGCATCAAAACTTAAAAACCTAAAATTATTAAAATCTAATAAATCATCCCTTGTAAAACCGATTTGAACCATGTTTTTATTCATGTCTAACGGACTACTATTCCCAAATATATTATGCACATAAATGGAGTAAACCGGATTATTGACATATGGCGGATTATAATCTGTAAAGCTTGTAATATTAATATCATCAATAATTTTCACGGTTTCAACGTTATAACTAGAGCTTGTATTTTGGTCTTGTACTCTTATTTCGTAATGTGAAAAATAATATCCTGAATACTTTTCCCAAAAAAATGTTATTGAATTATTTGTATAACTAGAATTTACGATGGCTACATTTTTTGGAATGATAAATTCGGTAGCTACATATTTTGGATCACTCTCACCTAACAATCCTTTATCAGTATAAATTTTCAAGAAGTAACAAAAGCTTCCTGCTACGGGCGGATTTTCATCAATAAAACTAGTTGTACTTACATTCTCAATAGTTTTTATCAATTCTGCTGTGTTAATAGAACACCCATCGTTACTTCTATATATTTCATATTTTAAGAATGAATTATAGCCGTTATACTGGTTCCATTTAAATTCTATTTGGTTAGTAAACATCGGTTCTTCTACCCTATAAAAAGTTGACGTGTAAATGTCAATTTCATTTGGAGGAAGATATCTATAAGCTGTAAAGGTATATGCCTCTTTAACATTGTCTCCATCAAAATCAATGGTTGCAGTAAAAACAAAATTATTTGCACTTATGCTATTAATAGTGATTATTTCTGAAGCCGAATTATCTGAATTATATAAGGTAATGATGCCATTATTTAATTCCCATTTTAATTTATTTAGCGTAGGCGCACAGGTAAAAGATTCTTGATACAGAAACTCTTCATAGTCTTGATTTTCGTTGTAAATAAAAAAATCGCGCCCACATTGCTCTATATTTGGCGTTACATTTCTAGATATTCCTTTGTGTTCCACTTTATAAATAGACCAAGCTCCGTACAAATTCTCCTTTTTGGCATCTTTCATAACGCTTTTGTTGGAGTCCATATCATCAGTACTACAAGCAGAAAGAAAAACAGAAATCAAACAAATAAATAATGCTAGGGTTTTATTATTTCTATACATAAAAACATCACATTAAATTAAGTTAAAATTAAAATTACGTTTTAGGAAACGCCTTCTTATTAAACACAATAAGCATAATAAACCCTGTGCTTATGGCCATATCGGCAATATTAAAAACAGGCTCAAAAAAGTTAAAACGCTTGCCGGCATTTATTGGAAACCAGGTTGGCAAATCTATTGAAAACAACGGAAAATATAGCATATCTACCACCCTACCGTGTAACAGCGAATCGTAGCCACCTCCTTCTGGAAGAAATGTTGCTACTTGATTAAAACTATCATCAAACAAAACGCCATAAAAAACAGAGTCGATAATATTACCCATAGCGCCTGCAAATATAAAGGCGATCGCTAAAATTAATATTTTTGAGGCACCCTTTTTTGTAGCATCATACAGCCAATAGCCAATGCCGAAAACAGCTAACACGCGAAACAATGTAAGTGCTACTTTTGCTTGTCTTTCGGAAACAAAAGATATAAAATCACTAATTTTTGTACCCCAAGCCATACCATCGTTTTCAATAAAATAGATTTGAAACCAATTAAATACCACAATGTGTTCCTGCAGTTTAAAATGCGTCTTTATATAAATTTTACTTATTTGATCGATAAGTAAAATAATAATGATGATGGCTATAGATTTTTTTATGGACATTTACTATCGTTTTGTTAATGCACTTAGACAGTGCTGAGTGCGATACGCCGTGAAATAAAAAACGCCTCAATCCCGATAGTCTTCGGGCGAGACGTTTCAAATATATAATTTATAACAATATTATTGCATGTTTTTTGCTTCAATACTTAAGGTTGCATGAGGCACTAATTTTAATCGCTCTTTTGCAATTAATTTTCCTGTAACTCTACAAACACCGTAGGTTTTGTTTTCAATTCTAATTAAAGCATTTTTTAAATCGCGAATAAATTTTTCTTGTCTTATTGCTAAGGCAGAGTTAGATTCTTTGCTCATAACTTCACTACCTTCATCGAAAGCTTTAAATGTAGGCGAGGTATCTTCTGTACCATTACTATGGTCGTTCATATACGCGCTTTTAATTAACTCTAAATCGTGTTGCGCTTTAACTATCTTCTCTTGAATTAAAGTCTTAAATTCTGCTAAATCCTTATCAGAATATCTTATGTTTAAATCTAAACTCATAATTTCAATGTTTTTGAATAAATAATTTGGTATTTACATCATCAAATGCAATCTCTATACCATTTTCTAGTTTGTCAATTATTTCAAGCCCTTCTGTGAGCGTTTCTGCTTTAATATACGAAATATTTGTGTGAATTGCCGTATCAATTTGCAAATTACTCTGTAATTTAACATCTATTCGATCAGTGACCTCAAATCCCGAATCTTTGCGCAAATTTTGAATACGATTTACAAGTTCTCTGGCTATGCCTTCACTTCGTAAATTGTCGGTTATTGTAACATCTAAAGCAACTGTTAAATTACCTTCATTAGCTACCAACCAACCTTCAATATCCTGTGATGTAATTTCTACATCATCGAGTGCTAAAGTTATATTTTTTCCGTTAACTACAATATCTAAAACGCCATTTTGTTCTATTTTGTTAATATCTTCTGCTGTAAAGTTAATTACTTCACTAGCAATGGCTTTCATGTCCTTCCCAAAGCGCGGTCCTAAGGTCTTAAAATTAGGTTTTATCTGTTTTACTAAAATATCTGAAGCTTCTTCTAAAAGTTCAATCTCTTTTACATTTACTTCATGTTTTATTAAATCTGAAACCGCTAAAATTTCCTCTTTTTGCTGTTTGCTTGTAACAGGAATCATGATTTTTTGAAGTGGCTGACGCACTTTTATTTTCTCTTTCGCTCGTAACGATAATACTAAAGACGAAATGGTTTGTGCTGCTTCCATTTTGCGTTCTAAACTCTTGTCTACAACAGACGCGTCATATTGTGGAAATTCTGCTAAATGCACACTTTCAAAAGCTTCTTTTTTAGTTGCGACATTTAAATCTAAATACAATCTATCCATAAAAAACGGAGCGATTGGTGCGCCTAACTTTGCAATGGTTACCATACAAGTGTAAAGTGTTTGGTAGGCCGAAATTTTATCTTGTTCGTATTCGCCTTTCCAGAAACGTCTTCTGCATAAACGCACATACCAGTTACTTAGGTAATCTTGAGTAAAATCTGAAATGGCACGTGCCGCTTTTGTAGGCTCATAATCAGCATAAAACGCATCTACTTTTTGTATTAATGTGTTTAATTCTGAAAGGATCCATCTATCAATTTCAGGTCGTTTACTTATCTCAATTTCGGCTTCACTATAAGTAAAACTATCTAAATTAGCATACAGCTGAAAGAACGAATAGGTATTATAAAGTGTACCGAAGAATTTACGTTTTACTTCTTCAACACCATCTAAATCGAACTTTAAATTATCCCAAGGGTTTGCGTTGCTTATCATGTACCAACGTGTGGCATCGGCACCATAAGTTGATAACGTTTCGAACGGATCGATAGCATTTCCTAAACGTTTAGACATTTTTTGTCCGTTTTTATCCAACACCAATCCGTTAGACACGACGTTTTTATACGCAACCGAATCGAATACCATAGTTGCAATAGCATGCAGTGTATAGAACCACCCACGGGTTTGGTCTACGCCTTCGGCAATAAAATCGGCTGGATACGAAGTTCCATTATCTATTAACTCTTTATTTTCAAACGGGTAATGCCACTGTGCATACGGCATGGAACCAGAATCGAACCACACATCAATTAAATCACTTTCGCGGAACATTTTCTTTCCGGAAGGTGACACTAAAACCACCTCATCAACAATATTTTTATGCAAGTCGATTTTAGCGTAGTTTTCTTCGGAATTGTTTCCAACTTCGAAATCTTCAAAAATAGCTTTTGAAAGTACGCCTGCTGAAACAGCTTTTTCCATTTCAGATTTTAATTCTTCAACCGAACCGATACAGATTTCCTCTTTACCATCTTCGGTTCTCCAAATTGGTAATGGAATGCCCCAGTAACGAGACCGCGATAAATTCCAATCGTTGGCATTTGCTAACCAGTTACCAAAACGACCTGTACCTGTTGCTTTCGGCTTCCAGTTAATGGTTTCGTTCAGTTCGAACATACGCTCTTTAATATCGGTGACTTTAATAAACCAAGAATCTAACGGATAGTACAGAATTGGTTTATCGGTTCTCCAACAGTTTGGGTAACTGTGTTTATATTTTTCAACCTTAAAGGCTTTATTTTCTTCTTTTAATTTGATGGCAATCTCTACATCTACCGAACGCTCAGGAGCTTCGCCTTCGTTATAGTATTCATTCTTCACATATTTACCAGCATATTCACCCATTTCTGGACGGAACTTCCCTTGTAAATCTACCAAAGGAACAAGATTTCCGTTTTCATCTTTTACTAACATAGGTGGTACTTCGGGAGTTGCTTGTTTTGCAACCGTGGCATCGTCTGCTCCAAACGTAGGTGCGGTGTGTACAATACCTGTACCATCTTCGGTAGTAACGAAATCTCCAGAAATTACTCTAAACGCATTTTCTGGATTATCGTTTGGAAGTGTATAAGGCAATAATTGTTCGTAGGTAATGCCTACTAAATCTTTCCCAATAAATTGCTTTATTATGAAGAATGGAATTTTTTTATCATCCGATTTATATGCATACAATTCCGCTTTATCTTTAACTTCATTGAACTTCCCTGCAAACTGATAGCTAACTAATTTTTTAGCTAAAACCACTTTAATCGGTCGATACGTGTATTGGTTGTAAGTTTCAACTAAAACATATTCAATTTTAGGCCCCACGGTTAAGGCTGTGTTACTTGGCAAGGTCCAAGGAGTAGTTGTCCAAGCTAAAAAATGAATATCACCTTCATTCTGTAAAAAATCTGGTAACGATTCTGGTTTTGCTTTAAACTGAGCAACCACGGTAGTATCAGTAACATCCTGATAAGTTCCTGGTTGGTTTAACTCGTGTGAACTTAAACCTGTTCCGGCTTTTGGCGAATAGGGCTGAATGGTATACCCTTTGTACAGTAAATTTTTGTTGTAGATTTCTTTTAACAACCACCAAACACTTTCCATGTATTTTGGTTCGTAGGTAATGTAAGGGTCGTTCATGTCCACCCAATACCCCATTTTTTGTGTTAGATCGTTCCAAACATCGGTGTAACGCATTACAGCTTTACGACAGGCTGCATTATAATCTTCCACCGAAATAGTTTTTCCAATATCTTCTTTGGTAATACCTAATTCTTTTTCAACACCCAATTCAATTGGTAAACCATGCGTATCCCAACCTGCTTTACGCTTTACTTGGTAACCTTTCATGGTTTTATAACGCGGGAAAATATCTTTTATAGCACGTGCTAAAACGTGATGAACACCAGGTAATCCGTTTGCAGAAGGAGGTCCTTCAAAAAACACAAACGATTCGTGATTCTCTCTAGTAGATACACTTTTTTCAAAAATTTCGTTTTCTTGCCAATAGTTTAGAATTTCTTCTGCAACTTTTGGTAAGTCAAGGCCTTTATATTCAGGGAATTTCATGCTCTTTATATCAAATTTCTTTTCGAGGTGCGAAATTAAGGATTTATCCTTAAATGATTAATTTTTAATGATAAAAAAAGCCAAAACTATTATTTTGGCTTTTTCCACTAATTAAATTAATATTAAAAATTAATTAACAATAAACTTTTTAGTGATTACCTGTCCTGTTTCCGTTTTAAACCACGCTACGTAAGTACCTGTGGCTACGTTTGATATTTTTATGCCATTGCTTAACGTTTCTTGTGAGACATTGCTTAGCTCCGTAATGGTTTGCCCGCGCATGTTTACAATAGCTAATTTCGCTATGGCTGTATTTAGTTTTTTAGCATACAAGGTATTGGATGAATTTTGAAAGTAAATATAGTTTTCTGAAGCCAATGCTTCTTCAACACCTAAACTCTTTTGTTGAGACTGAAAAACCATTTCGAACCTACTGTTAAACTTTCCGGCTGCGGATGTAAACCTGTATGACGTATTTTGTCTTAAATCAAAATATGTGCCTGTAACATTATCTCTTAAATAAACTTCCTGACTGGAATCTAAATTCTCAAACTCCGTAGCTTTAATTTCAAAAGTATTGTTGCCTGAAGATTTAAAGTTTAATGGAATAACCTTATCTGAAGTTATCGCGCTGTATGCTTGTATATTCATATTTTCACCATTTAAACTCAGATTAAAATCGTTGTTATTGGATTCGCTGCAAGCAGCATCATACCCATAATCGTATCCATCGGTTGTATAATCGCTAAAGCCTAAAAGTACTTCTCTACGTGTTTGCGTACCTACCACCGAGTTAAACTCTAATCGAATTTTTTGCATCGTACTGGTTTGCGACGCATCCGTAGTACTATCAGTACTTTTTGATTTTGTGTTAGTCGATTTGAAAAATACAGAGCCAGAAGTATAAGTACCATCGGCATCAGACTCTTTTATAAATACGCGCTGGCTATTCTTAAATTTTACAGTGCCTGTTGCTACAATTTCAGCAATAAACCCTTGTCCTACTGGTAAGTATTTTGAAGGTACCAACGTACCTTCAGAACCATTTGTTGTTGCGCCACTTATTCCAACAAACTGTGAAGCTCTTACGCCTCCCAATTTATTTACTTGGGCATAACCACCTTTATAATCATCTAAATAATGCGAATCGCCTGCCCATTGTTGCCATAATTGCAAGGTTCCTCCTATAATACCTACGTTATCATCAATAAACTTTTCTACATCTAAAGCCGATGGGTATGGATTACCTAATAAATACTCGGTTTTAGATACATTAGCTACCGAGCCATTTCCGCCTTTATCTATAACATCTACTAAAATAGTACCGTTATTGGGCTTGCCTTCAAATATATACTGCTGTTCTAACCCTGCATTTCCTGTACCTTTTTGGGTATAGCCTACACCAGGTGTAAATCCTGCGGTGGGACTTAACAAAGCCCAATCCCAATAGGTTACGCCATTTTTATACGTATACAACCAATAAGTACTTATTTTACCAACTTGATTGTATGCCGAAGTAAATGACATATCAAACCCTGATTGGTCTTTTAGCATATTTAACTTGAAAGCTGAATTATTTGGATTATTTGCCGATGTATTATTATCTATTAAACTTGTGGCACCTTTTATGCCAACTGGAGACGACCAATAATTATATCGATATACATTGCTGGTTCCTTCTTGACGTCTTAAAAGTTTACCCGTAGCCGAAGTTACTAAATCGCTGGTACTGGTTTGTACCAATTGCGAATCACCCATTAAATCTAAAGTACCATTTAACGCTAAATAATAACTGTTTTGTATTTCATTATCGCCGGTTACTGTTAGGGTTTTGCCTTCATCTATAATTAAACCTTTTGTTTTTAGTGATTGACTAATTGTAATATCATGAGATATTTTAATAATACTATGTTCTCTATTATTACTCGCGTCTGTTAAATCCCAAACATCACCGCACTTCCATGTAGCTGCGGTATTCCAATTACCATTACTAGCTGTAAGATAAGGCATTGGTGCTGTTTCTTCTTGGGAGGTTGTAACATTAAAAACAGAAGCATGATTCCCATTTCCTGAATAATCTTTAACTTTATTATCGCTGGTAAACTCAGTACCCATTCTGTAATATAATTTTAGATTACTCCAAGACAAAACAGCCTTGGTATCACTATCTGTAATATCTTTTGGAATGATGGTTCCTCGAACATTACCATTGTTATTCTCAATCTCTTGGTAGATTATTTGTTGTAACTGCGAATCGGTTAATGCCGTGTTAAACACACGAACTTCATCTATATCACCTTTAAAATATTGTTTATTTGTTACATTACTCGACAAACGTCCAATTTCAAAAGTTCCTAATGATGAACTTGTATTCTCTATTACCCGACCAGTATTTCCAACAGCGTAAGAACTTACCAATTCTCCATTTACATATAATTTAATAAGTCCGGTTGCACTCGTATAAACCCCTGCAATATGATACCACTTGTTTAATTCGATATTATCACCACTCGCAGATTTTTCAACATTTCCAGCACTTTTTATTGTAAACGTTGGCTTTTTTCCATTTCTTAACCATAATTTACATCCAGAATCTTCCCCAGCAATAACCATATCTGAAGAATTCCCTGTATCAGATTTAATCCAAGCCATTATAGTAACATTATTTAATCCATTTAAAATAGATGGTCTGGATAAATAGTCATTTACGCCATCAAAATCTACCATAGGAACGGGTGGTGCATTGAAAATAGCATCTCTAAAATCTACATCGCCACCAGTACTGACATCGCTGTCGGTATCTGGTAACAAACTTGGATTATTTATAGAACCATTAACATCGGTATATCCAGTAGTTGTATCTATATTATCGTCTAAACCATCATTATCAGCATCAAGACCTGAAAGTGTTAATCCTGCCTCAACAGTATCATTTCCGCCTTCGTTATCCGAATCTAAATCTAAATAATCAGGATTATCTGTACCATCCGTATTTACTGGATTTAATCCTGCAGCGTAGTTAGTATCAACACCAAATGAATTTACAGTCCCCGAAGGTGCTATATAACCTATAGTTGTTTGTGCTTCTACGTTATCAGGAATGCCATCACCATCACTATCTAAATCTAAATAATTTGGAACACCATCACTATCATAATCGCTAAAATTAAAAACTTGTATTTCTGCTATATTTAAATAGTTCGTTATATTATTTCCAGACTTTTGTATTCTAATATATCTTCCCTTTTTTTCAATAGCTGTGTCTAAAGAAACGACATTATTAGTAACTCCAAATTGATGTATAAATTCTGCATTTGCTTGCGCTGCCGCTAAATTATAATTGGAAGGAAATGGTGTAGATGAAACCATTAAAAAAACGTTTTGTAGCCTATCTGAACAACAATCCGTTCTATTCCAAACTACAATATTATCAATGTTCTTTAAACTTTGTAAATCTATATCTATCCAATCATATTGAGATGAGCCAAGAGTATGCGCAACAGAATTAGAATTAAAATATGATCCATCTGTATTATTATCATTTATTCGAGTCATTACCCCGCCCCAACCAACAGAACTTGACGTAACAGTACCCAATAACGCAACATTGTTAGTTCCCGATATATTTTCAACTGTATCTAAAATACCATCGTTGTCATCATCCAAATCAACAGAATCCAATATTCCATCACCATCGGTATCTTTACCTGGAACAGCATTTAAACAACCCCAAATGTAATTGTAATTTGTAGAAGAAAAATTCCAGCTTAAATTATCAGTTCCAGCTGAAGCTATTTTATAAGAGCTATATAATCTATCAGCGCCATTTGCATTTAATTTATTAAATAAAACGGTTTGCCCAGTCCCCACAGTAGCGGTTTTATCATCTAATGATAAAAAGTCCAAACCAAAACTATTGGCATCACAACTAATCGTTTTTGATACATTTCCTGAATTTCCACTTTCCTTTTGTATGGATGAAAAAATATTGCTTTGATTTACGTTACTAAAACTAGTAACTGCTAAAGTAATATCGGCGTTTTTGCTTGTGTTAATTGATAAAACATTGGTTCCAGAAGAAGGATTTACCAAAGTATAAATGGCTAAGGTTACTTGTCCTCTTTTTGTAGTCTCAACCTCGGTTAAAGCAACACCTCCATAAGTTAAAGTGTTTATTTTATTCAAATTTTCATTTATCAATAAAGACACGACCACTACGGAATTTGACAATCCTGTAGATACTGTATGATTAAAAGCTAAATTTTTTGAATTTTTAACACTGCCTGTTGCAGTATTATCAACGGCTATTTGGGCTTTAGCATTATTGTAACATAAACCAACTACAATAACAAATAAATAAGGCAAATACCTTTTAAGAAAAGCAGTCTCAACTTTTTTAAAATTTGTTTCCATTGAACGTAATGATTTTATCATAAACATGTTATTCATTTCAATTAATTTGTACTGAAATAACTTATGTTTAAAAAGCATTACCGCCTTTTTGTGGAAACGTAATTAAAAAATAGTTTATAGCTATTCTGATTGATTACGAATACCAACTTAAATTATACTTTAGTAAAATGGATTAAGAATTGTGAGAGACTTTGTTAGTAATAATGCATGATTAAGGGCTACACTTATATATAACAACACAATATTAGCACAATCTTCGCATATGAACTAATAAAATTGTGATTTTTTTCGATGAAACGTAATATATATCGGATGAGTCGCTAATGTAAAAAGATGAAATACACAAAAAATCGATATAAAAATCTTAATTTATGTACGTTATTTCCCATATTAAATGTCGTTTAACCTATTCATTTACAACAATATAGTTTTCAGGGTATTAAAAAAAGAGGTGTTTTGATTAAACCAACATTGTCACCAAATCTTCAATCTTAGAAATCAATTGAATTTTAATGGCTGTTTTTTTGAGTGATATCTTATTGTATTTAGACACATATATAGTTGAAAACCCTAATTTTTCGGCTTCTAAAATACGTTGTTCTACCCGCTGAACAGGGCGAATTTCTCCAGACAAGCCAACTTCGGCCGCAAAACAAATATCTTTTTGTAACGCGACGTCTTCATTCGATGATAAAATGGAAGCCACCACAGCCAAATCGATGGCAGGATCATCTACGTTAATACCTCCCGTAATATTTAAAAAAACATCTTTGGCTCCTAATCGGAAACCCGCCCGTTTTTCTAAAACGGCTAAAAGCATATTTAATCGTTTCGCATTAAAACCAGTGGCGCTACGCTGTGGTGTACCATAAACAGCGGTACTAACTAAAGCTTGCACCTCAATCATTAAAGGTCGCATCCCTTCTAAAGTAGCTGCAATGGCATTGCCCGATAATTCTTCATCTTTTTTGGATATTAAAATCTCTGAAGGATTAGACACTTCCCGCAAACCAGATCCTTGCATTTCATAAATACCTAGTTCGTTTGTAGAACCAAATCGGTTTTTATGTGCTCTTAAAATTCTAAATACATGATTTCTATCGCCTTCAAATTGCAGCACGGTATCGACCATATGCTCTAATATTTTGGGTCCGGCAATGTTACCGTCTTTAGTAATATGCCCAATTAATAGCACAGGAGTGGCAGTTTCTTTGGCAAATTTTATTAGCTCGGTTGTACATTCTTTTATTTGGGAAATACTTCCAGAAGACGACTCAATATAATCGCTGTGAAGCGTTTGAATAGAATCTATAATTACAATGTCGGGTTCTAAAGCTTCAATTTGTTTGAAAATGTTCTGCGTTTTGGTCTCAGTAAGGATATAACAATTGTTATTATTAGGATTGATGCGTTCTGCTCGCATCTTTATTTGTTTTTGGCTTTCTTCGCCAGAAACGTATAAGGTTTTATAAGGTAATTTTAGCGATATTTGAAGCAGCAAGGTGCTTTTTCCTATACCTGGTTCACCACCCAAAAGCGTTAAAGACCCTGGCACAATACCACCGCCCAAAACACGATTAAATTCACCATCCATGGTATCTAATCGTGCTTCATTAGACATATCAATATCTTTTATTCTTAAAGGTACTGCTGCTTTTTTTACTTTAGATGTTGGTGATTTCCAATCGCTCTTTTCTGGCGTTTGAATAACTTCTTCAACAATGGTATTCCATTCTTTACAAGCATTGCATTGCCCCTGCCATTTCGCAAATTGCGAACCGCAGTTCTGGCAAAAAAAAGTGGTTTTTACTTTAGCCATTAGTATCCAAAATCTGCTTTAATGGCATCTGCTTTTTCTAGCATTAAATCTTTGGTAATACCTCCAATTTCATCTAACGAAAATGCCGTTTGATAAGCGCGCATCGCTTTTTTAGATTCGCCTGCTTCTTCGTAAAATCTTGCTAAATAATAATTACCAAGGAGTGTTTTTGGATATACATCGCGGGCTATTTTACCAAGTGCTTCGTAATATTCGAATTTTTTAGTTTTTTCTATCGCTGCCGAAATAGCGTTAAAGTCATTAATAAGTATTTGTTTTTTGATGCCAAACAATTCATTAATGGTTTTGTATTTTTCTTCTAGATACGTAACTGGCGAGGTTTCTAATTTTAGCAAGACATTTTTATACTCCTCTTTACTTATAGGTTGATACACTTTAAAGATTGCTTCGATGGCATTAGGTATGGCATGTGTTGGCACAGAATAATGCGTAGGTTTCTCGAAGTTATTAAATGTATAAAACAGGTTTTTATTATCTAACGCCGAAATATCTTCATTTAAGGCGTCCGTCATTTGTTTTATTGAAGACGAATCGTGATTTGTGTTGGCTAAATAATAAAAAGTTTTAGAAGGTATTTTGCGCAATACTTCAGGAATATAGTTTATCATTTTAGGAGCTAAATCGGGACTAATTGCTATATAGGCCTTAAATATGGGTTGTGGTTTTAGTAAAAAGTAATTAATAAAATTAGCGGTATCACCATGCCCAACCGCTATTTTAAAATTAGCGGTTTTATACTTTTTTTCGATATACGGAATCAATTCCATACCTATAAACTCAAAAAAATTAGCGCCTTTATCAATTGGTAATGAGTTTTGTTCTGAATAGATACAATCATCATAACGTTTTTCAAACTGATTAATGCCCACTACAATGGCTCCGGGCATATCTTCCCAATAGGTATAATAATCAACATTTCCTGCAACCGCTTCAAACAAATAATCGCCATCTAACACAATAAATAACGGATAAACTTTATCGCTGTTAGCATCATATCCTCTAGGCAATTGAATTTTTATTTCTCTGGTTTCTCTTAGTTTAGAAGATTCCATCGTTTCATACTTAACCTGTGCATTGGAATAAGTTATTGAACAACATACTACTAAAACGAAAAATAGGTGCTTCATCTGTTTATGGTTTGAGATTTAATCCTGCCAAGATAAACAAATAAGTGTAAGTTTAAAAAGCAATAAAAAGGTATTTAGTTTTCTTTCAGGCCTTTTTTTCTGTTATAAATGGGTAAATAAATTAAAGATAATCCGCCACAAATAATAATCATAAGTGTTTGTGATGCCCACATAATCCATCCAAAAGCATAACTAGGATCTTTGGCAATTCCGAAAATTGAAAACGCTGCAAACACTGCAATCGGGTAGGAACCTATACCGCCATTAGTAGCGGCAATACTAAAACTTGCCGAAATAAACCCAATCAAAATAGCCCCCGTAGAAATCCCTTCTAAGTCTTGAATAGCCAATGAAGTGACATAAAACATAAGAATGTACATGCCCCAAATAAACAGCGTATGAAATATAAATGCCCATTTGTTCTTCATTTTAAAAATACTTAGAGCACCTTCTAACAAACCTTTTATAAATTTTTTAATTTTTAATGCGAATGGCGACGTACTTCTTTTAATATACCTTGTTAAAATTAAGACAAACAAACCCAATGCAACTACGGCAAGCATCATTTTTAAGGGTTGAAATTTTTCAATAAAAAACCCATAAATAAAGTCGAATTGCAAAAAAAGCGTGAGAGTTATTATGCCAATCATCACCAATACATCGGCAATGCGTTCAGAGACGATGGTGCCAATACCTTTTTCGAACGGGACATCTTCGTAATTTGTAAGTATGGATGCTCTGGCTACTTCGCCAGCTCTTGGAATGGTGTAATTAATAAGATAGGTGGCAAAAACGGCCATAACACTATTGCCAAAGCGTATGTTATAACCCATAGGTTCTAACTGAAATCGCCAGCGATAGGCTCTGGACAAATGACTTAAAAGCCCAAGAAACACCCCAAATAACACCCATAATTTATCGGCATTATGCCAATGCTCGATTATTACAGGTAGTGGAACATCTTGTAAAGAATACCAGACTAAAAAAACCCCCAATATTAAAGGCAGTGTAATTTTTAGTATGGTCTTTAGTTTTTGATTCAAAAAGTTACTTTAATAAGTTGGTAGCTTCATCTGGAAACACTAACGAAGGTTTAAAAACTTTTGCTTCTTCAATATCCATAAAAGCATAGGTAATTAAAATTAAAGTATCACCAACAGAAACTTTGCGTGCTGCGGCGCCATTAAGAGTTATTTCTCCAGAATTTCTAGGACCTGGAATCACATAGGTTTCTAAACGTTCACCATTGTCGTTATTAACAATTTGAACTTTTTCGCCTTGAATAATATTAGCGGCATCCATTAAATCTTCATCAATAGTAATACTCCCGATATAGTTAAGTTCTGCACCGGTACATTTTACTCTGTGAATTTTAGATTTTACTACTTGTATTTGCATTTGGCAAAGATAATTAATTTAGAGCGATATTATCGATAAGTCTAATATCATCAGCATACACTGCTATAAATGCCCTGTATTTAGTATTATTAGTTTTTCGTTTTACTGTTTTTAAGGTCGATTCTTCAGCTATTATAAAATATTCCAGCCTCAATAAATCATGTGCTTCAAACTGTTTTTCAACCCATTGCGATACTTTAGCAGCACTTTTTGTGCCAAAATGCAATTTGGCAGTTTTTAATGTTTTATAAATAAAAGGAGCAGCATTTTTATACGCTGATTTTAGTCGCGTATTTCTGGAACTCATTGCTAAACCAGATGCTTCTCTGTGTATTGGACAACCTATAATATTTAAAGGCATATTGTATTTTTCAACCAGCTTTTTTATGATTTGTAACTGCTGAAAATCTTTTTCTCCAAAATAGGCATTATCTGGTTTTATAATTTCGAATAAGCGTTTTACTATGGTACCAACCCCATCAAAATGCCCTTGGCGGAATTTCCCTTCCATTTCAAACTCCAATCCGTCGAATTCAAATTTTTCAGAAACAGTATTTCCTTCATATACATCATCAATCGTGGGTGCATAAACTAAAATATCGGTCTCGCTTATGGTTTTTAATAATTCTATATCCTGCTCGAAGGTTCTGGGGTATTTTACTAAATCGTCTGCATTATCAAATTGCGTAGGATTTACAAAGATGCTTACTGCTACTTTGTCATTATTCGCTAAGGCTTGCTTTACTAAAGCCAGATGCCCATCGTGCAAAGCTCCCATGGTAGGCACCAAGCCTAAAGTTAACTTTTCTGCCTTTAAAGCGTCTATTGCCTGTGTAATTTGATGTTTTTCAGAAAATATTTTCACGATTTATTATAAAATTAACGGGTGCAAACTTAAGATTTTACAACCAATCTGCATAAAATTTTGTACTTTTGCGTGTTTTTTATTTTGAAACTCCAAAAAGAAAGACACAAATGAAACGGTTTTTGACATTTCTTTTTACTTAGAAAGATCTCATTTACGTTTTATATGGCCATTAAAGCATTAAATAAAAACACATGAAAGATAAGAGGATATTATACGTATCATCTGAAGTAGTGCCCTATTTACCAGAAACTGAAATTTCTTCAATGTCGTTTGAAGCACCTCGTTTAGTAAACCAACAAGGTGGTCAAATTCGAATTTTCATGCCTCGGTACGGTAATATAAATGAACGACGACACCAATTGCATGAAGTTATAAGGCTTTCTGGGATTAATTTAGTTATAAATGATTTAGATATGCCGCTCATTATAAAAGTGGCTTCTATTCCTAAAGAACGCATTCAAGTTTATTTTATTGATAACGACGAATACTTTAAAAGAAAAGCAACTTTAACCGACGAAGACGGGAAATTATTTAGCGATAATGACGAGCGTGCTATTTTCTTTGCCAAAGGTGTTATTGAAACTGTAAAAAAATTAAATTGGTCGCCAGATATTATTCACGTTCACGGTTGGCTTGCAGCCTTATTACCTATTTACCTTAAAGAATACTACAAAGACGAGCCTTTATTTAGCGAAAGTAAAATAGTAACTTCTATTTACGATCAAAGTTTTAACACTACCTTAAATAAAGATATGCTTAATAAGGTTAAATTTGACAACATTAATGAAGATGCTGTTAAAATTCTTGAAGAACCTTCGTATGTTAATCTAATGAAAATTGCTATAGACTATTCCGATGCCCTGATTATAGGTTCTGAAAGCATTCCAAGCGATTTAGAAAACTACTTAAAAACATCAAAAAAACCAGTATTAGACTACAAAAGTAGAGATGAATTTGGTGAAGCTTACACAACATTTTTTAACAATAGCGTTTTAAGCTAAACAAGTTATTCATTTAATTATTATATGAGAAAGACCATAAAAGCCCTTAAATTTTCTTTTGTTTTATTAGGATTCGTTACGTTTTTTTTAGCCTGCGACAAAGATTTTACTATTCTTGAAAGTGATGTTCTTGGTAAAGAAAATTCCAATTTTTTTACCGATAAAGAAACCCTTCAAATATTAGCACATAATAAACAATTAAGTGCGCTTCAAATTAACGGCTTAAGCTCAAGTCTGTTAGGTGCTTACAAAGATCCTGCATACGGGTTAACTACTGCAAGTATCATAACGCAGCTAACCCCATCAACATTATCTCCAGATTTTGGCGATAACACAGTAATAGATTCTGTGGTTTTAAGCATTCCATATTATTATCGTGCTATTACAGATTCTACCTATACAATAAAAGACTCGCTGTACGGAAGTTCTCCCATAAAACTTTCCATTTATAAGAATAACTACTTTTTAAGAGATTTCGATCCGAGTTCAACCATCGGACAAACTCAACCTTATTACTCGAAAGCGGATGGCTCTGTTAATACAACAGATAATTTTGCATTGAACGGAACAACAGTAATTAATTTTGACGACCAAAAAAGCGACTTAATTTATTCAACACCATCCTTTACACCGAGTGATAAAAGAATAAAATTATATACGTTTGATACTGACAACAGTATTAAAGAAACCACCTATTTAACGCCGGCATTCAGAACAAAACTCGATACAAATTTTTGGAAACAAACTATTATCGATAAAGAAGGTGATATCGTATTAAGCAATGTTAATAATTTCAACAATTACTTTAGAGGACTCTACTTCAAGGCTGAAGCCATTGGCGGTGAAGGCAACATGATTTTATTAAACTTAGCTTCATCCAGTGCCAACATTACGATTCATTATTCAAAAGACTCTACAGTAGAAAATGAAAGAGTACAGGGTACCTACGTTTTAAGGTTTACTGGTAATATTTTAAACACCTTTATCAATAATTATAATTCAGATTATAAGCTCGCATTACAAAATATTAACACCACTGCTGGAGACGAAAAGCTCTATTTAAAAGGGGCTGAAGGCTCTTTAGCTGTTGTAGATTTATTTAGTGGCGTTAAAGAATATACGGTAAATAATGTAACCACAAGCATTTCTGCATTAGAGTACTTTAAAAAAACCTACCGTAAAACAGACGCTAACGGAAATTATGTAACAGATGCAAGCACTGGCGATTTTATTTTAAAACGCTTAATTAATGATGCGCAACTAACGGTTTATGAAGATGAAACTATCAATACTGGTGGCGATACCGAGTATCATAAATACGATAGACTCTATGCTTACGACATAAAAAACAATACAAGTATTATAGATTATTTTGTAGATCCAACATCAAATACAGCAACGCCTTACTTTTCTAGATATTCGCATTTGGGACTTAGACAAACTAATGAAGACACAGGATTATCAAAATATAAAATTAGATTAACACAGCATTTAATTAACATCTTAGTGAAAGATTCTACGAATACTAAAATAGGGTTAACGCTTTCTACAAATGTTAATGGTACAGCAAATGCTAAAATATTAAATAGCAGCGACGAGGTAACAGGAGTTCCTGCAAATTCCATAATTACAACTAGAGGTTCAAGGGTTTACGGAACAAATGTTAATGTTCCTGAAAATAAAAGACTTAAATTAGAAATATTTTATACCGAACCAAAATAAAACTTTAACCTAAAAATCTTAGTTTTTTGGTTAATTCACGTGCTTCTTTTTTAAATAAATGGAATTTCATCGTGTAAAATAATGACTTTATATAATAATTATCTGTCATTGGTATTTATTTTACATATTTGTTCTTGCTTAAATTAAAACCAAATCAAAATAGTAAAATTATGTGTGGAATTGTAGGATATATAGGAACAAGAGATGCTTACCCCATTATTATTGAAGGCCTTAAAAGATTGGAATACAGAGGGTACGATAGTGCCGGAATTGCTATATTTGACGGAACAGACCTTAAAGTTTGTAAAACCAAAGGTAAAGTTTCCGATTTAGAAGCTCGCGCAGAAAACGAAATAACTAAATTTGGCAACCTAGGTATTGGGCATACGCGTTGGGCAACTCATGGTGTTCCAAACGATGTTAACTCACATCCACATCTTTCAAATTCGGGCGACTTAGTTATTATTCATAATGGCATTATTGAAAATTATGAATCCCTAAAAAAAGAATTAATGGCAAGGGGTTATACCTTTAAATCGGATACCGACACCGAAGTCTTAATTAATTTAATTGAGGACGTTAAAAAGCAGGAAAACGTAAAACTAGGAAAGGCAGTACAAATAGCGCTTAATCAAGTTCATGGAGCCTACGCCATTGCCGTTTTCGATAAGAATAAACCAGAAGAAGTTGTAGTGGCTCGTTTAGGAAGTCCGTTAGCAGTAGGTGTTGGCGAAGATGAATTTTTCATTGCAAGTGATGCCTCACCGTTTTTAGAATATACCAAAAACGCTATTTATCTTGAAGATGAAGAAATGGCGATTATTCGCTTTCACAAAGAAATTAAAGTTAGAAAAATAAAAGACGATTCGATTGTAGACCCGTATGTACAAGAACTTCAAATGAATTTGGAGCAAATTGAAAAAGGGGGTTACGATCATTTTATGCTTAAAGAAATTCATGAGCAACCTAAAGCCATAACAGATACGTATAGAGGGCGTCTTTTAAGAAATGAAGCCATTATTAAAATGGCTGGTGTTGAAGATAATATGAAAAAATTCCTCAACGCTAATCGTATTATAATCGTGGCTTGTGGTACCTCTTGGCATGCAGGATTAGTTGCTGAATACATATTTGAAGACTTAGCCAGAATACCTGTAGAAGTAGAATATGCTTCAGAATTTAGATATAGAAATCCAGTCATCACCGAAAATGATATTGTTATTGCTATTTCACAATCTGGCGAAACAGCCGATACCTTAGCCGCTATTAAATTAGCAAAATCTAAAGGTGCCTTTGTTTTTGGTGTGTGTAATGTAGTAGGCTCATCTATTGCTAGAGAAGCCGATGCTGGAGCGTATACCCACGCCGGACCAGAAATTGGTGTAGCATCAACAAAAGCTTTCACGACGCAAATAACCATTTTAACTTTAATCGCCCTGCGATTAGCTAGAGCTAAAGGAACCATTAGCAGTTCAGATTTCAGACATTATTTATTGGAATTAGAAATGATTCCAGGAAAAGTGGAAAAAGCATTACAAGCTGATGCGCATATTAAAATGATTGCAGACATATACAAAGATTCCAGAAATTGTTTGTATTTAGGAAGAGGTTATAATTTCCCTGTGGCATTAGAAGGCGCACTAAAATTAAAGGAGATTTCTTATATACATGCTGAAGGCTATCCAGCTGCGGAAATGAAACATGGCCCCATCGCATTAATCGATGAGAATATGCCGATTGTTGTTATTGCTACAAAAAAAGGGCATTATGACAAGGTTGTAAGTAACATTCAGGAAATAAAAGCCAGAAAAGGTAAAATTATTGCTATTGTTACCGAAGGAGATGAACAGGTAAGAGAACTTGCAGATCATGTTATTGAAGTTCCAGAAACTATGGAAGCTCTATCTCCATTAATCACAACAATACCTCTTCAATTACTATCATACCACATTGCCGTTTTATTAGGAAAAAATGTGGACCAGCCACGAAACTTGGCAAAATCGGTAACCGTAGAGTAGCACTCACAACTTCGGTTGTTAATCATATATTAAACGTCACAATTGAAATTTCAATTGTGACGTTTTCTTATTATTAGCACTTTTTTTTAGTAATAACTCAATTTTTTACGTGCTTTTTTATTAAATTGTACTATGAATGCATACTTTTTTTACATAATTGTTGCTAAGTAATGCGTAATATCTTTATATTGCTTCGCTAAACTTTAACTAAATATTACTAAATGAAAACAATTCTCCCATTTTTACTGCTATTTTTTTGTAGTATTACTTACTCACAAACAAAAATTTCAGGCTCAGTAGTTGATGACAACGGTCAACCTATCCCAGGAGCAAACATTATTGTAGTTGGAACATCAACAGGAACAGTAACCGATTTTGATGGTCGTTTTTCACTTTCAGTAAATCAAAGCCCTCCTTTTAGCGTGCAAGCTAGTAGCATCGGATTTGAAACTGTAATTTCTAAAGTCACTACAAATAATCAAACCTTGAATTTCGTTCTTATTGAAGGAACATCCTTAGACGAGGTGGTTATTTCGGCGTCCAGAACACCTGAGCGTATTTTCGAATCGCCGGTAACTGTAGAGCGTATTGGTCTTAAAGAAATTAAAAACACCACTTCTGTCGATTTTTACGATGGCTTAGAAAACCTCAAAGGTGTAGATGTAAACACCAACAGTTTAACTTTTAAATCTGTAAACACACGTGGGTTTGCCACCTTTGCAAACAACCGTTTTATGCAGTTGGTAGACGGCATGGATAACTCCACCCCTGCATTAAACTTTCCTATTGGAAATTTGGTTGGGATGATTGAAACCGATGTGCAAAGCGTCGAATTACTACCAGGTGCTTCATCGGCTTTATATGGTGCCAATGCTTTTAATGGAATTTTATTCATGCAAAGTAAAAACCCATTCGATCATGCTGGAATAAGTGCTTATTACAAGCAAGGTATTACCTCACAAAAAGCGGCTGGCGACAATACGTATACCGACTTCGGGATACGAGCAGCGCATAAGTTTAGTAATAAGTTTGCAGCTAAAGTAAACTTTGGATATTTGAAAGGTACAGATTGGGCAGCAAATAGTACCGTAGATAAAAATATGGAAGGCGGAACCAGAGCTACAAATGTTAACTATAATGGTGTTAACGTATATGGCGATATTGTTTTTACCAATATTAGAGCAGCTTCTGGCGGATTAGGTG
Source organism: Mariniflexile aquimaris (assembly GCF_042676825.1). Classification (NCBI taxonomy): domain Bacteria; kingdom Pseudomonadati; phylum Bacteroidota; class Flavobacteriia; order Flavobacteriales; family Flavobacteriaceae; genus Mariniflexile; species Mariniflexile aquimaris. Next base: position 496,771 of record NZ_JBHTIB010000002.1, read on the forward strand.
TTGTACCAAATGTTAATGTAAGTAGAACAGGTTATAACGAAAGTGAACTTACAGATTATAACGCAGAAAGTATTAAGGCCGATTGGGGATTGTACTACAGACCGTTCGAAGATGATTTTGAAATATCATATGTTGGTAAGGCGGGTACAGGTTCTACTATTTACCAAGGAACTAACCGATACCATATTGACGGATTCTTTCAAGAACAACACAAACTCGAATTAAAAAATAAAAACTTCTTTTTAAGAGGCTATGTAGTTAACGATAAAGCTGGAAAATCCTATGATATGGAAGCTACAGCTATTCAAATTAACAGAGCTTGGAAAAGTGACACACAATGGTTTGGAGACTATATTAACACTTATGTAGGTGCAACATTTGGCGGGGCTACCGATACTCAAGCTCACGCGGCGGCAAGAGCTGCAGCAGATAATGGTCGTTTTGAACCTGGTAGCCCAGAGTTTATTGCAGCCTACAACAAAAGTATCAACGACCCTAATTTAATAACTGGCTCTAAATTTCAGGATGCATCAACCTACTATCATGCCGATGGAAATTATAATTTTAGCCATTTAACTGATGTCGCCGAAATTCAAATTGGTGGCTCGTATAGAAAATATAGTTTAAATTCTTCAGGTACAATTTATACTGATAAAGACGGTCCGATAGATTATTCAGAATATGGTGTTTATACTCAAATTCAAAAGAATTTAGAGCTAAGTGATGCCTTAGATTTAAAACTAACAGGTTCTATTCGCTACGATAAGTCTGAGTTTTTTGATGGTTTCTTTTCACCAAGAATTTCAGCGGGTTTAACAGTTAACAGAAACCATAATATTAGAGCATCGGTTCAAACAGGATTTAGAAACCCAACTACTCAAGATTTATTTATAGGCTTAGATACAGGTGCTTATGTGTTAGTAGGTTCGGCACCCGATAATTTAGATCGCTTTTCTAGAACTTATAATATTAGTGCTGCAGGTCAGTTAGCTGGACAACCAGCAACAATAGACCAAACAGGTCGCGCAGGATATACCAATTCTTATACCGCAACTTCGGCACTAGCAGCCGCGGCTACTAATAATGCTTCGCTTTTACAAATTGCAAACCCTAGCATTATAAAACCAGAACAAATAAGTACCGCCGAGGTTGGTTATAGAGGTAAATTTAAAAACTTGGTAGTCGATTTTAGTGCTTACTATAACATGTATAAAGATTTCATTTCTCAAGGACGTGTTATTTCTCCGTTCTATGGTACTGTTGGAGATAATTCTACATCATTTGATGCGATAAAAAACAGAGATTATCAAATCTATGGAACATACACAAACGCCGAGGCCGATGTTAATTCTTATGGTGCTTCTATTGGTTTGTCCACAAAACTATTTGGTGATTTCGATTTAAGCGGAAGTTATACCTATGCTAAGCTTGATTTCGACCAAGAAAAATATCCTAGTTTTGTAACTAATTTTAATACCCCAGAACACAAATTTAAAGCGTCGTTTGGTAACACTGAATTGTTTAAAAACTTCGGATTTAATGTGTCTTACAGATTTAGCGACGACTACTTCTGGGAAGCTACCTTTGGTGATGGCGTAGTAGAAGAATACCACGTGGTGGATGCTCAAATTAACTTGCTTGTACCTAGTATGAAATCTACGTTTAAAGCAGGAGCAACAAATCTAACTGGTAAAGAATATACCACCGCTTTTGGTACTGGATTTATAGGATCTATGTATTATGTTTCTTGGACAATTAATAACTTATAAAATGAAAACTAAAATAATGAATACAAAATATATAGGGCTGTTATTAATCTTTTTAGGATTTACAGCATGTAATACTATTGATGATATTGATAGAATGGATCCTGTAATGGATTTACCTGCATTAACATCAGGTTCGGCCGACTTTACTAAATATGTAGCTGTTGGTGCATCATTTACTGCGGGATTTACAGACAATGCATTATTTATAAAGGGACAGGAAAATTCATTTCCCAATATTATGGCGAAAGAATTCACTAAAATAGGCGGCGGTACTTTTACTCAACCTTTAATGAGCGATAATATTGGTGGATTTTTATCTGGTGGTGTACAATCTACTTCTTATTTACCAAGATTGTATTTTAATGGAACGGGGCCAGCTTTATTACCGGCAACCTCTACAACAAATCAATCTACAGTATTATCAAACGCGCCTTTTAATAATATGGGCGTTCCTGGAGCAAAAAGTTTTCATTTAACAATTGCTGGCTATGGTGCTTTAAACCCATATTTCGGAAGAATGGCTAAAACTCCTGCTTCTAGCATGTTAGGAGATGCCACATCGCAAAGCCCAACATTTTTTACGTTATCAGAAATTGGAGGCAACGATGTACTTGCTTATGCCACAGGTGGTGGGGTTGGTGTAGATCAAACTGGTAATTTTAATCCGGCGTTGTATGGTCAATCAGATATTACAGACCCAACGGTGTTTGGGCAAGCATTCACTGCTATTGTAAATGGTTTAACAGCAAACGGAGCGAAAGGTGCCGTTGGAACTGTACCTTATATTACGAGATTACCCTACTTTACTACAGTTCCTTTTAAACCTTTAAGTCCTACGAATCCAAGTTTTGGCCCATTAATCCCAACGTTGAATGGTGTTTTTGGTCAGCTTAATCAAGTGTACACGTATTTACAATCGGTAGGCGCTATAAATAATGCGACTCAACGTTCCATAACATTCTCAACTACAGCAGCTAGTGCAGTAGTGATAAAAGACGAAACTTTAACAGACATTTCTGGTCAAATAGCAGGCGTTTTAGCGGCCAGTCCTTCATTTGATGCCTTATTACAAAGTTTTGGTCTGCCAACAGATGCCACAACAAAAGCAACTGTAGCCGGATTATTTGGTTCATTTTACGGGCAAACCAGACAAGCAACCGCTACAGATTTACTAGTGTTACCGAGTAGCTCGATTATTGGAACGGTTAATACCACCACTTACAGCAATTTAATATCGGCGGGTCTATCTCCAGCATTAGCAGGACAATTTTCTGTAGAAGGCGTTACCAATCCTTTAGCCGATAAATGGGTGTTGCTACCAAGCGAGCAATTAGCTGTAAAAAATGCCGTAGACGCTTATAACATAACAATCAATAATGTTGCTGCTGCAAAAGGATTGGCTGTGGTAGATTTTAGCGCCATATTAGAAACTGGTGCTACTACAGGTATCGTTACCAATCCGTATATATTAACAACAAAATTGGTTACTGGTGGCTTAGTGAGTTTAGATGGCGTACATTTAACTTCTAGAGGTTATGCGGTAATGGCAAATAAATTTTTAGAGGCTATAGATATTGCATATGGCTCCAATTTTGTAGCCTCGGGCAACGTAGCTTCTGCTGGTAATTATCCAACAAATTATTCACCCGCACTTAGATAATCATAAAATATTTTGAGTATAAAACACCTTCAAAACGAAGGTGTTTTTTTACAACAAAAAACACAAAAACAACTTTCATTTTAAATTAAAAAATATATCTTTGCACGCGAAAACTAAATTTGTTTTCACATATTTAAGTCGCATAATATTAAACATATAAGTAATGTCTAAAGTTACAGGTAAAGTTGCACAAATAGTAGGTCCGGTTATCGATGTTCAATTCGAAGCTGGGGCAGAGCTTCCAAGAATTTACGATTCATTAGAAATTAAAAGACCTGATGGTTCTTTATTAGTATTAGAAGTACAATCTCACATTGGTGAAAATTCTGTGCGTACTATTGCTATGGATTCTTCAGATGGTTTAAGTAGAGGCACTGTAGTTACAGCTACTGGGGCTCCTATTCAAATGCCAATTGGCGATGATGTTTACGGACGTTTATTTAATGTGATTGGTGATGCTATTGATGGTCTTGGAGATTTACCTAAAGCTGGAAATGCTGGGTTACCAATTCACCGTCAAGCTCCTAAATTCGAAGATTTATCAACTTCTACCGAAGTTTTATTTACAGGTATTAAAGTAATCGACCTTATTGAGCCTTATGCAAAAGGTGGTAAAATTGGATTATTTGGTGGTGCTGGAGTAGGTAAAACAGTATTAATTCAGGAGTTGATTAACAATATAGCAAAAGGTCACGGTGGTTTATCAGTATTTGCTGGTGTAGGTGAAAGAACTCGTGAAGGAAATGACCTTTTAAGAGAGATGTTAGAGTCTGGAATTATCCGTTATGGTGATGATTTTATGCATTCTATGGAAGAAGGCGGATGGGATTTATCTAAAGTTGATAAAGCTAAAATGAAAGAATCGAAAGCGACTTTCGTATTCGGACAAATGAATGAGCCACCTGGAGCACGTGCACGTGTGGCCTTATCTGGTTTAACGATTGCTGAATATTTCCGTGATGGTGCTGGTGAAGGACAAGGGAAAGATGTACTTTTCTTCGTAGATAACATTTTCCGTTTTACACAAGCTGGTTCAGAGGTATCTGCATTATTAGGTCGTATGCCTTCTGCGGTAGGTTACCAACCAACCTTAGCAACAGAGATGGGTGCGATGCAAGAGCGTATTACTTCAACAAAAAGAGGTTCTATCACATCTGTACAAGCGGTTTACGTACCTGCGGATGACTTAACAGACCCTGCGCCTGCAACAACGTTTGCCCACTTAGATGCTACTACGGTATTATCTCGTAAAATTGCTGAGCTAGGTATTTATCCTGCGGTAGACCCGTTAGATTCTACGTCTAGAATTTTAACTGCTGATATTTTAGGAAAAGAGCATTACGATTGTGCACAACGTGTAAAACAATTATTGCAACGTTACAAAGAATTACAAGATATTATTGCTATTCTTGGTATGGAAGAATTATCGGAAGAAGATAAATTAGCGGTAGGACGTGCTAGACGTGTTCAACGTTTCTTATCACAACCTTTCCACGTAGCTGAGCAGTTTACTGGTATTCCTGGTGTATTAGTTGATATTAAAGAGACTATTAAAGGATTTAATATGATTATGGATGGCGAATTAGATCGCTTACCAGAAGCAGCATTTAACCTTAAAGGTACCATTGAAGAAGCTATTGAAGCTGGAGAAAAAATGCTTTCTGAAGCCTAAACAAATTATGAATTATGAATGTAGAATTATGGATGCTTTCCTAATTTAATTCTGAATTCTTAATTCCAAATTCTTAATTGAAACATATGTACTTAGAAATTGTATCACCTGAAGCAACCTTATTTAGCGGAGAAGTAACCAGTGTTAATGTTCCTGGTGTTAATGGAGGTTTTGAGATGTTAAATAATCACGCCCCTATTGTTGCGTTATTAAAAGAAGGTTTTATAAAAATTTCAGGGAATATAGAATTGAACGAAGAGGTTCAAGATAAATTTACGAAAGGTGACAAAAATACCACCTTATTAAAAATTAATTCTGGAACGCTTGAAATGAAAGACAATAAAATTATTGTTTTAGCAGATTAAATTTAATTTTACAATATATTAAAAACGCGAAGCAAATGCTTCGCGTTTTTTATTTAAACCCCATTGTTTTCGAGCCCTTTAATAGATTTTAATTCTACATTAAGCTGCTGAAACATGGTTACAATACTGCTTAACTTCAGTTCGTTTTCGCTATACTCTTGCGTATTAATACAACAGGTAAACTCCCATAGCTCAATAATCGCATCGATATTAACATCGTAAGGGTTATAAAATTTATTATCTGAATGTAATTCTAAACAGTTTTTTTCTTCTATTTTATTATACACACGTTTGTAAACTAATCCGTCTTCTTTGGTTAAAACGATATAAGTTCTGCCATTCTTCACATCTTTAATATCGTCCACAAACTTAGCTACTACAAACGAGCCATCTTTTACAGGAAGCATAGAATCGCCACTTATAGGAAATGCTCTGTGCGTTCCGGTAGGTAAAAATGGCAATTTAATTTTTTGTAATTGCTCAATATACTCAGGATCTGAATACCCTTGAAGGTAGCCCGCAGTCGCTTTTACAGGGATAATTTCTATTAAATCTTCGTTGGCTTCATTCACCGTAATAGGAAACAACACGCGCTTATTCCCTACTTCAATAAACGACGTATCGTTTGCCAATCGCAAATCGTTCTTCACCAAAATATCTATCGGAATATTAAAGTAGTTAGACAGTTCTATTAATCGGTCTATAGGCGGTTCAGAACGCCCTTCTTCATACGATCCCACCATAGAACGCGTCCAACTTAATTCTTCAGCAAAACGCTCCTGAGAAAACTGTTTCAAGGTGCGCAAATGCTTAATGTTTGTTTGGATATGTTTCATTTTAACATTATTTACTACAAATATAAGCAACAAAAACTACATATAGTAGCTAATTTTGTTAATCCTATGTATTTAAATTGTCACACATATTATAGTTTACGCTATGGCACTATAAAGCCAGAACAACTGCTTGCCATTACCTCAAAAAACGGCATTCAAACATTGGCGTTAACTGATATTAATAACACCTCGGCATGTTTAGATTTTGTGCGACTTTCTGAAAACTATGATATAAAACCAGTCTTGGGAGTCGATTTTAGAAATGGCGCGCAGCAACAATTCATTTTACTCGCCAAAAATAATAACGGGTTTCAAAACATCAACCAGTATCTCTCCACCTTTTTACATGACAGCCATTTAAAGATTCCTGAAAAAGCGCCTCAGCTAGAAGATACTTTTGTGATTTATCCGTATAAAAACCAACCTGATGATGCACTTAAAGACAACGAATTTTTAGGCATAAAACCGCAAGACCTCAACAAACTTAAATTTTCTAAATGGAACCATTTTAGAAGTAAATTGGTGGTACTGCAAACCGTTTCTTTTGAAAACAAAAAAGGTTTTAATACCCACCGCTTATTACGCGCCATCGACAATAACACCTTGCTAAGTAAGCTCCCCAAAACCGAACAAGGCAAAGAAACCGATGTCATGTTGCCTTATAACGAGTTGTGTGAAACCTATCAGGAGTTCCCTGAACTTTTAGAAAACACTAAATCTATTTTAAACGATTGCCAAATAGCCTTCGATTTTTCGCAAGAAATACCAAACAATCAAAAATCGTATACCAATAGCGAAACAGAAGACTACGACTTATTAAAAAAACTAACTTATAAAGGCTTAAGTTATCGCTACGAAAATCCCGACGAGGTTATTTACAACCGCATAGAAAAAGAGCTGGCCATCATTAAAGAAAAGGGCTTTGTATCCTACTTTCTTATTAACTGGCGCATTATAGAATATGCCCGCAGCAAAAATTATTTTTATGTAGGCAGGGGTAGTGGCGCCAATAGTATTGTTGCCTATTTATTGCGCATTACAGATGTAGACCCTATTGAATTAGACCTTTATTTTGAACGGTTTATTAATCTGTACCGTAAAAATCCGCCAGATTTCGATATTGATTTTTCATGGACCGATCGTGATGATATTACCGAATTCATTTTTAAAACTTTTAAAAACACAGCGCTTTTAACCGTTTACAACACCTTTAAATTTAAGGCTTCGGTACGGGAATTAGGCAAAGTTTTTGGCTTACCTAAAGCAGAAATGGATATGCTTACCAGAGGAAAATATCAAATAAATCAGCTCGACAACCTATCGCAACTGGTTATTAAATACAGCAAATACATTCAAGGGTTTCCAAACTATTTGGGCATTCATTCCAGTGGTATTATCATTTCAGAAAAACCCATTCATTATTATACGGCTACGTTTTTGCCTCCAAAAAACTTTCCAACCACGCAATTTGATATGGTTGTTGCCGAAGACATCGGACTCTATAAATTCGATATTTTAAGTCAGCGTGGACTCGGAAAAATTAAAGATGCCGTGGAAATCGTAAAGTATAATCACCCCGAAAAAGAGCCTATCGATATTCATGATATCAAGCGATTTAAGCAAGATGAAAACATAAAACACATCCTGAGAAATGCACAAGCCATTGGTTGTTTTTATGTAGAATCTCCCGCTATGCGTATGCTGCTTAAAAAACTACAGGTTGATAATTATTTGGGCTTGGTTGCTGCCAGTTCTATCATTCGTCCTGGGGTTGCAAAATCGGGGATGATGCGCGAATATATTCTGCGTTATCGTTTTCCCGAACGCCGAAAAGATGCGCATCCCGTGTTACTAAGCATCATGCCCGAAACCTATGGCGTTATGGTGTATCAAGAAGATGTTATTAAAGTGGCGCATTATTTTGGTGGTTTATCTCTGGCGGAAGCCGATAAATTACGCCGAGGCATGTCGGGGAAGTTTCGCTCGCGTGAAGAATTTTTGCAGGTAAAGCAACTCTTTTTCGACAATTGCAAACAAAAAGGAGAACCTGAAGCTTTAACCGAAGATGTGTGGCGGCAAATAGAAAGTTTTGCTGGTTATGCCTTTGCCAAAGGACATTCGGCATCGTATGCGGTTGAAAGTTATCAAAGTCTATTTTTAAAGACCTATTACCCTTTGGAATACATGGTGGCTACCATTAATAATTTTGGCGGATTTTACCGCACCGAACTCTATGTGCACGAAGCCAGAATGCATGGAGCGACTATAGAAGCACCTTGTATAAATACCAGTTTTAATGAAGCCTATATAAAAGGAACCACCATTTATTTGGGTTTTATGTTTCTGAATGCTTTAGAAGCAAAAACGGTTAAAAAACTACTTATAGAGCGCCAAAACCATGGCATTTTTAAAAGTTTAGACAATTTTATAGACCGCGTGCCTATTTCCATAGAACAACTATCTATTTTAATAAAAGCAAATGCGTTTCGGTTTACAGCCGTTAATAAACGGGAATTACTGTGGGAAGCGCATTTAAAAATTAATAAAGTCTCTTTTGAAGAGCATATCATCACCTTGTTTAAAACCGAAAGAATTAATTATAAAACACCCAAACTGCCCAGTACTTTTTTAGAGAACGCCTTTGATGACATTGAATTACTCGATTTTCCGCTTTGCAATCCGTTTGAATTATTGCAAAACCCGTCAAAACACCCACTAAAAGCAACCCAACTTCCAGACTATGTGGGCAAAATTGTGAGTATTGAAGGTTACTTGATTACCACCAAAAACACGGTAACAAAAAACCAGCAAATGATGCATTTCGGGACCTTTATAGACCGCGAAGGCTATTTTATAGATACCGTTCATTTTCCACCCGTAGCCAGTAAATTCCCTTTTAGAGGCCGCGGTGTGTATGCCATAACAGGTAAAGTGTTAGAAGAATTTGATTGCATCAATATTGAAGTGGTTTCCATGTACAAACTTGCCGTTATTGAAGACCCGAGATATGCTGATACTCCTAAAACCATTGCTGTATAATGTTAGATAATCGCTCTATTGTTCATATGGATTTAGATACGTTTTTTGTGTCTTGCGAACGCCTGCTCGATAATCGGTTAATTGGCAAACCCGTGCTTATTGGCGGTACGTCCGACAGAGGCGTGGTGGCGTCCTGCAGCTACGAAGCCCGTAAGTTTGGTGTGCATTCTGCAATGCCCATGCGTATGGCAAAAATGCTGTGTCCGGAAGCGATTGTGCTACGTGGTAATTCGGGTGTTTACACCAATTTTTCAAAAGATGTTACCGATGTTATTAAAGAAAGTGTGCCTGTTTACGAAAAATCATCTATCGACGAGTTTTACATCGACCTTACGGGAATGGACAAGTTTTTTGGCTGCCATAAACTAGCTTCAGAATTGCGCCAACGCATCATCAAAGAAACCGGATTACCCATTTCGTTTGGTTTGTCAATTAATAAAACGGTTTCAAAAATTGCGACTGGTGAAGCGAAACCTAATAATGAAATTCGCATTGTATCGGGCACCGAAAAACCATTTTTAGCACCGCTATCAGTTCGTAAAATCCCGATGGTTGGCGAAGTTACTTATAAATCCTTATGCGATTTGGGTGTAAAACGCATTCAAACCGTACAAGAAATGCCCATGGAACTCATGCACCGCGTTCTTGGAAAAAACGGTTTAAGTATCTGGAAAAAAGCGAATGGTATAGACAACAGTCCTGTAATGCAATACCACGAACGCAAATCCATCTCAACCGAACGCACATTTAATAAAGACACTACCGATGTTGTAAAACTTAAAGGCATCATTATTGCGATGGCAGAAAATTTAGCGTACCAGTTACGCCGCGGCAACAAGTTAACCGCCTGTATTATTTTTAAAATCAGATATTCCGATTTTCAAACCTACACCCAACAACAAAGCATTCCGTATAGCGCTATGGACCATAATATTATTCCGGTGGTTTTAGACCTCTTTAAAAAACTTTACAACAGGCGGTTGTTGGTAAGACTTATTGGGGTGAAATTTAGCCATTTAGTAGAAGGTGGCCATCAGATTAATTTGTTTGATGATAACGAGCGTTATTTAAACTTAAGTACAGCCATCGATAAAATGCGGGAACGCTTTGGCGACAGAGCTGTAATGAATGCAGCTGGTATGGAAGCAAAAAGTATTAGCAGATGGAATCCGTTTACAGGCGAACCACCACCACTTTTAGCAAACAGACGGCAGTAAATTAATTTGGCAATGGTTTTAAACGGGCTGATTTAGAAAAACTTGCCGCTTTTAATAATTGTAAATCCATTGCGCTTATAAGATACCTTAGTGCCATTCGCACAAAAATGATAGATTCCTGATGCCTTTTTCTCTGAAAACGATAAAAGCAACACTTGTTCTTCGGTACATTCATGGTCTTTAGCAACCTTCCGCTTTATGTCGCTAATCGTTGCGCGCCCTTTTTTTAACTGCGATTGTATTTTATTATTTAATGCTGGCTCTTTATAATCTTTTTCAACGATGCATTTGTCTTTTTCCTTTAACACTGCAAGGTCAATTTTTGTAGAATCCACTAAGGTTTTATCGCTATCAATATATTCCCAAGAATGGTCTTCTTTTAACAAAACGCGTCTGCCGTCATTCGTTTTTAAAACATGAATATTTTGCGCGAAACTCATAAAGGACACAAAAAACAACAGAATTAATAATGACTTTTTCATAGTAAACAAGGTTTTATCTAATTCCAAAAATACACTTTTCCGTGCAAACTAATCTTCAACAAATTCTAAAATATCCGCTGGTTGACAGTCTAAGGCTTTACAAATAGCTTCTAAAGTTGAAAACCGAATCGCCTTGGCTTTACCTGATTTTAATATCGATAAATTGGCTTCGGTAATGCCAATAATTTCAGCCAATTCTTTACTTTTCATGTCACGCTTAGCGAGCATTACATCTAAGTTTACGATTATAGACATACTTATATGGTTAATTCGTATTCTTATTTTAATAGCAAACCTTCTTTATTCCAACACTAAATCGTACGCCAATTTCAATTTCTTCACCACACTTTCTATCTCTTCTTCATTTAAATGTCCGAATCCAAAACGAATACAACACATGTTTTTATCCTGATACAGAATTGTTTTAGGCAGAAACAAATCGTTTGCCTCAGCTTGTTCTGCTAACTTCACCAAGGCTATTTTGGGCTCGAAGCGTAACCACAAGGCTAAACCGCCCGGAGGTTTTTCCCAGATTACAGTGTCTTTAAAATGGTCTGTTAAGCATTTACACAAATAATCGCGGCGCTCTTTATAAATGAGGATGTTCTTTTTAATGAGTCGATGCATCTCCCCTTCATAAATAAGTTCCGATAGCATTTGCTCCTGAATTAAATCGCCTTGCCTATCGAGAATTTGTAAATAGTTTTTCGCTTCCGAAATTAAATTTTTTGGCGCCACAACAAAGCCCGTTTGAAAGCTAGGAAATAACGATTGCCCCAGTTTTCCTAAATAAATAATCATGCCATGCGCATCAGACGTCGCCATAGGCAACATGGCAGACCCATCGAATTGAAAATCGTAATCGTAATCGTCTTCAATAATTGCAAACTGATAGTCTTTTGCAAGCTGCATCAATTTTAAACGACGCTCTGCACTCAGGGTTTTAGTAGTTGGGTAATGTCTGTGCGCACAAACATACACACAACGAATGGTATGCTTTGTAAAATGCCTTTTAATATAGTCTACATCTATGCCATGCTCGTCTATTGGAATGGTTTTAATAACCGCACCTACCTGCTGAAACGCCATATTCGCGGCGTAGTTGCTTAAATTTCCAACAAGAACCACATCGTTTGGACGTAACAAAATTTGCGATACAATGTACAGACTCATTTCTGTACTTCGGGTACTCATTAAATTATGTGGTTTAATATGGAACCCCCGTGTGGCATTTAAGTAGTTAGATAATTGTATTTCGAATGCCGAATGCGATGACACCCCTGTTTGATTCCATTTTGAAACCAAGGTTTTACGCTTCATAGAAGCACTATACCACCTCGAAAACTGGTGTGTAGGATGCAAGCGTAAATCGGGCTGCCCATCATTAATAATGTATTTTTTTTGAGTTATTTCATTAGTTGAAGCTAAATGAAAGGATGGCTGAAAGGGAAATCCTGTGGTTTTAGAATAGTCGTATACCTGGTCTATGCGATATGATGTGGCTTTAATAGTCGCCGTTTTTTGTTCGGGCACCAATACATACGTGCCTTTATTGGGAATAATTTCAACCCACCCTTGCGACGCCAGTTCATCGTAAATAGCAACCGCCGTATTTCTATGAATGTTTAACAACTCACTAAAACTGCGTGTTCCCGGTAACGCGGTGCCTTCTGTTAAATAACTTCGCTGTATGGCATTAATAATTTGATGTGCCACCTGAATATAAACAGCCGTAGAACCTGTTCGTTCAAAATGAATTAACTGCTTTAATAAGATACTAACCGGACTATTCATTATTTTAAAACTGGACTATTTTACTCGTCCAGAAAGTTACGAATTTTGCAACTTTAAAAAACGAATCCATTTATTATTTATGAAACATATAATTTTATTCGCCGTATTAGTTTTTTCTCTAGCAGTAAATGCCCAAAATAAACTACAAGATACAACTGCTCTTAGTGAAGTTATTATCTCTTCAACACGTATTAATTTACCGTTCCCGGAAAATTCAAGAACCATTTCCATTATATCGGCTGTAGAAATTAAAAATAGTGCAGCCACCAATCTTGTAGAATTGTTACAACAAGAAGCTGGTGTAGATATTCGCCGACGCGGAACTGCCGGAATGCAAGCCGATTTATACATTCGTGGTGGTAGTTTCGACCAAACTTTGGTACTTATTGATGGTATAAAAATGGACGATGCACAAACCGGACATCACACCATGAATGCCGCTTTACCGCTGGAAGTTATTGAGCGTATTGAAATTATTAAAGGTCCTGCAGCACGTGTTTTTGGTCAAAATGCGTTTACCGGAGCCATCAATATTGTTACTAAAAAAAATACAGACGATGCCGTTTCTGCCAATTTAGAAGCAGGATCGTTTCATCAATTAAACGCGTCGGTTACTGTGGGTGCAGATTTAGAAAATTCATCACACATTATCCACGCTAGCCGAAACACTTCAGAAGGCTATCGCTATAACACCGATTACGATAATCAGAATTACTTTGTAAAAAGCACCTTCAATAAAAAAGCAAAACCTATTGAAATGATTAGCTCGTTTTCTGAACGTAAATTTGGTGCCAATGGTTTTTACGCAAACCCTTCGGCCGTTAACCAATACGAAGAAACTCAAAACAGTTTAATTAGTTTCTCAACCCAATTCGCCACCGAAAAACTAAGCATTAAACCACGTGTATATTGGAAACGCAACCAGGATATGTACTTGTACATTCGTAACAATCCGCCAGCTTACAGAAACCTTCATATTACCGATAAAATGGGTGCCGAAGTAAATGCGTCGTACAACTCAAGCCTTGGTGTTACCGGTTTTGGTGTCGATATCTCTAAAATTTACATGCGTAGTAATAATTTAGGCGATCGCAACCGTTTTATGACCAACCTGTTTTTAGAACACTTATTTAAACTGGCCGATAACAAACTGGATATTACACCAGGAGTTGCTGTTACTTATTTTTCAGATTTTAAATTTCATGCCTTTCCGGGTATTGATATAGGCTACCGTTTAACCGACAATTTAAAAGCCTACGGAAATATGGGGTATACCTACAGAATACCAACCTATACTGATTTGTATTATAACGACCCATCTACTGCTGGCGATCCTAATTTAGATCCAGAAGAAGCCTTTTCGCAAGAAGTAGGTATTAAATACTTTTCACCAAAATTCACTACAACATTAGCTGTTTTTAACAGAGATGCCAGCAAACTTATCGACTTTGTAAAAGCAAACGAAGCAGATAAATGGCAAGCCACCAACATTAGAGATTTAAATACTAAAGGCGTTGAGTTTAACAGCAGCTACGGGTTTAAAATTAATGGCTTCAATCAGCAATTAGCATTAGGGTACACGTTTTTAGAAGACGAAGTAAAAAGCCTTAACGTAAACTTTTCGCGTTACGCTATTAATTCGTTAAAACAGCAAGTAACCAGTCGTTTTAGTACGCAGTTATTTAAGAACATCCGCCAGAACATTGTTTACAAATACGCCGAAAGAACCAATGGCGAAAGCTACAATGTTTGGGATGCCTCGGTTATTGTTAGTGTAAGCCAATTTGAATTTACAGCTACCGCCAACAATATTTTTAGTGCAGAATATACCGAAACCAATTTAGTGCCTATGCCAAAAAGCAATGTGCTATTCGGGTTGCGCTATAATTTTAACTAAGTAATAGCATCAACTCTAAACTAAAATTTAGTTACATTTGTGTATTAAAAACACGCTAAATTTTTAACCGTTGATGTTGAATCTGCAAGACATTCCTCGTGTAAAAACTATAAGTAAAGAGGACTTTTTAAAACACTATTTTAAACCTCAAAAACCAGTGGTTATTGAGAAGTTTATTGAAGATTGGCCCGCCTACACAAAATGGAATTTAGAGTACATGAAAACTGTAGGCGGCGATTTAACCGTACCACTTTACGACGACAGACCGGTAGATTATAAAGATGGTTTTAACGAACCACATGCCAAAATGAAACTGGCCGATTATGTAGATTTATTAAAACGCGAACCTACCAGATACCGTATTTTTTTATGGAATGCCATAAAAGAAATTCCGCAGCTACAAAACGATTTTAAGTTTCCCGATTTCGGTTTACGCCTCATGAAAGGCATCCCAATGCTGTTTTTTGGCGGACGCGATTCTTACACCTTTATGCATTACGATCTGGATTTGGCAAACATTTTTCATTTTCATTTTGAAGGCAAAAAACAAATTATTTTGTTCGACCAGAAACAAAATAAATACCTGTATAAAGTACCGCACTCGCTAATAACCCGCGAAGACATCGATTTTGCAAACCCAGATTTCGAAAAATGGCCCATGCTAAAACACGCTAACGGTTATAAAACCGAACTTAATCATGGCGAAGTGTTGTATATGCCCGAAGGTTACTGGCACTACATGCGTTATATTACCCCAGGCTTTTCTATGAGTTTACGCGCTATTGCCAGAAATCCTAAAAATTTCGGTCAGGCGTTGTACAATTTTTTTATTATGCGCCATTTCGATAATGCCATGCGACGCCTTAAAGGACAAGAGTGGATAGATTGGAAAAACCGTCAAGCCGTTATCAGAACCCATAAACACGCCTAAAAAAGTCATTTTTTACAAAACTTGTAATATCTTTACCGCGATAAATTAAAAACTCAAATCAAATGAAAAAATTGATATTCTTAGTAACCATGCTAAGCACAGTATTAGTAAATGCACAAGCATTTCAAGGCAATGGCGATAACAAGTTTCAAGTAGGTACCAGTTTACAAAAAAATGCCACAGGTATTAATGTAACTTACGATTTTGGTATTGGCGAAAACATGTCTGTAGGTATCTCTGGAGCCTATGCTTTAGGCCTAAACAACGATATAGACCTTGGAGTAGATACTACCGACCGTTTAGATGTTAAAGCACGCTTTAGCGCCAATCTTGGAAATGTTATCAACGTAGACGATAACTTTGATGTGTATCCAGGTTTAAACTTAAGCCTTAAAAACTTTGGTGGCCATTTAGGAATGCGCTATTTTTTCTCTGAAGGCTTTGGTCTTTATACCGAATTTAACGTGCCTTTAGCAAAATACAATACCGATGTTTTAGATGCTGGCGAAGAATTATTCAATCAGTTTACTGTAAACCTTGGTGTTTCTTTCAATTTATAAAAACACGATTATATAACCTTAAAAGCGGAAATACCTAATGGTGTTTCCGCTTTTTTTTTTGCGCTGCATGTTTTAATCCTAGCCCGAAGCATGAAACAGACAATTCCCTCCTCGAGGAGGGTTAGGGAGGTGTATTTTAAACAAGTAAACCCGTTTAACTTGATTGACTTTCTTTAATAAACTGTTTTTGAATCCCCATGAAAACACACCCCTAGAATCCCCTCAAGGGGATATTTGTTTCTAACTAATCGCATGATTGAAACTAAAAATAAAAAACTCACCCGAAAACATGAACCAGACGATTCCCTCCTCGAGGAGGGCAAGGGAGGTGTAAATAACGCTAGCAACCCCGTTTAACTTTATTGGCTTTCTTTATGATTCTTCTTGTGAATACACCCCTATAATCCCCTCAAGGGGATATTTGTTTCCAACTAATCGCATGATTGAAACTAAAAATTAAAAACTCACCCCAAAATATGAAACAGACAATTCCCTCCTCGAGGAGGGCAAGGGAGGTGTATTTTAAACAAGTAAACCCGTTTAAATTATTGACTTTCTTTAATAAACTGTTTTTACTTCCTATTGAAAATACACCCCTATAGAGCTACGCTCGCTATCTTCAACGAAAATACATTTTCATTTCGATAATCCTCAAGGGGATATTTGTTTCTAACTAATCGCATGATTGAAACTAAAAATTAAAACTCACCCCAAATCATGAAGCACACAATTCCCTCCTCGAGGAGGGCCAGGGAGGTGTAAATAACGCTAGCAACCCCGTTTAACTTTATTGGCTTTCTAAAATGTTTTTTTATTCCTCTTAAAAACACACCCCTATAATCCCCTCAAGGGGATATTTGTTTCTAACTAATCGCATGATTGAAACTAAAAATTAAAATTCACCCCAAAATATGAAGCAGACAATTCCCTCCTCGAGGAGGGCAAGGGAGGTGTATTTTAAACAAGTAAACCCGTTTAACTTTATTGACTTTCTTTAATAAACTGTTTTTACTTCCTTTTGAGAATACACCCCTATAGAGCTACGCTCGCTATCTTCAACGAAAATACATTTTCATTTCGATAATCCTCAAGGGGATATTTGTTTCTAACTAATCGCATGATTGAAACTATAAATTAATATTCACCCCAAAATATGAAGCAGACAATTCCCTCCTCGAGTAGGGTTAGGGAGGTGTATAGCGCTAGCAACCCCGTTTAACTTATTGACTTTCTTTAATAAACTGTTTTTACTTCCTTTTGAGAATACACCCCTATAGAGCTACGCTCGCTATCTTCAACGAAAATACATTTTCATTTCGATAATCCTCAAGGGGATATTTGTTTCTAATTATTCGCATGATCGAAACTAAAAATTAAAAATCATCCCAAAACATGAAGCCGACGATTCCCTCCTCGAGGAGGGCCAGGGAGGTGTATTTTACGCTAGCAACCTCGTTTAACTTATTGACTTTCTTTAATTAACTGTTTTTACTTCCTCCTGAAAATACACCCCTATAGAGCTACGCTCGCTATCTTCAACGAAAATACATTTTCATTTCGATAATCCTCAAGGGGATATTTATAACGAACTAATCGCATGATTGAAACTATAAATTAAAATTCATCCCAAAAACATGAAACAGACGATTCCCTCCTCGAGGAGGGCCAGGGAGGTGTATTTTAAACAAGTAACCCCTTTTAATTTTATTGACTTTCTTTAATAAACTGTTTTTGCTTCCTTTTGAGAATACACCCCTATAGAGCTACGCTCGCTATCTTCAACGAAAATACATTTTCATTTCGATAATCCTCAAGGGGATATTTGTTTCTAATTATTCGCATGATCGAAACTAAAAATTAAAAATCATCCCAAAATATGAAGCAGACAATTCCCTCCTCGAGGAGGGCAAGGGAGGTGTATAATACGCTAGCAACCCCGTTTAACTTTATTGAATTTCTTAATAAACTGTTTTTGATTCTTCTTGTGAATACACCCCTATAGAGCTACGCTCGCTATCTTCAACGAAAATACATTTTCATTTCGATAATCCTCAAGGGGATATTTGTTTATAACTAATCGCATGATTGAAACTAAAAATTAAAATTCACCCCAAATCATGAAGCAGACAATTCCCTCCTCGAGGAGGGCCAGGGAGGTGTAAATAACGCTAGCAACCCGTTCAACTTTATTGACTTTCTTTAATAAACTGTTTTTGCTTCCTCTTGAAAACACACCCCTATAATCCCCTCAAGGGGATATTTGTTTCTAACTAATCGCATGATCGAAACTAAAAATTACAAAACATCCCAAAAACATGAAGCACACAATTCCCTCCTCGAGGAGGGCAAGGGAGGTGTACTTCCGTTTTATTATTTCTGAATTTTTTAGGCGTTCCCTTGCAGGTCGGGTTTTCCGTTACAATCTTTTGCAAAGGCAAAAGGATTTTCACTGCAACCCCTAACGCACTAAACCAGAGGCTATTTTATAAGCTCATTGGCCTTGTCGTACACCAAATGCGATTCCCATCCGCGGTACAAAAAGTAGTCTACAAACTTCTTTTTTTTCTTGTATTTATTGGGTTCTTTAATAGAATTTGCCCTTTTTTCGGCTAAATCATTAAAAACGCCGATATACTCCTCGTCCGAAATTACAGCAAGCGCCTGATTTATATTAACTTTGCTAATGTCCTTTTGCCTTAATTCAAAAGTCAATCGGCCACGGCCCCAAGCCTTTATTTTGAACTTACCACTTACAAATGTTTTGGCAAAACGTTCTTCGTTTAGAAAGTTATGCTGTAACAGGTGTACAACTATTACATCTATGGCTTCAGGTATCATGTGCATACTTGTAAGTTTCTGCACAACTTCTTTATGGCAACGTTCTTGGTACGCACAATAATGCTCTAGTTTTTTAGTAGCTTCTTGTACGGTGTATGTTTTTTTGGTTTGCTGCATAGTTTTCCAAAAATAACAATAGAAACAGTAATTAGTTATAAAAAAATATAAAAAACCAAATCTGCAATACCAAGCTTAAACTAGGTATCGCATAAAACCTATAGATTATGAAAAAAACTACGCTTATAAAATCGCTGCCCTTTTTTATAGCGCTTTTTTGCGCTGTAAATATTGGGTTTGGGCAAATTGTTGCTTGGGAATTTGCTACCAAGCTTGGAAATGAAGCAACTGTGAATGCTACAACGCTTGCCCCGAATTTAAATCCTTCTATTTTAAGTAGAGGGACTGGAATAGACCCAAGAGGTCTAGGCGACTCATTTTCTTCTGATGATTTTAATACTGCCGGTAATACTCAAGCAAACGCCATTTTATTTAACGACTATTTAGAGTTTCAAGTGTCGGCTTCTACTGGCTACCAAGTTTCCTTAAGTACCCTAGATGCCTCTTTTAGAAGGTCAAGCACTGGTCCAGACAAATTTATATGGCGTTATAGTACTAATGGAATAACTTTTACTGATATAGGTGGTATAATTTCATATAATACAGTTGCGGGTAATGGTACACCTCAAACACAAATCAATTTATCCGCTATATCAGCTTTACAAAATGTACTATCAGGAACAATAATAACATTTAGACTATATGGGTGGGGTGCTACTGCTGCTAATGGAACTTTTGCTTTAAGAAACACTTCAGGCAATGACCTAAGTATTGGTGGAACAGTTACAGCAGCACCTGCATGCCCAACAACCGTAACATGGAATGGTACATGGTCTGGAACACCTACAGCAAGCACTGCAGTAATTATTGATGCACCCTACGACACAGGTTTTGGAGGTGCTCAAACTAGTTTTAATGCCTGTAGTTTAACTGTTAATAGTTTATTAACCGTAGCCAATAACACATACGTTGAAGTACAAAATGATGTTAGTGTGTCTGGCGAAATTTATGTAGATACCCAAGGGGCATTTGTACAAAGAGGCAATGTTGGCACGTTTACTTTAACAGGTTCTGGAAAAGCATCGGTACAAAAACAAACACCGCAAAAAGCAAAATGGTATTATTATACGTATTGGAGTTCGCCTGTTGTTGGAACAACCATTGGAACCGTGTTCCCCGACGTAGACGGCGACAGACGTTTTTGGTTTAACGCTAACAATTATTTAGACCAACATACCGTAGGCACCACCAATGGAATACCAGATGATATCGATGATGATAATAACGACTGGCAATATGCTTTAGCTAGTGAAGTTATGGCTGCTGGAAAAGGATATGCAGTAACAGAAGCTCGTTTACATATGCCCAATGCAACTGGATCAGCAAACTTTTCGGGGGCATTCAATACAAGAAATGTTACCACAGGTATCTCTTACAATCCATTAAACACCTTGTATAGTTGGAATTTTATTGGAAACCCATACCCAAGCGCGATAGATTTTCATGCCTTTTATTTAGCCAATTCTACCATTGTAGAAGGTCTAGCTTATTTTTGGTCTCAAGCATCTCCTCCGCTTAGTACAAACCCTGGAAACCAACAACTAAACTTTAACTTAAATGATTATGCTATATATTCATTTGGTTTAAGTGCCGGAACAAAAGGAGGTGGACCAGATACACCTACAAGATATATCCCTACAGGTCAGGGCTTTTTTATCCCAAGTAAAGCAACTGGAACAGTCACTTTTACCAACGATATGCGTATGGCTAATACAACAAGCAATTCTCTGTTTTTTAAAAATACTGAAGCAAAAAGTAAAGCAGCTGCACTTGCCAACGCTAATAAATTATGGCTTAATTTAACCTCAGATAATGGTGTGTTTGGTCAAATATTAATGGGATATGTTGATGGCGCAACAAACGGTTTAGATGGCTTAACTTATGATGCTCCAAAAGTTCCGTCGGAAGTTCCAGCTTCTTTATATTGGCTAATTGAAGAATCCAACAATAAATTTACTATCCAAGGTAAAGCTGCCAACAGCATAAACGAAGATGAAACCATTCAACTTGGTTTTAAAACCACTATCAATGTGGCTACTTTATATACCTTATCTATCGCGCAGTTACAAGGCGACTTTTTAACAAACAATCCGGTGTATTTAAGAGATAATTTGCTTAACAAAGTACACGACTTATCGGTTAGCGATTATACCTTTAGCAGCGAGGTTGGTGAGTTTAATAAGCGTTTCGAAATTGTATTTACCAACAAAACCTTGGCAGACACTGGTTTTACTACAGATGCTAACAGCGTTAAAATAACAAGTCTAGATAATAACAGCGTAAGTTTTAAAGCCAGCAACAATTTAAACATTAGCCAGGTATCTATTTTAGATATGTTAGGCAGAACCTTATATTCCTTTAAAGGTAATAGCAACGAAGAAACTTATAAGCTTTCTAATTTAAACCAAAATGTGTTTATTGCTAAAATAACGCTTTCTAATGGTGCGGTTGTTACTAAAAAAGCGGTACTTAAATAATAAACTAAGCGACTAACTATATGTGCCGCCACTAAATACTTTTTTGTATTAGTGGCGGTTTTTTTTATGGGGTTGCTTTATAACACCTCCCTAGCCCTTCTCAAGGAGGGAATACTCCGCATCAAGTTAGGTTGTGGTGAGGAATGATTATGTTCGCTTGTTGCTTACTTTAATTATAATGAGATTGCTTCAGTCATGCTTCCTTTGCAATGACGGTTTTTTTTATAGGTTGCTTTATAACACCTCCCTAGCCCTCCTCAAGGAGGGAATCTTCGCATCGTGTTTGGTATTGGTGAAGAATGATGGTATTTGACTCATGTATACTTTAGATATAATGAGATTGCTTTAGTCATGCTTCCTTCGCAATGACGGTAAAATAAACATTAATAATACTCGTCTTTACGAGGAGGCACGACGACGTAATCTTTCTAATCGAATCGTCATTACGAGAAGGTACGACGACGCAGTCTCATCAATTTAATTTCTACTTATTCTTAGACAACAATAAGCAGATTGCTTCGTGCCGCACAATGACGGTTCAAAAATTGAATTTGCTTAAAAACACCTCCCTTGCCCTCCTCGAGGAGGGAATACTCCGCATCAAGTTAGGTTGTGGTGAAGAATGATGGTGTTCGCTTGTTGTTTACTTTATATGTGGTGAGGTTGCTTCAGTCATGCTTCCTTTGCAATGACGGTAAAATAAACATTAATAATTCTCGTCATTACGAGGAGGCACGACGAAGTAATCCTTCTAATCGAATCGTCATTACGAGGAGGTACGACGACGTAATCTATTCAATTTGAATTCTACTTATTCTTAGGTAGCAATAAGCAGATTGCTTCGTGCCTCGCAATGACGGTTTAAAAATTGAAATTGTTAAAAACACCTCCCTTGCCCTCCTCGAGGAGGGAATACTCCGCATCAAGTTAGGTTGTGGCGAGGAATGATTATGTTCGCTTGTTGTTTACTTTATATATGGTTAGATTGCTTCAGTTATGCTTCCTTCGCAATGACGGTACTTTTGGGATGATTGTTTTGCATACGCCCGTAGGTATTAAAAACGTAAACTCTTGTTTTTTAAAACGATACCATAAACGACCAATTGTTTTTTGTATTAATTACCCATCTAAAACAGATTTTAAATTACTTACAAAACGCTGAAAACCCAGCAACGACGCGGCTTTCGTGAATTTTCCCACGTTATAAATTTTTGTGTAGTTCATCAAAAATAAACACCATTAATCCAATTTATTTGAGCTAACCGACCTTACCTCGTATATTTGCTAAGTAGCTGATAGTCAGATTGTTGAAATGTTAAAATCCTCGATAAACTGTAAAACACTGCAAAAAACATGGATAAACAGAAAAACCATGTAAAAAACATCGATTAAAGCATATTAATTAATACATAATCCTATGAAAAACATTACACAAAAGATTAAAGCATTTATCAAAGACATTAAAGAGCACGCTATTGCTGCATCTTACGCCATTCATCGATAAATTAAAGCCATTTAATTTAAAACGACATCCCTAACAATTTTAACACTACTAATTAAAACCCTTACATCATGAAAATAATTACACTTATTAAGAAACTAATACTAAAAATCAGATTGTTTATCAGAGATATTAAAGAGCATGCGGTTGCTGCTGCTTATGCTATTCACAGATAACAGTTTAATTTAGAAACATTGACCCTAAACAATTTAAAGTCTACTCATTAAAACCATACTACAATGAAAAAAATATTACTTAAAATCAGATTATTTATTAGAGACATTAAAGAGCATGCTGTTGCTGCAGCATACGCGATTCATAGATAATAACATACCACGAGGACTATTTCTTGGTTATAGCAGGTTCTGCTGCACCTTAAGCAGTAAAACGCAACACCATTGCGTCTATATAGTAAAGCGACTTCTATTAAAGTGGTCGCTTTTTTTATGGCTATAAACTATATTTTAAAGACAAAATAAAATTTCTACCCGCCGCTGCAATACCAGACGAATAGGTTTTATAACGCTGGTCTGTTATATTTTCTAAACTGGCGGTAATGATTGTAGAGTCGCTTATTTGATACTGTGTTCTGAAGTTAAGCGTGTACCAGGATGGACTATAAGGGTTTCCATTGGCATCTTTTGCGTAGATATAACCCTTTTCTATTTCTGTTGGCGCTAATTGATAATACGACAGCTCGTTGTTGTAGTTTGCAAACAAATCAAACTTTACCTTGTTATTGCTGTACACCAAATGTGTATTTCCAAAATTGGGTGCTGCATGTCGCACCGGAACTTCAACGGCACCTTCTTCTTCGGTACCACCGATAACACTGTACTGCGAGGTTAGTTGTAAGTGTTTAGTAAATTCCATTTTTAAACCCACTTCAAAGCCGTAAATCCATGCTTTCGAAGCATTTTGTATGGCTTGTACAGTGCTTAATTCGCCATCGTACATGATTTCGGTTTCGCCATTTAGCGTAAAATCGCGTCGCACTAAAGCATTATCTAAATAGGTGTAATAGGTACTCATATCTAAAACCAGCTTCGTGTTAAAGTCGAGTTTTAAACCCAACTCGCCACCATAAGCGTATTCTGGTTTTAAATTGTTATTGGGCACCACTACCGCCCCCGGAGCGGAATCGAAAACCTTTCCTATATCATCGATATTAGGCGCTCTAAACGCCGATGAGGCATTTAATTTCCATTGTAAAATGCTATTTGGCGACCAACGAATTCCCGCAGTTCCGGTCAGGGCGCCAGACTCGTTATGCGCGGTATCGAATGGTAAATTTAAATACTGGTTGTTTTCGGTGAAATCGGCATTAGAAATTACATAATTATAGCGTAACCCCGATTGAAACACAAATTTAGCATTGGGTTTGTACTTGATGCTAGAATACACTGCTGCCGATTGCCAACTTGATCCGTTAGGATACCGCGACACCGTTGGAATGATAGTATTGGTGCTAATATCTTCTTCTTCGCCATAAGACATCACCTTGTTATAAATATATTCTACCCCATAAAAGAAGGCCGAATTAAGGCTTAATTTTTTTTCGAAATCTAAGTTAAACGAATAGGCATCGACAGCCTCATCGCGCAGGTTTCTAATACTGGCATTAAAATCGCGATCGCGTCGGCTTTCCTGAAAATTCTGGTAAGCAACGGTGGCTTTTATTTTATCGTATAAATTAGAATTGCTACTTAATTTTGTGACTTGTAAATTAGACATGAACCAATTTTGTGGTCCGTAGTTCCACTCTGCCGAACGTAACACCCCTTTTTTATAACGAATAAGGCGGTCGTATCTGGAAAAATCGGAGGTAGTGGTATAGAACAAGCCTAAATCGAAACTGAGTGTTTCAGAAGGCTCGTAATGGGCTTTTTGCATTACATTTAGCTGGTTATAACCGGTAACTTTTTGTACGCGTGGGTCGTTATTTTCAATAATAACATCGCCCGTGCTGGTTACTAATGCAAATTCTGGACGTAAATACTCGGTTGGACCGTGGCTTCCCATGCGTAAATCGCCAAAATCTGAATAACTTACATTGGTTAAAAACGCCCATTTTTTATAGCCCAGATTAAAATCGAAATGACTAGTTTTTTCATCGCTTGCCGTGGCATATCTTACGATGGTATTCGCTTTAAACAACAGCGAATCGGTATTCGATACTCTAGGAATTTGGGTATAAAAACTCATAACCCCACCAATAGCATCGCTTCCGTAAATAATGGATCCGGCACCTAAGGTTACTTCGGTATTTTGAATAGACAGTGGGTCTATAGAAATAACATTCTGCAAATTACCGCCTCTAAAAATGGCGTTGTTCATTCTAACACCATCTACCGATATGAGTAATCTGTTGGTTGAAAATCCGCGAATCATGGGGCTTCCGCCACCTAACTGACTTTTTTGAATATAAACCTGCCCAGAACTTTCCAGTAAATCGGCGCTGGTTTGCGGGTTTACAAACTGAATGCTTTCAGACCCGATACTTATTATTTTTTGAGGGATATCGCGCTTACTTTGCTCGAATTTAGATGCCGAAATAACAATTTCTTCTAAACCCTGTGTATTCGATTCTAAATACACCCGGTTTGAACCTGCCAGTTTCTGCTTGGTAATTTGCTTTAAAACATGCGATAAATGCTTTAAATAAATAATTTCTGTGTCGGTAAATTTACTTAAAGAGGCTTCCCCTAAAAAGTTGGTGATTTCAGATTTCGATTTATCGACATTATAAATGGCAACGCCAAATAGGGGTTCTTTGGTAACACTGTTAAGCACTTTAATATTTTGAGCCTGTAATAAAACCGAGGTAACAAAAAAGAAAGTAAAAATGTAAAAACCCTTCATGTTTTAATTAAAAACTTGATTAAATATTTGCAGCGATTTTGGGGGCTTAAAACTTCCCAAATGTAATTCAAAATACAGCAATATCATATTTAAAAACGATTGTCTTTGTTTTGAATTTATTTTAACTGTTGGAAGGGCATCAAATGTTGTGCCTAACAACTGCTTTAAGAGGATTAAATTTTCGCCCGAAATGCTGTATTTATGCTGCTGATGACTTTCAAATTTACCTTCGAGTAAATTAAAATAGTTAAACGCTATGTGATTTGTATCTGGATAAAATCCTAAATATTTAGACAGGTTTAGCAGAAATAGTAAATGAAAATTAGAATATTCTGACTGCTCATCTAACCATAAAAGCGTGGTTTCTATAAAGCTGAACAGTGTTTCGTTTTGTTCTTCCTCTTTTAGCGTGCTAGCCAACACTTCGGATAAAAACATAACAATAGCGCTTTTTAATACGTGCGAATGAAGCGTTTTATAAGTATGCTGAAGCTTTGTTTCTTTGATTGTATGTAACGATCGGTTGCTTTTATAATCGATAATTAATTGCAATTGTGATAGCAATTGAAAATAGGCGACTTTGGTATTTGATTTTTTACTTTTTAAAACCCCGCGAAGCAGAAAGCTAACCACACCCAATTGTTGTGTATAACAGCGCACAATTAAATCGTTGTCGTTGTATTTTAATTTGGAGAGAACAATGGCATTTGTTGTGATTAACATTATCTAACCACCATTAATTTTAACACTTTAGTTTCGTAGGTATCTAAATCGGATAACATTATTAAATACACTCCTGAAGCTACTACTTTATTGGCTAAATTTTTACCGTTCCAGTACACGGTACCACCATCGACTTCTAAATTATAGCCGTTGTATCTCAAATTGGTTTTAGACTGGGCTTCGGCCACTAAATTACCTTCAATATCGGTTATTTTAATATTTACATTTTCTGAAACGCCTTTAATCTTTACCTTTTGATCTATCATACTGAAGTTTGGTCTTACCGGATTTGGATATACAAACGCACTGGCCAATGTTTCGGACGTACTTGAACTACCCGAACGGAAAGACACCAATCCTTTACTGGTGGCAATGTAAATAATACCGTTAGTATTATCTATAGCGACCTCGCGAATACTATTGGAAGGTAATGGCGAATTGTCTTTTGTAAAGTGGTAAATCGTATTTTGACCGTCTGATGATAAATAAAACAATCCCGAATCGCCTGTTCCTATCCATTTATTATTAGCGCCATCCACTTTAATATCTGTTATATATTGCTCATACAACAACTCTTTAGCAATGCCATCTTCTAAAATAATAATTTCATCAACCGATACGTCATCATCAAAAAAACTGGACGTATTATATAGCACGCGCAGCCCACTATAAGTACCAATCCATAGTTGGCTTTTTGTATCTAAAGCCAAAGCCGATACAAACGACGTAGGCATATTTTCAGCTTCTGTATATATTTGTTTCACTTTCGGACTTCCATTATTCTCATTAAAACCGATTAATCCATATTTGAAACTTCCAGCTAGCCATTTTGTTTGATCGCTTCCAATTACAATATCGCCATAACCAGGATTTCCGGAAGCTTCAATTAAGGCATACGATTTCCATTGATTGCTTGAAGGATTATACGATTTTAATGCTTTCTCAACGAAACCAGACGCTGTCCATAAAAGTCCATTAGAATCAAAAGCCGATGGGCCTACCCTAACATCAACATAGTTTGGGTCGTTAGATAAAATCAAAGATTCTAATCCGCTATTAGTTTCATTATACAATTTTGTAGGAATGTCATCATTAACTTCTAATAAACCACTGAAAAAAGAGCTAATAAATACTTGCTTACTATTTGAAGGATTTATAGAAATAGCATTCAAACATTTTGCATCAAAAACCTCACCATAAGGTGTATTTACCCATGTTTTATTCTTAAAATGACTAATCCCTCTGCTATTAAGCGGATAGGGATTATAGAATACCGAATGCTCCCCAAAAGTTACCCACAACCCATTTGGCTCCACCTGAAGAGAGAATGGGGTATTTAACAAGGGACCGTCGGGGTGAATTTCTTCAAAAACGATTGGGCTTAAAATGGGGGTTTTTAAAATTCCGAAATCTGTTGTACCTATATAAATATTTGTAGCATCGGTAGTAGCTGTTGTATAGGTTGTATTAAACTCTGAACTTAGAGCCACTTGTGTGGTTAACGTAAAATCGCTTGTATAAACAAATACATTGCTTGCGGTGGTTACCATTAATTGACCTGCGACATTTCTAACATCATAAGGTATTGTGCTGTATTGAAATAAGGGGGTTAAAACATCGTTGGTGATTCTGAAAATCTGTCGGTTGGTATTAACGCTATATAAATTATTTTCAACCGTTTCAATAGCCTTAAAATCTCCAGTTGTAATGGTTTGCCAAGTATTATAATCTATAAGATTCCGACTCGATACTTGCGCTTTTAATATGCCATTTCCGCCATAACAAGCAGCATAAATATAATCGCCAAAAACAGTGGTTTGATTTACCGCAATCTGGCTTCCACCAGCACCAATAAAATAGGTGTCTCCAAACTCTAAGCGTTCTAAATTATAAACCGAAATTCCATAATTTGTGGCGATATATATTTTATTGCCATAACCATAAAAATGATTTATTTTTTTGTTGCTTGACGGAATGGTTACTTTATCTAAAATACCTACAACCGTTAGAATGGTATCGTTATTATCAAATACAATTTCTATTAGTCCGTTTTCGTAACCAATTACTAATAATTGATAGACGTCGCTGTAATAAATGGTTGAAATGGTTTCTCCAGACAGTCCATTAACCGTATTAAGTTCTTTTATCTCATTCGTCGCAATATCTATTGTAAAAATGGCATTTTCAGAAGCCGCATAAATTTTATTCGTGCCCTGAGCCACTTGCTTAATATTGTAATAAGAAAAATGTCCAGTCCACAGTGCCGAAAAATCTTGAGCCATGGCAGAGAGCGGCAATAAACAAATTAAAAATACGATGAGTTTTTTAAACATTCGAGTTCTTTTCAGTGTTCAAATATATTTATAACTAACGACAAATGTTTGAAATTATTTATTTAATGATTTAAGTAAAACCTAAAACATATTTCTTAATCAATGGTAATTCAATTACTTTTGTTCTCTAACTTTTAAGAATCATTTGAAATATTCCCTGTTCTTTTATATTAAAAAGCATCAATTAGTCTTAACTATAATCGTTTTACATTGTTTGTTTTTTACCGCAAAAATAGTTCTTGGAAATTTTTTTCTTGATGATTCATTTGAATACTATCATTTAGCCACAAACATAAAAGATAGCTTTGAGTTTTACTCGGCAAATATTCAATCGACTATCCAATTAGAAAATTACACAAAACGGCCTCCAGTTTATGGGCTTTTTATTCTAGTATTTTCATTTTTATTAAATTCAAATATCAGTGTTTTAATTTTCCAAAACATCTTGTCTATCGCGAGTGTTTTTATTTGCTTCAGAATTTTTGAAAATTATTATAAAAACATAAACCAAAATATTTTAATCGTTTTCATTACCTGCTCAATAAGCCAGTTTATTTATGCTAATTATTTAATGAGCGAAATGTTATTTCAGTTTTTAATTGTGCTTTTATGCTACTTTTTTCATCAAATAGTTACTAAGAAAACAATATATCAACTCGTTTATTTTCAGATTATAATCATCCTTCTTTTTTTAACTAAACCAATTTTTTATCTATTTATAGTGCCTAATATATTTCTATGTGTCTGGTTCACTAAACATATTAAAAAAGCGTATTTATTTTCTTTAATCCCCATTCTTGTTTGTGTTTTATATATGAATTGGAACCAGTCAAGAACTGGTAGTTATGACTTTTCAAGTATTCAAAATATAAACTTGAAAAATTACAACTTATATTATTTCAATTTAAACAAATATGGTGAAGCTTATGCCAAAAAAGTAGATGCAAAAATATCAGTCCTTGCCAACGCTAAAAGCACCTTTGCAGAAAGACAAAATGAGATTAATAAGCAATCTATTGGCTATATAAAAAAGGACTGGTTTAGTTATTCTTTAATGCACATAAAAGGGAGTTTTAGAATGTTTTTAGATCCTGGCAGATTTGATTTGTACAATTTTTTTGTATTTAAAAATAATACTGAGGTTGGGTTTTTGCACCATTTAAACAAAAATGGCGTTTTTGGAGCATATGAATATTTTAAAAAACAACCATTTCTAATTCTTTTGGTAATACCTATCATACTATTGTTTAATATTTTGAAGTTAATTGGATTCGCAAGGTTTTGGTTGTATAATTACAAATCAACTCCTGTGGTGTTTTGGTTTATGCTATTTATTATTATTTACATCACTGCTTTAACGGGATTAATTGGCTCGTCAAGATTTTTAGTACCTATATTGCCTATATATATATTATTTGCAACAATAGGCTTGTCAAAAAACAAAAAAACAAATGAAAAAAGTTATAGTTATTGGTGCTGGTCCAGCGGGACTTAGTTGTGCATATGAACTAAGCAAAAAAGGGGTTGAAGTTACAGTTTTTGAGGCCAGCAATAGCGTTGGCGGTATGGCCAGGAGCTTTGACTTATGGGGACAAAGAGTTGATTTAGGTCCACATCGTTTTTTTTCAAAACAAAAAGAAATTAATACTTTTTTTAAAGAATTAATAAAAGATGATTATACTTTAGTAGACAGGCAAACACGTATATTTTATAATGGCAAATACTTTCATTATCCATTAAAATTTGGAAATGTTTTACAAAATTTGTCTTTAATTACGATATTTAAAATTCTTTGGGATTATTTAATACAAACTATTAATCCTATAAAAAATCCTAAAAACTTAGAAGAATGGATAAGCAACCGTTTTGGCAAAAAGCTTTATACAATTTTTTTTAAGCATTATAGTGAAAAACTATGGGGCGTACCATGCACTCAAATTGATGCGGACTGGGCTGCACAAAGAATTAAAACATTATCTTTAACACAGGCTGTAATTTCTGCCATATTTAAGAATAATGGTAAAAAACATAAAACTTTAGTAGATCAGTTTGCATATCCGCACAATGGCTCGGGAACCTTGTATGAACGTGCAGCTAACTCTATTGAAAATAACAAAGGAAGTGTTCGATTTAATACACCAATAAAAAGAGTATTACTTAATCCGGATAACAACAAAGTTTATGGGGTTGAATTATATGATGGCTCAATAGTTGAAGCAGATTTTGTGGTTTCAACAATGCCTTTAACAACATTAATTAAAGGCTTTAATAATACGCCTGCAAGTGTAAAAACCGCGATTAATTTACTTTATTTTAGGAATACTATTTTAGTTTATTTTGAAGTGGAAGAAAAAGAATTATTTCAAGATAATTGGCTTTATATTCATTCCCCTGATGTTAAATTAGGGCGCATTACTAACTTTAGAAATTGGTGCCCTACATTAAACAAAGGAAAAGAAACTACGATACTAGCTTTAGAATATTGGTGCTTTAAGGAAGACCCTATGTGGTCACAAAATGATGGTGAACTTATAACTTTAGCAAAAAGTGAATTATTAAACATTAAACTTTCTAAAAAAGAAATTAACATTATTAATTCTAAAGTAATTAGAGTACCTAAATGTTATCCCGTCTACGAAACGGGGTATCAAGAAAATTTAAATGTTATTATAGATTATTTAAAAAGCATTGAAAATTTATTACCTATTGGACGATATGGTTCTTTTAAATATAACAATCAGGACCATTCCATTTTTATGGGACTTATGGCTGCTGAAAAAATAACGGGAAATAGTTCGATTGACTTATGGGATATAAATACGGATACCGAGTATCAAGAAGAAGGTAAAATTAAAGATGTACTGGTATATTAGCTTTAATTACAGTTAAAATGTCTCGTCCTGAAATAGCGTTACACAAAAACTCAGTGTAATGAAAACAAATTATGTAAAACGGACACAAAAAGACTACTCATTAAGTTTAAAACTCCAAATAGTCCAAGCTTTAGAACAAGGAGTATTATCCAGCACTCAAGCGCAGCGACAGTATGGTATTCAGGCGAGAAGTACCATTGTGAATTGGCTTAGAAAATATGGTACATTTGATTGGGAAAACCAAACACCATCTCATATGCCAAAAACACCAGAACAAAAGCTTTTAGAGCTAGAACAAGAAGTTCGTTTGTTAAAGAAGCAAAAGGCCTTTTTAGAGAAACAGGTAGAACAATCGGATAAGAAAGTAGTCTTATTCGATATGATGATTGATTTGGCAGAGAAAGAATATAATATTCCTATTAGAAAAAACTCCAAACCCGAGTAATCGATTTATCAAAAGAGCAATACGGTCAAAGTGTTAGTTCTTCCTGTGCATTACTTGGGGTAAGCAGACAGGTATATTATCGTTCAATTAGAAACGTAAAAAGGCGCCAAAACATAGCAGAGTGTGTTATTGGTTTAGTCAATCACATTCGAATTAAGATGCCAAAAATAGGTACAAGGAAATTGTATTACTTGCTCCAGGATTCTTTAAAAGGATTGGGTGTTGGTAGAGATAGATTATTTGCAATATTAAAAGCAAACCATATGCTGATTAAACCTAAACGAAGTTATCATATAACAACAAACTCACATCATAGATTTAGTAAGTATAGGAATCTTATTGAAAATTTAGACATTGAAAGACCAGAGCAAGTTTGGGTTGCAGATATTACTTATGTGGGCAATAGACAAAATCCAATGTACTTATCACTGATAACAGATGCGTTTTCGAAACAAATTATTGGGTACAATGTATCCAACACCCTTGAAACAACAGCAAGTATTAAAGCTTTAAAAAGAGCTATTAAGAACCGTAAATATCCAAATGAAAACTTATTCATCATTCAGATAGAGGCTTGCAATATTGCTCTAATGAATATCAACGATTGATTAACAGCAAAAAGATACAATGCAGTATGACCGAATCCTATGACCCCTATCAGAACGCGGTAGCCGAACGTGTCAATGGGATACTAAAACAAGAGTTTTTAATGAATACTAAAAATATAGACATTAAAACAATGAAAGCCTTAATCAAACAAAGCATAGAAATATACAATCATTACAGACCCCATTGGTCTTGTAATATGTTTACTCCAAACCAAATGCATAAGCAAAAAAAATGAAAATCAAAACTTATAAAAACAAAAATCTCCAAGAGTTGCAACTCTTGGAGATTTAAAACTATCTTTAAATAAACCTGTAAGGTTATTTAGGATTAGTCAAATTATAATTGTTATACTACTCCTTGATCTAACATGGTGTCTGCAACTTTTATAAATCCAGCAATGTTAGCACCTTTTACATAGTTTATATGCCCATCGTCTTGCATGCCATATTTAATACACGCTGAATGTATTGAAGACATCATTCGGTGCAATTTAGCGTCAACTTCTTCGGCTGTCCAGTTTAATTTCATGGCATTTTGTGACATTTCCAATCCAGAAACACCAACACCTCCAGCATTCACAGCTTTACCTGGTCCAAAAGGAACTTTTGCATTATGAAAAACTTCGACCGCTTCTGGAGTACAACCCATATTTGAAACTTCAGCAACATATTTAACACCATTAGCAATTAATGTAGCGGCATCTTCACCATCTAATTCATTTTGCGTAGCACATGGCATTGCGATATCACATTTTACTTCCCAAGGTTTCTTATCTGCAACAAATATTGCTTCAGGAAACTCATCGGCATATGGCGCAACAATATCATTATTGGAAGCTCTAAGCGCTAACATATATTCAATTTTATCGGCATCCAATCCTTTTTCATCATAGATATATCCATCAGGACCCGAAATGGTAACTACTTTACCACCCAATTCTGTCACTTTTAAAGCAACACCCCAAGCCACATTTCCAAACCCCGAAACGGCTACTATTTTATTTTTAAAAGAATCATTATTAGTTGCCAACATTTCATGAGTAAAATAGGTTGCTCCATATCCAGTGGCTTCTGGCCTTACCAAACTACCTCCCCAATTAAGACCTTTACCGGTTAAAACCCCTGTGTTTTCGAATTGAAGTTTTTTATACATCCCGTATAAATAACCAATTTCTCTACCGCCAGTACCTATGTCGCCCGCAGGTACATCTGTATTAGGGCCAATAATGCGCCATAATTCTAACATAAAAGCTTGACAGAAACGCATAATTTCGGCATCGGATTTTCCTTTTGGATTAAAATCCGACCCTCCTTTGGCGCCTCCTAAAGCCAATGTTGTAAGGGCATTTTTAAAAGTTTGCTCGAATCCTAAAAATTTAAGAATGCTTAAATTCACACTAGGATGTAATCGAATCCCTCCCTTGTAAGGCCCAATGGCATTGTTAAACTGTATTCTGTAGCCTAGATTTACATGAACTTGACCTTCGTCGTCTAACCAGGTAACCCTAAAAGTTAACACACGATCTGGCTCCACCAACCGTTCAATTATTTTAGCGGCTTCATATTGTGGGTTTTCATTATAAATAGATTCGATAGATTCCAATACTTCACGAACCGCTTGCAAGTATTCTTTTTCCCCCGGATGCTTTGTTTCAAGATTTGTTAAAATGTTTTTTACATTCATAATAGTTAAATATAAAAGTGTTAAAAATATACAACAAAAATACCGCTATTTAATTCAATATTATTTGATTTTTGAGGCTATTTTTTATGAATTTAATAAAATATTCTTTTAAAAATAACTCTATGATTAACTTTGAACAAAAAGTGACTACAAACCATTGATTCTTACATTTTTGCCATTACATAAACCCTTCGGGAGGGAAATCATTTATTGAATTTTCTAAAGATTCTAAATGGTTATTTATTTTAAACCCCGCTTTATAAATTGCAGCCTTATTACTTTTCCCTTCAATGATAATAGTTAATGGTTCTTTAAAACAAACATGTCTTAGATATTCGTCTTCATAACAAGCTTCTTGTTTGTTTAAATAATCTAAATCTAAAAAACCATCGTCCATAAATGGATTAATCGTGAAATAGCCCACTTTAAAAGAAGTTAGGTTTTGGAAGAAATGCGTGCCCTGACTAGGGTCTATTCTAAAATCATTTAAACCTGCTTCTACAATTATTTTCGCAGCAGAAATTTGAGGCCAAATTACAGGAATCCCCAACCAAGGATCACTTGATCCCCAGCGCCCTGGCCCGACTAAAATGTATTCCTGATCTTGATCTGAAAACTTTTTATTTATTTTTTCGACAGCGGCGGCAATTTCTCTGGTGTTAGCAGGATTGAATGTTTCCGGTTTTACATAAACAAAATTTCTTATATGATCGTATGTACCGTTTCCTAAAGCAGATTTCGAATAAATAATGGTGTCTGCCATATCGAAATTTTCCGGCAATTCATTTTTTGAATCAATACCTTCTACAATAGGTCTTATTTGTAAAAAACTAAATATTCTGGGTTGTCCTTTTGGAACATCTAGGTTAACGGCAAACTCTATTTCAATGGGATTTTGCATTTCACGTTGCCCGATGCGCAATAAATCCTGTAAAATTTCGGGCAATGGAAATGAATTATACTTTAAAACATTATCAAAAGTCACCACACGTAACCCATCATGTAAAACACCTGGTCTGATAATATTATTTTGTAAATCGTACGTGGAAGCAACAAATTTTAAAGAAGGGTGGTTTTTCGCCGCCCGCATGGTAATCTTCTTTTTATTGATGGCCTCACTGGTTGAAACCTTATAACTTTTAGGATCTAGATCTAAACCATAAAAATACTTTTGGGTATCTCGTAACGTTGAATCTGGAGTTGATAATTGCAAAACTTTTTTTGGATGACTTGGAGAAAAACGCAAGCTGCGTCCGCCACCAACAATAATTTCCCCTAAACCTAAAGCAATATTAGCGATACCCTCATTTGGTTTTTCGTTTCCTATTGGATAGAAATTAATAGAGCGGGCAACCCCAGATATATTTGGATAATAAACATCGCCATATTGTTTCCCTGTTAATTCCTGAAGAATAACCGCCATTTTATCTTCTTCAATAGTATGCGAAGTTGCTTTTAAATACACTTTACTTCCTTGAAAAAAAGCAGATGCCATAACCGATTTAATGGCATTGGACACCATTTCTAACATTTCATTGTTGTTAGTATTTGGAATCATGTAGGTTGCAAACACACCCGCAAAAGGCTGAAAATGGGAATCCTCTAAAACACTAGAAGAACGCACGGCGATGGGTCTTTTAACAACATTTAAAAATGCTTGAACATCTTCTAGCACCCATTGAGGCAAGGGTTTTGAAATAAATTTATTTAAAACTTCTTCGTCGTTATCTGATTTGGCAACAAATCTAATTAAATCATGTTGTTCTATAAATTCATCAAAAACCTCGGTACTAATAACAACCGTACGTGGTATTGAAATATTTACATTGTCGTATTTTCTAAAAAGTTTATGACGTTTTAAAAATGAATCAATAAATGCTAGTCCGCGTCCTTTTCCGCCAAGTGAACCTTCACCTATTCGTGCAAAACCTAAATATTCATCATACTTTTCTTTGTCAAATTTTACAATAACCCCTCGCGACTGGTAAATTCTATATACACTTATGGCGTCTATCAAGAATCGTCTAATTTGCTCAACATCTTCAAAATCGTCATACTCAACATTACTGAATAGATTGGCTAAAGGAAATAAGGCTCTCGATTTTAACCACTTAGAATATTCACTTCGTTTGGAGTGGTAGGCAATAGATTCTTTAGAAACCGTTTTTATGGTTTTTTGGAATTCGCTCAAATTTTTAGCAACCCCTAAAACCTTCATTTGCTCGGGATCCCAGAATTCAAAATCACCAAACGAAAAATACTTGTTAATATAGTTTTTTAAATCGGTACCTAAGGTTTCTGAATGTTTATATAAAAATTTAGCCTTTAAGTTAGTGGCTATTATTTCGTTATCACTATCGGAAGATTGAATTAAAAAAGGCATATAGCGGTGCGAACTTCTCACATATTTTAAAAATTCGAAACCAGCATTGGGGTCTCGTTTACCATCTTTAAAATAATTAACATCTGAAATGACACCTAAAAAATTGTCTTTGTATTTTTCAAAAAGCGCTAAACCTTCTTCGTAAGTCGTTGCCAATAATATTTTTGGGCGCCCGCGCATAACCATCATACTTCTATGTTCATTAAGGCCTTCGGACATAAAAGCATGTGTTTGTTTTAAGATAATCTTATACATTATGGGCAAATACCTTGAATAGAATTTTAATGAATCTTCTACCATTAAAATCGCTTTTACACCAATTTGATTGATATCTCTGTCGGCATTCATCCGGTCTTCGGTTAATTTGATAATTGCCAAGAAAATATCAACATTCCCATTCCAATGAAAAACAAAGTCAATAATACCTTTATTCCCTTTTTGTAATTTATGCCTTAATTCTGAAGAGTAAAAACTTAAAGCGGCAATTGGAACCTCTGGAAAAGCTTCCTTAATCTCTTTAGAAGTTTCGAAAGCATTAAAGTTTCCAACATCTAACCAGGTAATGACCAAATCGACTTTGATTTCGCGCATTAATTTTATAGCCCTTTTTGCAGAAATAGCATGCACAAAATTTGGAGGATACCTTAAATTTAAATCTGTATATTCATTAAAAATGCGCTCATCTATCCTACCGTCTTCTTCTAACATATAATAATCATAGTTAGAACAAACTATTAGAATTTTATTAATTCTATTTTGCATTAATTCATTAAATGCAACTTCTTCAAATTCGTAGTTTCTTAAATCTGGTAAGGGATTTCTAATCATTTTTTCTAACCATTATTTCTATTGCAAGATAAATGTTTTGCAGCTTTTTTCACAATAATAACCTAAAGCAAAAAGGGCTGCTTTGTAGCAACCCTTTTAATTATATTAAGACTTCTATTATCTTAAACAACGCCTTGGGCTAACATGGCGTCTGCAACTTTAACAAACCCTGCTATATTAGCGCCTTTTACATAGTCGATATAACCATCTTCACTTTTACCGTATTTTATACAAGAATCGTGAATATTAGACATGATTTCTTTTAGTTTTTTATCTACTTCTTCGCGTGTCCAGTTAAAACGCAAGGAATTTTGTGTCATTTCTAAACCAGACGTTGCGACACCACCCGCGTTAGATGCTTTACCTGGTGCATATAATATTCTCGCTTTTTGAAATGTATGCACTGCGTGTATGGTAGATGGCATATTGGCGCCTTCGCTTACGCAAATACAGCCATTTTTTAATAACATTTTTGCATCATCGTCGTTCAGTTCGTTTTGAGTAGCACAAGGCATGGCTATATCGCAAGCTACATCCCATGGTGTTTTACCTTTTACAAACTTAGCATTTGGATACGATTCTAAGTACTCACTAATACGCGCTCTTTTTACGTTTTTAAGCTCCATAATCAACGCTAATTTGGTTGCATCAATTCCATCGGCATCATGGATATATCCTGAAGAATCAGACATCGTTAATACTTTGGCACCTAATTGTATGCATTTTTCAACAGCATATTGCGCCACATTTCCAGATCCGGAAACAACTACCTTTTTACCCTTTAAATTTTGCCCTCTAGTTTCCAACATTTTTTCAGCAAAATAAACAGTTCCGTAACCTGTTGCTTCGGGTCTTATTAACGAACCACCCCATGATAAGCCTTTACCAGTTAAAACCCCAGTAAATTCATTGTTTAGTTTTTTATACATCCCAAAAAGGAATCCTACTTCTCTAGCACCAACTCCAATATCGCCCGCAGGCACATCGGTATTCGGGCCAATATGTCTAAATAGTTCACTCATAAATGCATGACAGAAACGCATAATTTCGCCGTCGCTCTTTCCTTTTGGATCGAAATCACTTCCACCTTTACCTCCACCCATTGGCAAGGTTGTTAAGCTATTTTTAAACACTTGCTCGAATGCTAAAAACTTTAAAATACTCATATTCACAGTAGGGTGAAAACGCAATCCACCCTTATAAGGACCGATAGCAGAATTCATTTGAATTCTATAACCTCTGTTGACTTGTATTTCGCCCGAATCATCAATCCAACAAACTCTAAATGTTATAACACGCTCTGGCTCCACCATTCTTAACAGAATATTTTTACCATAATAAATATCGTGCTCAACAATGTAAGGAATTACAGTTTCTGCAACCTCCTCTACGGCTTGTAAAAATTCTGGTTCGTTTCCATTACGCACTTTTACAAGTTCCAAAAAAGCTTCAATAGTACTTTTCATATGTTAGTATTTAATTTTTTAAATAAATTTTGTTTTTTTGATTAAATTAGAGCTTCGCTAAGCGCTATATTCATTCTTAAATTATATCATTTTTATTAAATATACAATTTTAGACTACAAAGATACGTTATCTTTAAAAAATACAGTGTTTTTTTTTGAATTTCGCAATAAATAATTTTTGTAAAATTTCGGCGTTTATATAAAGATTTGATTCTAATTTCTCTTTTTATATATTTGTCTTATAATGCCTCAAAAAATAAACCTTAGTATGCCTAACTTGAAACATTTAGCTTTTGCTTTTTTCTTGTTTGTAATAACACATTCTGTGTATTCTCAGTTTGGTTTCTCGAATGAATTAGGTATAATTGCTGGCCCGGTGCAATTTCGATCTGACTTTGGAAGTAGAACGGATTCTGACACTAACAAGGGCAACATGGGTGTTGGTATTGGGATTATTCAATACGTGAACTTTTCTTATCGGAAAAATTATTCATATAGATTTAAAGAGACTTTTTTTATTGAACATTTTAAAGTTCGAAATGAAATTTCTTGGAACAGAACAGAATTAAATCATTTTGGAAGATGGGTAGACCCCAGCAAAACTTCTGAAGATGCTAAACGTTTAAGAGGCCATACTGGGGTGGCAAAAAATATTGATATCGGGACGCAATTAGAGTTTTACCCTTATAGCATCAGAGGCTTTGAATCTTTTACTCCTTTAATTTCGCCTTTTGCTAGCGTAGGGGTGCATTACACATTTTATAGTCCCGAAGTAAGTACTACCTATCAAAATTCTAATGCCGCTGCTATTGGCGACGTAAATGATGCCAGTAATTTTTACTCCTTATGGGATCCAGGATCTGTTGATGCCTCTTCGGGAGGTGCGTTTTCTTTAGTTTCTAGCGTTGGGATTCGTTATAAAGTAGGCAAACTATCCGATTTAATGCTAGACTTAAGATGGCAGTATTATTTTAAAGACACTATAGACGGACTCGACCACCAATTAGACTCTAACAAGTACAACGATTGGTTATTGTGGCTAAACGTAGGCTATATATTTTATTTAGATTAGATTTCCGCACAAAATCAATATTTTATTCGGTGTTTTCAAAAGCAATAATTACCTTTATTAAAGGTTAATATTTTACGCATGGTTATTAAAAAACAATTTTTATTCGTTTTATCGCTTTTTATCTTATTCGCTTGTAACGAAGATCCAAAAACAGCATTTACTGAAATAAACATTACTACCGATACCAATACTTTAGTTGAAGCAAATATACCCAGTGCTGTGGGCGGTACATTAATTACAAATGGTATAAATGCTGAAATAAATACCGTAGTGATGGCTGCTTTGCAAGTTGGAGATGCCGATAGTTTGACTACAAAATCCATAGAAGAAAGTATTAATTTATTTAACGATGAATACAAAGCGTTTAATAAAGATTTCCCAGACAGCACCCTCCCATGGGAAGCGCAAATTGATGGCGAAATTTTATACGAATCGCCAAAAATTATAACTGTTGCTATTACATCGTATGTTAATACTGGTGGCGCTCATGGCAATACCAAAATCACCTTTTTAAATTTTGATGCACAGACAGGAAAGCGGCTTCGTAATACCGAATTATTAAAAGATGTTGAAGGCTTTAACAAAATTGCAAAAGCGTATTTAAAAGACGCCCTTAAGGAAGAGGAAGTTCTTTTTGATGCCGATTCTTTTCAACTGCCAGAAAATATCGGATATACTATGGAAGGACTTGTGCTGCTTTATAACACCTACGAAATTGCTTCGTACGCCACAGGCCTTATAGAATTTACTATTCCTTATGAAAAAGCAAACAATTATTTAGTCTTTAATAGCTCTAAGTAAGGCCAAAACATAGCCAAAATGAAGGCCTTCATGAAACAACACAAAATTAAAGGCGTCGTCTATTGAGCTTAACGTATTACCGGTTGTTGTAACGGTATAAGGCGTAAAGTTTTTAAATACATTTTTTGCGTAATCCACCTTTGTTTTATCAATCGTGGTAAAAAGCAAATCTTTTAGTTCGTTTACGTCTTCTTGAGTTACATCACCTTCAGGTTTTGACCCCCTTTTATATTTATCAACCAACGCATCACTTACTAACATTGGTAACCCCGACAATTTATAGACCAGTATCTGTTGAATAACTACAATATGACCAATATTCCAAATTATGTTGTTATTAAATCCTTTAGGAATTTTATTTAAATCCTGTAAAGAACAACTTTCTATGAAGTTATTAAACGCTTTTCGCGTATTTGGCAACACCTCTAATGTAAAATGCATATCTTTTTTTTGATAAATATAGTTTTTCTATTAAAAAATGCTTTTGTTTTTCTATTAAAATGAATTAGATTTCCTTCCTAAAGGGAATGATAACACCTAACTATTATGAAAAAAGTATATTATTTAAAAACCTGTAGCACCTGTATTCGTATTTTAAAAGAATTGAACTTACCATCAGATTATATTTTACAGGATATTAAAACCGAAGCCATAACAGTAAAACAGTTGGAAGAAATGAAAGCACTTGCAGGGAGCTATGAAGCGCTTTTTAGCAAACGTTCTAAACTTTACAAGGAAATGGATTTAAAAAACCAAAAACTTGAAGAGCGCGATTATAAACACTATATATTGGAGCATTATACGTTTTTAAGCAGACCTGTAATTATTGTTGATGACCAAATTTTTATTGGGAATTCAAAAAATACCGTTGAAGCTGTTAAAAACGTTTTAAAGAACTAGTGACTTCGCCAAGACCCCTTCGACTCCGCTCAGGGTAAACTTCTCGTCTTTTTAACGATTTAGATAAAAATTTTAACTAGCTATTTATATTAGGAAGTGCAAAAGTTAGTGACTCCATCAGGATTCGAACCTGAATCTAAAGTTTAGGAAACTTTTGTTCTATCCCTTGAACTATGGAGCCTAAAACTAAAAAAGACCTACATGTAAATGTAAGTCTTTTTCTTGTTAACTTGCTCCCCCTCTTGGGCTCGAACCAAGGACCCTTTGATTAACAGTCAAATGCTCTAACCAACTGAGCTAAGGAGGAGTGTTATCCATATTTATTTTTAAGCTTTTCTGTTATTTCAGGATACTTCTTAAGATTCTGAATATACGTTTTGCTTTTCATTTTTTTTATATGCGCTTCTATTTTTCTTGCTTGCTCCCTATGAATACATGTAATTAAATGATACAATATCCAATCTGAAGTTATCTTTGTGTAAGCAGAATCATAAAAACCAGAATTATGTTGTTTTATTCTATTTTCGATATCAACACTTTCTCCAACATAATATTGGTTTAATGTTTCCGAAAAAAGTATGTAAACATAATTCACACTTTATTATTTTTAAGAACGTATTTCTCTTTTGCTCTAACCTCCCGATAGCTATCGGGATGAGCTAAGGAGGAGTGTTATCTTTTCGCCTAAGCGAGCGCAAATATATATATCTTTTTAATTACTGCAAACATTTTTTAAAAAAAATTTAATTAAAAATTGCTTTAAAGATATCGTTACCATTTGCGAACAAAACCAAGGCTATTAGTATAAAGAATCCAACCATTTGTGCATACTCCATAAACTTGTCTCCAGGTTTTCTTCCTGATACTATTTCGTATAGTAAAAACATTACATGTCCGCCATCTAAAGCAGGTATAGGCAACAGGTTTAAAACAGCCAACATAATAGATAAAAAGGCTGTTAAATACCAAAAGGCATGCCAGTTCCAAGTTGCAGGAAACATGTTTCCTATAGCCGCAAAACCACCAATTTGCGCTGCGCCTTTTTTGGTAAAAATATATTGAAACTGAGCTAAATAATCTTTTACTTCCCAATATCCCTGGCTTATTCCTCCCGTGATACTTTCAGCGATTGAATATTCTCTATTGCTTATTTTAATATAATCTTTATCGGTTGCTTTTACAGCTATGCCTATCGTTTTATCTTCATTTTGAGTAATACTTAAGTTTTTTACTTCATTATTACGCTCAACTTCTACGTTTAGTGCACTATTACCGTTGTTTTTAATCTGATACGCTAAATCGGTATAATAGGTTATTGGTTCTCCATTAACTGCGATAATCTTGTCTCCGGCTAACAATCCAGATATGTCTGCTGGCGAATCTTTTACTACAGAATCTAATTGAAATGGGTAGCGATGCGCTAACGCAGGAATATCGCCGGCTTCAAAAAGTTTTTTCCCAATGTCTTCGGGTAAGTTAATATCTTCTATAGACCCATCAGGATGTTCTACTTTAACATTATCTACCTTTCTAAACATTAAATATTTATTAATATCGATTGTAAGCTCTTCAAAAGGCTCTCCATTTACCGATATCACTTTATCTCCTTGTTGAAAACCATAAGCTTCTAATGTTTTTGAAACTCCAAAACCATATTTAATATCGTCTTTCGTGGTATAATTTGTACCCCAAACAAACAACATCATCATAAATAAAACGAATGCTAAAATAAAATTAACCGTTACGCCACCAAGCATAATGATTAAGCGTTGCCATGCTGGTTTAGAACGAAATTCCCAAGGCTGTGGCGGTAATGCCATTTGCTCGGTATCCATACTTTCGTCTATCATTCCAGATATTTTAACATAGCCCCCTAAAGGCAACCAACCAATACCGTACACTGTATCGCCAATTTTCTTTTTAAATAATGAAAATTTTACATCAAAAAATAAATAGAATTTTTCTACCCGCGTTTTAAATAGTTTTGCAGGGATAAAATGTCCCAACTCGTGTAGAACTACTAAAATGGAAAGACTCAATAGTAATTGAGTCGCTTTTATAAAAAATACAGTCATGTATTAAATTTTTTTTTAATCGGACAAAAGTAAGCTTTTAACACCATTTAGAAAACTAATGCGTATTTTACTTAGTTTTTTAACACAGTTTTATTAATTACACCTTCATTTGTGTACAATTGCACAAAAAGTATACCAGTAGAAAACGCCTCTATATTAACAACGGGAGACCAGTTAGAATGATACAAAAGTTGCCCTAGCGCATTAAATATTGTAATTTCTGAAACCTCTAAAGCATCTGGTTTTAAAATATTTAACTCGCTAAACGTGGGGTTTGGGAAAATTTTAAACGCATTATTGTTTACGAAACTATTAGCACTTAGCACCACGTTATTGTTTTTGGAAATTATATCTGATTCCGGATCAAATTGAACAGATGCCACCGTAAAATTAACGGTGTTTGCAAAAACCTCGTTATTAGTTGTATTGTTAAGTGTAATATCTAATCTTTCCCCTAAAGTGCCTATAAGACGAATTGGAATAGGCACTTCAAAATATGAAACCGAGGCGTCGCTCTGCGTTTGACTTACTTGTATGTTAACCTGATTAGCAGAAGGTTGATTCCATGAAATCGTATAACTTGGATAGCCTTGATTATATAACCAATCACTAAAGAATTCAGTTAAACTTT
The DNA here is from genome assembly GCF_042676825.1 of Mariniflexile aquimaris. Taxonomy (NCBI): domain Bacteria; kingdom Pseudomonadati; phylum Bacteroidota; class Flavobacteriia; order Flavobacteriales; family Flavobacteriaceae; genus Mariniflexile; species Mariniflexile aquimaris. The sequence continues at coordinate 541,610 of NZ_JBHTIB010000002.1, forward strand.
CGCCACTTGCAGCTTCCATAATAGGAATAAAATCTGCTGTTTTTGCGTATCCGTATGCAAGATTTACATCGGTTAAATAATTTTTTACGCCTTTATAGAAATTAACATCACCTAATTTTTTTCGGAGCATATGCAATACCATAGCACCTTTGTTATAGCTTAAGCGCCCGTTAAAAATTCTATTTACGCTAGTTGTATCTACATCCGATAAATAAACAGCGCCATTAGTGGCCGAGGTAATCGAGGTATTAAGATTTTGTTTCCAAGTTGTAAAAGCTGAATTTCCATCCAAATGTTCTACCACCAACCCAGATAAATAGGTTGCAAAACCCTCATTAAGCCAAATATCCTTCCAACTGCCACAGGTAACCTTATTTCCAAACCATTGATGCGCCAATTCGTGTGCTATTAAATATCGGTCGAAATTCCCCATAAAAGACACCGTTGTATGCTCCATACCACCGCCCCATCCAAATTGTGCATGTCCGTATTTTTCGTTGGCAAACGGATATTCTTCAAATAAATTAGCAAATAGATTCATAATATCTACTGTAATGGGTGTACTATTTTGTGCTGAACTTAAATTTTCTGGATAGACATAATTCACGATATCGAAAGGCTTGCTGTTATTGGCTACCGTATGCGAATACACGCTGTAGTTTGTAACGGCAATGGCAATTAAATAGGCCGGAATTGGATAGCGATGTTTAAAATGTGTGGTTTTGTTACTACCATTTACTACCTGCGATTGTTCTAAACCATTAGATACCGCAATATATTCTTCGCTCGAAGGGTTAAATCTTGGTGTGGTTATAAACACATCTATAGAATCTATTTTATCGTTCAAGTCTTGTTTACATGGCCACCAACCTTTGGCGCCATAAGGCTCAGAAAGCGTCCAAATTACAGGATTTCCATTATGTTGACTCTGCTCGAAAGAACCAAAACCAGAACTTACCGGATTACCAGAATAAGTAATAGTAAGAGAATCTATTACACCCGTATTTTGGGTTACGGGCAAGGTAACAACCAATTCGTCGTTGGTGTTTTGTGAAAAAGCCAGTGAAGTTCCGCGTTGGGTAACTTGAGAAACCGTCATATTACTGGCTAAGTCGAACGTAACTTGATTTAAATTTTCTTTAGCATTTAAATACGTGGTAACCTCACCCGATATGTATGCCACCGAAGGATCGACGGTAAATTCTAATCGATGGTATTTAATATCGTAATTTCCGGTGTTTACATTCGCCTTTTGAAGCATTTTTTTTAAGGCTGCTTTAGCTTCGGTTTTTTGAATTTGGTTGAACAATTTAATATAATCTTGCCCAAAAAAACTCCAAGTAAACAAACAGAACGTTGCTATAAATACGGGTTTCATTCTTTTAAACATTCCCTTTTCTAATTTTAGTCTAATTTTAATAGTTAAAAATACCCATTTAATACCGATGTGTCGTATTTTTGCTTGAATTCTTACAATAAAGCCTTAAATACTAACAAATGCTTTCGTTTTTTAAAGATTACAAACGCTTCGCAATCGTTTTTTTAATTATCTCTATTATAATTGTTACCATTATTTACAATACGCTAAACGTATATCAGCCATTGCCCATTTACCAACCGGCAATGGTAAATGAAGAGTTGGTAGATAGCACCATTCAATACCAAAGAAAATATCATAAAATAGCCGATTTTTCGCTTATTAATCAAAACGGAAAAACCATTACCCAAAACGATTATAAAGGAAAAATTTATGTAGCCGATTTCTTTTTTACGACCTGCTTAACTATTTGCCCGATTATGACGAACCATATGGCCGAAATTCAAAAAGAACTCATTAATGATAACGAAGTCTTGTTGCTTTCGCACTCGGTAACTCCTGAAATTGACTCAGTAGCGCAGCTTAAAAAATATGCTTTAGAAAAAGGTGTGATTGATGCCAAATGGAATTTAGTAACCGGTGATAAAAAGCAGATTTACGAATTGGCTAGAAAAAGTTATTTAGCGGTGAAGGATGATGGCGATGGCGGACCTTTTGATATGATTCATACCGAAAATTTTATGCTGATTGATAAAAAACGACAAATTAGAGGGTTTTACGATGGTACTAATGCGGAAGACATTGAGCGCTTACTTGATGATATTAAAATTTTGAAGCAAGAGAAATAATTACCGACTGTTTGTTGTTTAGTAGCGCACCGCGTTAGGGATTGAGCAATTGTTGGAGCTCTTCGCAGAAAGCGACTTGCGAAAGCCCGACCCTTGGGTAACGCCCAAAAAACTATTTTTAGACGCTTTTTTTTTAAAACTTTAAACTCTAAACTTTTAAACTTTTAAACTTTTACCTTACTTTTGCTTCTTTAAAATCAATCTAAATAAGTGTGCCATATACATTAGCAGATTTAAAGCGAGGAGAACGCGCCATAATACAGGATGTTTCGTCTATTAACATACCATTAAAACTACTTGAAATGGGATGTTTACCCGGCAATTCTGTAGAACTTGTTCAATTGGCTCCTTTTCAAGACCCCATGTATTTAAATATTAACGGTACACATTTGGCCATTAGAAAAGAAACCGCTATTCATATTTTAATAGACAAGATTGTATGAGTAAGCAAATAAATGTGGCCTTAATTGGGAACCCAAATACTGGAAAAACCTCTGTTTTTAATGCGCTTACTGGTTTAAACCAACAAGTTGGAAATTACCCAGGTATTACAGTTGAAAAAAAGGAAGGTATTTGCAAATTACCTCGTGGTGTGAAGGCGCATATTATAGATTTACCTGGAACCTATAGTTTAAACGCCTCGTCGCTTGATGAAAATGTGGTTATCGAGTTGCTTTTAAACAGAAATGATAAAGATTTCCCTGATATTGCTGTTGTTGTAAGTGATGTTGAAAATTTGAAGCGAAATTTGCTGCTTTTCACACAAATTAAGGATTTAGAAATTCCGACTATTTTGGTGATTAATATGGCCGATAGAATGAGCTACAAAGGCATTTCGTTAGATATCGACTATTTAGAACAACAACTTCAAACTAAAATTGCCTTAGTTAGCACTCGAAAAAAGGAAGGCATAGATACCTTAAAACAGCTTATTTCTAACTATAAAGATATTTCGGTATCGCCTTGTATTGACCCCAGCGACATTGATAAAGAATACTTTGACAGTTTAAGAAAAGCGTTTCCGAACCAACTTTTATACAAGCTTTGGCTGGTTATTACGCAGGATGTTAATTTTGGGAAAACCGATAGAAAAGAAATTGATGCCGTTGCTAATTTTAAAACGAAAAGCAAAGCCGATTTAAAACGACTGCAGCAAAAAGAAACTATAAAACGCTATCAGTTTATTAATGATGTTCTTAAAAAAGGGCAGACTATTGATGCGACACAGGCCAAAGATTTGCGCAGCAGATTAGACCGGGTTTTAACCCATAAAATATGGGGTTATTTTATTTTCTTTGTAATTCTGTTAACTATTTTTCAAGCGATTTACGATTGGTCGAGCGTACCAATGGATTTTATTGATAATGCATTTGCATTGTTAAGTGAATGGACTAAAAATCAATTACCTTCTGGAGCGTTTACAGATTTATTAGCTGAAGGTATTATTCCCGGGCTTGGTGGTATCGTTATTTTTATACCGCAAATCGCCTTTTTATTTTTATTTATTTCTGTTCTGGAAGAAAGTGGCTATATGAGTCGCGTTGTTTTTTTAATGGATAAGATTATGCGACAATTCGGGTTAAGTGGTAAAAGTGTAGTGCCGTTAATTTCTGGTACTGCCTGCGCTATTCCTGCTATTATGGCAACCCGAAACATTGAAAGCTGGAAAGAGCGCTTAATAACCATTTTAGTAACACCATTTACGACTTGTTCTGCGCGACTTCCGGTTTATTTAATAATCATCTCATTAATTATTCCAGAAGGGCGTTTTCTTGGATTGGGATATCAGGCATTAACACTCATGTTTTTATACCTTTTAGGCTTCGCCACAGCCGTGGTATCGGCCTATATTTTGAATAAAATTTTAAAAATAAAAAGCAAATCTTTCTTTGTGGTTGAAATGCCCAATTATAAGCTTCCGCTGTTTAAAAATGTGATGATTACGGTTCTTGAAAAAACAAAATCGTTTGTATTTGGAGCTGGAAAAATTATACTTGCCATCTCTATCGTGCTATGGTTTTTAGCCTCTCATGGTCCGGGAGAGCAATTTAATAACGCCGAAAGTATTGTAAAAGCGCAGTATGAAACGGAGCATTTATCGCAAGAAGACTTACAGCAAAAAATAGCTTCGCATAAATTAGAGCATTCGTTTATAGGCATAACAGGACGCTCCATTGAACCCGCTATTAGACCTTTGGGTTACGATTGGAAAATTGGTATCGCCATTGTTAGTAGTTTCGCGGCCAGAGAAGTATTTGTTGGTACTTTAGCCACTATTTATAGTGTGGGGAATGACGACGAAGCCACTATAAAAAACCGTATGGCGGCAGAGGTTAATCCGATTCTAGGAGGACCATTATTTACATTTGCATCAGGCATTTCGTTACTTTTATTCTATGCCTTTGCCATGCAGTGTATGAGTACGTTAGCGATTGTTAAAAAAGAAACAAATAGCTGGAAATGGCCTATTTTACAGTTAGTTATAATGAGTAGTTTCGCATATATTGTAGCGTTATTAGCGTTTCAATTTTTGAAATAACATATTCCTGAGAAATAAGGAATTTGTTGAAATGAAACTAAAGTAACTTCGACAAAACAACTATGAATACCATTATTCAAAATATTTTAGCGTTTACCGCTGTTGGATTCGCTATATTTTTTTTAATTAGGAAATTTATTTGGAAAAAACCTAGTTCAAAAAAATCGTGTGGTGGCGATGATGGATGCGGTTGTCATTAATTGGCTTTAGCCTTTGCTATATTTATACTGCACCCAACGGACAAGTAATTTATAGTGTGATTAATGCCTGTTCCAAAAGAAAAATCTAACTGCACATTGTCCTTTAACAAATAAGCAATTCCGGCATCAAAATTTGCTTCTAAGCTATTAATATCCACAAAGCTTCCAAAAGGTTCTATATAAATTCCGAGCTTATCGGTAACTGAAATTCCTAAGGCAACAGAATAGGTTAAATCGCCGTTTCCTTCACCAAAATAATCATACCCCAAGTTATACCCTAGTCCTAATGCATCATTTATTTCATGTGAAATAGATAGCTTATTTATGGTGCCAAATGAATCATTTGTTAAACCCATTGAACCTGTTGGAAGTATAAGATGCGATACAAAGGCAATCTCGGTATTTATATCTTCCTTTTTGAATAATTGCACTTTGGTTCCTATTTCTAAATCGCTAATCCCGTTTATTTTTTGTGACGAATTTTGGTCTTTTAAACTTTCAAACTGACTCAGCACTCGCAATTCGACACCATTTGTTATACCATATCTAAACAAGGTTGTTGGGGCAAGAAGTTGGCGCTCTGAAGTAAAATCATCTTCAGTAAATCCAATTAAAATACCGGTTTCAATTTGTAAGCTTCCTTTTTCGATGGTGGACGAACTTTCGGTTTGGTCGGGTCTGTCGGTTATTATACTTTGAGAACATACCGCATAGCTCGTTAAACCCAGTATGAGTGCTAAATAATTTACTTTATTCATTCAATTAAAATAAAATTCGCCAGAATTGGGCAACTAAAAAGGTTACAATAAATCCTAAAATTACTGGCATTACAGATGCCAAAAGCGTCCACTTCACACTTTTGGTTTCCTTATAAATAGTATAAATCGTGGTGCTACAGGGGTTGTGCAACAAACTAAAAAGCATGAGGTTAACGGCCGTTAGCAGCGTCCAACCTCCGGCTCTTAAAATATCGCCCGTGGCATTTGCGGATTCCAGTTCGAACATTACACCAGCTCCAGAGCCACCCGCAATACCGGTAACTAATACGGTTAGCATTAAAATGGTTGGAATTACAATTTCGTTAGCAGGTATAGCAACAATATACGCCAATAAAATAACGCCGTTTAAGCCTAACAAAAACCCAAAACCGTCAAAAGCATTTATTGCCCATAAAGCTATACTTTGGTCGCCAATATAAACGTTTGAAATTAGCCAAATAACAGCCCCTGCCGGAGCAGCAAATACAATGGCGCGCCATAAAACAATAAGGGTTCTGTCTATTAATGATGTATAAATGGTTTTCCAAAAACGTGGCGGACGATACGGCGGTAATTCTAAATTAAAAGTAGAGACCTCCCCTTTTAACACGGTTTTGCTTAGTACCCAAGACACCAAAAACATAAAAACCATACCTAAAACCGCGATACCAATCACCGCTAGTAACGATGCTACGCTAGAAAATGCTGGTGGCACTACCGCCCCAATAAAAATAGTTGCAATTAATATTTGAGTTGGCCAGCGCCCGTTACAAAGCGAAAAGTTATTAGTAATAATTGCTATTAATCGTTCCCGCGGACTGTCGATTATTCTGGTTGCTACAACACCTGCTGCATTACAACCAAAGCCCATACTCATGGTTAAAGCTTGTTTGCCATGTGCTCCCGATTTTTTAAATAAGCTATCTAAATTAAAGGCGACACGTGGCAGATATCCAAAATCTTCCAATAAGGTGAATAAAGGGAAAAATATCGCCATGGGCGGAAGCATTACTGCTATTACCCACGCTACAGCTAAATACACCCCATCTATTAAAAAGCCATCTAACCACCAAGGCATGTTAAGACTAGCTGCAAAAGTTTTTAATGCTGGGTGAATAGTATCTAGCAACAATTCCGCTAACAACCCAGACGGATAATTAGCCCCAATAATTGTGAGCCACAACACCGTTGCTAAAATTAAAAACATGATAGGAAACCCAAAGGTTTTACTTGTAACTATTTTATCGATTTGTCTATCTAACCGGAAGCGTTTTTTAGTACTATCTACCTGTACTGTGTCACTCACAATTTGTGCAGCATCGGCATAAATACCTTCCGTTAAATTATCATGAAAATCGTCTCCTATTTGCCAGCGCAATTCGTTCGATAATTCTAAAATATGTTCAATATTTTTATTCGCCATAATATTTTAAACTAGTTCACCTGTTCTTAAGGCATTAATAATTCGCGTATCGCCTTCTAATAATCTAAAGGCAATCCATCTACTGTTGGGTACGTTTGGAAATTCCTTTTCAATTTCTGCCGCTAGTGTTTTCACCGCATTTTCAATATTACTCGGCACATTTTTAATTCTATGAGGCTTGCAAACAATATGGCCATTTGCAATTTCGCTGATGGTATGAATGAGATCTGGAATGCCTTCATTAAATCTGGCACTTGTAGGTACCACCGGAATTCCTAAATCGCGTGCTAAGGTTCTTTCATCAATGCTTATGTGATTGCGTTTCGCTTCATCCATTAAATTCAAACACAAGACTGCTTTATCGGTTATTTCAAGAATTTGAAGCACCAAATTCAGGTTGCGTTCTAAACGGTTTGCATCGGCAACAATAACCGTTACATCTGGTTTTCCAAAAAGGATAAAATCGCGTGCTGCCTCTTCATCCTCGGAAGTTGAAAGCAACGAATAGGTACCAGGTAAATCTACTAACTTGAATTTTTTCTTGTTGTATTCAAAACCCCCTTCGGCTCTGGTTACTGTTTTTCCGGGCCAATTACCCGTATGTTGACGTAAACCCGTTAATGCATTAAAAACCGTACTTTTTCCGGTATTAGGATTACCAGCTAAAGCAACCACAAAATCTACATTACTTGTATTTATTCCCAATTTTTTTAAGCCATCGGCATTAAATTGAGGACAGGTTTCGCAAGCACTTTTTACCTTTGCATCCATGATTTAATCTTTTTTAATAAGAATTTTTGCTGCCTGATCTTTTCTTAAAGCGATAGAGGTTCCTTTAATTAAGTAAGCATTAGGTTCTCCTAGCGGATTCGTTAAATCGATTTTAATATCGGCACCTTTTACGAATCCTAAATCTAATAATCGCCTTCTGCTTTCACCTCTGCTTTCTCTCGATATTCCAATAATTTTTGCCGATTCTTCTTCTTTTAAACTTGACAATCGCGCCACATTATCTTCAATCACCACTTCTTTTTCAATAGGTGCCACTGTTAAATTTGAAGCTACAATAGGTGCCAATCTAAATTCTTCGCCTTCGGATAGAAAAACGATTCTTGTTGAATTATTTTCAATCACCTTAATTAGCGAACCAATGTGAATGTTTTCGGCTAAAATCTGTTTATAAATAATTTCGGGTTCGTCTTCAATATGTGTAATTCTTCCGACCGAATTTACTGGCAACAAAGGCAATTCAACACCGCTAACTTGTGCCATCTTCCCTGTATTTGTCGGGATGGGATCGCCATGTGGATCGAATTTGGGATTTCCTAAACGTGTAGCCAAAATATTGGTTTCATCATGGCTAAGTTTATGCTCCATCATTTCTGCTCTATCATGCCATTCTTCTTTTTTAAATCCTGTTTTATCTGCTAAATACCGTTCCCAAAGACGGTGAATACGAACAATTCTTAAAGCATATTCTCTTCCAGATTCGGTTAATTTTAACACATCCGAATCAAAATAAATTAAATTATTGATGGTCATGGTTTTTATAACCTCAACAATCTGATTGTTGTTATATTTCAGCACTTGCAACAGTGTTTTGGTATCGACCTTATTGCCTGCATTTTCAAAATGATAAAGCTGTTTTAAAATATCTTCTGTAACAATCTTTTCGTTGCCTTTAAAATTGTTTTTTATAATCCAAAACCATCCTTTTACAGGTCTAAAAAGCACAAACAAAACGCCGGCTATTATAAAAAATAGAATAAGTGCATGTATAGGATTATAAGTATTCATAACTATTGACTTAAGTATAAATTTTTAGCAACTTCTTTCGAAATAATAATTTGTTTTGTTTTGGTTTCGATGGTGACAGAATCATCAAAGGGTTCAAAATCCACAACTTTAATCGTATCTCCCAATGCCATGCTGTTTTTGTTTAAATATTTTAAAAATACTTCAGAAGAATCCTTTACATGCGCCAACACACCTTCATTTCCAGATTGCATTTCTAGGATGCTTATACTTTTTCTTAGGGCATAGTTACCATTTCTGTCGGGAATGGGGTCTCCATGCGGGTCGTGTGCAGGAAAGCCTAAAAAAGCATCGAGTTCGTCCACTAATTTTAAAGATTTAATATGCTCTAATTGCTCTGCTACATCGTGTACCTCATCCCATGAAAAATTAAGCTTTTCAACTAAAAACACTTCCCATAGCCTGTGCTTTCTAATAACCGATGCCGCCGTTAGTCGTCCCGCGTCTGTTAGACTAACCCCTTGATATTTCACATAATTCACAAGGTTTTTATCGGCCAATTTTTTAACCATATCGGTAACCGAAGAAGCCTTAGACTCTATTTTTTCGGCAATCGCATTCGTACTCACCGCCTGGGTTCCTTGTTTACCTAAGTGGTAAATGGCCTTCAAATAATTTTCTTCAGATAATGTAGTCATACTTTAACTTTAGGCTACAAATATAATTATTTTTACATACATGTAAATATTTTTTTAGTCTTATCTAAAAATAAAAAATATCAAAAACATGATTTTTATCATTATTTAGACTTAATAAAAATAAGAGATTTGGTAAAAAATTTAAATATTAAACCAAATGAAACACTTATTTGTCCTCTTTTTACTCGTTACTAACAGCATCAACGCCAATAACACTTTTAATATTTCGGGTAAAATAACCACTAATAACGAATCCCTTCCCTTTGTTAATATATATTTAAAAGGCACTTCTAAAGGTGCTGTTAGTCAAGAAGATGGTAGTTTTGTAATAGACAATGTTCAAGAAGGTAATTATACCCTTATTGTATCCTTTACTGGTTTTAAAACGGTACAAAAACTTATAACCATTAAGGGAGACAACGTTAAAATCAATATTAATTTAGAAGAAGTTGAATTATTAGACGAAGTCGTAATAACCGGAACTCTTAAACCTGTAAGCAGACTTGAAAGTCCTGTTCCCGTAGAAGTGTATTCCCCAACATTCCTTAAAAAAAATCCGGCACCAAATATTTTTGAATCTTTACAAGCAGTAAATGGCGTGCGACCACAAATAAATTGCAGCGTTTGTAATACAGGCGATATACATATAAACGGCTTAGAAGGACCGTATACCCTCGTGTTAATAGATGGTATGCCTATAGTAAGCGGACTTTCTACAGTTTATGGGCTTTCTGGTATACCAAGTTCCTTAATAGAACAAGTAGAAATTGTAAAAGGTCCTGCGTCCTCTCTATATGGAAGTGAAGCTGTTGGCGGATTAATTAACGTTATTACCAAACTCCCAGAAAATGCACCCCTAGTTTTTGCAGATAGCTATACAACAGATTGGGAAGAATTTAATCTTGATTTAGGTTTTAAAACAAAAGTTGGCAAAAAAGCCAGCATGCTTTTGGGGGCCAATTATTTTAATTATTCGAACCCAATCGATGCGAACAACGATAATTTTACAGATGTTACACTACAAGACCGTATCTCTGTTTTTCAAAAATGGGATTTTCAAAGACAAAACAATCGTGTTTTTTCATTGGCGGGCCGCTTTTTCTACGAAGACCGATGGGGAGGCGAAATGCAATGGACACCAGAACATAGGCTAAGTAGCGACATCTATGGCGAGAGTATTTACACCACACGTTATGAACTAATTGGAAAATATCAATTACCTATTGATGAAAAAATGACTTTTCAGTTCTCATATTCAGATCACGATCAAAACTCGGCGTATGCTAACACCTTGTATTTAGCTAAGCAACGCATTGGTTTTGGCCAATTAACATGGGATATTTCAGACCACAACCACGATTGGTTAGTCGGCGTTTCTGGACGCTACAATTATTATGATGATAATACCCCAGTAACACAAACAGAAGACGAAATAGTTATTCCTTCATTGTTTGTGCAAGACGAAATAAAACTAAACGAAAAACATAAAATTTTACTTGGCGCCCGATACGATTACGATAAACGCCATGGTAATATTTTCACGCCTAGGTTGGCCTATAAATTTAAACCATCGGAACATGATATTCTTAGGCTTAACGCGGGTACAGGCTTTAGGGTAGTAAATCTGTTTACCGAAGAACACGCGGCATTAAACGGTGCGAGAGAGGTTGTCATTGAAGAAGAATTAAGACCGGAACGTTCGTATAATGTGAATTTAAATTACCTTAAAAAGTTCTATACCAAAAGCGGAAAAATAATAGGTATCGATGCGTCCGCTTGGTATACCACTTTTAGTAATGCCATATTACCGGATTACGACACCAACCCCAACCAAGTTATTTATGACAACTTAGATGGTCACGCATCCAGTTTGGGCTTGAGTATAAACATGGATGCTGTTATCTCCAGCAATTTTAAAGCCTTAGCTGGCTTTACCATTCAGGAAGTAACGCAAACAGAAAACGGCATTAAACAACAGCAAATTTTAACCGAGAAATACTCTGGAACCTGGTCGCTTTCCTATAAAAATTTTAATCATAATTTCTTAATAGACTATACGGGTAATGTTTATGGACCAATGCGATTACCACTTTTAGGTGATTTAGATCCGAGATCACCTGAATCGCCGGTATGGAGCATTCAAAACATACAATTTACTTTTGATGGCTTAAAGAATTTTGAAATTTATGGCGGTGTAAAAAACCTTTTAGATTGGACACCTAATAGAGGAAATCCATTTATAATAGCAAGAGCGAACGACCCTTTTGATAAAGACGTTGTTTTTGATGCCAACGGAAATGCCACACAAACAGCTAATAATCCCTATGCCCTAACCTTCGACACGGGTTATATATATGCCCCCAATCAAGGCCGACGATTGTTTTTTGGACTGCGATATACGTTAAAATAAAGAACCACTTTCATTATTTTAATTAATATATTTAGTCTCAAATTTAATGTTGAATGGCTAAACACAACGAATTAGGAAAGAAGGGAGAACAACTCGCAGTTAATTTTCTATTGGAAAATAGCTATGACATTATTGAACGCAATTACCGATTTGACAAAGCCGAAGTAGATATTATTGCCCAAAAAGACAACATTTTAGCCATTATTGAAGTAAAAACGCGCTCGACCATAGAATTTGGTAACCCACAGGATTTTGTGAAACCTGGGCAAATTCAACGACTGGTAAAAGCTGTTGATGAATACGTAAACACTAATGGTTTAGATGTTGAAGTACGTTTTGATATTATTGCCATTGTAAAAAATGGAAAAAACTATGAAATAGAGCATTTAAAGGACGCGTTTTATCATTTCTGAAATTGTAATTCTGAACTAGTTTCAGAATCTCATTATTGATAGATTTATGATGCAAAACAACTTCAGTAAGACTTATTGCATACTAAAAAAGTACTTTAAAGCATCTAAATCTAACGGTTTATCAACAATTTGCTTTTCTCTATTCAACACAAAATAAGTGGGTGTTTCGGTTACCCCGTATGCATCGCCAATTTTATTATCCCACTTACCTAGCCCTAGCACATGAATAAACTCTGGAAAGCTTTTTATTTTTTCTTTCCAAGCCTTTGCATCGTCTTCTAAGGCCACGGCAATAACTTTTATCTTATTCTTTTTGTTCGATTTTATAAGTTTTTGCAACTGTGGAATTTCATCGGAACAATGCGAACAACTAGTACTCCAAAAAACAATAATATAGTTTTCAAACCCATTGAGCTCGCTTAATTTTTTGCTAATAGTCTTATTATCTTTTTCAATGGTTACAGAAAAATCTGGAGCTTTACTTCCTATTGATATGTTTTTAAATAACGTTAAGGCATCAACAAGTTCTTTGTCGTTTAACGATTTAGCTATATCAATTAAATAATTATTAGAAATATAATTAGCAACTTCTTCATACTCTAAATCGACCATTTGTTGCCACAAGCTAAACAATAATATCCGCTTTACTTTTGCCGGAACTGTTTTCATCGCATTACAAAACACATTAATATTATGCTTATAATTTGCTATGTCGCTTTTAGATCCAGAAGTCATTCCAAACACATAATTATTCATGCGTTCCTCTAAAAAACTGGAGCTTTGAAGTGTCACATTATTAAAATCGATATTATCGAAATAATGTATTTTTAAATTTTTGACATAGGTGTGCGAATCCTCATACTTTTTGGGAATGTATGGTTTATTTGCTTTTATAAACTGAAGCGCAATGGTTTTCTCTGCTAGTTTTTCGTATTTAGCCTGTGTTTCACGCTGTATTTTAAAAATGTTAAGTAATGCGAGCGTGTCTTTTTTATGTTCTCTAAAATAATTACTAATACTTTGAGTAACGGCCGACATACTTTTTGAATACGATGCGAGTAACTTATTTTCTGTTGAAGATTTAAACGTAACTCCTGTTTCAGAATTAAAGGTTAGCGAAATATCTTCTTTGCCATTATAAATAACATCAAAATTATAGTCTTCTTGTGGTACAGCGTAAACAATTCTATAAATACCACTAGCGGCGTCTGCCCCTAATTGAATTTGAAAGCTGCCGTCTTTTTGTACTTCGGCATTTGTTATATAATCGGATACTGTGGGCGTTACTTTATATAATAATACCACCTTATAATTACTCGCTGGCGTAAACACTCCCGAAATGGTATGTTGTGCCAAAAGTAAATTTGGTAATAATAGTATTAAAGCAACAATTCTAGATAACATAGTCTTTATTTTTTTTAAAATTTTAAAGCTTTAAAGGTACAGAGTTTCAAATATTTAGACTTAAAGTGTTTATGTTTTTTTAACACAATAATTACTCCACAATGGGTTGTAACACTTTTAATGCTTGCTTAACAGATTTAACATGTTCAAAAGTTAATAAAAGTCTCAAGCCGTTTCGGGTTTGTTTCTCTTTCATTTTACATGCATTCGGGTTAGATTGGATAAACTGCAGCACTTTTGTAAAATTCTTGCTTTGGTAAAAACTACTTTGCTGATCGTTTACAAAATAACCTATAAGCTTGCCTTGTTTCATTACAATTTTTTCAAATCCAGCTTTTGTGGCCATCCATTTTATTTGCACACTATTTAATAAATCGCTCACTTGCTTAGGCAATTCGCCAAAACGGTCTATCAATTCCGATTCGAATTTCTGTAATTCAGATTCCGTTTTTAATTCATTAAGTTTGGTATATAAACTTAAACGTTCTGCGATGTTATTCACATAATCATCTGGAAACAGCAATTCAAAATCTGAATCTATCGTTACGTCTTTTACGTAAACCTTATCTTCTTCTTTTTCGTTATACAAGTCTTTAAACTCATTTTCTTTGAGTTCTTCAATCGCCTCGTTTAATATTTTCTGATAGGTTTCGAAACCAATTTCGTTTATAAATCCGCTTTGTTCGCCACCTAGTAAATCGCCTGCGCCACGAATTTCCAGATCTTTCATGGCAATATTAAAGCCACTGCCTAAATCTGTAAATTGCTCTAATGCGGTAATACGTTTTCGGGCATCATCAGTCATTGCCGAATATTCTGGAGTAATAAAATAACAAAACGCTTTTTTATTGCTTCGTCCTACACGACCACGCATTTGGTGTAAATCGCTTAATCCGAAATTATTGGCATTATTTATAAAAATGGTGTTTGCATTAGGCACATCGAGTCCGCTTTCAACAATAGTAGTACTTACTAAAACATCGAACGCACCATTTATAAACGCCAACATCAGTTCTTCCAGCTTCTTTCCATCCATTTGCCCATGACCGATACCAATTTTAGCATCTGGCACCAATCGCTGAATTAAGCCAGCTACTTCTTTGATATTTTCTATGCGATTATGAATAAAGAATATTTGTCCGCCACGTTCAATTTCGTAGCTAATTGCATCGCGAATGGCTTCTTCGGTAAATCGAATAACATGACTTTCAATTGGATATCTGTTTGGTGGTGGCGTGGTTATAACCGATAAGTCGCGAGCCGCCATTAAACTAAACTGAAGCGTTCGTGGTATAGGCGTTGCCGTTAGTGTTAGCACATCGACATTATCCTTTAAAGTTTTTAATTTTTCTTTGACTGCCACTCCAAATTTTTGCTCTTCATCAACAATAAGCAATCCTAAGTCTTTAAATTCTACATTTTTATTTACCAGTTGATGGGTGCCAATTATAATATCGACCCTGCCATTTTTTAGACCTTCGAGCGTGTCGCGTTTTTCTTTGGCAGTTCTAAAACGGTTTACATAATCGACGGTTACAGGAAAATCTTTTAAGCGTTCTTTAAAAGTTCTGGAATGTTGATACGCCAAAATGGTAGTGGGCACCAAAACGGCCACTTGCTTGCCATTATCAACCGCTTTAAACGCAGCACGAATAGCTACTTCTGTTTTTCCAAAACCTACATCGCCACAAACCAATCTATCCATAGGGCGCTCGCTTTCCATATCGGCTTTAATATCGGCGGTGGCAGTGCTTTGGTCGGGCGTGTCTTCGTATATAAAAGATGCTTCCAACTCGTGTTGCATATAGCTATCTGGATTGTATTGATAGCCTTTTTCTGTTTTTCGCTTTGCGTAAAGCTTAATCAGGTTGAAGGCAATATGCTTAACCCTTGATTTTGTTTTCTCTTTAAGCGTTTTCCAAGCGTTACTACCAAGTTTATAGATTTTTGGCGGCTTTCCGTCTTTACCATTAAACTTGGTGATTTTATGTAAGGAATGAATACTTAAATACAGCACATCGCGTTCGCCATAAACCAGTTTTATAGCCTCTTGTTTTTTGCCTTCGACATCTATTTTTTGAAGTCCGCCAAAACGCCCGATACCATGATCGATGTGGGTAACATAATCGCCAATATCTAAATTGGTTAATTCTTTTAAGGTTATGGCTTGTTTTTTAGCATAGCCATTTTTAACATGAAACTTGTGGTAACGTTCAAAAATTTGATGATCGGTGTAACAAACAAGTTGATTATCGTGATCTACAAACCCTTGATGTAAGGACAATACAATAGTTTTATATGGTTTTACATCGAGATGCGAATCGTCAAAAATATCATGAAAACGTTTTGCTTGTTGCTCGCTTACACAGGCAATATAATTGCTATAGCCTTTATCGTAATTGGCGTTTAAATCTTCAATTAGTAAATCGAATTGTTTATTAAACGATGGTTGGGGTGTGGTATTAAAAACAACCTCTGCTTTTGATGATGGCTGCTTCGTTTCGGTCGTAGTGCGGTTTGTAAAATATGTTGAAGTCCCGAATTCAATAATCGAAAAATCGAGTAGTTGCTTTTTTAAGACCGTTGAATTACAAAAAAGCTCATGTGGTTCGGCATGTTTAATATCTGAAGACAAGGTTTTGAAAGCGTCTTCAGCTTTACTATAAAAATCGTCTATTCGAGAGAAGAATAAATCGGTGTTTTTAAAACAAATCACTGTTTTTTGAGCCATGTATTGCATAAAACTTTGCCTGCTTTCCTGCAATAATTTATTGGCTACATTAGGAATGATGTTTATTTTTTTAATCTGCTCGATAGAGAGTTGAGTTTCTACATCAAAGGTTCGGATACTATCAACCTCATCGCCAAAAAACTCTAATCTATAAGGTTCGTCGTTGGAAAATGAAAACACATCCACAATACCACCTCGCACTGAAAACTCACCTGGTTCTGTAACAAAATCTACCCGTTTAAACTGGTATTCGAACAACACTTCATTTACAAAATCGATGGATAGTTTATCGTTAACTGCAACTTTAAGCGTATGTCGTTCTAACTCCTTTCTGGTTACCACTTGCTCGAACAAGGCATCTGGATAGGTAACAATAATGGCCGGTTTTTTTCTGGAATTAATCCTATTTAAAACTTCGGCACGCAACAACACATTGGCGTTATCGGTTTCTTCAATCTGGTAGGGTCTGCGATAACTCCCCGGATAAAACAAAACATCTTTATCGCCACAAAGTTGTTCTAAATCGTTTAAATAAAATGCGGCCTCTTCTTTGTCGTTAAAAACAAGTAAAAAAGGCAATTCATTTTGGTTAAAAAGACTGGAAATTACAAAGGAAAACGACGACCCAACTAAGCCTTTTATATGTATTCTACTTTGGGTCCCGATAGCTATCGGGAGGGCAATAGCACTCTGCAGATTTTGTAATTGCAAAGTCTGTGTATAGGATTGAGAAAGCATGGTTTTACTCACCTAATAATAGGGTTTAAAAGATGCAAAGATACATTTTGAATGTGTTTATTTATAAAAAATATGATTAGAATTTAAGCAATTTTTAGTAACTTTAATAGCATGAGCAATTGAGCGGCTTAAAATACACTTTAAATACACAAAATCCTTTTGCTTTTTTTGCGAAAGACGTAACTAAAAGTGAGACTGCTCCCAAGCCGCGAGAATGCTCGAAAAATTTAACTTTACAATGGCTTTGTTTTAAAAGAACAAAAAAATATGTAGGTTTGTACCACAAAATTAAAAATATATGTCGTTTTCAGATTTATTTGATAGTGGATTTAAAAGGCGTAATGAAGACCATTTTGCTGCAATTGTACGTGTAGCCATGGATGATGGTGTTATTACCCCTGAAGAAAAAGCGTTTTTAGACAGACTTGCACGTAATTTAGAAGTTAACGAGCATGACTATAAAAAAATATTAAAAGAATATAAATCGCATCCTATAAATCCGCCTTTATCTTACGATTTACGCTTAGAACGTTTGTACGATTTAGCCCGAATGGTTTATGTAGACAATATTAAAGACGAGCATGAAATTGTATTACTAGGAAAAATTGGCGTTGGCCTTGGTTTTCATCCAGAAAACGTAAAATATATTGTAGATAAAGCTTTAACGCTAGTAAAGAATGGTGTTGATTTAGACACCTTTATTACCGAAATAAAAAATATGAATAGATAAATTAACTTCGATTTTATTCACAAAAAACGCGAACAGCTTTGTTCGCGTTTTTTTTTGACGACACTAAAAAATTATGTTTTTTGTAACAAAATATATTATACTTTTACACTTTCAAATTTACTGCTAAATGCTAAAAATTAACGCGTTACTTTTAACGGTTACCTTAAGTTTCTTCTCTTTATTTCTTAATAAAACGGAGAGCAACTTATCATTTAAAGCAGTTAACCACTCGCATGACATTAAAATTGACCATTCAATTAATGCATGTGCCATTTCTGCGAGTAACACGATTGTAGAGTTTTTCAATTTCGATAAACTTAAAAAACAAAGTCAAACCAATTATTTAGAATCGTTTAAACCTTCAAACAAGGTACTTGTTAAAAACAATACTTGTTATTTAAAAGATTGCGATTTCTTTAATCTAAATTTAACTATTCGGGAAATAGTCTTTCCGTTTCATTCTTTCTTGTAACACCTTATTTTTTAATCTAATATAAAATAAAACTCAATCATAATACATGATACTATGAGGGTTTTAGCAATTCTATACAAATTAATTAAAAAATATAAACAAGATGAAAATTTCAATTGTACTCGTTTCAACCCTATTAATAATAAGTGTGTTTCTTCCATTTTTTATATTCATATTCAATGGTACAAAAAACACATCAAGCACAAAAAAAAGAATAACTTCTTTAATAAAAGATAACGGCATTATTTACAGTCTAACAGAGTTTTGGCGTAAAAATTTTATCGGCCTTAGCAACGATAATAAAATACTAACCATTGCAACTGTAAAAGATTCTGAAGTTACTTTTAACAATATAAACCTAGAAGAATTGAAAATATGCAATGTAATAAAAAACTATAATAAAGATAAAGATGGCATTGTAAGATTAAAAAGCTTGGGTTTAGAGCTTATTTTTAAGTTTCCTAGCAACAAAAATTTAATGATTCCGTTTTTTAATATCGATGACGATCTTATTGAAGACTTTGAAATACAACGTATTGAAAAATGGCATAAATTGATAACCGATGCTATTGTAAAAAGTCCATCAGTAAAGCTTGCTTCTTAAATAGTGCAAAAGCCTTATTCTCGAGTTATGAATAAGGCTTTTGATTTTCTTTTTTTAAGCCAATTTTTTGCAAGTATTTGATTGTTATAAAAGGTTATACGAATACCCCATAACAAAATAAAACCACCAATACACATTTGAATTGTAATCGTTTCATCTAGTAGTAACCAGGCTAACACTGAAGCTAAAACACCTTGCCCCAGCAAACTTACCGACACTCTTGTGGCTCTCATATGCTGCGTTGCGTAACTTATAAGCAACCACGCTAATAGCTGACAAATAACGGCCTGTGCGAGTAGCACCAACCAAGCGTCTGTAGAAAATCCAAAAAAAGCTTCGTTTAGCGCAAAATTTAGAACTCCCAAATACACCGAAGAAGCTCCTAAACTTATTAGCATAAACGTAGTGACGTTAATATAATTAAGAATATGTTTGCTTAGCAGCATATACACGGCATAAAGCATTCCAGAAAGTACTGCGAAATTAAAAGCTAAATCAAAGTCTAAGTTTTTAAACATGGAAAAGCCAACAAGCAGTACCATACCAAAAACTGCTACTGTAGTGCCAATCCAGAAATTTGTTTTTGGCTTATCCTTTAAAAAAAACAACGATATAAACCCCACCCAAACTGGCGACAAATTAGTTAATAAAGATGCCTGGGTTGCTGTAGATTCTTGTATAGCAATATTCCACACAGCCACATCACTACCAAATATAACACCGCATAAGGCAGCCAATAAACCAATTTTTACACTAGGCAGTGCAAATTGTTTTTTAAATAAAACATAGGGTAATAACAGCAAAAAAGAGAACAACATTCGGTAAAACGCAGAGATAAGTCCCGAGGTTAAACTCAATTTCACCAAAATAGGAAATATGGAAATACATATTACCCCAACAAAGAGTGCTAAACGCGGCTTTTTCATAAACAAACGGGTGTTGCTTAAATTTACTGATTCTTATTTATGTAATTTTAGCTGAATACGCTTTCGCGGAATATCAACCTCTAAAACCTTAACAACGATTTGCTGATGCAAACTTACATGTGCATTAACATCGCTTACAAAACTATCTGATAAATTTGAAACATGAATTAGTCCGCTTTCTTTTATACCTATATCAACAAAACATCCAAAATTGGTAATATTGTTTACAATTCCTGGTAGCAATTGGCCTTCCTTTAAATCGTTTATAGTTTTTATGTTTTGATTGAAGGTAAACACTTTTGCCTGCTCGCGTATATCTAAACCAGGTTTTTCGAGCTCCTTAATAATATCTTGAAGCGTTGGTAAGCCAATAGCATTTGTGCAATATTTTTTTAAATCTATTTTTTTAATTAAATCTGCATTCCCAATTAAATCGGTAACCTTCTTTCCTAAATCTTTAGCCATTTTTTCTACAATAGCATAACTTTCTGGATGTACCGCCGAATCGTCCAGTGGGTTTTTCGGGTCTTTAATTCGTAAAAAAGCAGCTCCTTGCTCAAAAGCTTTATTACCTAATCTGGGTACTTTTTTAATATCGTTTCGCGACGTAAAGGCGCCATTTTCATTGCGATATTCAAAAATATTTTCGGCTAATTTTGGACCAATACCAGACACATAACTTAACAAACTTTTACTAGCGGTATTAATATTTACACCAACCGCATTTACACAGTTTTCAACAACAGCATCTAACGATTTTTGAAGGTTATTTTGGTCTACATCATGCTGATACTGCCCCACCCCAATAGATTTGGCATCTATTTTTACCAATTCTGCCAACGGATCCTGAAGTCTTCTTCCAATAGAAATTGAGCCCCGAACGGTGACATCGTAATTAGGAAACTCTTCGCGTGCAATTTTAGATGCCGAATAAATACTGGCTCCTGCTTCGCTAACCACAAATACCTGTACGTCGTTTTTAAAATGAATTTTTCGAATAAGCGCTTCCGTTTCGCGTGAAGCGGTTCCGTTTCCAATAGCTATCGCTTCAATTTGATATGCCTCAGATAACGAACTTATCTTTTTCATGGCACCAATACTATCGCTTTTAGGTGGATGCGGATAGATGGTTTCATTATATAGCAAACTGCCTTGCGCATCTAAACACACTATTTTACACCCTGTTCGGAACCCTGGATCGATTGCCAGTACTCGCTTTTCACCCAAAGGGGAACCTAACAATAACTGTTTTAAATTTTTCGCGAATACCGAAATAGCTGCTTCATCGGCTTTCACTTTAGCATTTTGTAATGCTTCATTACTTAACGATGGGAACAACAACCTTTTGTAAGCATCTTTGATGGCTATCTGTATTTGTTCTGCACAATCGTTGTTAGAACGAATAATTCTATCTTCAATTTTAGCTAAGGCTTTTTCGTCGTCTATTTCTATTTTCACCTTGATAAACCCTTCGCTTTCGGCTCTTAAAATTGCCAACAATCGGTGTGATGGGATACGATTTAAAGATTCTTCCCAATCAAAATAATCTCTGAATTTTTGAGCGTTTTCTTCAGATTCTTTTGCCTTTACCACATTGGTGGAAATCATAGCAAATCGCTCTAATTGATGGCGAATGTTATTTCGAATATCGGTACGCTCGTTAATCCATTCGGCAATAATATGTCTGGCACCTTCTAAAGCTTCTTCAACTGAAGATAGGTCTCCTTTTACATACTTAAACGCTAAAGATTCCACATCATTAGCATTTTGACTCATAATAATCTTAGCCAAAGGTTCTAAACCGTTTTTCCTTGCGGTTTCGGCTTTTGTTTTCCGACTTTTCTTAAAAGGTAGGTATAAATCTTCGAGCGTTATTAAATCTTGCGAAGCTTCAACTTTTTGTTTTAATTCTGAAGTTAAGACGCCTTGGTCTTCGAGCGCTTTTAAAATCGTAGTTTTTCGTTTTTCTAGGGCTTCAAATTCGTCTTTAAATTTTACAATGTCGCTAATTTGAACTTCATCTAAATTTCCTGTGAGTTCTTTGCGATAGCGAGATATAAACGGTACTGTACAATCATCATTTAATAATTGAACCGTGTTTTTAATTGAACTTTCTGGAAGTTGTGTGCGGGAGCTTATATAATGTAAAAGTTGCATATATTTTTTTAAAATCAACGCAATTTAGAAAACTATCTAAAGCTAAAATAGATTTTAAGAAAACTTATGCAACTTTTTTAAATAAATCTAAACATGGACATTTAGAACAGCGTTTGCTCTCGCCCTTTTTATATTTTTTGCAACAACTATCTTTTACATTATCTGCAATAATACCTGCTTTTTGTAATTTTTTAATTGCTTTTTTCTGCTTTTTCTTTTTGCCCAAAACAAATACAACTTATTGTTACTTAAGCAAAAGTAGTTTATTTTTAATTAATCTAAATAAGATTTATGTTAAAATTATTGAGGATTGTTGGCCGCAGCAGTACTTACAGTAAGTTGCTGAATGTCTCTATCGAATAAGTAAAGACCGCCTTTATCGTCGCCAATTAGATTAATTTTATCAAGAATAGTTCTTGCTACTGCTTCTTCTTCGATTTGCTCTGCTACATACCATTGTAAAAAGTTATGTGTTGCATAGTCTCTCTCCTGCAATGCAGCATGTACTAAATCGTTGATACTTTCAGATACAAATACTTCATGTTTTAAAAGCATTTCAAACATCTCTTTAAACGAATTAAATGTTACGTTTGGTGCTTTTAATTCCGATACATGCGCATGCCCGCCACGTTCGTTAACAAACTTAACTAGTTTTAACATGTGTTCGCGCTCTTCGTCTGACTGATCGTACATAAAACCTGCAACGCCTTCTAAACCTTTTACTTCTGCCCAACATGCCATGGCTAAATAAATTTGAGAAGACTCTGCTTCAATTCTAATTTGACCGTTAAGGGCCTTTTCTATAACTTTTGATAACATAATATTGACTTTTTGTAAAGTTACAGATTCTTTTAAAACAAGTATAAAATTTATGACGATAAATATGCCTACTTATGTTAATTTTTTGACAAAATAAGTATGTGACATGGCAGCGTTAAACATGCCTCTTAAAAATGAGCCATAGATTTAATCTTTTTAAAAGTAATTACAAACAAAAAATCTCGTTTTCCATTTAATAGAAAACGAGATTTTGTATGTTTTAAATTAATAAAAATTAATTTCCTGCTTGTTTTTTAGCGTCTTCAATCATCTTTTCGTTAGGCAAAATAGCAATGTTTACACGACGGTTTTTTGCACGCCCTTCGGCAGTAGCATTGTCATGAACAGGTTGCGATTCGCCAAACCAATTGGTTGTTAAACGCCCGCTACTAATGCCGTTTGCAGTTAAGTAATTTGTTACTGCATACGCTCTGTTTTTAGAAAGCGTCATATTATATTCATCTGAGCCTTGGCTATCGGTATGTCCAACCACTAACAAATTCGTGTCTGGATATTCTTTAAACACAGCAATTAATTTTTTTAATGTTGCTTGTGATGCCGCATTAATGTCAAATTTATTGGTTGCAAAATACACACCGCTGGTTTCATCGAAAGTAACAACAATACCATCGTCTACACGCTCTACTTGTGCTCCTGGGATTTCTTGTTCTATTTTTTGCGCTTGTTTATCCATTTTGTTGCCGATAAGCACTCCTGCGCCTCCACCAACAACACCGCCAATAACAGCACCTAATTCGCCATTACCACCTTTGCCTACGTTATTACCAATAATGGCTCCTAAAATAGCGCCGCCAGTTGCACCAATAACAGCTCCTTTTTGTTTATTGTTTGCATTTTGAATGGCTTTACAGTTTGTTAAACTTATAGCTACCAAAAGTGTGAATAGTAAAATGCCAGTTTTCTTTATAATTGTTTTCATTAGTATTTTTATTATTTATTAAAATTCATTGTTATTGTAAAAGGTTTTCCATCAACAGAAACCGTTTGTTGCCATTGCATGTAAGTGTCAGATAATGATGTTAAACTCAATCTAAATCCTTGATTGGTTTCAGATTTATGTTTTTCGTCTGTTGGCTTCAATAAAAAATCATAAAGCCCTGTCGCTGCATCTACTTCTTGAATGGTAAACACAAAACTTCTTAAACCTGTTGAGCAACTAGAATCGTTTATATTATAACTTCCTGTATTGTTGTTAGGAACAAACTGCCAAGTGCTACCTTCAAAACAATCTTTGTTTGTATCGTTTAACAAGGTTACATTATATTTTCCGGGTTGACTGTAAGTTATAGTACTTAACGTCCAGTCGCCCTTTATAACCTTTTTGGAAACTCGAACAGTTTTAGAAGTGCCACAGCTCATGAAGCCTATGGTTAATAATAGTAAAATGATTTTTTTCATAATTAGTGTTTTTTTAAGTTGCAAATATGCAACGAACTGGGAATTTTTTTGTAAAAATAATGTTAATAATATTACATAAGATATATACGTAAACATTGTAAAGGTAGACGTTTGTTTCATCTATTTTACATTAGTTTTAAAAGATTTTAGATCCTAATCTGTAAGAAGGAACTAGTTTCGAAAAACTAAGCTACAAACAGCAGTAAATTGTTTCAATATGTTTGCAATCAATCACCTAGCTTATTTGCAAGCCATTCGCAACATTTTTGTCATCTGGATTAACGAATACCAATTTACCTTCAGCAGTTTCGGTCATTAAAATCATACCCTGACTTTCTACACCTCTAAGTGCTCTTGGTGCTAGATTAACTAAAACCGTAACACGCTTGCCAACCACTTCTTCTGGCGTAAAACTCTCGGCAATTCCAGAAACAATAGTGCGTACATCGATGCCTGTATCTACCTTTAAAACCAATAATTTTTTAGCTTTTGGCATTTTCTCTGCTTCTAAAATGGTTCCCACGCGAATATCCAATTTGGTAAAATCATCGAATGTAATCGTCTCTTTTTGTGGCTCAACCACTTTTTTAGAGGCTTCGTTGGCTTTTTTACTTGCAATTAATTTATCTAATTGAAATTGAATGGTTTCATCTTCAATTTTTGAGAATAATAATTCTGCTTCACCAATTTGATGTCCTGAAGGGATTAAAATTTCTTTAGTTGAAATATCGTTCCAAGACATCGCGATTGTGCCCGACGTAACATTTAGCATAGATTTTAGTTTCGCAGAAGTAAAGGGTAAAAATGGCTCGCTTAAAGTGGCCAAAGCCGAAGCTATTTGTAGGGCAACGTACATGATAGTTTGTGTACGGGCTTCGTCGTATTTAAACACTTTCCAAGGCTCTTCATCGGCTAGATACTTGTTTCCAAGTCTTGCCAGATTCATTAATTCCTGTTGTGCTTCTCTAAAACGGTATCTTTCAATCGAGCTAGAAATGACGTCTGGATAGGCTTTAACAGCTGCCAAGGTTTCTTGGTCTACTTCCGAAAATTCGTTAGGCACTGGAACGATTCCGTTATAATATTTGTGCGTTAAAACGATGACTCTATTAATGAAATTTCCAAAAATAGCCACCAATTCGTTGTTATTTCGTGCTTGAAAATCTTTCCAAGTAAAATCGTTATCCTTAGTTTCTGGCGCATTGGCTGTTAATGCATAACGCAACACATCTTGCTGACCAGGGAATTCTTTTAAATAGTCTGGCAACCACACGGCCCAGTTTTTTGAGGTTGATAATTTATTGCCTTCTAAATTTAAAAACTCGTTGGCTGGTACATTATCTGGTAAAATATAAGATCCTTCGGCTTTTAACATCGCAGGGAAAATAATGCAATGAAATACAATATTGTCTTTCCCTATAAAATGCACTAATTTGGTGTCTTTATCTTTCCAGTAAAGTTCCCAATCTTTTCCAACACGTTGTGCCCATTCTTTAGTGGACGAAATATAGCCAATAGGTGCATCAAACCAAACGTAAAGCACTTTGCCTTCGGCACCTTCAACAGGCACAGGAATACCCCAATCTAAATCGCGGGTAACGGCACGCGGACGTAACCCATCATCTATCCACGATTTTACTTGTCCGTATACATTCGGTTTCCAGTCCTTTTTATGGCCTTCTAAAATCCATTTGCGCAAAAATGCTTCATGCTTATCTAAAGGTAAAAACCAGTGTTTTGTTTGTTTTAATGTGGGTACATTACCTGTTAATGCCGATTTCGGATTAATTAAATCGGTCGCATTTAAACTACTGCCACAACTTTCGCACTGGTCGCCATAAGCTTCCTCGTTTCCACATTTTGGGCAGGTTCCAGTAACAAATCGATCTGCTAAAAACTGATTTGCCTTTTCGTCGTATAATTGCTCGGTAGTTTCTTCAATAAAATCGCCTTTATCATACAGCGTTTTAAAGAATTCTGAAGCCGTTTCATGATGAATCTTTGCTGAAGTTCTCGAATAATTATCAAACGAAATCCCAAATTCTTCGAAGGATTTTTTAATAATAGCATGATATTTATCTACCACATCTTGAGGCGACACACCTTCATTCTTAGCTTTTATAGTAATTGGCACCCCATGTTCGTCGCTTCCACCAATAAAAACCACATCGTTTCCTGTTAAACGTAAATAACGCGCATAGATATCTGCAGGCACGTAAACTCCGGCTAAATGCCCAATATGAATAGGTCCGTTGGTATAAGGCAATGCCGATGTTATGGTATATCTTTTTGGTGTGTTCATCTTTTTCGAAAAGTAATGTCTGGTCGAGCGCAGTCGAGACCTAATTAAAAACCTCTCGACTGCGCTCGAGGGGACAAAAATATAATAGTATTCTTTATTTGCCGCCACAAAAGTACACATTTTGAAAGGGATTTAGAAAAAAAATGTACATTTACATTATGTCTAAAATCGCATTAACATCGCTATTACTTTGTGTTGTTTTTTTTATGGGAATAACAAGTACAACAGCACAAAATATCATAGTAAATAAACCTAACAAATTGATACAACCACCTTATTTAAAAGCGGGCGACACAGTTGCCATTGTTGCACCGGCAGGTATTTTAAAACACCGAACCGACGAAATTGAAAAAGCAAAAAAACTTCTAGAAAGCTGGGGCCTAAATACGATTGTTGGAAACCATGTTTTTAACCAGAATAATCATTTTGCCGGAACAGACAGTGAGCGTAAAGAAGATTTACAAAACGCCATGGACGACCCAAAAATTAGTGCCATTTGGAGCGCCAGAGGTGGTTATGGAACGGTTAGAATTCTAGACAAATTAAATTACACCAAATTTAAGAAGCACCCGAAGTGGATTATTGGTTATTCTGATATTACGGCATTACACAATCAAGTGAATTTGGAAGGGTTTGAAAGTTTGCACGCCATGATGTGTACCAGCTTACAAGATGACAATATATCTATAAAGGAAACCATTTCTACTTTTAAAGATGCGCTTTTTGGTAAGCCATTGGCATATACGTTATCAGGATCTAAAAATAACAGAACAGGAACTGCTTCTGGGCAATTGGTTGGAGGTAATTTAACAATTTTACACACCATGCTAGGTTCTAAAACAAGTTTAAATACTTCTGGGAAAATTCTTTTTATTGAAGAAATTGGTGAATACGAATACCATATTGACCGCATGTTGCAAAGCTTAAAACGTGCTGGTTATTTTGATAATTGTAAAGGGGTTATTGTTGGCGATATATCGAAGGTTAGAAGAAATACTACGGCTTGGGGAACATCGGTAGAGCAATTAATTGTAGACGCGCTTTCTGAATACAATTTCCCGATCGCCTTTAATATGCCAGCAGGACATGAAAAAGATAATAGAGCTATGATTTTTGGGAGAACTATTGATTTAGTAGTTGAAAAAGAAAAATCAATAATAACATTTAAAAATTAGCACATGAATCAACTAATAAAATCGCTTTTAATTGTTTTACTTTTATCTAATTGTGCTACAAACCGTTATGAACTTAATGACCAAAATAAAGTTGATAAATATTTCTTAATTAATAAGATTAACGAGTCTAAGACAAAAGGTGAAATTTCATCAAAAAAACCTATTATCGTTGTAGATGGAAAGCCCTTCCGATATAATTTTGAATTAAAAGAAAACAAGCTAGAATTATCAAAATCTGATATTAAAAAAATAGATATCTTAAAAAAAGAAGTTGGGATACGTATTTATGGTGATTTTGCTGAAGGCGGCGTTATAGTAATATCAACAGAAATTGAAAGTAATAACACTACTTCTAAAAATTCTGATATAGCTAATAAAAATATTTTGTTTTTAGTTGATGGAGAGGAAGTAACTGAAGAAACAATTAAATCAATAGATCCGAATGACATAGAAAGTGTTGACGTGATTAAAAATGAAGCCGCCAAAAAGTTGTATTCAGATAAGAATTATGATGGTATTATTCATGTGAAAATGAAAAAGAACTAATCATTTATTTTAATTGATAAACTATTATTTCAAACCATCAACAGTAACACTTATTTCGCCGTTAATTTTTAAAAATGCCAAAATAGCGTTGTTGGTTAACTGTATTCGTTCAAACTCTATATCTTCCATTTTTCCATTCACAAACACCCCAGAAATTGGCGAATAGTTGTTTAAATAATTTAACATGGTTTGCTTGCCTTCATCTAAATTAGGCTGAATAGAGTATCGGCAACTTTCTTGTATTTTTTTTAATATCAAGCCTTTTGCTAACCAGTTTGCTGTTCTAATTAACTGACTTTTGGTATCTAACACATAATCTAAATCTTCAAAATAGATTTCTTTAGTAGCGCTATCATATAATGGCACGCCTTGTAAATAAATAGTACCATTTACAGTGCCAACTACATCTAACGCTATCACCATTTTAGCATCTTTATGCCAGAGGTCCACTTTTTTAACGGTTACTTTTTTAGACCCCGACCCAAACTCCTGTCCAGAGAAATTTTTCGTTATAATTTTTGAAGCGTCATCGTATTTCGATATCGCGATAATGTTAGAAGTAACACGGTTTGGCATTTTCGAAACAGGTTTTAATACGATGTTTTTAGCATCAAATTTAGATGCTGGTTCTTGCCCGATTATGGTTTCCATATTACATTTCATACCCATATTTAGCAGTACGGTATCGTCTTTTAGTTTCGCATCGGTACTATAAATTTCTACAGGCACAATGCGTAACCAACTTTCATAATCATCGTTCATTTTAAACGGCGTGGTCAACTTTTCGATAGCTTCTAAAACATTCGGTTTAAAATCCATAGACGATTCGATGGCCTCATCAATAATGGACTCAATTTCTTTTCTAAAAATTTTAATTGCTGGATTTACAAGATAGGTTACGGGGAGGTTTTTACCATAAACCACTAGCGACGGACTTTCTTTCCACTCTAAATTTTTTAATGTAGTTTTAGATTTTAATTTCCAATTAGATAAACCCACCACGCTTGTTAATGTTACCACGCCATTTAAGTAAAACTCATTGGTTTTGTATAAATCTACACCCATCGCATTGGTTCCAACACGATATTTAATCACTGCCTTTAAGGGAAGTATGGTTTCTATTTTTCCATTAGCTGCTTTGTCGTTACGAATCGTAATGGCGGCTTGTTTCCAGATTCTAAGTTCAATATTATCGTCTTCAATATTCTTGTCTTCGTAAATAAGTCCTTTTAAAATAGCATTCGTTTGGTTTTCGATATCCTTTAATTTAATACTAACAGGCACATTAATAAAAGAAGGCTCAATATCGTACACCAAAGGTCCAGCCTCTTCTGCTTCGGGTTTTTGCGTCATTAAACTTTGCTTAGAACCACAAGCGCTGAAAACTACCAGACATATCAAGACTATAAAAAATGAAACTCTCTTAAGCATTTTAATGATTTTAGGTGGTAAATGTAATTAAAGAATCGTATTTATTTTTAAAATAGGTTTCTATTATTTTTACGTAATAAAACATCAGATTTGAATTACAAAAACCTCGCGTATCCCGCGATAGTAGTACTTAGTTTTATAGAAAACACTTGTTACAACGAGTATTAATCGTCTCTCATCTATTATTTTTAAGTTATACTTATTGATGCTCTAAATTGCACCTAATTATAATTAATAACTTAAAAACATACCCCAATGAAGAAAAAATTACAATTATTAGCTGCAGCACTTATGATTTTATTATCCATTAATGTGAATGCAGACACCATTATTAATTCAGAATTATCCCTTTACAACCCAGATGTACGTAAATGCTTAATGGAAGCTGCAAAAAACGAAGGATGGGAATTAAAATCAATTTATACGAACTCTGAAGACAAACTTGTGTTCGTGTTTTCGAAAGGTAACAATGATAAAATCTATATAAGCAAGTAATTATTAGTCCTAAAAAATTTAAAAGCCAACCGCTTTTATAGCGGTTGGCTTTTTTTTATTATACTCCAAACTGAGATAAATGATGGTCTAAATGTTTGTAAAACATAGCATTCCACTCTGTTTTGGTAAGTTTCCCGAAGGAATGCGATTCGCGATTATCAAAATAAGTTTCACCCAATTCAATGGTCTTTAAAATATAATTGATAAGCCTTACTTTTTCTAATTCGAAATTTTTCTCGTCGGTAATTACAAATTCCGGAGCGGTTCTACTATTTCGTTTATAAGGTTTATTTCCAACAACAATAGGTTTTACAAATAGTTTTAGCATCCATTTTTTAAACCCACTTGGTTTTGGATGTTTATCTTCTAAGGCCATTTCGTAAGCCACATTACAATGCGCCAACATTTGATCGACGCTCATTTTACCCCATAAAGGTGTTGCATCGGGTTTAATATTGTTTATGCGTTGAATTACGGTATTGGCTTCGTTTAGGTCGAATATGTTTATCATGATATTACAATTTTTCTGTTACTCAATAAAATAATTTAAAACCCGCGCTCCTTTTGTATTTGTTCGTAAGCTTCTTGTACCTGCTTAAACTTTTCTTCGGCACCTTTTTGATGTTCTTTTCCTAAGTGAATAACCTTATCGGGGTGGTATTTCTTTGCCATGGTGCGGTAAGCTTTTTTAATTTCATCAACACTGGCCGTTTTATCAATTTCTAATATTTTATACGCACTATCGGCGGTTTTATAAAACATGGCTTTTATGCTTTCGTAGTCGTTATGACTAATGCCCAAATACCCAGCAATGGTATGAATATGAGATTCTTCTTTATCTGTAACACTTCCATCGGCAATAGCGATTCCAAATAAAAAATGAATAAGCTGTAAGCGCGACGCATGTTGCATCATTTGTTTAATCTGCAAACATACTTGTCTGGTTGATATATTTTGTTGTTTATTAATTTCTTTAAATAACCGAAACGCATGATTTGCGCGCTCTTTTCCATACATGTTTACAAACTGGTTCCGCACAAAATCGAGTTCTCGCTGGTCTTGATTCCCATCGGCTTTTATAACAATAGAGGCAAGAATTAATAAACTCACTTCAAAATCGCCCGGTTGTGTTTGCGAACCTTGTTGTGGGTATTCTTCATAAACTACGCGCCCATTAGACATTCCATCGATTACGCTACCTAAAGCCAACCCTAATATTGCACCAATAGGTCCGCCAAACGACCAACCCAACGCTGCTCCAATCCATTTTGAAAAATTCATGTAAGTAAATATGTTGTTTGCCGTCAAACCTACATATAATTTAATTCTTTTAAAAGAAGAAAGTACATTTAAGTAGCTACTTTAAGCGTAATTTTTTAATAAATCGTCTTAAGTAACTATTCGTTTATAGAATGCATTAGTAATTTATACCACAATTGGTATCTTTGCATTCTAAAATTGTTAATTATAAAAATTTAAAAATATGTATCCACCAGAATTAGTAAAACCAATGCGTGAAGATTTAACCAAGGTTGGTTTCGAAGAATTACATACGGCAGAGGCTGTAGATGCTGCTTTAGCAAAAGAAGGTACTACACTTGTGGTTGTTAATTCGGTTTGCGGATGTGCTGCAGCGAATGCACGACCTGGCGCAAGAATGAGTTTGCAAAATGCAAAAAAACCAGACCAGATTGTAACGGTTTTTGCAGGTGTAGATAGAGAAGCCGTAGAAGCTGCTCGCGGTTATATGGTACCATTTCCTCCAAGTTCACCAAGTATGGCCTTGTTTAAAGATGGCGAATTAGTGCATATGCTCGAGCGTCACCATATTGAAGGCAGACCAGCAGAATTAATTGCAGAAAACCTAAAAGATGCTTTCAACGAGTATTGTTAATTTATTTTTTTAAATAAAAAAAAGGTAATTATAAAATTAAACCGCGATATTATCGTGGTTTTTTTATTTTTGGAGCATGCAAAAACTATTGGCCTACCCGTTAACCGTTATTCATTTACTTTGCTTTTTTTTAGCATTGGTAATTTTTCATCCCATTCAATGGGTCTGTTTTAATCTGTTTGGATATCAAGCACATAAAAAAAGTGTGGATATGCTGCAATGGACTTTAATGCGTTGCGGAAATATTTTAGGTACGCGATATACGTTTACAAATCCGCACAACATAGACACTAACCAACCATTAATAATTGTTGCCAACCACCAAAGTTTACACGATATATACCCAATTACATGGTATATGCGCAAGCATCATCCTAAATTTATTAGCAAAATAGAATTAGGACGAGGTATCCCGAGTGTTTCATACAATTTACGTCATGGCGGCGCTGCATTAATTGACAGGAAAAATCCGAGACAATCGCTACCCGCATTAATGAAATTTGGAGAATATATCGAAGCAAACAAACGTGCCGCGGTTATTTTTCCAGAAGGTAC
The DNA here is from genome assembly GCF_042676825.1 of Mariniflexile aquimaris. Lineage (NCBI taxonomy): Bacteria > Pseudomonadati > Bacteroidota > Flavobacteriia > Flavobacteriales > Flavobacteriaceae > Mariniflexile > Mariniflexile aquimaris. The sequence goes on from NZ_JBHTIB010000002.1 coordinate 574,370, forward strand.
GCGAAGTAAAAACGGAGAACCAAAACCTTTTCAAACCAAAGGATTGGAAGTTTTATTTAAAAAAATTCCATCGGCTGTAATTGTGCCAATTTCAATAAACAACTCCTGGAAAATGTATAAATACGGCAAATTCCCTATGGGAATTGGAGCACATATTACATTTACTGTGCATGAGCCCATAAAATTGTCTACCTTTACAGAAAGAGATGCACTTATAAATAGCATAGAAACAACAATAAAAAGCCATATAAACCCTTAAAATATTAGTTATGTCCTTGAAAAATGTAAGATTAGAAGTGATGCAGTTTTTGGAAAAAGACGTAGACGCACTTATGGATAAATATTTAATTCCCGTAGAAAAAATATGGCAACCTACAGATTTTTTACCAAATTCTGAAGGCGACAATTTTTTTGAAGAAGTACGAGAAATTAGAGAACTCTCAAAAGAACTACCTTATGATTTTTGGGTGGTTTTAGTAGGAGATATGATTACTGAAGAAGCCTTACCAACCTACGAATCGTGGTTAATGGATGTGGAAGGTGTTGGGCAGGTAGAACGCAATGGCTGGTCTAGATGGATGCGCCAATGGACCTCTGAAGAAAACCGCCATGGAGATGTTTTAAATAAATACCTATATCTCTCGGGTCGCGTAAACATGCGCGAAATAGAAATAACAACCCAGCATTTAATTGCCGATGGTTTTGATATTGGAACCGATCGCGATCCGTACAAAAATTTTGTTTATACCAGTTTTCAAGAATTAGCAACCTACATTTCGCATAACCGTGTTGCTAAAATTGCTTCACAAAACGGTAATAAGCAATTGGGTAAAATGTGTAAAATTATTTCTGGTGATGAAATGCGACACCATCATGCGTATTCTGAATTTGTAGAACGTATTTTTAAGGTAGACCCAAGCCAAATGATGATGGCTTTTCATGACATGATGAAACGTAAAATTACGATGCCAGCACATTTTTTAAGAGAATCTGGCAACAAAATTAGTACCGCATTCGAAGAATTTTCTAATACAGCACAACGTATAGGTGTTTACACATCAACCGATTACGTTGATATTTTAGATAAATTAAACAAGCGCTGGGAAATTGATAAAATTACCAATCTAACCGACGAAGCAGAAAAGGCAAGAGATTATTTAATGAAACTGCCTGAGCGCATGTATCGTTTAGCAGATAGAATAAAAATTCCTGAAAACTCATTTCAGTTTAAATGGGTTGAACCAGCAGTTGCTAAATAAATTCAATATTAAATTCCTTTCAAAACCGAAAGGAATTTTTATTTTTAACCCATTATGACTTTAGAAAAAATAATAAGCAATACCATCGCTTTTGTTAAAGCAGAATTGGCAAATGCCGAAGGTGGACACGATTGGTTTCACACGTTAAGAGTGTATAATAATTCTTTACTCATTGCTAAGAAGGAAAACGTCGATGTGTTTGTGGTGCAATTAGGCGCCTTACTACATGATATTGCCGATAGTAAATTCCATGGTGGCGATGAAACTGTTGGTCCTAAAAAAGCAAGGGAATTTTTATTTAAACAAAATGTTGATTCGAAGGTAATAGAACATGTCATACAGATTATTGAAAACATTTCTTTTAAAGGCGGTAATGAGGCGCAAAAATTTCAGTCTCCGGAATTGGACGTTATTCAAGACGCCGATAGATTAGATGCTATTGGTGCCATAGGTATTGCCCGCACATTTAATTATGGTGGCTTTAAAAACAGACCCCTATATAATCCAGATATTAAACCAAACCTTAATATGACTAAGGAGGAATATAAGACCTCTAAGGCGCCAACCATTAATCATTTCTACGAAAAATTGCTTCTTTTAAAAGATAGAATGAACACTAAAACAGGTAAAAAAATTGCTTTAGAGCGGCATCGTTTCATGGAAGACTTTTTAGATCAGTTTTATGCAGAATGGCGTGGGGAAAAATAAAAGCATACCTATTTAATCTATTAGTAAACATACCTATTACTAATAGACTAAATTCTTTATGGAATTAAAACTAATTACTGAATAATTAATTTTATTTCTTTTCTGTACTGCGATGCGCTTTTACCCGTTATTTCGTTAAACTGCTTATTAAAATGAGAGAAATTATTAAATCCGCATTCAAAACAAACATCAGCAATGCTCATTTGACTTTCGTTTAACAGTTTGGTAGCATGTACTACTCTATACTCATTAACAAGCTCTGTAAATGTTTTTCCGGTGGCTTTCTTAAAATATCTACAAAACGCAGGCACGGTCATACTTACAACATCGGCTATTTCATCGAGCGCAATATGGTTTTGGAAATTTTTATTCACGTATTTAAAAATAACGTCAATTTTAGCACTGTCTTGTGGTTCCGTTTCAAAAGCAAAACCATCGGCATTTAACAAACTATAATCGTCTGTGGTTGCTAAAAAATTTAATATTTCTAAAAACTTCAATACACGCTTTAAACCATCATGCTCTAATAACTTTTCAATTTTCGGACCAATTTTTTGTTTCGTTTCAATTTTAAAACGAATTCCTTTTTTGGCTCTTTCAAACAACGAAACGATGTTTGCCATTTCTGGAACGTTTAAAAAATCGTCTCCTAAAAAGTTAGATTTAAACTGTACCGTTGTTTCTGTTCCGTTAGCTGTTAACCTATCGGTAAAACCATTATGTGGTAAGTTAGATCCAATAAGTATTAATTGACTATTATTAAAATAGGATAAATGGTTTCCTATGTGTGTTTTTCCTTGCCCTTTGTTTATATATATAAGTTCTAGCTCTGGATGAAAATGCCAATAAGCGCCGTTCTTATCTACCGTATCTACATGTTGTTTAACTAATATAGAACTTCCGAAACTCGGGGTAAGTTTCCTAAAAGTTGGTTTTTTATTAATCATAACAAATTTATTTAAAACAAAATTACTCGATAATATTATGCAAACATAGCTTTTTTTAACCTGATTCTATGCTATATTAACATTAAGACATCTTAACAATAAATTAACAGTTAATATAGCATATAAACTGGTCAAATTTGATGTTTTCTAAACTTCCCTTCTGCTATACCTTTGCATCGTAGAACGTTACAAAAAACCAAATCATGAAAAACGTTATTAAACCAATAAAAAAAGGTATCCTATTAGCAACCGTATTTGCTAGTATGATAGTTAGTGCAAACGAAATTTCAACTCGAATAGTATCTATAGACGCCAAAGCAACCGCATTCACATTAAACAATGTAAAAGTAGGTAATTTATTAACTATTAAAGATAATGACGGTGTTGTATTATATGAAGAGTTAATTAGAATATCTGGAACTTATAGAAAAGGTTTTGACTTAAGCGCCTTACCTAATGGAGCATACTTTTTTGAAGTAGAAAAAGATTTCGAAATTAAAATTATTCCGTTTACTGTTGATACTAACAATGTAGTATTGAACAAAGCTATGGAAACAACAAAATTTAAACCGGTAATTAATCAAAAAAGCAACCTTGTTTTTATAAGTCAATTAACTCCGGAACTAGAAGCTGTTAAAATAAAAATTTATTCTACCACGAATAACGAGAATGTGTTATTACATTCTGAAAAAATTGAAGGTTCTCAAAAAGTTGAGCGCGTTTACAAATTAGAAAAAGGAAATTATACAATCGTTATAAACTCTGATAACAAAGAGTATACAAAATTCATTAATAATTAGTTTAATGTCTTATTTAGTTTAGTTGGTAAAGTGAGCTGTGGTGGCTCACTTTTTTTTTGCCTTAGATTTAATAAATTGTTTATACCATTTCTAAATCCAGCAAAAATTAAAACTCTAAACACTTCCTTTTCTTTTTACTCCAAACCACCAACTTATATTTTTCTGATACTTTGTTGTAAGTCGCGGTTAATCAAAAACCTCCAGAGACTATTCTTCAAGATTGATAATTGATGCTTAAGTTAAAAGGAACACAAATAAAAAAATCAAAACTTCCTGAAGTAATTTTTCAATTTATAATTAATCACACCCTATATTTAAAACAAGACGTTATTACCCCAATTAACCCAAATATATAGCATATTAACCCACTATATATCCAAGCAAAAAATAACAGTTAAAATAGCACACAAATCAGCCAATATCAATGTTTTACAAACAACAAAGCCTACCTATCTTTGTCTTATAAAACGTTAAAAAAACCAAATCATGAAAAACGTAATTAAAAACTCAAAAAAAGGAATCTTAATGGTATCGATGTTTGCTACTATGTTAAGTTTCGCCAATGAAGAAGTTCCATTTTACTCAATTAAAAATGAAGCTAATCGAACTGCACTTACCTTAAACAATGTAAAGGAAGGAAATCTATTAACCATTAAAGATAACAATGGTATTGTACTATATAAAGAACTTATTCAGAAATCAGGATCTTACACAAAAGGGTTTGATTTAACCGCTTTACCAAATGGAAGCTATATTTTTGAATTAGATAAAGATGTAGAAATAAATACCATTCCATTTAATGTGGTATCGAATGATGTTTTATTTAACAAAGCCCTTGAGAAAACAATTTACAAACCTTTCACAAAAATAAAAGGAGATGTTGCTTTCTTAACAAGACTATCGTTAAATGAAGAACCACTAAAAGTTGATATCTACTTTAACAACTCAGAAGAATCAACCACCGAACTTATTTACTCTGAAACCATTACTAACACCGTGAACATTAATAGAGTATTTAAACTAACTGGTTTACACAGTGGCGCGTATAAATTTGTTTATAATACCGACGGCAGAGTATTTACAAAAGAAATCCATAACTAATTTTAATAATCTGTTTTTATTAAAAAAGAGTGAACTACTAGTTCACTCTTTTTGTTTTATATTGAGTCTATTCAAACTGGATCAACCCCAAAACTATAATTTACGTTATACCTTTATTACGTAACAACACTAGTCTCAATACAACATTCAATCCTTTATTTATATCACAATAGTCTTAGAATTTAAATATAAGCGCTTGCCACTTATTTTGAAATAAATCCGTCAATAAAACATCCAACAATCCCAGATAATATTTAAAAATACCAGGTGCCATTTTGCGAAATTACACCCAATTATCCTAAATATATGCTAAATTATCCTAACCTAGAATCAGCGGAAAAGTACGTGTTAATATAGCATATATATTCGTCAATATGACTGTTTTATACACTTTAAAGCTACCATATCTTTGCAGTGTAAAACATTACAAAAAAGAAAATCATGAAAAACGTAATAAAAACAATAAAAAAATCTATCCTATTAGCAACTGTGTTTGCAAGTATGGTAGTTAGTGCAAACGAAATTTCTACTAGAATAGTTAATATAGATGCTAAAGCAACTTCATTCACATTAAACAATGTAAAAGAAGGGAATTTATTAACTATAAAAGACACTGAAGGTGTTGTACTATACAAAGAATTAATTAAAATCTCTGGAACTTATAAAAAAGGGTTCGATTTAAGTGAATTACCAAACGGCGATTACTTTTTTGAAGTAGAAAAAGATTTTGAAATTAAAACAATTCCATTTAAAGTTAACACGAACAATGTAGTTTTTAACAAAGTAATGGAGAAAACTACTTTCAAACCGGTAATTAATCATAAAAGCAACTTAGTTTTTATCAATAAATTAACTCCGGAACTAGAAGCTGTTAAAATCAAAATTTATTCTAACACTGGTAACGAACAATCACTTTTACATTCTGAAACCATTGAAGGTTCTCAAAAAGTAGAACGTGTTTATAAATTAGAAAAAGGAAATTATACAATCGTTATAAACTCTGATAACAAAGAGTATACAAAATTCATTAATAATTAGTTTAATGTCTTATTTAGTTTAGTTGGTAAAGTGAGCTGTGGTGGCTCACTTTTTTTTTGCCCTATTTTTAATCCACTAAATACTCGTAGTTTTTGAAATAGATGAGAGCGCGTAATTACACTAAACAAAACAACTATAAATTACAAGCTTTTATTACAACTATACATAATTAACCTACATATATTCTATTTTAATTTAACACAATGTTGATGTAAATTTAATAGTTAAAATAGCACATAAATTAGTCAATATCAATGTTTTACAAACTACCATGCTACTATATCTTTGTATTGTAAAACGTTAAAAAAACCAAATCATGAAAAACGTAATTAAAAACTCGAAAAAAGGAATCTTAATGGTAACTATGTTTGCTACCTTGTTAAGTTTCGCCAATGAAGCACCATTTTATTCAATTAAAAATGATGCTAACCGAACTGCACTTACCTTAAACAATGTAAAGGAAGGAAATCTACTGTTCATTAAAGATAACAACGGAATTGTACTATATAAAGAACTCATCCAGAAATCTGGAATTTACACGAAAGGATTCGATTTAACAGCACTTCCAAATGGTAGTTATATTTTTGAACTAGACAAAGATTTAGAGATTGAAACCATTCCGTTTGTAGTTCAATCTAACGAAGTTACTTTTAAAAAAGAATTAGAAAAAACCATTTTTAAACCCTTTACAAGAGTTGTAGGTAATCTTGCTTTTTTATCAAAACTTTCGTTAAATAACGAACCGCTAAAAGTTGAAATATTCTTTAACAGCTCAGACTCTAACGCTACAGAACTTATTTACTCTGAAACGATTACAAACACCGTAAACATTAATAGAGTTTACAAGCTAACGGGATTGTCTAATGGTGATTATAAAATTGTATATAACACTGAAGGACGCGTTTTTACAAAAGAAATTAAATAACTAATTTTAACAATCTATTCTCTTAAAAAGGGTGAACAAGCTAGTTCACCCTTTTTTTATTTCGTTCTATTTCCCAGGAAAATTAGCCTTGCGTTTTTGTAAAAAAGCCGTGGTACCTTCGGTAAAATCTTCGGTACCAAAACAATTTCCAAATTCTTGAATTTCAACATCAAACCCATTAACACCATCTTTATAATTCGCATTAATGGCTTTAATAGCACCAGCGATCGCCACAAGCGAATTATTAGATATTTTAGTCGCTATTTTTTCGCAATACGGCAATAATTCATCTAAGGGCAACACATGATTTACCAAGCCGTAATTTAATGCCTGATTTGCATCAATCATACTCGCGGTCATAATTAATTCCATGGCGCGTCCTTTCCCGATAAGTTGCGGCAAGCGTTGTGTACCACCATATCCCGGAATTACGCCAAGAGACACTTCTGGAAGTCCCATTTTGGAATTTTCACTAGCTATTCGGAAGTGGCAAGCCATAGCCAATTCTAACCCACCACCCAGCGCAAAGCCATTGACTGCCGCAATTACGGGCTTCGATAAATTTTCAACATAATTGAACAATATATCTTGCCCCTTTGCCGCTAAAACTGAACCTTCTTTTTCATTAAAATCGGCAAATTCACTTATATCGGCACCAGCCACAAAGGCTTTTTCACCACTTCCTGTTAATATGATAACCTTTGTGTCATCATCTTCTTCTTCATCTTTAAAAGCTTCGTGTAACTCTTCAATTGTTTCCCTATTTAATGCATTTAATTTATTAGGGCGATTAATAGTTATGGTAGTAACACCATTATTTTCTTCAACTAAAATATTGTTGTAACTCATAGTAGTATGTTTTAATCTGTTTTCTTTAATACTCATTACCGCTTAGGAAGCGTTACAGTAAAGACAGTACCTTGATCTTTTAATGATTTAAAAGTAATAGTGCCGTTATAGGTTTCTACAATGTTTTTAACCATGGCCAACCCTAGCCCCATGCCACTGGTTTTGGTTGTGAATTTAGGTTCGAAAACTTTATCCATATTTTCGTCTAATACCCCCGAACCGTTATCTGCTACTGTTATTATAACATTTCCATTATCTGTAGACACATTGATAGTAATTTTTGGCGTTCGGTTTTCTGGCATCGCCTGAATGGCGTTTTTCACCAAATTAGTAACCACACGTATTAACTGCGTTCGGTCTAGTTTTGCTATAATTTCTTCAGATTCTGACGTGAATTCAATATAATCTTCATTAAATATTTCGAGCGCCAATTTAACAACATACACCACATTTAGTGTTTCATTTTGTTGCGCAGGCATTTTAGCAAAATTGGAAAACGCCGAGGCTATAGAACTCATGGTATCTATTTGCTGAATTAATGTTTTGCTGTATTCGTCTACTTTAGAATGAATATTTTCGTCGTCGGGATTAAATTTACGTTGAAAATTTTGAACCGTTAATCGCATGGGTGTTAACGGATTCTTTATTTCGTGCGCCACTTGTTTTGCCATTTCTCGCCATGCCTGCTCGCGTTCACTTCTGGCTAATTGTACAGCGCTTTCCTCCAGTTCGTCAATCATGCTATTATACGAGGTTACCAGAGTGGAAATTTCCTCGCTGGTGTCGTCTACTTCAATTTTTTCATTGCGCTTTTCTAAACGCGTTGTATTAATTTTATCACTTATGGCTTTTAAGGATTTTGTAATGTATTTAGATAATAAAAATGCAATAACAATTGCCATCAACAATACAAACATAAAAGCAAAAGCAATTCTTTTTAAGAATTCTAAAAGTTCTTTTTCCAGAAAATCGTCTTTTTCTAAATAGGGAATATTTAAAATGGCTAAATCCTTAGATTTTTGATCTAACAGATAGGTGTAAGACGATTGAAAGGTTTCGCCATTTTTTAAACGCTTATCTACGAACCGATGTGAAGCGGTATTAGATAGCGCATTTAATATTTCGGGATTGATGCATTGATCGATATCGTTATTTTGCAGACCTGCGGTAGAAGATATTAATAATGCACCTTCTAAATCGTATAGATTTATTTGAAGTTTATGTATATCGGCAATATTATAAACTTCGTCTTTAAATATTAACGGAATGTTTTCGGTTTTTACTTCCCAGGTGTTTTGTCTGCCGTTTAAAACCCGCCTGAGGTGCGTTTGAATATTTTCTTCTTTACGCTCTAAACGCTCCTTATGATAGTCTTCACTTTGCTCTTTATACTGGTAAATGGCAACGGCCGAAATAAGTACAGAAGCCAGTAGAACCAACATTATCATGGCTAAAAAAATGCGGGTACGTAAAGAGAGTTTTTTTAGTTTCATCGGGTAAAATAATGCATTAAATATAGCAATAATTGAACCAAAGCCTTTAATTTAATTTGCAAAGTTGAAGATGGCCGATGGATTGCGTTAGGGATAGAAGCGATATCCTTTTTAAAACTTTAAACCACGCGATTTAATGACAAACTTAAAATTAATAATTTGCCTTGTACTACGTTATCACCGAGATGTTTTAAAAAGATTTAGCGGATAGCCCGACCGCATGTGCGGTAACGCCCAAACCTATTTAAGCATCGGGATTTTTTGCTCTTATATTTTTATAAACTTTAAACCCGAGCATAATTAATACTCCTAGAACCAGCATCCCAACAATACCCCAAACCCAATTAATGGCGCTTTTTAAAATTACCAAAAACACAACCGCAAAAAGTATAAACGTAGCGCCTTCATTCCAAATGCGCATAAAACTGGATGTTTTCTTTACTACGTCGTTTTGCAACTGTTTGTAATACTGGTGGGTTTTTAAATGGTACACATATAAGATTAATACAAACGTTAGTTTTACATGCATCCATGGTTGTTGTAACCAAAATGGATTTATAATAAGTAACCAAATGGCAAAAATGGTAGATAAAATGGCCGATGGCCAAGTAATAATATACCAGAGTCGCTTAGCCATTAGCTTTAATTGCTTGCCTAATATTTCTTTATCGGGGGATGGCTTATGAAATGCCTCAATTTGATAAACAAATAATCGTGGAATGTAAAATAACCCAGCGAACCAAGTAATGACAAAAATGAGGTGAAACGATTTAATATAGCTGTAATATTCCATAGTTACATGGTTTGATTAGGTACTAATAAAGTGGATCTTACTTCTTTATTTAAAAAATAAGCGGTTACCAGCGTTGAAAGCACATCGGAAATTGGAAACGATATCCACACCCCTAATTCACCATAAAATTTTGGCAAAATTAAAATGAGAGGAATGAAGAAAAAACCTTGTCGTGTTAATGTTAATAACAATGCTGGTATTGCTTTGCCAATGGACTGAAAATAGGCCGCTCCAATAAGTTGAACCGCTATAATGGGTGTTGCAGCAAACACCCAGCGCATATCGTTTGGTGTTTGTTCGATAACTCTCAAATCGGTTGTAAACATGCGTGTAATAGCTTCTGGAAACAACATTAAAAGTATAAAAATTACGGTGGATAGAATTGCCGCATATTTTATGGCAATGTTTATTGATTGCCTTACCCTTTCGTAATTTTGAGCGCCGTAATTAAATCCTGCTATGGGTAGGAAGCCTTGCGTGACACCTAATACGGGAAACATGGCGAACATGAGCATTCTACCTACTATGGCATATGCCGTTACCGAAGTTTCACCACCCAAATCGAATAAAATATTATTCATAAACAAATAGGTAATGCTCACTACCGCTTGTCTGGCGAGTGTTACAAAACCTAATGATCCAATCTCTGAAACTATGGATGTTTTTAATATAAAATGCGACCAATCAATTTTTAATTCGGAATGCTTCGACAAGAAAAACCACCATATATAAATAAAACATAAGATGTAAGATAACGAAGTTGCCCATGCAGCACCTTCCATTCCAAAATCTAATACATTAATAAAAATATAATCTAAAAGTAAATTACTTACCGATGGAATCATCATGGCATACATGGCGAATTTTGGCTTGCCCTCTGCTCTTATTACGGTATTTCCCATCATACTAAGCGCTAAAAAAGGCACGCCATATAATACTATGGTATAATATATTTTGGCAGGATTAAAAATAGCTCCTTTCCCACCAAAGGACACTATAATACTATCGCTATAAATTAACCCAACAACAACTAAAGTAACAGTAAATAATAACGTAAGAGATATTTGGTTGCCAAACGTTTTAAGGGCTTTCGCCTTAGTTTCTGCGCCTAATGCCCTCGATATAATTGAGGAACCACCAATACCAATCGCCATTCCCAAAGCAGCAATAAAAAATGATACCGGTAAAACCACATTTATAGCAGCGATAGCGGTTGAGCCTATCCAATGACCCACAAAAATAGTGTCGACTAAAATATTAAGCGACATTACCAAAATCCCTATAGACGCCGGTACTGCCTGTTTAATCAAAATTTTCCCTATAGGTTGCGACCCTAAATCTTGTGAGGAAATTTTTGCCATTACACTCCTACTTTTTCAGGGATTGCCCAGGCGTTTATCCATTTTGCAAGTAATGACACCCACTCAGCATCATCATTTAGGCATGGTATTGTTGTAAAATCTTTACCGCCCATTTCATGAAATATTTCTTGGCCTTCCATGGCAATTTCTTCTAAAGTTTCTAAACAATCGCTCACAAATGCCGGCGTAACAATGGCCATGTTTTTTATGCCTTGTTTCCCTAAACGCTCAATGGTTCGGTCTGTATATGGTTGTAACCAAGGGTCGAAACCTAGTCGAGATTGAAATGATGTAGAATAGGTTCCTTCCTTAAACTGAAGTTTTTCTGCGACCAAACGTGTCACTTCTAAGCATTGGTGCCTGTAGCAAAACTCATGCGCTTTACTTGGGGTTTTACAACAACTACCATTTATTTTGCAATGCGATTTTGTCACATCACTTTTTCTAATATGTCGTTCTGGAACTCCATGATAAGAGAATAATAAATGCTCGTAATTTTTACCTTCTAAATGCTTTTTAATTGAATTGGATAGCACTTCGATATAATCGGGCTTATTATAAAATGCAGGAACAGATTCTATTTTTAGTTTTGGAAAATACTCTTGACGAAGTTCTTCTGCTAGCACCGTAATTGTTTCGGTTGTTGCCATAGCAAACTGTGGATATAACGGAAATAACAAGACCTCATCAACGCCTTTATCTACTAATTCTTGAAGGCCTTTTTTAATGGTCATACTACCATATCGCATCGCCAAAGCCACGGGAAAATCTACCTGTTTTTGTACTTTCTTTTGAAGTCGTTCGGAAAGCACGATTAACGGCGATCCTTCTTCCCACCAAATTTTTTTATATGCTGCAGCCGACTGTTTTGGGCGTGTTTTTAATATTATACCCTTAACTAGTGCTGTTCTGGCAATAAACGGTATATCGATAACGCGCTCGTCCATTAAAAACTCGCCTAAATATTTCTTTACGTCTTTTGGAGTAGGACTATCTGGCGAACCGAGATTAACGAGTAAAATTCCTTTTTTCATTAATAATTTTTCTTTTTACGAATATAATTACATTAAATATTTTTAATGCGAAATTTGTGTTTCTTTTTGCATTGAAAGGCAATTGAAGATACTATTCAGCCTTTTTATTTTCAATTTTTTGTTGATGGTATAATTTAGGACGTGCTTCATTATAGTCGCAATCTTGAAAAATACCACAGGATACCGAAGGACGTACTAACGATTTGGAAGTTGCATTTTTAGATAATGCTTCAATTTCTGGCGTTAAATATTTCATAGTAATAATTTTTTCTGTTTTAAAACCAATCAACTCTAAATTAAAGACATAATATATTTTTTTGGTGTGGTCCCATACTTCTTTTTAAAGGCCGCTATAAAATGACTTGATGTGCTGTAACCCACTTTTAAACCTACTTCATTCACGTTATTTTCGCCCGATTCTAATAACTTTCTAGCGAGTTCCATCTTATAATCGAATAAAAAACTAAAAACGGAGTCTCCATAAATTTGTTTAAACCCTTCTTTTAGCTTTTTAAGGCTTAAGCCTATTTCATCTGCAAGCTCCTGTAAACTAGGTGGTTCTGCCATTCGAGCCACAATAATATCTTTAGCTTTTCTAATTTTTATAACGTTGGTTTCATCTACTAAAAACGGACATTGTTCAATATCGGCATCTTCACTTCTATTAAAATATAAACTTAAAAGTTCGTACGCCTTTCCTTTAAAATATAAATCTTTTATAGAATGATTCAAGTTAAAATTAATCAATTGATTCAGTACAATGGCCATCGATGGTGTTATGTCGCCATCTTTGTAATATTTTTTATCCTTGTTATCCTCATTTAAAAAAGAGATATAATCTGCTTCTTGCGAAAACAACCCATGAAATTTTTTAATGGAAATTAAGATGGAAACCATCCACGAATGTGGCCCTACCCGAAGATTAATAGGTAAATCTTGCTGCGGATTGTACAACAACAACGAGTTCTCTTCTCGAATATCTAGCAAATAGCGCCCTTCGTTAAAAACAAATTTGCTCGAACCTTTTAAGCAAAAATGAAATTGAATGTAATCGCTATGTATGTCTTTTATAAGACTTTGCGTTTCATTTTCGTCGTTTTTATAGGTTAGCACCAAAAATCCATCCTCTACTTTTGTTTCTTCAAATGAACTTTGAGCGACATTTTTTATGTTTCCTAATTCGCTATTTTGCATGTTTATTTAAATTGATTCTAAATTAAGCAGCCGAAAGCGCTTGATTTTAAAGCAAAAATATGACATTTATCATATTTATCATTAAAAACCACTTAAAAAACCACAAACGACACTAAAAGTTCTTTTGGCGTTACTTTTTTAGACGACATCCACATACATTTGTTTGATAATTTTTGAAAAACAAAATGCAACAATATAACATCTCAAAAAGCAGTTCTTTTTACGCTATTGGGCTAAGCTATAAAAAAGCCGACGCCGACATAAGAGGACATTTTAGTTTAGATGATAATGCGAGAATAGCTTTATTACAACAAGCCAAAGCTAATGAAATTGAGAGTTTACTTGTTACTTCAACTTGCAATAGAACAGAAATTTACGGTTTTGCACAACACCCATTTCAACTTATTCAATTATTATGCGAGAATACCAGAGGTACCGTTGAAGAATTTCAGAAGGTAGCTTACATTTATAAAAACAACGATGCCATCGCGCATATGTTTCGCGTAGGTTCTGGTTTAGACAGTCAGATTCTTGGAGATTTCGAAATTATAAGTCAGCTTAAAACCAGTGCGCGCATTTCTAAAAAACACGGTTTATTAAACCATTTTAGCGAGCGCTTGGTAAATGCCGTGATACAAGCAAGTAAACGTATTAAAACAGAAACAGACATATCAACCGGGGCAACTTCCGTTTCATTTGCATCTGTTCAGTATATTTTAAACACTGTACAAGATATTACCAATAAAAATATCTTACTTTTTGGAACTGGAAAAATAGGTAGAAACACCTGTGAAAACCTAGTAAAACACACCAAAAACAATCATATTACCTTAATTAACAGAACTAAAACCAAAGCAGAACAAATTGCTGGAAAATTTAATCTGGTAGTTAAAGAATATGCCAATCTGCAGGAAGAGATTAATGAAGCCGATATTTTAATTGTGGCTACTGGTGCACAACGTCCAACTATCGATAAGCACATTATACAAACCCATAAACCACTTTTAATTCTTGATTTATCCATTCCGAAAAACGTAAATGATAATGTTCAAGAATTATCAAACGTTCATTTAGTTCATTTAGATCATCTTTCATCTATTACCGATGAAACTCTCGAAAAAAGAAAAACGCATATTCCTTTAGCCGAAATTATCATTGAAGAAGTAAAAGGCGAATTTAATGATTGGCTAGAAACCAGGAAATTTGCCCCAACCATTAAAGCTTTAAAAAATAAGCTGCACGATTTTGCTGTTGCCGAATTAGAAACGCAACGTAAAAAAAATGCCGATTTTAACGAAGCTCAGGCCGAATTAATTAGCAATAATATCATTCAAAAAATAACTAATCATTTTGCACATCATTTAAAAGATGATGGCATTTCTACCGATGAAAGTCTGGAACTAATAAAAAAAGTATTTCAGCTAGAACCAACCACGCATGTCTAAAATTATAAGAATTGGTACCCGCGATAGCGAATTAGCGCTATGGCAAGCCAAAATAGTACAAAGTCAACTCGAAACATTAGGTTATAAAACACAATTAGTGCCTGTAAAATCTACAGGCGATATTGTTTTAGACAAACCCTTATACGAATTAGGAATAACAGGCATATTTACGCGCACTTTAGATATTGCCATGTTAAACCATGATATTGATATTGCGGTACATTCGCTAAAAGATGTTCCAACAGTATTACCAAAAGGAATTGTACAAGCGGCCGTTTTAAAACGTGGCAATGTTAACGATACTTTGGTTTTTAAAAATAATGAAGAATTTTTAGGCTCTAAAAACGCAGTCATTGCGACCGGAAGTTTGCGCAGACGTGCGCAATGGTTAAACCGATTCCCGACGCATACCATTGTAGATTTACGAGGCAATGTGAATTCCCGTTTGCAGAAACTTGCCGATAACGAAGACTGGAATGGTGCTATTTTTGCCGCTGCCGGTATTGGTAGAATTGGAATTAGACCCGAAGAGGCTATTAATTTAGATTGGATGATTCCCGCTCCTGCCCAAGGCGCTATTATGATTACTGCTTTAGCTGAAGACGAAGAGGTACTTAATGCCTGCAAAGAATTAAACCACGAAGAAACCGAAATCTGTACCACGATTGAGCGTACGTTTTTAAATAAACTAGAAGGTGGTTGTACAGCACCCATAGGCGCACTTGCCTACATAAAAAATGAAGAGGTTAATTTTAAAGGCGTATTATTAAGCGTTGACGGCTCTAAAAGAATTGATGTTACACGGGTTAAAAAACTTGGTGAGCACCATGATATTGCCGATTTCTGCGCCAATTTTGTGATTGAGCGCGGAGGCAAACGCTTAATGGATAGTATAAAACAATCCAATAAAAAAACCAATGTTTATTCTACCAAATCGTTTACCGAAGACCAGCGATTGTTATTTCATGAAAAAGTAGTTGTTGAAAGTGCCGATTTTATAAAAATAAGTTTAAATAGAATTCATCCTCGTTTCTTTAAAAATGAAATTCAAAACGTCGTAATTACGAGTAAAAATGCTGTAGAATCGTTAATTACAAATTATTCTGCGGTAGAACTTCAATTTAAAAATATTTACTGCGTTGGCCGTCGTACCAAGCGACTCGTAGAAACTAAAATTGGCAAAGTAAAACATGCTGAAAACAATGCTAAAAAACTGGCGGAATATCTGGTAGAATTTATGGAAGGTAGCGAGGTTACTTATTTCTGTAGTGATTTAAGGCTAGACGATTTACCAAGCATTTTAGAAAAAAACAATATAAAGGTTACCGAAATAGAAGCTTATCAAACAAAATATGACGGTATAAAAGTAGCTGATTCGGTTGAAAGCGTGATGTTTTACAGTCCTTCTACCGTTGAAAGTTTCGTTCAAAAAAACAAAGCTGAAATTATTGCATTTTGTATTGGTGAAACTACCGCTCAAGAAGCTAAAAAACACTTTAAGGATGTTAGGGTTGCTAAAGTTCCAACAGTTGAAAGTGTTATTGAGTTAGTGAATGAGCATTATATTTAAACCTGATATCTACATACATTAAAATATTTTCTATAATTTTAGTTAAAAATAGTTAGTGACTTCATTTTGCAAAAAACAACTCATAATCCTATAAATTGAATAATTTATTATAATGAAAAGAGAATCTTTGCTCAACTATGTGTATCGCTTTTTTGATATCATTGTGCTTTCATTTATAGTATTCGATTTTGGTTACGATTTTGCAGAAAATTTCACCACGCCTCATGTTGCTGGTTTACTTATACTTTCCGTTTTATTATTGATTTTCAATGTGTTTAAATATTTTATATATAAACACAAAAACACTAAAAAAGTAGCCTTAGTTAACATTGTAATTATTTCTGCGCTACTAATTATTTCCATCATTATTTCTATTTCTCATTTTGGCTACGACTATCATTACATATTACAAAAAATTAAACCCATTCTTGAGGGCGGATTAATTCTGTATTTCCTTTTAAGGTTATTAGTTTTAGTAAGACATATTTACGATGTTTACTTTAACCCTGCTATTGTTTTTGTAGGCAGCTTTTTAATTTTGGCCTTGGCAGGTGCATTTTTACTCATGTTTCCTAGCGCAACACCTAACGGAATAAGTTTTGTGAATGCCTTATTCACCTCTACAAGCGCTGTATGCGTTACAGGTTTAGCGGTGGTAGACACAAGCAACGACTTTACATTGGTTGGGCAATCTATCATTTTAGTACTTGTGCAGCTGGGTGGTATTGGCATATTAACATTTACATCGTTCTTTGCCTTTTTCTTTCGAGGAAGCTCCTCGTTTAAAGAAGGCTTAAACACCAAAGATTTTCTGGCACATGAAGGTTTAAAAGACGTTTTTAGAGTCGCCTTAAATGTGGTGGTATTTACACTAGCTGTCGAAATTATTGGAGCCATTTTTATCTATTTTACAATTACCAATAATTTATCTATAGATAACAAAATATTTTTCTCGGTTTTCCACTCGATTTCGGCATTTTGTAATGCAGGATTTTCAATATTTTCAGCTGGTCTGTTCGATAATAGCATTCGCTTTAATTATATTTTCCAATGGATTATAATGATTCTAGTGGTTTTTGGTGGTCTTGGGCATCATATTATATTCAATTTTTACAAATACTTAAAAACATATGTTTTAGAATTCTTCAAACAAAAAAGAATTCATAAACGGGTTCCAATAGTAACGCTAAACTCAAAAATAGTAATCTACACAACCATAATTTTGCTTTTTGCTGGATGGATTTTCCTATTCATTTCAGAATACAACAATACCTTACTAGACCATAAAACCTTATTTGGAAAGCTCACCAATGCCGCCTTTGGCTCTGTTACCCCCAGAACCGCAGGATTTAATGTGATAGACTACTCGCAAATGACGGTTCCATCGTTACTTTTTGTTATTTTTTTAATGTGGGTTGGGGCATCGCCAGCATCAACCGGTGGTGGTATAAAAACCAGTACCTTTGCATTGGCAACTTTAAATATTTATACGATTGCACGAGGAAAAAGCAGAATAGAAATATTTGGAAGACGATTTTCGGCAGAATCAACATCGCGGGCGTTTGCTATTTTAAGCATTTCATTAATTGTTATTGGCATAGCAATTATGGCATTATTAATTTTTGAACCCAAAGATACGCCGTTGCTAAGTGTTGTTTTTGAGTGTTTTTCGGCTTTCAGTACTGTTGGTTTAAGCTTAAATTTTACGCCTACACTCACTGAAGCTAGTAAATATGTGCTCATTGCCGTAATGTTTATAGGAAGAATTGGGATGCTGAATTTAATGATTGGCTTAATGCGACAAATAAACCATCAGTTCTATGAACTGCCAAAAGAAAATATTTTGATTAACTAATTAATCACCATAAAATTGAAACAAGAATGTCTTAAATTTTGTCTCGCAACGAAACTGATTTATGAATATTTCAACCGACCATTAAAAAACAATAAATAGAAACAGATGAAAATAATTGTTTTCGGCCTTGGGAATTTCGGTATGTCTTTATCATTAAGTCTTACTGAAACTGGCAATGAAGTTATAGCTATTGATAAACAAATGGACAAAATTAATCTTGTGAAAGATAAAATTTCGCATGCCATTTGTATGGACTCAACTAACGAACTTGCTTACGAAGCAGTTCCTTTAAAAGATGCCGATAAAGTTATAGTGGCTATTGGTGAAAATGAAGGTGCTGCCATAATTACAACCGCTATTATTAAAAAATTATGTAATGCAAAAATTATAAGCAGGGCGTTATCGCCAATACATGACACCGTTTTAGAAGCTATGGGAATTCATAGCATTGTACACCCAGAACAAGATTCGGCCGACCGCCTTACCAAACAAATAAACTTTAAATCTACTTTAGAAAACTATCAGCTAGATCATAATTATACCATTTCGGAAGTTAGAGCTAAAAAAGATTTTTTTGGAAAAACATTACAAGAATTAGATTCCATCGATACATACCGTTTAACATTAATCACCATTATTCGTAATATTGAAAAAAAGAATTTAATGGGTAAAAAAACCATAATAAAAGAAACCATTGGTCGTACTTCCCCAGACACAGTCGTTTTAGACGGCGATATTTTAGTTGTTTTCGGTAATAATAAAGATATCGAAAAATATTGCATGGGCGAAGAAGAGTACGATTTAAGAAATAAAAATTTATAAAATGATTAAAAACGATTTATTTTTAAGAGCATTAAAAGGAGAAACAGTTAATCGTCCACCAGTTTGGATGATGCGTCAAGCAGGTCGCTACCTACCTGAATTTATAGCATTAAGAGATCAGTACGATTTTTTTACACGCTGCCAAACTCCAGAAATAGCCAGCGAAATTACCGTTCAGCCAATAAGACGTTACGGAATGGATGCCGCTATTTTATTCAGCGATATTTTGGTAATACCACAAGCCATGAATATCGAGGTGCAAATGAAACCAAATTTTGGTCCCTATTTACCAAACCCAATTCGCACTTCTAAAGATGTAGAAAATGTGATTGTGCCAGATGTTACCGTTGCGCTAGACTACGTTTATCAGGCCATAAAAGCCACTAAAGAATTATTAAACGATGAAATTCCGCTAATAGGTTTTGCAGGGTCGCCATGGACTATTTTGTGCTATTGCGTACAAGGTCAAGGCAGTAAAACCTTCGATAAAGCCAAAGAATTCTGTTTTACAAACCCCGTGGCAGCACACCTGTTATTGCAAAAAATTACCGATACCACTATTGCTTATCTAAAAGAAAAAGTAAAAGCAGGCTGTAACGCCGTTCAGATTTTCGATTCTTGGGGAGGCATGTTATCGCCAACCGATTATCAAGAATTTTCATGGCAATATATCAATCAAATTATCGAAGCCTTAAAAGACGATGCGCCTGTTATTGCGTTTGGTAAAGGCTGCTGGTTCGCACTTGGCGATATGGCAAAAAGTAATGCCTCGGCTTTGGGTATAGACTGGACATGTTCTGCTCGAAATGCACGTTATTTAACGGGCGGAAACATAACACTTCAAGGTAATTTCGATCCTGCTCGATTGTTATCACCTCCGGCCGAAATCAAGAAGATGGTAACCCAAATGATAAACGAATTTGGCAAAGATAAATACATTGTTAACCTAGGTCATGGTATTTTACCTAACATTCCTTTAGACAATGCCAAAGCCTTTGTAGATGCAGTAAAAGAGTATTCCCCTCTTTAATTCTCCCCCTAGGGGAGAAAACTGTTTCGGGTATCATGACAATCTAAAAGTTTAAAACTTTAAAGAAATATTAATTTAACCTAAAAACAAATCCCCTCTCCTTTGGAGAGGGCTAGTGAGAGGATTATGATTAAAAACATAGCCTTAGGAATCCAAGCATATTTTGGTGCTTTTAATTTAATTTCAAAATTAAAACTCTGGAAATATTTCGCTGTACCCATGCTTATAAGTTTTGTAATCGCCATCGTAATTGGTGTATCGGCTTATGTGCTTTCAGATAATATTGGTTTTTACATTTCGAAACTTTGGGTTTGGGAATGGGGAAAAGAAACCTTTACTACCATTGGTAACATACTTGGCGGCTTGTTTATTGTTCTTCTTGGTCTTATTCTTTACAAACACATCATTATGGCACTTTCAGCGCCATTTATGAGTCCGGTAAGCGAGAAGATCGAAATTCATTTGGTTGGCGAATCACGTTCACAAAGAATCACTTCTTTTACCGATCAACTTTTGCGAGGCATCAGAATAAATGTTAGAAATTTAGGCATGGAATTAGTACTAACCATTCCTATTTTACTTCTAGGATTTATCCCTATAATCGGTATATTTTCAACAGTTATACTTTTTTTAGTTCAAGCCTATTATGCTGGATTTGGGAATATGGATTATACTCTAGAGCGTCATTATAAATACAACGAAAGCATACAATTTGTGCGTAACCACCGCGGATTAGCAATTGGCAACGGCATCATATTCATGTTGTTTTTATTAATTCCGGTAATTGGTGCTATCTTGGTGTTACCACTTTCTACTACGGCGGCCTCTATTAATACAGTTAAAGCGATACAATTAAAACAGGTTAATGAAAGATAAATTTTTTAAATACATCCACGAACTTCAAGATACTATCACTTAAAATACGGCAGCCACAACAAGAATCATAAAACTATTAAGACCGCTTTATATACAACCTGCAAGGTCTCAAAGACCTTGTAGGTTTAAACTAAAAACAAAAAATGAAACTAGAAATACTTGAAACTGGGTATTATTATCACATCTACAACAGAGGGATTGATAGTCAGCCTATTTTCAAGAATGATGAAAACAAACAATATTTCCTTCAGCTAATTGAAAAATATTTATCAAACAAGGTTGATATTTTCGCTTTTTGTCTCATGGATAATCATTATCATTTGGCTGTACGCATCAATTGTAGTCAAGATCTAGCAACAAAAGCATTTTCAAATTTATTCAATGCATATGCCAAAGCATTTAATAAAAGATTCAACAGAACTGGTAGCTTATTTGAAAAACATTTTAAAAGAATTCGACTTAAAGATGAAAGTTATTTAAAGAATCTCATCGTTTATATTCATACCAATCCTTCGAATCACAAAATATTCGAGTTTGAAAATTACCCGTTTTCATCTTATTCGAAAATATTAAACGGCGAAAAATCTATTTCTCCTTTGAAAAACAATGAATCCTTAATATTGTTTGAAGACATAGAAAACTTTAAATTTGTTCATCAAAAAGTCAATGCTAAAGCAATCGAACAGCAAGGTCTCAAAGATTTTTTAAGTTTAAATAACTCAGACCGACAAGGTTCTAAAAACCTTGCAGGTCTAGAAAATACAAATACTACCGAGCCCTACCTGCAAGGTCTCAAAGAGCTTGTAGATTTAAAAGAACCATCCACAATGAAAGATAAATTTTTTAAATACATCCACGAACTTCAAGATACTATCACTTCAAAATTAGAAGCTGTAGATGGAAAAGCACAATTTAAAGAAGACATTTGGGAACGACCAGAAGGCGGTGGTGGTCGCACCCGCGTTATTGAAAATGGCGATGTATTTGAAAAAGGTGGCGTAAATATTTCTGGCGTTCACGGCAAATTACCAGACAGTATGCAAAAATACTTTGGCGTTGAGGATGCCGACTTTTTTGCCTGCGGACTAAGTTTGGTACTTCACCCTAAAAGCCCAATGGTTCCAACCGTTCATGCTAACTGGCGCTATTTTGAAATGTATGATGCAAACGGAACTATTGTAGACCAGTGGTTTGGTGGCGGACAAGATTTAACGCCCTATTACCTCTTTGAAGAAGATGCTATTCATTTTCATACAGTTTGCAAAACCGCTTGCGATAAGCATAACAGCGAATTTTACCAAACCTACAAGAAACGCTGCGACGAATATTTCTACAATGCGCACCGCAACGAAGGCCGAGGCATTGGCGGTCTGTTTTTCGATTACTGTAAAGCCACCGAAACCATGACAATGCAAAACTGGTATAATTTCGTAACCGAAGTAGGTAATAGCTTTCTGGAAGGCTACGTCCCTATTGTTGAAAAACGCAAAAATTTACCATTTTCAAAAGCACAAAGAGACTGGCAAGAAATTCGACGTGGGCGTTACGTAGAATTCAATTTAGTACACGATAAAGGCACTTTGTTCGGGTTAAAAACCAACGGGCGCATAGAGAGTATTTTAATGAGTTTACCACCACACGTGCAATGGGTTTACGACCATCAACCCGAACCAGGAAGTGAAGAAGAAAAATTGATAGAAGTATTAAAAAAACCTGTAGATTGGGTCTAAAAAAAACTCCTGCGAGGTTTCAAAAACCTTGTAGGTATAAAAATAATGAATTTGAATTGTTACTGCGGAAATACAAACCCTTATTCAGAATGTTGCGAAAAAATTCATCACGACATTCATTTAGCTATAACTGCAGAACAATTAATGCGTTCCAGATATAGTGCATTTGTAAAAGCAGATGGCGATTATTTAATGCAAAGTCATCATAGTTCAACACGACCCATTAAAGAAAAAAAGTCTATAGTCGCATGGGCTAAATCGGTACAATGGATTAAACTTGAAGTTTTAGAAACTTCAAAAGGAAAACCAACAGACACCGAGGGCACAGTAACATTTAATGCGTATTTTTACGAAAACGGAAACGTAGAAGTGATTCACGAAAAATCGGCTTTTATAAAAGAGAATAATCATTGGACCTATTTAGGGTTAAGTAAATAAAAAATAAAATGTACCCACTAAGAAGAAACAGACGATTAAGAACCAACGAAGCTATAAGAAGTTTAGTTAGAGAAACCATTATTACTCCAAACGACTTTTTAGTACCGCTTTTTGTGGTGGAAGGAAAAGGGATTAAAGACGAAATAGCGTCTATGCCAAATTACTTTCGCTATAGCTTAGATTTACTTGAAAATGAAGTAAAAGAACTTTGGAAGTTGGGCTTAAAATCGGTGTTACTGTTTGTAAAAGTACCAGATAATTTAAAAGACAATAAAGGCAAGGAAGCGTTAAACCCAAACGGATTGATGCAACGCGCCATTAAAACCGTAAAAAACGCGTGCCCAGATATGTTAGTTATGACCGATGTGGCACTCGACCCATACTCTATTTACGGACACGACGGTATTATTGAAAATGGGATGATAGTCAACGATAGCACCGGAAATTTTCTTGCTGAAATGAGCGTGTCGCATGCCAAAGCAGGTGCTAATTTTGTGGCACCAAGCGATATGATGGATGGCCGTATATTAACCATTCGCGAAGCTTTAGAAGACGAAGGGTTTATCAATACCGGCATCATGAGTTATTCGGCCAAATATGCCTCGGCGTTTTACGGGCCATTTCGTGATGCCCTAGAATCTGCACCCGTAGATATGGTTGATATTCCTAAAGACAAAAAAACCTATCAAATGGATTGTGCTAACCGTTTAGAAGCCATTAGAGAAACCGAAATGGATATTGACGAAGGCGCCGATATTGTTATGGTAAAACCAGGACTTTCTTATCTTGATATTCTAAGAGACATTAAAAATGAGGTTCATGTTCCTGTGGCTGTATACCAAGTTTCTGGCGAATATGCTATGATAAAAGCTGCTGCCGAAAAAGGATGGTTAAATCACGATCAAATAATGATGGAAACCACTACAGCTTTTAAACGTGCTGGAGCCGATTTAATTGCTAGCTATTTTGCTAAAGATATTGTGAAATTGATTTCGTAAATTCGCTTTAACTAAAATCATATTAATGAGTGCATTATTTATTTGGGCAACAGTATCTATTTTCTTTTCTTTTTTATGCTCTGTTATTGAAGCAGTTTTACTTAGCATTACGCCTACATTTATAAAAATTAAAAAACAAGAAGGAAAAATTTATGCCTTAAACTTAGAACGTTTAAAAAAGAATGTAGACGAGCCTTTAATTGCCATCCTAACACTTAACACCATTGCCCACACCGTTGGTGCGATGATGGTGGGTATAGAAGCCGAAAAATTACCATTCAAAATAGAGATTTTCGGCATTAACACAGTCGGTGTTATTTCGGCAATCATGACCTTTTTAATTTTAGTGGCTTCAGAAATCATACCAAAAACCATTGGTGCCGTTTATTGGGAAAAACTGGCAAATTTCACTTCCGTATCTTTATCGGTATTAATTTTTCCATTAAAATATACTGGTGTTTTATGGTTACTTCAATTAACCACAAAACTCATTGGAGGCAAAGGACATGGCAGTATTCTAAACCGTGAAAGCTTTATAGTAATGACAGATATGGCTCATGAAGAAGGCGTTTTTCAAGAAAATGAAAGCAAAATCATAAAGAATTTACTAACGTTTAAAGACATTTTTGCTAAAGATGTAATGACACCTCGAACGGTGATGCAAATTGAAAATCAAACCACTACTGTCGAAGATTTTTTTAATCGGAACATGAATCTTAGGTTTTCTAGAATTCCAATTTATTCAGATACACAAGACAATATTATAGGTTTAGTACTTAAAGACGAAATCTATAAAGAAATGGCGTTAGATAATGGCTCAAAAATGTTATCAGAATTAAAGCGTAACATTATTATTGTAGACAGGAATTTACCCATTCCAAAATTATTCGAACAATTAGTGGAAACAAGAAACCACATGGCTTTAGTGGTCGATAAATACGGCTCTGTAAGTGGCTTGGTTACCATGGAAGATGTTATTGAAACTTTGTTAGGTTTAGAAATTATGGATGAAAGTGATAACGTTTCAGACCTTCAATTATCGGCCAGAAAAAGTTGGGAAGCACGTGCAAAAAAATTAGGCATTTTAGACGACGACACCGACAATCAGGAAAAATAAATGGAAACCTGCATCATCAAATCGCCTTTAGGTTTTACCAAAATAGTTGGTGATGAAGATGGTGTTGCTTCGGTAATTGTGCTAAATAAAATAGAACTCTCAGAAGGAGAATCAAATAGTTTGTCTTTCCCGCGAACGTGGGAATCTGAAGAAAAAATTACAGATATCATCCCCGATGTATTAGAAGATTGCGTTATTCAGCTTAACGAATATTTTGAAGGCACTCGCACACAATTCGACCTTAAATTAAATCCTGAAGGTACCGATTTTCAAAAGAAAGTGTGGAAACAGCTGGAACAAATTCCTTATGGAAAAACCATTTCCTATTTAGAGTTATCAAAACAATTGGGCGATGTAAAAGCAATTCGTGCGGTTGCCAATGCCAATGGTAAAAATCCGCTGTGGATAATCGTTCCGTGTCACAGAGTTATAGGAACCGATGGTAGTTTAACTGGCTATGCTGGTGGTTTACACAGAAAACAGTGGCTCTTGGAACATGAAAGTCCGTTTAAGCAAACCTCACTCTTTTAGTTTGTTTGCAAATAGTTAAAATATATCAAATTTTTCCTATATTTAATTCAACTAAACGCACACAAATGAAATTCTTAAAAAAGCTCCTTAAATGGATCGTTATTATTTTCGGTTTAATCATTATTGCTCTTTATGTTACAGATACCGATTACTTAATTAAAGCTGTAAGAACCATTTATCTTAAAGGCTATTCTACGGCTTATTTAGACGATTATAAAGAATTCGATAACCAAGAAGTAAAAAATGGAACACCTCAACCATGGCCACATCACAAAGATTACAATTCGGTTACAGAAACTACCGCGCTAAATACCATCAATACATCAAACGGCACTATTGCCTATGTAATTATTAAAAACGATAGTATTTGGTTCGAAAACTACTACGGTGGTTATGATGAAAACTCTAAAACCAATTCGTTCTCTATGGCGAAAAGTTATGTTTCGGGTTTGATGTTTAAAGCTATTGAAGAAGGTTATATTAAAAGTTTAGACCAACCCGTTAGCGATTTTTTACCAAGCTTTAATACGGGACTGGCGGCTAAAATGACTGTGGGCGATTTATCGAGTATGTGCTCTGGAACCACCTGGGATGAAAAATATTATTCGCCATTATCTATTGTGACGCGTGCCTATTTTGATGACGATTTAGAAAAAGTAATGCTGGGTTTAAAAGTTGAAGAAGAGCCAGGACAAACATTTAAATATTCTAGTGGCGATACCCAAATGCTTGCCATGGTAATAGAAAAAGCAACTGGTAAAAAACTATACAAATACCTAGAAGAAAGCTTCTGGAAACCTTTAGGCTGTGAAAATGAAACCTTATGGCAAGTAGATAGCGAAGGTCACGATTTAGTAAAAGCCTATTGCTGTATTGCCAGTAATGCCAAAGATTTTGCGCGTTTTGGAAAACTTTACAAAGACCACGGAAAATGGAATGGCAAACAAATTATTGACTCGGCTTTTGTAGCAAAATCGATTACACCCCGATTTAAAGAAAGTCCGCAATACGGATACGGTTGGTGGTTAAAAGAGCATAACGGGAGACAGTTTTTTATGATGCGTGGTCATTTAGGGCAATATGTAATTGTTGATCCGAATGAGAATATCATCATTGTGCGCTTAGGACATTCAAAAGGAAATAACAAAGAAGTAGGTTCCTTCACACAAGACATTTCTGTTTATATTGATGAAGCCTACAAAATGCTTGGAAAATGATTTCGAAATTAAACCTCGAAAATATTCTTTTTTTAGATATTGAAACTGTACCAGAGGTTCAGCATTTTTCTGATTTGGATGAAACCAAACAAGCCTTATGGGAACACAAATCGAAATACCAAAGAAAGGACGACGAAAGCGCAGAAGAGTTTTATGAACGTGCAGGTATTTGGGCCGAATTTGGAAAAATAGTATGTATTTCTGTTGGGTATTTTACGTTTCGAGGGGATATTAGAAACTTTAGAGTCACCTCTTTTTATGGCGAAGAAGTTAAAATTCTGAAAGATTTTAAAAACTTATTGATTTCTCATTTTAGTGAAAATAAACATTTGCTTTGTGCGCACAATGGAAAAGAATTCGACTTTCCATACATTGCCCGACGCATGATTATTAACAATATTGAATTACCTTATAAGTTAAACCTTTTCGGAAAAAAACCTTGGGAAGTTCCACATTTAGATACTTTAGAATTGTGGAAATTTGGCGATTATAAAACATATACTTCTTTAAAATTACTCACCAATGTTTTAGGGATTCCGTCGCCAAAAGATGATATTGACGGTAGCGAAGTATATCGGGTTTATTATGAAGACAATGAAATAGACCGCATTATTATTTACTGCGAAAAAGACACCATTGCCGTGGCGCAAATATTTTTAAGATTGCGTGGTGACGAGCTTTTAACCGACGACGAAATTATTCATATATAAAAAAAACAGCTTGAGTATACCCAAGCTGTTTTTCGTTTTAGTTTTGCTTTTTTTATAAATTGAATTTATACCCTACAGCAATCTGATTATAATCAAAGAAATTACGCGTAGTAAAATCTACAAACAATTTCCCATTTAATAGATTTGTATCAGCTCCTATAATTAGGTTTGCATTAACTTTCGCATTCCCTTCTATATTTATAAATCCTATACCAGCACCAGCATAAGGTTTAACAACCGAATTGTTGATGTTAAATGGTAAAATTCCATTGCCGGAAAGTCCGAAAGAAACCGGATTTGATACAGCAAAAAATACTTCGGGAACAAATAATATTTTAGAGGTTTCATTTCCAAAATAAACTCGAACCCCACCTACTGGCATCGTATCGTTTCCAAACATAATACCTGCAAAGGCCGAAACATCGCGATAAGTAAGTTTAGATACATCACGTATAGCATCATCTTCACGAAGATTTCCTGTGGATAACGAATCAGCATTTTTCTCCATCTCTAGTAATTCGCCTTTCGCTTCAATTGGCGCTATAATAACATTATCCGCTTTGTTTTCAGATGGTAATTTTTCAATTTTCTCGGTATTACTTTCAATTTTTCTATCCAACTCATCTAATTTATTTAAAATTAGTTGAGACATGTTATCACTAGGATATCTTTCTACTGAAGGTTGTACTTCACCAGCCTTTAAATTGTATTTTAAAGTGTTAGTGTTAGTTTGCAAAATCATTTTTTCTAAATCTTCAACACGCTGTCTTAAAAATTGAATTTGCTCATCTTTCTTATCTTGCGGTTGATATTTTAAATCTGTTGGTGCCGATTGATTATATTCCACCTGATTTAAGATGCGTTGTATTAACATTTCAAATTCTAAGGGCGTCATTTGCACCAAAGGTTCCTGTTCTACTACTTGTTGTTTTTTAACTACCGCAACCGGACCTAAGTTATCGGCTCCTGCAATTTTCTTTTCCGCTTCTACTTGCTTCACAACGGCAACCTGCTTCTCAGCAACTACCTGTTTTTCTGTAGCTTGTTTATTAGATTCCACAGATTTTTTAGTCGCTGCAACCTGTACTGCTTCAACTTCTTTAAGTGCTTCGGTGGTTGCTTTTTTGTCTTCTAAAATTTCAACCGCTTTCTCGATATCATTATTGGCTTTCGCCTCTTTTAAATCGGTCTCTAAACGTGCAATTTTGGTCTTATATTCAGCTTTAAGATTCGAAATTTTAGCATCGTTAGCCAGCTGTTGCTCGTAAAGCACGGTATTTAAATTTTCGTTATAAACATTTCTAGGAGATTCTGCCTTTTTACCTAATACCATTTTCAATCCGAAATCATACATCATATGAGTTTGAATTTGATCTGGTGTTTGAAGATCTTCTTCGTTGGTGTTTGATGTTAATAAAGCTTTAATACTGCCATAGGCCATAACGCCTTTAACTAACGGCACATTTAAACCTACACCGCCCGATGCAAAATAACTTCCGCTAACCACATTGCCGTTTTTGCCTAAATAATCGCTAGAGGTGTTTAAATAACCACCACCTAAGGATATAAATGGCACCACGCCGTTTGGCTGATTTAATCGTGCTCTAAACTCACCGCCATACATATTCAGATCCTCAAAATCGGTAGAGATTTCCTCGTTTTTTGTAGCCTGATAATAAAATCCTCTTACCCCGATATAATCGGTAAAGTCGAAACCAAGATAACCACCCAACATCCACGCATCTCTAAAATTAGAGTTGTCGTCGAATTTTATGTTAGCCAAACCTGGTTCTAAGACCAAGCGAATACCGCTAAATCCACTAGAAAAACTTTTTAAATATGCTCTATCCAGTTCTGTCAAGGTACCCGGTTCACGTCCGCCTAAGTAAAATTGTAACGACGCCATAGCAGACCAGTTACTTAATTGCTCATCTGTAAAATCTGCATCGGTAACACTAAACGTCGTTTTATCGACATCGGTAAGTAAACGCGACCCCGCATTAAAATTATATACGGTGTTTTTAGCTTCTATGGCAAAAACGGTGCGTTTTCCAATATTAAATTTAGCCCCTAAACCAACCGAAGCAAATATTTGCTCATGCTTATCCTGAGATTCTAACTGAATATTTTGAACCCCAGAACCTAAAGTAAAATAGGGATTCAACATGCTTTTAGTCCCGAAATTCGCTTTAAATTCACCACCAATTCTTGTTAATTTCACATCTCGTGAGGTGAACAAATCGCTTGAATAATTGGCTAAACCAAAATCTGAAAAATCGGTTTTTAAATCTAAGGCCTGCATATAAGTGGCACGCAACTCAATGTATTCTCCAAAGCCAAAACCAACTTTTCCTCCTAATAACAAACCATCTTCTAATCCAGCATAATCATCCCAAAATGTATACTCTAATGCAGGTGAAAAAGTTACACTGATGTCTTTTACTTGCGCCGAAACTTTTAGACAAGCAAGTAAAAGAACCAAAATCATTATTTTTAATTTTTTCATTTGTAACCATATTAAATTATCTTAAAATACTTGTAATTCACTTTTTGTCAACTACATCGCTTTTTGGTTTCACCTCCGCTTGTGTACTTGCTTGTGTACTGGCAGATTTAAGCTTATTTTGAAGTGCGTTTATAACCGTGTCTTTTTCCAAACCTAAAATGGTATTTTGAAGTTCTGAAATTTTTACTTCCCTTTTAAGATCTTTCATTCCGTCCAGAACCGCAAAAGCTATTAATGCCAGCAACCCTATAACTTGTAAAAGAATTAATGGAGGCATATTAAACACGCCAAACCCTAAATCAATGTTAATGGAAGACGAAAACAAATTCCAATTTAGAATTAATAAAAAGACATTAATCGCTAAATAAATGTATACAATAATGTATCTCATGTCGTTTTATTTTTCTAGTTTCTTTAATTCCTTTTCAACGCCTATTAATAGCTTTTCGTTGGCCTTATATTCTAATACCAAATTGCTTACCGCTTTAGTATTTAAAAAAGTTCTATGTAACGATTCGTTTTTTAAATAATGCTGAAGGGTAATTTCTCCAAATTTTGAAGTTAAATTAGCTTGAGCGTCTTCAATTCTATTCTTTTCCTTAAGTAAAGATTGTTTATCTGTAAATTGATGAATCTTCTCATTGGCTTCCTCAACCAATTCTGAGCCCGCTACGTATGCTTTAGCAGTAGTTTCTTTAACTTTCTCTGTTACAAAAGTTGCGCCTTCAGCTACATTTTCGGTAACATCTTCTAATTTTTCTGCAACATTTTCTAGCAACGTTTTAAAGAATCCCTTTTTTTGTTTGGGTGTTTCTACAATTTTTTCAACGGGTTTACTAGCTGTTTTTTTCTTTGCGGCTGTCGCTTTTGATGCCGTTTTTTTGGCAGCAGTTGCTTTAGTTGAAGCTTTTTTAGTAGCCGTTTTTTTGGTAGTCGCAGGTTTTTTAACTTCTGCTTTATTTTCTATAGGTGTTTTAGTTGTTGCCATTTTTCTTATTTTTTAATGTTTTTAGTTTTTCTTCTTTTTCCAACAAAATAAAAGAATACCATAATTGCTCCTAGTACCAGTACTACAATTAAAGCAAACGATGTTTTTCCTGATTTTTCTCCTGTGTCTGAACTCTCAGCTGCTTCTGCACCATCACCATTGTTTAAATCTACCGCTGGGGTGTTTAAATTAGATAGTTTGGATGCTAATAATTTATAATCTGTATCTAAATTTGAAGCTTCATTTAACAGCATGTTTAAATTTTCATTCACTTTAGCTAATTGTGCTTCTAATCTATTTTTTTCATCAGCATTGTATTCGCTTAAAATAAGTTGCGTGTCATAATTGTTTCTGATTTTTTTACTCAATTCATCTCTTTGACCAGTGATTCTAATCATTTGCTCTTCGGCATCAGCCACATTTCTATTAATGTTTTTAACAACATCATTTTGAATTAGCATACTAGAATTAATTCCGCTTAAAAGAGAATCAACTACTTTAAATGCAGCTGGTGGTGCGCCTTTATCGTAAAGCGCTTTCTTTTGCTCTAAGTAAACCCCTTTTTCTTCATTTAAAATGTCAATCTTTTTAGTAGCTAAAGCCACTTCTTTCTTTTGTAATGCTATTTGTTCCTGCAAATTTTCTTTTTGACCTTTTAACTGATCTAATTTACTGTTTACGCCTGCGATACCAGGATTTAATTTTTTGTCGTTTATTGCTTTAACCGACGTTTCTAACTGGGTTAATAGCGCTTGTAACGAGTCTCTTTGCTTAGAAACCATATTAACAAGTTTTGTTTTACTGTCTTTTTCTGCTCCTAGCAAGTTTAATTTCGAGCTAAAGAAATTAATGGAATCTTTGCTTTTTTCGGCAGTTACTAAATTAGTGCTGGTTTGCGTTGCTTCGTTTGTGAACGATTGATCTGCTTTTTTATCTCCGGAAGTACAACTTACAATTGATAGTAGGAGAATGCTTAATGTAATTAGTTTTGTTTTCATATAATGGATAATTAATTGTTTAATAGCTTACTCTATATATTTGGACTGAAACTTTTAAAAAAAGTCACACATCATAAAAAAAGTGACTAAATTTAATTTCCTAAGTCTTAAGTATATAGTCTCTTAATTAATTAAACCATAAGACCGTGTATAAGCATTTATTATTTATAATTGGCCTGTCTTCGATGGCGATTAGTGCGCAAAACGATTCTATAACCAAAAGTGTTATACGACTCTCTGAAAACGACTTAAATTCTATTATTGTTAGAATTGTAGAAGCAAAACAAAAAAAATTGAGTTTACAAAATACTATTGCAAGCCAACAAGCAATAAAAGACTCGGTGACTTTAAATTTGGGTGTTACATCTTTAAACAGAGAAATAGATAGTTTAGAAACGGTGCTTAAAACACTAAATTCTAAAAACAAAATAACGTCGGCTCCTGCCAATAATAATGTGTATTTAAAACAGAATTTGGATGTTTTACAATATAAAATTGACGACATGAAAAAACTTTTAGACAAGCAGGAAAAACAAAAGGCTTCTAAAATTACTTCTAGCGTAAAACCCACGGTTAAAACTGTACCCATAGCTATTTCAAACGACAAAGATCATGAGGCCTATAAACAAATGCTTCAGGCGCAATTAGATTCTTTATATAAACAATTAAGCAAAACTCAAACCGCAGCACCACAAACCGATGTGTATTTAGAAAATTTAAACCGTATTAAAGAAAAACTTAATGCCTTACAAAAGGAACTCGACTTAAGCAAAACAGCAACATCAAATTACTTGTTACTTTTAAAAAAATATGGTTCCTTTAAAACACAACTTTATTTTGAAAACAACGCGACCACCATTGCAGAGAATCAAAGTGATAGCCTAAATGATTTAGTGTCCATTTTAAAAGAACACGATAATATTGATGTGCTATTAAAAGGATTTGCAAGTAAAAAAGGCAGCGCTATTTACAATCAAAATTTATCGATGCGACGTGCAGAATCTGTTAAACAGGTTTTAATATCGAAAGGCGTTCATCCAACAAGAATTTTATCGATGTATTATGGCATAGACTATAAAGCAAACACAGAGCAAGAAGCCAGAAGAGTAGATATCACCTTAGTGGTAAGGAAATAAATTTAGGCTCACTGACAGGTTTCCTACGGTTTTTTTTCAAATTAAAATAAAATTAGAGTATTTTTTAAATTGAGAAAGTCGTTATATTTACTCATGCCAAATAACAAAATACTTCAAATAGAAAATTTATCTATCAGTTTCTTTTCTCAGAAAGTAGAAACTGCCGTTATACGTAACATTACCTATCATTTAAATCAAAATGAAATATTAGGTATTGTAGGCGAATCGGGTTCTGGTAAATCTGTGTCTTCGCTCGCTATTTTAGGCTTACTTCCAAAGAAAATTTCTAAAATTACCTCGGGCAACATCGTTTATAACCAAACCGATTTAACAAGGCTTTCATCAAAAGCATTTCAACAAATACGCGGCAAAAAAATAGCGATGATTTTTCAAGAACCTATGAGTTCTTTAAATCCGTCTATGACCTGCGGAAAACAAGTTCAAGAAATTCTATTACAACATACACAGTTATCTAAACAAGCAGCCAAGGC
Source organism: Mariniflexile aquimaris (assembly GCF_042676825.1). NCBI lineage: Bacteria > Pseudomonadati > Bacteroidota > Flavobacteriia > Flavobacteriales > Flavobacteriaceae > Mariniflexile > Mariniflexile aquimaris. Next base: position 608,330 of record NZ_JBHTIB010000002.1, read on the forward strand.
AGAAACCATTTTGCTTTTTGAAAAAGTAAAACTTCCCGATCCAGAGCGTGTTTATAATGCCTATCCTCACGAAATTTCTGGTGGCCAAAAGCAACGGGTTATGATTGCTATGGCTATTAGCTGTAAACCCGATATTTTAATTGCCGACGAACCTACAACTGCGCTGGACGTGACAGTTCAAAAAAACATCATTCAACTGTTAAAAGATTTACAAGTTGAAACCCAGATGAGTGTTATTTTTATTACCCACGATTTGTCGTTAATATCAGAAATAGCCGACCGTGTTTTAGTTATGTACAAAGGGGAAATTGTTGAACAAGGCAAGGTTTCAACCATTTTTAAAACGCCCGAGCATGTTTATACCAAGGCGCTTATTAATTCGAGACCCTCTTTAAACACGCGACTAAAAACACTTCCAACCATTAATGATTATTTAAATAATATCACGAAAAGCGATATTATAACCCCAGAAGCGCGCCAAGAAAAACACAAAATACTTTACAGCAAACCACCTTTATTAGAAGTTATAAATGTTGAAAAGGAGTATATTTCAAAATCTAGCTGGTTTACAAAACCGCAATCTTTTAAAGCGGTAAACAATGTAAGTTTTAAATTATATGAAGGAGAAACTTTAGGGTTGGTAGGCGAATCGGGGTGCGGAAAATCCACTTTAGGAAACGCCATCCTTCAACTAGACAAAGCCACAGCAGGACAAATATTGTATAATGGTGTTGATATTACCAAGCTTTCTAATACAGAGATTAAAAAACTTCGGAAGGAGATTCAAATTATTTTTCAAGACCCATACTCTTCATTAAACCCTAGAATTCCTGTGGGCGAAGCTATTATGGAACCGATGATAGTTCATAAACTATATAAAAATGATGAAGAGCGCAAAGAAAAAACCATCGAAATTTTAAACAAAGTAGGACTCTCTGAAGATTACTTTAACCGTTATCCGCATGAGTTTTCTGGAGGACAGCGGCAACGTATAGGAATTGCCAGAACTATTGCTTTACAACCTAAACTTATAGTTTGCGACGAATCGGTTTCGGCATTAGATATTTCGGTTCAGGCGCAGGTTTTAAACCTTTTGAATACACTTAAAGAAACTTTTGGATTTACTTATATTTTTATATCGCACGATTTAGCCGTGGTAAAATATATGAGTGATCAATTGCTGGTAATGAATAAAGGAAAAATAGAAGAATTGGACGATGCGGATATAATATACGCATCGCCCAAAACAGTCTATACTAAAAAACTTATTGATGCTATCCCCAAAGGATTATAGCATAAATAACTTCTTCGTTAAATAAAGTAAACTTTTAATAAATCTTAAATTCGCTTTAAGCGTTTCTTTAAATTTACTCTCGGTAAATGTAGGTTGTTCAGGTAGATTTGTTGCAAAATTCATAAGCGTAAAGTTTATGGTAGATTTGGGGAAATCTATTTATTTTGTTTGGTTTCTTTGGGTAGTACTAAGATGCTAATTATTTTCAATATACCGACCAAAAAACATAAAAAATCGTTAAAATACATCTAATTTTAACATTTAAATTATTATGTAATATTTTTCGACAATGTTTAATTGTTCTTAGATACTCATTTCTGGAATATCGCCTTCAATAATTAAAGTGCCTTCCGTTGCGTTTTTAACATCTTCTACCGAAACGCCTGGAGCCCGTTCTAATAATTTAAATCCTTTATCGGTTACTTCTAGAACTGCCAGATTGGTTACTATCTTTTTTACGCATCCAACACCCGTTAAAGGCAGTGTACAGCGTTTAAGTAATTTAGATTCTCCAGCCTTATTGGTATGCATCATGGCTACAATAATGTTTTCGGCACTGGCTACTAAATCCATCGCGCCACCCATACCTTTAACCATGCGTCCTGGTATTTTCCAATTGGCAATGTCGCCGTTTTCTGCCACTTCCATGGCTCCTAAGATTGTTAAATCTATATGCTTTCCTCTAATCATAGAAAAACTCATGGCCGAATCAAAAAAACTCGCACCTGGTAGGGTTGTAATCGTTTGTTTGCCAGCATTAATAACATCGGCATCTTCTTCGCCTTCAAATGGAAAAGGTCCCATGCCCAAAACACCATTCTCACTTTGAAATTCTACTTCAATATCATTCCGCACATAATTGGCCACTAATGTGGGTATGCCTATGCCTAAATTCACATAATAGCCATCTTTTACTTCCTTTGCTATGCGCTTAGCGATTCCTACTTTGTCTAACATATTGTAATTTTTTAATGAGATGATTTGAAAATTAGCTAATTATGGCTTTTTACTAGTTGAGATTATTTTAGATACTATGAGAATGACAGATTTTAAATCATTTAATAATTTTTCATCAGGGTTTGGATAGTGTTCGGATGCTTTACAAAGTTTTAACCAATACTCCAATTCATCTGCTTCTTTGGCAGCAATTTTAAATTTATGAATAAAATCTCTTTTACTTTCAGCATTTTGAGCTTCTCGAATATTAGCGCCAATCGATGTTCCGCTTCTAAATATTTGAGAGGCCATTTCAAACCGATTTCCAGCTCTAATTTTTTCAGAAAATGAAACGACGTCCAGTGCCAGTTCAAATGTCAACCTAACTATTAAATTATCCGAATCATTTCGCATTTTCAAATCGCATAATTATAAAATTGACTAATTTCTAGCTCTTACCGTTCGTTGCTCAATACGTTTTTCATAATGCGCACCTTGAAAAATGCGCTGTACAAATATTCCTGGAATATGAATTTGATTTGGGTCTAAATCACCTAACGGCACTAATTCTTCAACCTCAGCTACCGTAATCTTAGCGGCACCACACATGTTAGGGTTAAAGTTTCGCGCGGTTCCTTTAAAAATTAAATTACCTGCGGCATCACCTTTCCAAGCCTTAACAAATGCGAAATCTGCTTTAAAGGCATGTTCTAGAACATACATTTTACCATCAAACTCACGGGTTTCTTTTCCTTCGGCCACCTCGGTACCAAATCCTGCTGGTGTATAGAACGCTGGAAAACCCGCTTGTGCAGCTCTACAACGTTCGGCTAAGGTGCCTTGAGGAATTAACTCCACATCTAACTCGCCTGTTAGCATCTGGCGCTCAAATTCGTCGTTTTCGCCCACATAAGACGAAATCATTTTTTTTATTTGATGCTTTTGTAACAGTAATCCCAACCCAAAATCATCTACGCCCGCATTGTTTGAGATACAGGTTAACCCTCTTACCCCAGATTTTACTAATTGTGCTATCGCATTTTCGGGAATACCACTTAAACCAAAACCACCGAGCATGAGTGTCATATTATCTTTTACGCCCATTAAAGCTTCTTCAACATTCGCTAATTTTTTATTAATCATTACGCTAATTTTTAGTTTCCTAAAAATACAAAATAAAAAAGCCATTCTAAAATGAATGGCTTTACTATTTTCTATACTTATGACTTTTAAAAATTTAAATCATCGGGGGTTTTTCCTGAATTCTCACCATTTACATAATTGCCATCGCCTTTAGAACAGTCTACGTTAATAGAAACGTTTTATAACTATGGCGTTTCCTTATTTCTTAATAATCTTATGAGACAATCTTCTTATACAATTTCATTCTTTTTTTCAATAAGAGAACCCGATGAGCCAACAGTGTAAACGTACAGGTTACTTCTTCCTACAACCTGAGTTGATTGCTTACTCAAATTAATTGTAAATTGTACCCTCACTGTTGGATTTGTTCCAAAATCTATTGTACCGCAATTGCTTATGGGAGTGCCGTTAATATATTGCATGTTTGTAATTGAAACATTCACTTGCCCGTAGGTTATTTTACACAATAACATAAGGCCGATTAATATTATTTTTTTCATGATTTTCTGAATATTTAAAAATTATTTTATTTTTCTAAATGTATCTGAAAACCTAAACCTATTTGAAGATTATTGTAAGTTGAACTATCAGAATTATTTGGTATCAACTTTGAAGAATTATAATCAAGCGATATTTCTAGGCCAACACTGCTATTGAAAAATATTACAGAGCCAGCTTTTAAACCATAACCTTGATATCGTGATTTGTTATTACCTGATTTCGTTTCTTCAAAGTTGTAATTTACTTCTGAAAAAAGATTTATTTGCTTATCTTCTCTTAAAAAATAATATCTAGCGTAAGGCCCTATACCGTAGCCAAAACTATTATCAAAACCTTTAGGTTTGGTGTAACCAATAGTCAAACTTGCACCAGCAACAAATTTATTGGCTAAAAAGTAACCAATATTTGGGGATAGACTAATACCTAACCCTTTGTTTGAAATTTCATTGTCATTGCTTTTGTATTTACTTTCATAAGAAGAAAAATTTCCAGTCCCCCCCACCATCCAATTGCCTTCAGTTATTTGGGCATTAGTGGTTAAGGTTGTTACAAATACAATTAAGAAAAATAAGGTTAATGTTTTCATGCTGTTAATAATAATTTTGTTAATAAATGATACAGTACATTGGGTTTGGTTTTTAAGCACAAGGGTACAAGGTGACTTTTAGGGTTTTTTAAAACCAATGCAGTTACTTTGGGTTTACTGTATATTCAATAACACCTGTGTTTTTTGGTCTATACAGTCTAAATTGAAAAGGTCTATACTAATTTTGGTCTATTATAAATACAGGTAGTCTAAATCTGTATCTTTTCACTATTATTTATTACTTAGGGAGCCAATAAAAAACGAGCGCTCGTTAAAAATGTACACTTTAATTTACTTTAAACATCATTTTGTATAGACCGTAACAAAACTTTGTTTAAAGTAATACAAACTTAAAAAAAAATAAAATAGGAAAAAGCAACTTTTTTTATAAAAATTTTCGCAAGTTATCGAAAAATTAAACAAACGCTGTGGGTTACCCGTAAAAATTAATTTTCAGGTAAGGATTTAGTAATTTACAAGAATAGAATTCTTTAAAAATTTAAATCATCGGGAATAAAAATTTAAATCATCGGGAATACTTCCAGAATTTTCGCCTGTAACGTAATTGCCATCGCCTTACCAGTAAGCTCATTAATTATTTTATCATCTACCACACACGTATTCAATTCATAATCAAACACATATCCATCACCGCACGCCTCGTTTGGGTTTACACCAATAACACCTGTTACATCTGCACAGGTAGTAGTGTTTGTGCTTTTTGATGCCATTGAACCATCTTAATTAATCCTTTGATTAAGCTCTTACCTGCTATTTTTTATATACCATGTTGTAGTTTGAATTAGTTAATATGCACTAATTGTTACTCCTACTTTGTATAATTCATAATTTTCATTTTCAATTTCATTTAAAAAATAAATATCTTTAAAATCGCAGGGTTGCTTAGCTATTTTTTTCCAACTATTTTTTAAAATCCAGTTGTAATCCACCAAATTTAATTTTTTGATTTCATATTTTGATAATAATTTTTTTTCTTTTGAAATTATTTCAAAAGTTAATTTTGAAACTTTTAAATTAAGATTATCTCTTCCGCTTGCTGGGTCAAAATAATACTCTCCTTTATCTTTAGCTTCTTTTACCTTTTTTTGATGGTATTCATATTCTTCTCTATTATAAATAGTAATATACTCTCTATTATTTTCAAAATTACCAGCGATATAATAGTCTTTATCATCATATTTACATATAAAAAAGGCATTATTTTTTTTTTGTGAAAAAGATAAAATAGATTGAAAAATAAAAAATATTATTAAAAATTTATTCGCATTCATTGTTTTTTGATTTTTCATAATTTACAATTACGTTTATAATTCTGTTCTTTTCCTTGTTTGCATATACTGGGTCGGCATATTGAGTTTCCCAAGCTTTTGTTTCAAGTAAACCATTCCAAGCCATATCTGTATAAAATTGGTCTGAATGGGTTTCACCTATAGACTTAGCATATTCTTTCATACCATATTCTAATGCTTCTCTATAATATTTTGCCATATAATTATGGTCTGGGTTATTTGGGTCTTCATTATAGGCATCAAAGAGTGAAGGGAAATTAGCCCGAGAACCATCAGGAAGTTTCCATTAGTTATTAATATATGTCAAACCACTAGTTGTTTTTATTTTTCTGTAAATGTCAGCATGTATAGCTTCATGTAAAATGGTGCGAGCTACAGCTAATGAAGGTCTGTTATTTACCTGTTCTGTGTTTAAAGTAATAGTAATATTATATGAATCGCCATAATATGTTTTCGCATGCACTAAATTACTATTTGTGTCATAATCATCTTGTCTTAAATTTGATTTTTGATTTATAATTAAATTTACAGGGGTTTTACCTTTAAATTTCTCTACAGTTTTTACTAATAATGAATTGCTTTCTAATTTGCCGTAAACACAATCTGCCTTACCAGTAAGATTGTTAATAATTTGGCAATCCACCACACACGTATTCAATTCATAATCAAATACATATCCATCACCGCACGCCTCGTTTGGGTTTACACCAATAACACCTGTTACATCTGCACAGGTAGTAGTGTTTGTGGGTTTTGATGCCATAGAACCATCTTAATTAAACCTTTAATTCAGCTCTTAATTGCTATTTTTTTATACCGTGTTGTGGTTGGTATTTATTCATCTAACTTCTTCCAAGTTGTCTGCGAACCATTTTTATTTTTAACCACAAAATATTTAGGTCTTTTTTTATTTATAACCAAAGTGTCTATCTGGTTTAGTATTGGCAGTCCGCTACCATCTTTTTGCAGAAAAACAGAAATAGAATAGTTGTAATTTTTGTCTATACTAAACTCATATTGTCTAAAGCCAAGATTAGAGATTTTAAACTGTAAATTAGTCCTATCTCTTTTTAATTTAAACACAGCTATCCCTTTTTCGTTTGCAGCAACACCACTATAACCATATTTGGACAAGCTGTCTTTATATATTATATTTACAGCAGGTAGTGGTGTGCTATCAAAATCGAAGAATTTAAAATTTACGTTAATAGAATCTTTACTATTTGTCCATATTTTTGAGGTATGATATCCTAAATTTAAAGGTTCTGATTTATTGTAATTTAAAATTAATTTATTACCTATAATACTGTATTCTCCCTTACCATATCCTTCTGTGCCCATATCTCCACCATACCTATGAATGAATATGCTATCATTTTTAAAGTTTAAACATTCTCCATAATCCTTAATTGCATAATCTATACAGAAAGTGCCATTAAGATTAGTCTGAGCATATAAATTGTTACAAAGTGTCAAAACCAAAATATATATAAATACATTAATTACATTTTGTGCCTTTTGCATTAGATTTTCCATCTTGTTCATTTATTACTATGTTTTTTATTTTATCTCTATCTGATTGATTTGGAACTAAAGTCTTAAAAGATTCTGTTTCTACTAAATTTCCATTAGAATCTTTATAATTAAGACCAGCAAATGCCATACTTCTATAATATTCCCAATCAAACATAGGTTCTTTATTAGAATCTAATAAGTTATTACCATTTGAGTCTTTAACATAAATACCTCCTGTACCATATTGTCCATCCCAATTTGCAAGTGAAATTGCCATAGCATCAACATACTGTCCCATATAATCATGATGAAACTCATTGGAGTTAATATCTGTAATTCCATTATCTTTAGCATATTTATCCATCGCGTCTTTAAAACTCCAATCGTTTAATGCAATAAAGTTGGAATATTTTACATTTAAATAGGCATGAACCATTTCATGAATAATGGTTCTTGCAATTGAAAGTTGAGTCGCGCCTCTTAAATATGAGTCACTTAAAGTAGTGTACCCTCCAGTTGTACTTGCGTTTTTCCCTTCATCAAGAGTATTGTTATTTTGAATAGTAAAATTAAAAGTATCGGAATCATTGAACAACTTTAATATAGATTCTGCAAAGGTTAGTTGCACACCATTTGGTGTGTTCATGACCTTGTTCAAGATGTCCTTTTTGAGCATTTCAGTATCAAGCTGTGTAAAAATGGAATTAGCACAAGGGTTGGTAAGATTGTTAATTATTTTATCATCTACCACACACGTATTCAATTCATAATCAAATACATATCCATCGCCGCACGCCTCGTTTGGGTTTACACCAATAACACCTGTTACATCTGCACAGGTAGTAGTGTTTGTGGTTTTTGATGCCATTACTTCGGTTTACATAAAGACTGTTAATTTATTCTAAGATTGAATCTTTATTTTTTTTTTAGAAAACTTCTGTGAGTCCTTATCTGTATATTTTGTTGTGTATCTCATTTTAATAATCTATCCACCAGACTCGTGTTCTTATAAATTTACAATTACTTTTCTTTTCTAATACATATATGAAATCAAAAATTTGATTGTATGATTCAATTACTTTTATTTTTTTTACTTTATTTCCTGCTTTAATAATTGAATCATGAATTTGTTTTCCTTTAATCCAAAGTTCCTCTACCGTAGTAAATTTAGCTGTATCAATTTCCTTAAAATTTACTGTATCAATTGTATTATATTTATTTATATTAAAAAGGTTGTTATCTATTTTAAAATATTTAATGTTTCCGATTGTTATTATACTGTCTTTATCTTTGTCGAATAAAAGATATTCTTTTCTTTGACCAAAAACCACAGTTGTAATAATAAATAACACTAAAGGTAAAATTATCTTACTCACATTCTTTGCTCCCATTTGCCTTTTCATCTGTTATAATTTGTAAAACTTTTTGTTGTTCAGCTATCATTAATTTTTGCCATGCTTGTGTATATATTAGCGCATGACTATTATTTGCATCCTCTATTTCAGAAAGACCCTCCCACGCTAGAGCATTATAATATTCGTCTGTATGTTGTCCATTATCAAATTGTTTTAATCCAGCGGCTATAGTTTCTCTATAGTAGGCAGCCATTTGTTCATGATCCCAATTTTTGCCATATGTTCTCATGAATTCATATACACCTGGAAAATCACTTTGACTGACGGTTCCTCCATTGCGATAAGCAAACTCCCATAGTCTTGCATGAATGCCTTCGTGTATTATAGTTCTAGCTACAGTTAAAGAGGTGTTTATATTTTCCGCCCGATTTTGATTTATATTAATGACAAAAGTATTTGGTATACCACTTTGTAAAGGGGTGGCAGTTGATGCATTTGTTTTATCTCCCAACGTGGTAGACATTTGAAAAATTAAATTGAATTGAGAAGGTTTGTCCCTGTCTTGGAAATTCTCTAAAATCCAATTGATGTTATTGTTGTTGTCAACCATTTTAGTATAAACACATTCTGCTTTTCCTGTAAGACCTGAAGCATCAATTTTATCATCTACCACACACGTATTCAATTCATAATCAAATACATATCCATCACCGCACGCCTCGTTTGGGTTTACACCAATAACACCTGTTACCTCTGCACAGGTAGAAGTGTTTGTGGTTTTTGAATCCATTTCTTCCATATTTCCTTCATAAGACCCTCCATTAGTACCACAGTTAATATAAATATACCAAGTTGGCGTTTGGCTTCCACCAGGTATATGCCCCGCAGACATAGTATATGTGCAACTACTTATATCATTTAACCCTACAACAGGTGGATACACGCTACCATAAGGGTTTCCTGTTAAGGTGTCATCAAATGGGTTTGCAACGCCCGTAGAACCACCACCTCCAGATGGGCCGCCACTAAATACTGTTGTACTACATGGCTCTCCTAAGGCATTATAAGAACCCTCTTGTGTTTTGCTAAATACTTGAGTACTGTTTATGGCATTCATAAAACTTTGGAAACTATAATTTTCGATGGTGCAACTAAATTTAAAATAATTTATTGATTACTTTCTTTGATTTTTGAATCTGTATTTTAAAATTAAAGGTTCTTTAAACATAATCTTAGTATGACTAGTTATATTCTATAATATAAGGATTTACATGGTGTATTATTATATTATCTTTTTCCTTATCAACGATATAGAATTCTATCTTTTTTATTTGACCATTATGAACGTCTGGAATTAATTGAATAACGGAATCTATTGAAATAAAATTTAAATCTTTAACTTTCGATTTTTTAATTTTCTTTTTATTTAGAACCTTAAATCCAACCAAAAAATTAGTATCAATAGAAATGCTATAATCTTTAATTCCATTATTAACTTTTATGGTTTTTTGAGGATATTTATAATAAAGATTAATTATGCTATCAAACTGAAATTTTTGTTTTTGGTTAAGTTTTAATAATTCAGTAATGTCAACATTGACTTTTTTTGGATTAAAATTTTTAGGAAACATGTCAGAATATACTTCCCAATTTATAATCCTTTCCATATCAATTTTGTTATCGAATAAAACATATACTTTATCGCTAAAAAACATATTTTTAAACGTTGTTAAATTCAAAATTGTCAATATAATTCCACTAAATATGACCAAAAAGAATATTTTTTTAAAAACTAATTTCATTTAATTACAATTTAATCCTCTATTCCTAACTTGTTGTATTGTTTCTAATATTTGATTTTTCTCTGATATCGATAGAAATTGATGTAAACCTTCCCATGCTAAATTTTCATAAAACAAATTATTCTCTTTATTGTTGTCAAAATGTTTAAGAGCATTTGCAATAGCAGGAATATAATATTCCCTCATAATTGCATGAGTAACATTATTAGAACCTGTTCTTTTTTTCATATATTCTCCAAACAAAGTCACAAAAGAATCATGAGCATTTATATACTGATTTCGAAGAAGCGCATGTATAGATTCATGTAAAATGGTAGTAGCAATTTCAAGTGGTGACCTATTATTTATTTGATTATTATTTAAGGTAATAATGTAATTACTACCAATTTTTTCGAATTTACCCAACAACATCTCTCCTTTTTCATTAACAAGATTATCTTCAGATTTATATATTAAATTATTATTAAAAGGATTACCAGTTCCAAAAAAAAGAAAAGTATCTGTAATAAGATTGTGATTAGTAATAGCAGATCTGATAAGTTTATCATAGACACAATCCGCCTTACCAGTAAGCTCATTAATTATTTTATCATCTACCACACACGTATTCAATTCATAATCAAACACATATCCATCGCCGCACGCCTCGTTTGGGTTTACACCAATAACACCTGTTACATCTGCACAGGTAGTAGTGTTTGTGGTTTTTGAATCCATTTCTTCCATATTTCCTTCATAAGACCCTCCATTAGTACCACAGTTAATATAAATATACCAAGTTGGCGTTTGGCTTCCACCAGGTATATGCCCCGCAGACATAGTATAAGTGCAACTACTTATATCATTTAAACCTACAACAGGTGGATACACGCTACCATAAGGGTTTCCTGTTAAGGTATCATCAAATGGGTTTGCAACGCCCGTAGAACCACCACCACCTGATGGGCTACCACTAAATACTGTTGTACTACATGGCTCTCCTAATGCATTATAAGAACCTTCTTGTGTTTTGCTAAATACTTGAGTACTGTTTATGGCATTCATAAAACTTTGATAACTATAATTTTCTATGGTGCCATTAAATTTAGAAAAATTTATTTGATTTCCATTTGTTATGGCTTCTAGGTTTTTTACACTGTATTTTAATATAAATGGTTCTTTTGCTTTCTTGCCACTTTGTACTAAAATTAAATTGTAAAACACACTTGAGGGATCGTTTATAAATTTAAACCTAACAGAATAGGTGGTGTTATTAAGTGTATCTACTATTTTTAGAATTTTATTCCAATCGATACTTATGGTGTTTGCAGATTTGGATAGTTTTGAGTTTTCAAAACCATTGAAGGTACTTACCGTACTTAAAACGTTTGCTGGTATACTTTGCAAACTTATGTATTCTTGACTTTTTATTAATGTTGGTTGCTTTTCCGTTATAGCAGGAGTAAACTGCTCGTTACTACAGTTATAAATGAAAGCCATGGCTGTAAAGATGTATATCCAATTCTTTAGTGCTTGTATAATTTTATGTTTCATAAATTGTCTTGTAATTAAAATTGATAGTTTTTTTTATAATCCTTTTAATTCCTTTTGTGCTTTGCCTTTTAAAAAATAATAACAATACACAGCCAACCTAATACGTTTAAAAAAACATATTACGTTGCCAAGGTTGTACGGCATATTAATTACATACCCGTTTTTTTGGTCTACGCAGTCTATGTAAAAAAAAATGTTGGTCTATGGAGTTGGTCTATAAAAATACAGAGAGTCTATGTCTGTATATTACTCTATTATATTACTACTTAGGAGGTAAATAAAAACGAGCGCTCGTTAAAAATGTACACTTTAATTTAGTTTAAACATCATTTTGTATAGACCGTAACAAAACTTTGTTTAAAGTAATACAAACTTTAAAAAAAAATAGGAAAAAGCAACTTTTTTTATAAAAATTTTCGCAAGTTATCGAAAAATTAAACAAACGCTGTGGGTTACCCGGAAAAATAAATTTTCAGGTAAGGATTTAGTAATTTACAAGAATAGAATTCTTTAAAAATTTAAATCATCGGGGGTTTTTCCTGAATTCTCACCATTTACATAATTGCCATCGCCTTTAGAACAGTCTACGTTAATAGAAAGGTTCTTTGGTGGTTCGAAATTGGCTGTTGAGACATCTAAGGTTTTGTCCTCATAACAACTTTTCATAAAAACACCCCAAATAGGTAATGCCATAGATGCACCTTGGCCATATAAAATCGATCTAAAATGCACAGACCTGTCTTCGGCTCCAACCCAAACACCAGTTACTAAATTAGGCACCATGCCCATAAACCAACCATCACTTTGATTCTGTGTGGTTCCTGTTTTTCCTGCAATTGGGTTTGTAAATCCGTAAGGATATCCTGTTATGATATCTTTATAAAACTGATCTGGTGGTCCGGTTCTTCGCAAACGGGCTCCAGATCCATATTGAGTAACCCCTTCTAACAGTTTTACCGTAACATAGGCCGTTTCTTCACCTAAAACATCGCGTGTTTCTGGTTTGAACTGATATAAAACTGTACCGTTTTTATCTTCGATAGTAGTAACCATAACGGGTTTGGTATAAACCCCTTTATTGGCGAATGCCGCATAGGCGCCTACCATTTCGTAAACGCTTAAATCTGGCGTTCCTAAAGCGATTGATGGTACTGCAGGGATATTAGACTCTACGCCTAATTTTTTAACTAAATCTATTACTGGTTGCGGACCTACTTTATCCATTAATCTTGCTGTAATGGTGTTAACTGAATTTGCCAACGCATCTTTTAATGTTCTTGTGCCACCGTAATCGCCTCCAGAGTTTTTAGGACACCAATCTTCGGGATTTCCATATTTATTTGCCTCGATACAAAAAGGTGTGTCGGGAAATACATCGCATGGCGAATAATGCAATTGATCTATAGCTGCCGAATATACAAACGGTTTAAATGTGGAACCTACCTGACGTTTCCCTTGCTTGACCATATCGTATTGAAAGTGGCGGTAATTAATACCACCAACCCATGCTTTTACATGGCCTGTTTGAGGCTCCATTGCCATCATTCCGGTACGCAAAAATGTTTTATAGTAGCGTATAGAATCAATTGGTTTCATTATGGTATCTATCTCGGTAGCTTTTCCATTTCTCCAAGCAAATATGGACATTGGGATAGCTTTATAAAACGAGGCCTCAATTTCTTTGTTCGATTTCCCTAAATCGTATTTAAGTTTTCTCCAACGCTCCGATTGCTTCATGGCGTTTTTTAACAAGGTATTAATCTCTTCTGTAGATAAATCTAAAAAAGGAGCTGTACTATTTCTTTTAGGCGTATTCTGTTTAAAAAATTCGGCCTGTAAGCGTGCCATGTGTTCTTGTACCGCATTTTCTGCATACAACTGCATTCTAGAATCTATGGTGGTGTAGACTTTAAGTCCGTCGTTATACAAATTCCATTTCGTACCATCTGGTTTCGGATTGTTTTTTATCCAATCTTTCATAAAACCATCTAAGTAAGTTCTAAAATACGTTGCAATACCTTCGCGATGCGATTCGGGACTATAATTTAAATCTAATTCTGTTTTTTGAAGTGAATCTTTTACCTCTTCGGTTATATAGTCGTACTTTTCCATTTGCGCCAATACCACATTGCGTCTGTTTTTAGAACCAACGGGGTTTTTATTAGGTCGCGGATTGTATAAAGATGAATTTTTAAACATCCCGACTAACAAAGCAGATTCTTTTAAAGCTAAATCTTTAGGTTCTTTACCAAAATAAATTCTGGAAGCACTACGAATACCATCGGCATTATTTCCAAAATCGTAAATATTACAGTACTGCGCTATAATTTCTTCTTTGGTGTACTGACGCTCTAAACGGATAGCGATTATCCATTCTTTTATTTTCTGCGTCATTCTACCTATTTTGTTTTTAGACCCTTCGCCATGAAACAATTGTTTAGCCAATTGTTGCGAAATGGTACTTGCGCCACCGCCGCCGCCTAACTTTACAATAGCTCTTAAGGTTCCGAAAGCATCAATACCAGAATGTTCGTGAAAACGGGCATCTTCTGTTGCCAATAAAGCATCAATTAAATTTTGAGGTAGTTCCTCGTAACTTACCGGGGTTCTATTATCATTTAAATAAAATTTACCTAAAGTTTTTCCGTCTGAAGAAATGATCTCGGTAGCCAAATTGGTTTTAGGATTTTCTAATACGGTGTGATCTGGCATTTCACCAAAAACCCCCCAAGAGGCTAATAAAAATAACAATATTACAAATAGAATACCTCCTACGAATGTTATCCAAAACCAACGAACATATTTCGAAAAGTCTTGCGTTACCTTTGCTTGTTTTTTTGCGGCCATAGCTTAACTGGCTTATTTTTAAAATTAATGTTTTATTGTTTTACAGGTTTTTCAATTCTAAAACCTACATCTGTAATGCCTTCTAAATTCTCTACTCCTTTTACTTTGCCATTTTCGCGCATGGCGTGTTGTATTTTAACCACATACTCCCCTTTTTCTTTAAAAACAACATTTTCTTTATACCACAATTTATTCTCTTTGGTATCGGTAACTCCGGTACCTAGAAGCTTGCCTGTTGGGTCTGCCATTTTATACTCTAAAGTATCTTTAATTCTTTTTCCGTGCGGAAAATCCATTTCTACTATTAAAAACAAGTTGTTATATTTATAAGCATTGGTGTTTCTTAAATTAACGAACAAATTATACGCATTTGTAGAGTCTGGAGGTTTAATTTTAAAGCTCACAATAGAATCTTTATTCCAACTATTTGGAACCGGCTTGTAAACATCGTACACGCGATTTGGGTCGCAGGATGTAAACACAAAAAATAGCATTATTAAAAATAATGGCGCACTATTTCTGAGCATTCTTAGTATTTTGAGGTTTGTTTCTGTTCTTCTTTTTTCTATTGCCACTTTTTTTAGGGGCTTGGTTTTGGTTGGTATTGGTATTGTCTGGCGCGGTGTTTTTAGCTCCTTGATTATTCTTATTACGCCTATTGTTTTTACGTTTTTTATTTGGTTTTGGACTATCGAAACGTGTTAAACTATCTTGACCTACTACGTTTTCAAACTCCTTTTTCGGGTCTTCAATAACTTCTAACGCGTATTCTTCTAAGCTAACAACTTTCTGATTTTTTTTGTTTAGCCCTATTATCTCGTTGGCTTGATCGGTTGTAATTCTGTGCCAATTAGCCCATTCGCCTTCGTAAGCATACCATAGATGTCCTTTAAAAATATCCGTTTTTTGACAAACGGCTGTACCTTTTTCGGTTACTAATTTAACATCTGTTTTTGGGAAACTTTTTAAAGCATCTAAATAACTATCTAATTCGTAGTTTAAACAGCATTTTAACTTACCACATTGTCCCGCCAATTTTTGAGGATTGAGCGATAACTGCTGGTAGCGCGCTGCCGAGGTACTTACCGAACGAAAATCTGTTAACCAGGTAGAACAACACAATTCGCGTCCGCAAGATCCAATACCGCCAAGTCTGGAGGCTTCTTGACGAAATCCTACTTGTTTCATTTCGATACGGGTTCTAAACTCGCGTGCAAATACTTTTATAAGTTCTCTAAAATCAACTCGTTCTTCGGCAGTGTAATAAAAAGTTGCTTTACTGGCATCGCCCTGAAATTCAATATCAGAAATTTTCATTTGCAACTTTAAATCGATGGCAAATTGACGCGCGCGCACTTTCATAGGCTCCTCTTTGTCGCGGGCATCACTCCAAATATCAATATCTTTCTGACTTGCTTTTCGGTAAATTTTTAGAATTTCATCGGGAGTTTCAGAAATATTTTTGCGTTTCATTTGAACACGCACCAATTCCCCCGTAAGGGTAACCATACCAATATCATGACCAGATTGTGCCTGTGTTGCCACTACATCGCCAATACTTAATGTTAAATTTTCGGTATTGTGATAGTATTCTTTTCTACCATTTTTAAAACGGACTTCAACCCAATTAAACGGTTTTTCGCCATTAGGAAGTGACATGTTGGCTAACCAATCGAATACCGTTAGTTTATTACAACTATCGGTACCACAAGTGCCGTTATTTTTACATCCTTTAGGTTGACCGTCTTTACCAGTTGAACAACTGTTACAAGCCATAAGTTTTTATATATTGAATTCGTTAATAATTAAATTATTACGAATGGAGGTTCATAAATATTTTTAAGAATCCCGCTTTCGCGAGAATCACAATTTGAGAGGTTATGTGAAATAAAATTTCAAAAAAACTTCTCGAGGTAAAGATAAGATTATTATGCTTACTTTAAAATAGATGCTGAATTATCATTAAATCTATTCTATAATTGCGATTCTTTAATCTTATTTTATACTAATTTAACAGAAATTATTTTTACCGGACATGCTTTTGAAGCGTTTTCGCAGGCCTCTAAAATCTCGTGTTCGTTTGATTTTAAGGTAAAAAAACCCTTTTTGTCTTTGGAATGAAGCAAAACCGATTTTCCATCTTTTTTAGACATTTGAAATTGCTTTGGTGCTAATTCTACACAATAATTACACCCAATACATTTATTGCGTTGCAAGGTGATTACTACCATTAAGCCTCCACTTTATTTTCTACAATTTTATACAACTTGTCTGATGGTCTAATTCTGAAACCTAACGGAATGGTTACTAAATCGCCCTTAGTACCTTTGCTTAGTTTTTGGTCGTTTACCATCATGTCGCTCACTTCAATTTCTTTAGCACCTGTGGTTGGGCCTGTTATTAAAATGGTGTCGCCAATAGTAATATCGAAGGCTTCAATTTTAAACTCACCTATCTGTGGTTTTGGAAAAAAGTGGGTGCCTTTACCAATATACACTTTCTTTTGGGTGGCATGAGATCCGGAACCATTACTCCACTCGCCTAATTTCTGACCCAAATAATAGCCATTCCAGAAACCACGATTGTAGACTTTTTCGAGTTCTTGCATCCAAGAAATCACTTTTTCTTTATCGTAAGTGTTGTTTTCTAAACTATCAATGGCCGCACGATAACACGAAATAACTTTGGCAACATATTCGGGAGCTCTTCCTCGACCTTCAATTTTTAAAACAGTTATGCCTGCATCAACAACTTGATCTAAAATATCGATGGTGCATAAATCTTTAGGAGACATGATGTATTCGTTATCAAGCTCCATTTCAAAACCAGTTTCCTGTTCGATAACCGTATATTTCTTTCTGCAATTTTGTTTACAAGCACCGCGGTTTGCCGATGAATTATAGGCATGTAAACTCATATAACATTTACCAGAAACTGCCATACACAAAGCCCCATGACCAAAAATTTCGATTTCAATCAATTTCCCCGATGGGCCTTTTATTTGATCTTTTTCAATTTGCTCGGTTATCTTTTTTACTTGTCTCAAACTTAACTCCCTGCTCAACACCATAGTATCGGCAAATAGGGCGTAAAACTTAACCGTTTCTATATTGGTGATGTTTATTTGCGTAGAAATATGCACTTCCATACCAACCTCACGCGCTGCCATAATTACGGCCTGATCCATAGCAATAACCGCAGTGATATCGGCTTCTTTAGCTTTATTGATTAAGGT
Source organism: Mariniflexile aquimaris (assembly GCF_042676825.1). Classification (NCBI taxonomy): domain Bacteria; kingdom Pseudomonadati; phylum Bacteroidota; class Flavobacteriia; order Flavobacteriales; family Flavobacteriaceae; genus Mariniflexile; species Mariniflexile aquimaris. The sequence continues at coordinate 626,387 of NZ_JBHTIB010000002.1, forward strand.
TTTTACGATTGATAAATCGTGGTCGTAAATAATGGTGTTAAGTGTTAAATAGGTTCTAACATTTTTAGCTTTACAACGTTGTGATATTTCGGGTAAATCTTCTAACGTAAAATTTATGGAAGCACGAGCACGCATATTTAGTTGCTCGACTCCAAAATAAACAGAATCGGCGCCATTATCTAGAGCTGCTTGCAAAGATTCGAAATTCCCTGCCGGAGCCATTAATTCAATTTTCTGCATAATCTTAATGTTGTTGTTTTTGAAAATGATCAAAAATATTTCTTAAATCTTTTTTATGGGTAAGGTGTTCTGCACGTCCTTTTTTAAAAATGTCGTTACTATTACCTTGTCCTTTTCTCAGTTCCTTTTGTTCCTCGTAGGGCAATCTGTTAATTTCCATGCAGGTTGTAGAGCAGCAATTTTCCATGGCTTCTTTACATTTCGGGCACTGAATAAATAACAAATGGCAGGCCTGATTAGCACAGTTGGTATGCACGTCGAATGGTTCGCCACATTGGTGACAACTGGCAATGATATCGTCGCTTATTTTTTCGGCTCTACGTTCATCGAACACAAAGTTTTTACCTAAAAATTTATTTTCTAAATGTTGCTCGTTTACCTGTCTGGTGTACTCAATAATGCCACCTTCCAGCTGAAATACATTTTTAAACCCTTTATGTTTAAAATACGCACTCGCTTTTTCGCAACGAATGCCGCCGGTGCAATACATTACCAAATTTTTATCTTCTTTGTGGTCTTTTAAATCGGCTTCAATAATATCTAAAGATTCTCTAAAAGTATCAACATCGGGTGTTACGGCATTTTTAAAATGACCTATTTCACTTTCGTAATGGTTACGCATATCAACCAAAACGGTGTTTTCATCTTCAATAAATTGATTGAATTCTTCCGCTTTTAAATGAATTCCTTTGTTGGTTACATCAAAAGTATCATCGTTTAATCCATCGGCTACAATTTTGTCGCGTACTTTTATTTTCAGCTTTAAAAACGATTTATTATCCTGTTCCACAGCAATATTTAATCGAATATCTTTTAAAAAATCGATGCTGTCTAAATGGGTTTTAAATTCGTTAAAACGGTCGGCTGGTAACGAAAGTTGGGCGTTAATGCCTTCGTGAGCCACATAAATTCTACCTAAAACGTCTAACGCGTTCCAGGTAAGAAACAGGTGGTCTCTTAAAATTTGTGGATTGCCAATTTTGGCATATTGATAAAAAGAAAGTGTTAATCGACTTTTTCCTGCTTGGTCGATTAAATCTGCTCTTTCTTTCGCACTTAATTTATTGTACAGTTGCATGCTATACTAATGTTTTAAGGTTAAAGAATATTTTAAGCGGCAAAAGTACAATTTTTAAAAAAACTGAAGCATCTAAACACAAAAAAAGCACCTATTGTATAATAAGTGCTTTAAAAGAATAGTTTGAGTTAGTCTGCAATAAACGCATTCTTAAGATAATGTCATCCGATTATAACAGGTATCATCAGATGTACTTCGCCATCATCATTTTAATGAAAATAGCGTATTTCATAGCAATATCTTCCCACTACTACAAGGTAGATGCAAAATGTTCATAAAGGTTGCGTTATAAAATTGTAAGATGACAAAAGTTATAGTATTTTAGCATCCATTACTTCAGAAAAAAAATTAAAAATGAGCAGCGATAAAGAAGCAAAATTAAAAGCACTAAAACTAACATTAGATAAATTAGACAAAGCATACGGAAAAGGTACCGTAATGAAAATGAGCGACCAAGCGGTTGTTGATGTAGATGCGATTTCTTCGGGTTCGCTTGGATTAGACATCGCTTTAGGCGTTGGCGGGTATCCTCGTGGACGTGTTATTGAAATTTATGGTCCAGAATCTTCTGGTAAAACCACACTAACCTTACATGCTATTGCTGAAGCGCAAAAAGCTGGCGGCATTGCAGCGTTTATTGATGCAGAACATGCTTTTGATAGATTTTATGCTGAAAAATTAGGTGTAGATTTAGAAAATTTAATCATCTCGCAACCAGATAATGGGGAACAAGCATTAGAAATTACCGATAACTTAATTCGCTCGGGCGCTATTGATATTGTGGTAATCGATTCTGTAGCAGCCCTAACACCAAAAAGCGAAATTGAAGGCGAAATGGGCGACTCTAAAATGGGTTTACATGCACGTTTAATGTCTCAGGCTTTAAGAAAACTTACAGGTTCTATTAGTAAAACAAATTGTACTGTAATTTTTATTAACCAGTTACGCGAAAAAATTGGTGTTATGTTCGGTAACCCGGAAACTACAACAGGTGGTAACGCATTAAAATTTTATGCTTCGGTTAGATTAGACATTCGTCGTTCTACGCAAATAAAAGAAACCGACGGCAGTGTTTCGGGTAATAAAACCCGTGTAAAAGTGGTTAAAAACAAAGTAGCGCCACCTTTTAAAACAGCCGAATTTGATATTATGTACGGTGAAGGTATTAGTAAGGTGGGTGAAATTTTAGACATCGCTGTTGAAAACGAAATCGTTAAAAAAAGCGGCTCCTGGTTTAGTTATGAAGAAACTAAATTAGGCCAAGGACGCGACGCCGTAAAAGCACTTATAAAAGACAATCCAGAACTTATGGATGAACTAGAAGCCAAGGTTAGAAAAATAGCCAAAGCCGCTTCTGCAGGCGAAGAATAAATTTAAAAAATCCCGATAAATCGGGATTTTTTTATTTTAATACGCAACCATTTAAGCACTTACGCATCTTGTTTATAACAAACATGTAATTAATATTAAATTTAGTTGTTATGAAAAAGTTACTTGCCCTAAGTTTAGCTTTAATTTTATGCTTTTCTTGTAGCTCAGATTATGATGATTATAGCTTTGAAATTTTACCAGTGGAGAGCGTCGATATTCCTGACGAATTTACATTAGGAGAAACCTACCCTATTACCATTACCTATTCACGACCATCTACTTGCCATTATTTACACAATTTATATTATGCAAAAAACCTAAATGAGCGTACGGTTGCCCCAATAACCATTGTTTACGAAAATGATAATTGCAAAACTTTGGATAATGTTTTAGAAGAAACTACTTTTAACTTTATGGTTACAGGCAATGGCTCGTATATTTTTAAGTTTTGGCAGGGAGAAGATGCTAATGGAGACGATCAATACTTAATTATTGAAGTACCTGTAACAGAATAAGTTTAAGTGTTAATTAATACGTGTTTAATTTGAGTTTAAATCAACTCATAGAAAATTGTAAAATTAATGATACTAAAGCGCAAAGTGAATTGTACAAACTCTTTTCGAGTAAGTTGTTCTCTGTGTGTTTAAAGTATTCGCGTAACTATGCCGAAGCGGAAGATAATTTGCAAGACGCTTTTTTAACAATTTTTAAAAAAATAGATCAATATAAAAATAAAGGATCGTTTGAAGGTTGGTTAAAGCGCGTTACTATAAACACCGTGTTACAACAATACCGAAACCAAAAGGTTTTTGATATTGTAAACGAAAATAATATTGAAGAAGTTGACATAGAAGCTGAGGAAGATGCATTATCAATCGATTATCTATTAAAAATAATTCAGGAGTTGCCAGATAGATACCGATTGGTTTTTAACCTGTATGTGCTAGATGGCTATTCGCATAAAGATATTGCAGAAATGCTGGATATTAACATTGGTACTTCAAAATCTAATTTAGCACGTGCCAGACAGATTTTGAAACAAACCATAGTACAATATCAACAAAATGAAAATTTACAATCCTTATAATGGGAGATAAAAAACATATAGACAGGATATTTCAAGAGCGCTTCAAAGATTTTGAAGCAGCTCCTAGCGATGCTGTTTGGGAAAACATTGAAGCAGAACTTAACAAAGACAAGAAAAAACGTCGTGTAATTCCGCTTTGGTGGCGCTACGCAGGTGTAGCAGCCGTATTATTACTTATGCTTACCATAGGTGGTGTTTATTTTAACAAATCGAATGAAACGCATCCTATTAATGTTGTTGACACCGAAGAGCATCAAACCCGAAGTTCTAAGGAATCAAACGACATAAAAATAGCGGTTGAAAACAATAATTCAACAGAAACTAACACGGATAAATCTAATAGTACAGAAGCATCATCAACTAATTCAACTCATTCTGCTGAAACTTCAATCGCCGGAAGTGCTTCAGCAACTAATAAAAATGATAGTGAAAACAATTCAAATCGCGCTTCAAATAAAAAATCAAACACGGCAAACAGTCTAAGCAACCTAAAAAACAATAATGCCTTAGCTTCCAATTCCGAAGAAAAAAACACATCAAATAATAATGGGATAGCTTCCAATAATCCGAAGCAAGCACAAGACGCTATTCAAAATAAAAAACCATCGAATGCTTCCGAAAAAACCCAAGTAATACTAAATAACGCTTCAAAAGAAACTAAGGCTATCGCGGAAGTTAAAAAAGAAACCCCCAATAAAAACCTGCTCACCATTGAAGAAGCTTTAGATAAATCTGAAGAAAAAATAGCAGACGAAAAAAGCAGCAACAAATGGCGAATTGCCCCAAATGCGGCACCGGTTTATTTTAATACTTTGGGCGAAGGCTCTTCTATAGATGCACAGTTTAGCAACAATTCTAAAACGGGAGAATTTAACATGAGTTATGGTATTAATGCCAGTTACGCAGTTAACGATAAACTTAAAGTGCGCTCTGGTATTAATAAAGTAAATTTAGGGTATAATACCAATAATGTTATTGTATATCAATCGGCTGGTGTAAGCGCAAGCACCAAAGCCTTAAGAAATATCGATGCCAGTTCCAGTACTTTGGCGTCTGACAATATTTCGATAATTAGTGGCGAAAATTTTAATGCTGCCCCTAGCAGTTTCGAAACCATGAATACCTCTATTAATCAGGCTTTTGGTTACATAGAAATTCCTTTAGAAATAGAATATGCTCTAGTAAGTAAAAAAATTGGTGTTAATGTAATTGGTGGTTTTAGTTCGTTCTTTTTAAATGAAAATAAAATATATTCTGAAGCCGAAGGCGGTTCAAAAACCTATTTAGGTGAAGCCAATAATATTAATAATGTTAGCTACAGTGCAAATTTTGGTTTGGGCTTAAACTATCAGGTTTCTAAGAAAATAGACTTGAATATAGAGCCGATGTTTAAATATCAAATTAACACATTTAACAATACATCTGGCGATTTTAAACCCTATTTTATAGGCGTTTATACCGGATTTGCTATAAAATTCTAGGTTTTTGGTTAGACTTGGATGTTGATTTCCATTACCTTCGGAAATCAATTTCAATGAAAAACGGTTCTCCCCAGAGCCGTTTTTTTTATGTATTGTAAGTGCGTAATTGTTTAAGAATTATCTCCTTTGATGCCTTATTTAAAGCCTTAGTATCTTTAATAGTTAATCCTTCAGTAGATATAAATTTATGAATCTTTACCCGCATGATTCCCGGACCGCCACTAAAAAAAGTATACGACAGTCGTTTTTTATTATCCCCAAAGGTAATGGGCACAATGGGTATTTGATGATTAATTGCTAACCTGAAAGCGCCATCTTTAAAATCGTCTAATTCAATATGCTCTTCTGGCACGCCCCCTTCAGGAAAAATACAAATACTCAACCCCGATTTTAAACGTTTTTGCGCTCTTAAAAAAACGGCTTGTCTGCTTTTAGCTGAATTTCTATCCACCAAAATACAGGTGCGTTTATAAAAGAATCCGAATAACGGAATGTTAGCCAATTCCTTCTTTCCAACAAATACAAACGGGTTTTTAACCGAAACCAACATGAGCATAATATCTGCCATAGAGGTGTGGTTGGCAATAAACATATAACTTTTAGTATTTTCGGGGGTTTGTTCGCGTTCAATTTTCCAACGAAAACCCATACCCAATAAAATAAATTTAGCCCAAAGACGGGCAATTTTAAAAAAGTAAGGATACCAGGATTCCTTAGAAATGGAAATTAATAATATTGGAAACAGTATGAGTATTGGCAATCCTACAAGAATATAGAACCAAATGCGATACAAAATCCAGAAAGGATATTTAAAAAACTTCATCGAGACCAAAAATACATAATTGTATTGAGCAATTCTATTAAAAAAATTACCTTTGCGCTTTCGTTAAACTCTTAAACAGATACCTGCTTTCGCAGGTAATATTATGGCAAGAATACTTACAGGCATACAAAGTACAGGAACACCACATTTAGGAAACATATTAGGCGCATTAATGCCTGCAATAAAAATGGCGAACGACCCTAAAAACGATTCGTTTTTATTTATCGCCAATTTGCACACCTTAACCCTTATTAAAGATGCTGAAACGCTAAGGCAGAATACCTATTCTGTAGCGGCTGCTTGGTTGGCTTTCGGGTTGGATATTGAAAAAACGGTGTTTTACAGACAGAGTGATATTCCGCAGGTAACCGAATTGTCTTGGTATTTAAGCTGTTTCTTTCCATATCAACGTTTAACATTAGCGCATAGTTTTAAAGATAAAGCTGACAGATTAGAAGATGTTAATGCAGGTTTATTTACCTACCCAATGCTTATGGCTGCCGATATTTTAATGTATGATGCCGAAATAATTCCGGTAGGAAAAGACCAGTTGCAACATATTGAAATGACGCGCGATGTAGCCTCTCGTTTTCATGCGAAAATGGGCGATGTTTTTGTGTTGCCAGAAGGCAAAGTAGAAGAAAACATTATGCTTATTCCTGGAACCGATGGCGAAAAAATGAGTAAAAGTCGCGATAATACCATCAATCTGTTTTTAGATGATAAAAAGTTGCGTAAGCAAATCATGTCTATTGAAACCGATAGCACACCACTTGAAGACCCAAAAGATTGGAGTACTTGTAACTGCTTTGCTATTTATAGTTTATTGGCATCAGAATCTCAAATTGACACCATGAAAGCCAATTACGAAAACGGCAATTATGGTTACGGACACGCAAAACAAGCGTTGTTTGAATTAATTGTTGAAAAATTTGCAACCCAACGCGAGCGTTACAATTATTATATGAACAACCTTGAAGAAGTTGATAAAGCTTTAGCATTAGGTGCCGAAAAAGCTAAATTGGTAGCCGATGAGGTTTTAAAGCGAGTTAGAGAAAAAGTTGGCTATTAATTCCTGCGAAAGCAGGAATCTCGTAAAACTGACGATAAAACATCAATCGCATTAGTTCATCCTTAATTTAAGATTCGAATACAAGATTACTGCTTTCGCAGGAATTTTAGATGATTTCAAATAATTTCCCTGGCAACGGTCGTACCACGCCTTTTAATTCCATATTTAACAACACACTGGCTATTTTAAAAATAGGCAGATTACAATTTATGGCAATCGTGTCTAATTGTTGTGTATCGTTTTCTTTTAGGTAGTTATAAATTGTTTTTTCAGTGTCATCCAATTCAACAAACAACTGCTTTTGAATGACTGGTTTTTTATCATCTTCGAGTTTCCAATTTAAAATATAAGGCACATCTAAAGCGGTAGTTAGCATATGTGCCTTTTGGTGTTTTATTAAATTATTGCAACCTATACTTTGCGAATCGGTGGTTCTCCCCGGAACCGCAAATACATCGCGGTTGTACGAATTAGCGATATCGGCAGTTACTAAACTTCCGCCCTTTTCGGCAGATTCTATAACTATGGTTGCTTCACTTAAACCAGCAATAACCCGGTTGCGCTTTAAAAAATTGTTTTTATCAAATTTATCGCTACTCCAAAAATCGGTGAAAAAGCCCCCATTTTTTTCCATATCTACCATGTACTTTTTATGAACGGCAGGATAAATTTGATTGAGTCCGTGTGCTAAACATGCTACGGTTTGCAAATTATGTTTTAAAGCTGCTTTATGCGCCGTAATATCGGTACCATAAGCAAACCCAGAAACAATAACTGGATTAAAAACGGCTAGTTTTTCAATCAGATCTTCACAAAAAGCGATGCCACTGCTGGTAATCTTTCTAGTACCAACAATACTAATAATACGTTGCTTTTTTAAATTGACGTTTCCCGACTGAAATAACACTATGGGGCCATCAATACAATGCTTTAGTTTTTCAGGATAATGCTCGTCTTCAAAATAAAAAACCTTGATGTCGTTTTCTTTTATAAAGCCCAGTTCTTTTTCGGCTTCAACTAAATGCTGGGTGCCGTTTAGTTCTCCTAAAATAACGCTTCCAATGCCATCAATTTTTAATAGATTTTGCTTCTTTTCTTTTAACACCGCTTCGGCAGAACCGCAGTGTGCAATCAGTTTTTTAGCAGTAATATCGCCTATATTTGGCACGTGTTGTAGTGCTAAAGTATAAAGCAAATCGTGTTCGGTCATTGTATACATTTGATTTAGAAGCTGCAAGAAAAGAATTTTTACACTGTTAATAAATACTTCTACCTAAATTTTATCTACAAGTTTAATTTTTTAACTTTGTTATTATGCAATTAGAAACCTACATCAGCGATTTACTCTATAGATATGAGTGTGTTACCATTCCCGAATTTGGTGCATTTTTAACACAACGTGCGTCTGCAACTATTGAAGATGGCACTAATACATTTTATCCACCAAAAAAAACGGTGTCGTTTAACGAGCAAATTCAAAAAAATGATGGCTTGTTGGCGCATTACATTGCCGATGTGGAAAAAATACCGTTTGAAGTTGCTAACGAAAAAATTGCAAAACGTGTAAATACCATAAAATCGTATTTAACACAAGGTGAAACGGTTACGTTTAAAAATATTGGAGATATTGTTTTTAACTCTGAAGGCAATATTTTATTCGAACCTAATTATCAGCTCAATTATTTAACAGATTCGTTTGGTTTAACACAATTTGTGTCGCCAGCAGTTTCGCGTGAAGTTTACAAACAAAACGTTGAAGCTATTGAAAAGGTAATTCCGCTTACCATTACACCAGAAAAACGCAAATCTAGACCGTATTTAAAATATGCTGCTGTTGGGTTAATAGCCTTATCCTTGGGTGGTTTAGTATCGTCTAAATACTATATCGACCAAATTGAGCAACACAATCAAATAGCTCGAAAAGTAGCCACGCAACAACTGGATGCCAAAATACAACAAGCTACTTTTAATTTAAATACCTTGCCCGCTATTACCCTAAATGTAACGAAGCAATCTGGTAATTACCATGTGGTAGCTGGTGCTTTTAGAGTAGAAGATAATTGTGCTCAAATTATTGAAGAATTAAAAGCCAAAGGATTTAATGCCAGAAGTATTGGGGTTAACAAATACGGTTTAAACGAAGTGGTTTACGGTAGTTACGAAACTGGCGAAGAAGCTTTAACCGTTTTACGTGAGGTTAGAAAAACCCAGAACGAAGACGCTTGGTTGCTGGTTAAAGATTTGGATCTTGTTGTTGCTGAATAACAACACTACTACACAACTTAAATTCTAAATTTATTTTACTTGAACAAATGTTCAGGCGTATCGTTTTGATATAAATTCAAAATGTAAAAGGCATTAAATCTGAATTTTTTTAGGCTTTATGCGCTCGTAATAAACAAAAACAGAAGCTATTAATAACACTTGTGCTGCTATTGAAAATATGGAGCCTTCAAATCCAAAATCGCCCCCGTTTAGCATGTTTTTATCGGTTATTTTAAATTCTATTAACGAATAAAATTGCTGACCGCTTACATTAAATCCGAATAAGGTTTGAAAAAAATTCCAGCTAAAATGTAAGGCTATTGGAAACCATAAATTCTTAGTGTAGATATAGGTGGCTCCCAATAGAATTCCAGCTAGAAACAGATTTAAATAACTAAACCAATCCATATTGGGGTTAAATCCGTGGGCAACTGCAAACAATACAGACGATGCTATAATTGCCACATAATTGTTAAAAGAACCCATAAAATTGCGTAAAATATAACCTCTAAAAAGTGCCTCTTCGGTAAAGGCCACAAATATATATACTAAAATGGCCAATGTTATATCTATAACACTGACATTAAATTTTATAAACTGAACTTGATTAAGGCTTATCAAGATGAGTAATCCGGCTCCCATAATGACTAAACCCAATATTACACCAAGGTTTATATCTTTAATTCTATTTTTTATTTGAAAACCCAGGTTAACGAATTTTTCTTCATCAACATACTTCATAAAAAACCAGAGTAAAGCAAAAGTGCCAAAAAAGGTAAAAAAAGCAACTATTACATGTTGCTGAGACGTTTTTACGGCTTCTACATTACTATAATCTACACCTGCTATTAATACTCCTACAAGTTGGAAAATACCAACTACCAAAAAATAAGGGAAAATTAATAGTAATATTCGTTGCCAGCCTCTCATGTTACACTTATTATTTTGAAGTAGTTATTATGAATCTATAACCCAAATATGAAAAATTATTATCAAATTACACGACTGTTAGCGTAGTTTTTTAGCTTATTTCTTACTTTTTATTCAATCTTGCTGTGGGTTTTCCGTAACAATTCAAATTTCATTAAAAACAAGTATTACAAATCTTTACCTAAGAACTTAAAAATCGTTTTACCTTTGTAACATAACTAAAGCTCAAGCAATGCAAGCAAAAACACCCGAACAATCTAAAACAATACTTACCGATATGGTTTTACCTGGTGAAACCAACCCCTTAAACAACCTGTTTGGAGGCGAATTATTAGCGCGTATGGATCGAGCTGCAAGTATTGCTGCTCGTCGTCATTGCAGGCATATTGTGGTTACAGCTTCGGTAAATCATGTGGCTTTTAGTAAAGCGGTACCATTAGGAAGTGTGGTAACGGTAGAGGCTAAAGTGTCTCGTGCCTTTAAAACATCGATGGAAGTGTTTATAGATGTATGGATTGAAGACCGCGTTTCTGGAGAGCGTTCGAAAGCCAATGAAGGCATTTATACTTTTGTGGCTGTTGATGATACAGGAAAACCGGTATTGGTTCCTGAAGTACTACCAGAAACCGATTTAGAAAAACAGCGCTTTGATGCGGCCTTACGCCGTAAACAATTAAGTTTATTATTGTCAGGAAAAATGAAACCTCACGATGCTACTGAACTTAAAGCTTTTTTCGAATAATTAAACCATTTCTTATTTTTAGGGTCTTATTTATAAAATTAAATCTTAATGCTATGAGATCAATTATTCTATTTTTCGCATTTATATTGATGCTAGGAACCACATCGTGTGCTACACGCGTTGTAACAAGACCCGCAACAGTAACAGTTATTAAAACTGCTCCTGCTAATTACAAAATTGTAAAAGTTAGAGGCAAACGCTATTATTTTTGGAATGGAAATCATTACCGAAAAACAAGACGCGGCTTTGTTTTAGTACGCATATAACACCGTTAAATCTTAGGTTTATTTAACTAGAAACTTAACCTACCAATTGGTAGGCAGATTACTTTGTTTCTTGCAATATTTTTAAATTGAGATTCCTGCTTTCGCAGGAATTTTACATTTTACATTTTAAATACCCAAGACGCTGGATTTTCTGTTGCTGTTCCTTTAGATATTGAAAAACTAAGTATGGTTTCTCCGTTAGATGGATTGGTAAACACCTCGCCAATTACTTGTTTGGTACTTACTTTGTCGCCTTCTTTCACGTAAACTTCAGATAAGTTTTTGTAAATGGTTAAATAGTCGCCATGACGTACCATAACTATTGGGTTTACATTTTTCATTTTAAGTACCGAGCTTACTTCGCCATCGAAAACCGCACGTACTTTAGCGTCTTTTTCGGTGGCAATACGCACACCGTTACTTTTTATAGTTAACGATTTATCAATGGGGTGCGGTTGCGTTCCGTAACCAAGAGTAACATAGCCCTTTTCTACCGGCCAAGGTAGCTTCCCTCTATTTGCTACAAAGTTTGCGGCTAATACTTTTTCTTCGGCTGTTAAGGCAAAGTTTGATGCGGTTGCAACATTTGTATTTCCTGCTTTTTTATTAGATTTTGCAATAGCTTCTTTAATAATGCGGTCTATTTCAGCATCTATTCTGTCTGCCTCCTGTTGTTTTTGTTTTATTTGTGCTGCATAAACCGATAAGTTCCTTTTTATAGACTTCATTAATTCCTCATGCTGTTTGCGCTCCGACTCTAAAGATTTTTGAACCTCTTTATTTTCGGCTATCAGCTTACGCTTTGTTTCCTGCTGCTTAATTAAATCTAAATTGATGGCTTGTAACTCCGCCGTTTTTTCTTTTATGGTTTCACCTTGTTGCTTTTGGTGGTCTGTATATTGCTTCATATACTGCAAACGCTTGTAAGCTTGCTTAAAATCGTCTGCAGAAAGCAAAAACATAATCCTGCTTTGTTGATTTTTACTCTTATAAGACTTCACCATCATTTCGGCGTAATCTGCCTTTAAAACCTTTAATTCGCTTCTTAAACTGGAAATTCTTTTTTGGTTGTTGTTAATATCGCGCGAAATTAAATTGGCTTGCTGATTGGTTACTTTAATTAAATTATCTAACACACGAATTTTGTGATTGAAATCTTGAATTAAGGATAATTGCGATTTTTCTTTAGATTTGTTTTCGAGTCGCAACTGATTAATTTTTTGAATTTCCAAACGAAGCTCCTGCCTACGCGCTTCTAATTCTTCCTGTTTGTTGCTTTGAGAAAATATTAGCGTACTACAAAGTAAAAAACTAAGCAGTAATAAGAATTTATATGTGTGTTTTTGCTGTAACATTAAAGTTTAATTTCTTTAAAACCTGAGGGTATTTTATACGGAAAATTTAAATTTTCGTTTAACGTAACGTTTTTAAATTCTAATTCGATATTGGTTTCTTTAGTAGCTTCAACAGCTATAATTTTTATGTGTTCTGGTAGCCTTTGATTATCGACTACCTGATACGATTTATAATCAATTTGTAAATGCCTTGCCTCTTTAGGTTGCGATATTTGTTGCGATTTTACTTTAAATTGAACCGGGTCTAGTAAAAAGAAAATTTCGAATAATTCGCGTTGCTTTTTGGGTTGCACTACATACACGTTTTCATTTACCGAAACATCGTAGTTATTAGCGTTTAATTCAAAAATAGACTCGCCTATTAATAAATTCTGAACTTTTTGAAAATCTAATTCGGTTCCCAGAATATTGCTTAAATAGTTGTAATCGCCTTCAAAATAGGTGTTATCCAACTTGTTATAAAAACTCACTTTTTCTGGAGTCACCATCGCTTTAACTACCGAAAATGTGGCGCTAATCCAAATAATCTCATCTTTCTTTGCTCGAAAATTAACCGAATACGATTGCTCGTTTCCATCTTGATTATAGGTTATTTTAAGTCTAGATTGAAGTGTTTTAAAAACGGGGGTTTCTTTAGAATTTTCTTTTAAAAGTTGTTTCGCAGTCAACTTTAAATTGGATTCACCGCCAGCAATTGATTTTGAAGATTTACATTGAAACACCAAAACCGCCAACAAGGATATAATGATGTACTTAAGTTTGTTCATTAATTTGGGGTTTCTAATTGTTTTATTTTATCGCTAAACGTTTTTACCTTGGCCGTATTGTTTAATGCTGTATATGCGCTTTTTAATTGATTGTAAAAATCCATTTCCATCTTTGTGTCTTCGATTATATAATCTAAGCCAGCTTCTAAAACTTCAATAGCTTTTTTTGGTTCATTTAATTGGTTAAGCGCTACCCCGTGTAATAAATAAAATAAAGGTTGCGCCGGATACTTTTGCAGCACTTCACTACACTTTTTATCAGCCAAATTAAATTTTTGCAAATCTATGTAAAGTAATAATACGTTGCGCAATACATTAAAATTATCTGCATCAATTTTTAAGGCGGCCTCAAAATACTCTAAAGCCTTAGCCTTATTGTTTTTAACTAGGTAATATTGCCCTAATTCAATAAGTGTTTTACTGTTATTACTATCGCCCACCATGGCCGTGGCTTCTACCAAATCTGCCTCATATTCTGGGTGATTGCCCACAAACTGAACAAAATCAGTCAGCACCTTTAGTTTCGCTTCTGGTTTTATTTCGTTGCTTTTAACCACAATTTTCATGCTCTCAATGGCTTTTTCAGCATTGTTATCGTCTAAATAAAACTTGTACAAGGCTAAATGAACAATTTGAGAATTCGGGTTAATTTTTAGCAATTCCTTAGCTGTTTCAAACGCTTTATCCTTTTCGTTGTTTTCGCTGTAACGAAAAATTAGCTGTAAGTAGTTCGATTCTTTGTCGGGGTTATTTTCTACACGCGCCTCCAGATTTTTTATTTGGTCTTTTTTGCGTCCTGTGGCTTCGTAAATCTGATTCCGCATAATATCACGTCTCACCGAAATTCCAAACTCGGCATCTAATAGATCTAATATTTTTAAAGCTTCGTTATAATCTTTAGTTTTTACATACAATCCTGCCAAATCTTCTTTGTAATCCGGATGGTATTTTACTAATTGCTTAACGGTTTTAATGGCCTTGTCTATGTCATTTTGCCCTATATAATATCCATAAAGTTCATCTAAAAACCACTCGTTATCCGGATCCTTACTCACCGCCTTTTTTAGCGCATCTTCTGCGGCTCCAAAATTTTTAAGCAGCATGTAATTCTTTCCTAACTCAAAATATAATACCGCAACCGAATTATCTATGGCAATACATTTTAAAAGGGCGTCCACAGAGCGGTCGTAGTTTTCAATGCTCTTTTGTTTTATAGCTTCGTAAAAAAGTTCCTGAAATTTGTCTTCAACATCGCCTAAATCGTCATCTGGCTTTTTATTAAAATCTACTTGGGCATAATGTATCTGCGGAACCAAAAGCATCCCGATTAATACAAATAATATGTAGATTTTATGTTTCATTAATACGTTTTTGTATCTAATTCTTTTTGGCGTTACCACAAGGGTCGGGCTTTTCGCTATATCTTTTTAAAACGTCATTGCACAAAGGCACGACAAAGCAATCTGTTAATTTTTTGCACTAATAAACTATTTTACCTTCCCCGTTTTAAAAAGGATGCCGCTGCAATCCCTAACGCATCATCAACTTACATTTCGATTGAACAAAATTTATTCAATATTTGTTATAGTGTTATTCTAAAACCGAATAATCGCCAATACTTACCCGCGTAAATTTCGCATCAAAATTTACATGGTTTCCAATCATAGCTTCCTCTAAATTAGCATTTTTGATGGTTGTATGCGTTTGTATTAAGCTATTTTTAACGATTGAATTATCAATAACACAATTATTACCAATAGACACATTTGGTCCAATGGTACTATTTTTAAGCGCTACATTTTCGCCAATAAAACAAGGTTCAATTATTTTAGAATCTGTTAGTTGTACCGATGATGCCACCATTTGTTCGTCGCCATCAGCTTTTAAAAACCCTAACATTCTGGTATTCGTTTCTACCGTTATGGCTTTGTTACCGCAATCCATCCACTCATCTACCGTGCCAGTTTTAAACACTTTACCGTCGGCCATCATACGTTTAATACCATCATTAATTTGGTATTCTCCTCCATTGGTAACGTTTTCATCTAAAATTTGTTGCAGCTTTTCTTTTAAAACCGCAACATCTTTAAAATAATAAATACCAATAACGGCTTGGTCGCTAACAAAATCTTTTGGTTTTTCAACGAGTTCCACAATTTCTTGTTTCTCATTTAATTTCACCACACCGTAAGCCTCTGGATTATCTACTTGTTTCGTCCAAATAACGCTGTCTGCAGTTGGATCTAAGTCGAATTCGGCTCTAATCAAAGTATCCGCATAAGCAATTACCGCCGGACCAGATAAAGATGGTTTGGCGCACATAATAGCATGACCTGTACCTAAAGGTAAATCCTGGCGGTAAATAGATGCTTTAGCGCCTAAATCGGTTGCTAGCTTTTCTAAACTTTCCACCACCTCGTCACCAAAAAAAGCAGGATCGCCCAAAACAAAAGCAATTTCGTCTATAGGTTGCTTTAAAACTTTAGCAATATCTTTTACCAAACGGTGAACAATAGGTTGCCCCGCTACAGGAATTAATGGTTTTGGTACTGTTAAACTATGCGGACGCAGACGAGACCCTCGACCTGCCATTGGTACTATTATTTTCATAGGAATGCCTGCGAAAGCAGGTATCTTTAAAGGTTATACTTATAATTTTATTTTCTTAATTTATTTAAATTTAAATTCCAATTTACGCTTAAATCAGACCAACTGGGATTCATCTCTTGAATGAGTTCAATTTTCCAATCTCTTTTCCATTTCTTAAATTGTTTTTCTCGCAATACCGCCTTATTTCCGTTCTCAAATTCTTCAAAATAAACAAGACTACCACAATTATATTTTGCGGTAAACGATTTAGGATATACCTTAAATTTATGTTCTTTTACGCGCTCATCAATATTGTCTGTAACACCAATATATAAAACACCATTTGGCTTATTTGTCATGATATCTACATACCAGTGTTTCATTCATTTTGGTTATGAGATTCCTGCCTTCGCGGGAATATTATTTTATTCCCGTACTCCCAAAACCACCTTCGCCTCGAGACGTTTCAGATAACTCAATAGAATCAATCCATTCCGCGCGTTCGTGCTTAGAAATCACTAATTGGGCAATACGCTCGCCATCTTTAATAATAAAATTATCGTGCGATATGTTTACTAAAATAACGCCTATTTCACCTCTGTAATCGGCATCTACCGTTCCTGGCGCATTTAAAACCGTAATACCATTTTTTGCTGCCAATCCACTACGCGGACGTACTTGTGCTTCGTAGCCAATCGGCAATTCGATAAACATACCTGTTTTTACAATGGTTCGTTCTAAAGGTTTTAAAACTACTGGAGATTCTAAATTAGCGCGTAAATCCATTCCCGCCGAAGCTATTGTTTCGTAATGAGGTAATGGATGCTTGGATTTATTAATGATTTTAATTTGCATGTTATATTTTTATAAATTGTTTTAACTGATTTTTTTCTAACATAAAAACTAAGATTAAATAGCATAATAATAATCCTAATCCTATATAAAAATAATCTCGATATACATAAAACGAAATTACCGAAAATGCTGACGACACCAATAAATACAAACTCATTTTTTTTAAATTGTAAGGTATTGGGTAATACTTCTGTCCGTAATAATACGAGGCTACCATCATACTGGCATAAGCAACTAAAGTGGCTATTGCCGAACCTCGATAGTCTATTATTGGAATCAACCAAAAGTTAAGTCCTAATGTTAATAGCGCTCCAAAAACGGAAATGTAGGCTCCAAATTTAGTTCTGTCAGTAATTTTATACCAAACCGATAAATTGTGATAAATACCTAGGCAAAAATTGGCGATTAAAATAAATGGAACTACCCACATAGCTTCCCAATAAGCTTCACTTCTAACAATAAATGGTTTTAATACATCGGCAAATACCACCACAGCTAACACCATAATAGAACCCGTTGCTACAAAAAACTCTAAAATTCGAGCGTAATTTTTCTGTGGGTTTTCGGTTTTTGCATGACTAAAAAAATATGGTTCAATCCCTAGCCTGTAAGCCGTAGCAAACAGGGTCATGAATACGGCGATTTTATAACATGCCGAATACATCCCAACCTTAGTTTCGGCAATATCGGGTGGCAACAAATAATCTAAAAGTATTCTATCGAATGTTTCATTAATAGAAAAAGCAATACCCGCAATAAGCACAGGAATGGCATAACACATCATTCTTTTAAACAAATTGGAATCAAATGTGTATTTTATTCTAAAATAAAAATGAAGCATTAGCACCAAGGTAACTGCACTTGCAACCAAGTTGGAAATAAATATGTAATTAATTTCAAAATTTGGAAGGTAAATAAAGTCAAATAACGTGCTACCGGTTGCCCATTTTTTGAGGTACAATAAAAAGAAAATATTCAATCCTAAATTAATAGCCACATTTAGAATCTTTACTATGGCGTAGGTTATAGATTTCCCATTTGCCCGTAACCAAGAAAAAGGTATAATTACTAAGGCATCTAATAATAAAATCCAGATGACTAGCGATATGTATTCTGCTTTAATATCTATGAGAGATGCAATCTGGTTTTTAAGTACAAAAGCCAAAATAAAAAAACCAAAGGAGGAAACAATTAAGGCAATGGTAGATGTGCCTATAACTTTATTCTGGTCGTCTTCTTTGTTAAAAAACCTGAAAAATGCTGTTTCCATTCCATAGGCTAAAATCACGTTAAAGATTACGAACCAAGAAAAAATAATGGATACTTTACCATACTCTGCCACCGACGATAAAACGCCTTGTGTGGTATATAATGGCACCAACAAAAAGCTTAACATACGGGGAAGTACCGTGGCTAATCCATATATAAAAGTTTGTTTAAATAAAGTTTTGAGTCCGCTCAAGAAATGGAAATTAAATTGGCTAAAAATACGTTTTTAGCCAATGCAAACCAAAGATAAATTAGGGCTTCTTAGAATCTGAATCTATATACAGCATATCATCCTTTTTGAGGATTTTGTCTATTTTAAAATATTTAACCTTGTTTCCTATTTTGTAACTCACAACACATTGATCTGTTTGCAACTGGAACTGAGCTGTATTGGCGCGTTTTGGTACCTTATTGCCATATTCTGCTCTTGGGTCGCTGCTCATTATAATATCTTCCTTTTGAATGGATTCTTGTTTAATATGACCAATAAAAACCGAATTGTTTTTAAATTCTAACTTTGCTTGCTTCCCTAGAAATTGAACACTGTCTAAAATAATGTTTTTAGGGTTTGAAATAACTGGAATAACAATAACAATTCCTGATTCGCCACCTTCAACTTTGTCCGTCCAATGTTGATAGTAAACGGCTCCTAAAGTAACCGGTGCTTTCGTTTCTAGTTTTGTAACTCCACATTGAGAAAATGTCGCCATAATAAATAACATGCATGTTAAAAAAAGGATGTTTTTAAATACTTTCATCGGTCAAAAATTGAATATTATAAAGATACTATTTCAAAATTAGTGCCATAAAAAAGCCTCACTAAAAAGTGAGGCTTGATGTTATATAAACCCTTCGACTGCGCTCAGGGAGACAATTAATGGAAGATAATTAATTATTTAAAGCTTCCGCATTTTTAAATATTTGACTTCGCAAAAGCTCCGTCTAATTATTCAAAGCTTCCGCATTTTTAAAAATTTGACTTCGCAAAAGCTCCGTCTAATTATTCAAAGCTTCCGCTAATTTTAAATATTTGACTTCGCAAAAGCTCCGTCTAATTATTTAAAGCTTCCGTATTTTTAAATATTTGACTTCGCAAAAGCTCCGTCTAATTATTTAAAGCTTCCGCTCCACCAACAATTTCAAGGATTTCGTTAGTAATAGCTGCTTGACGTGCTTTGTTATACGTTAATTTAAGCTGATCTCTTAGCTCTGTGGCGTTATCGGTTGCTTTATGCATTGCTGTCATACGTGCACCGTGTTCGCTAGCGAAAGAGTCTCTAATGCCTTTATACAATTGTGTTTTTAAGGACTTAGGAATTAATTGCTCTATGATTTCAACTTTCGTAGGTTCGAAAATATAATCCGATGTGTTAGCTACACTGCCTTCAACAGGAACAATAGGTAAAAACTGTTCGGTCATTACTTCTTGAGTCGCGGCATTTTTAAATTTGTTATAAACGATTTCAATTTTATCGAACTCGCCGGCAACAAACTTAGCCATTAACATTTCGGCAATTTCAGCAACATTTTCAAACGTCAAATCATCAAATACAGAACTTTTGTTCGCAATAACCAATTTCTTTTTAGAAAAAGCATCATTCGCTTTTTTTCCGATAGCTACAATTGATACATTTTTGCCAGCGTAAACATCGCTAATTAAATGCTGTGTTTGCTTGATGATGTTTGAATTAAAAGCTCCACATAACCCTCTATTAGAAGTAATAGGAACTATTAATACATTTTTTATTTCGCGTTGCGTAGAAAATTTACTTCCAGAATCTTCATCTAAAGTTGCACTTAAACTTTGTAAAAGTTCGGTTAACTTATCTGCATAAGGACGCATTGCAGTAATGGCGTCTTGAGCCTTTTTTAACTTTGCAGCAGACACCATTTTCATGGCGCTGGTAATCTGCATCGTAGAAGATACCGATGTTATTCTATTACGTATTTCTTTTAAATTTGCCATTTTTCAAATTATGGATTATGAATTATGAATTATGAATTTTTGATAATTGAAACTAAAAGTCTAATCAAAATTTCGCAATCTTCTCTTAATTTCGAAGGAACTTCATGAATGCTTGTTTCTTCTATAACGTCCAACCAAAAGGATGTTTCGTCTGCTTCTTTAAGAGCAATTCCTAATTTATTTTTAAAATCTTTTGTACTAACTCCTCTTTGTGATTCTCTCACATTAGCACCTATACTAGTGCCAGATTTCAGCAATTGATTTGCCATTTCAAAAAAACGCTTTTCTTTAAGCTTTTCAGCATAATTAACGATGTCGCAAGCAAAATAAAAACTTTTATCGACTATTGCATTTCCACGCTCCTTGTAACTCATAATTCTGAAACCTGAATCCTTCAATCCATAATTCTGAATTCAGAATTCAGAATTAATTTCTGTATTTCCCTGATAAATCTTTTGCTACAGCTGTTAAAGTATCTGTAATTTCGTCTGTTAATTTTCCCGCTTTTAATTCTGCCAAAACATTTGCATGTTTAGCTTTCAAGAATTCAATAAAATCACCTTCAAATTCTTTAACTTTTTCAACAGGAACATCTCTTAATAAGTTTTTAGTTCCTGCATAAATAATTGCAATTTGATCTTCAACTTTAAATGGATCGTTTTGAGCTTGTTTTAAAATCTCAACGTTACGTTTCCCTTTATTAATTACATTTAAAGTAACCGCATCTAAATCTGATCCAAATTTAGCAAATGCTTCTAACTCACGATATTGCGCTTGGTCTAATTTTAAAGTACCAGCTACTTTTTTCATGGATTTAATCTGTGCATTACCACCCACACGCGATACCGAAATACCTACGTTAATTGCAGGACGTACACCCGAGTTAAATAAATCTCCATCTAAGAATATTTGTCCGTCTGTAATAGAAATTACGTTTGTTGGAATATATGCTGATACGTCTCCTGCTTGCGTTTCAATAATAGGCAACGCTGTTAAAGAACCACCACCTTTTACCATTGGTTTTAATGACTCAGGTAAATCGTTCATGTTTTTTGCAATATCATCATCGTTGATAATTTTTGCAGCACGCTCTAATAAACGAGAGTGTAAGTAGAAAACGTCTCCAGGATACGCCTCACGTCCTGGTGGACGACGTAATAATAAAGACACCTCACGATACGCTACCGCTTGTTTAGATAAATCGTCATAAATAATTAATGCTGGACGACCAGAATCTCTAAAATACTCTCCAATTGCAGCACCTGCCATTGGCGCATATACTTGCATTGGTGCAGGATCTGATGCGTTTGCAGCAACAATTGTGGTATAAGCTAACGCGCCTCTGTCTTCTAATGTTTTAGCGATATTTGCTACAGTAGAAGCTTTTTGACCAATAGCTACATATATACAATATACAGGTTGACCTGCATCGTAAAATTCTTTTTGATTTAAGATGGTATCGATACAAACTGTTGTTTTACCAGTTTGACGGTCACCAATAACCAACTCACGTTGTCCACGACCTACAGGAATCATAGCGTCGATAGACTTAATGCCTGTTTGTAATGGCTCGGTAACTGGCTCACGGAAAATAACTCCAGGTGCTTTACGCTCTAAAGGCATTTCGTAAGTTTTACCAGCAATAGGTCCTTTACCGTCAATTGGATTTCCTAAAGTATCAACAACACGTCCAACAATACCTTCTCCTACTTTAATAGAAGCGATACGACTAGTACGTTTTACTGTAGAACCTTCTTTAACTCCTTCAGAAACCCCTAACAATACGATACCTACGTTATCTTCTTCAAGATTAAGTACAATACCTTCTAATCCGCCTTCAAATTCAACTAACTCACCATATTGTGCGTTAGCCAATCCGTAAGCACGTACAATACCATCACCTACAGTTAATACAGTTCCAACTTCGTCTAATGAAGCACTCGCTTCGAAACCTGATAGTTGTTGCTTTAAGATTGCTGATATTTCAGCTGGTTTTACTTCTGCCATCTTTATTAATTTTTAATTCAAAATTCAGAATTCTGAATTATTTTAGTTTATTGTAAATTCTCTTTTTAATTTATTTAATTGATTTGATATACTCGCATTGTACTGAATATCGCCTACTCTTAAAATGAAACCTCCTAAGATGCTTTCATCTACAATACTTTCAACTTCAATATCTTTTCCAGTTAATTCTTTCGCTTTTGCTAAAACCTTTTGTTTTAATGCTTCGGTTAATGGAATAGCTGTTGTTACTGTAGCTAATTCAATACCTTTTGACTGATCAAATAACTGATTGTATTTTACCGCTACATCGCCTAAAATAGCAATTCTATTGTTGGCTATTAATGTATCGATTAAACTTACGGTTGTTTTGTCTGATTTTTTAAAGACCTCTAATAAAATAGATTTCTTAATTGCAGAACTTACTACAGGACTTTGAAGCGCATCGTTTAAATCTTTGCTTTCTGCAATGGTATTCGCAATTAATTTCATATCAGCATTAACCGCATCTGCCGATTTACGATCTGATGCTAAACTTAATACCGCCTTGGCGTATCGTATTGCTGCTCTTGCTCCTGCCATTCTTTATTAGTTTAATTTAGCTTCACCTAACATAGACTCAACCAATTTTATTTGTTTGTCTTTGTTCGATAATTCTTCACGTACTACTTTTTCTGCTATTTGTAAAGACAAACCTGCTACCTGACTTTTCAGTTCTGCCATAGCTGCTTTCTTCTCACCTTCTATGGCCTCTTGTGCCTGAGCAATCATTTTGTTGGCTTGCGCTTGTGCTTCACTTTTAGCATCTTCTATCATTTTATTTTTGATATCTCTTGCTTCTTTAAGCATGTCTTCACGCTCTGCTCTAGCTTCTTTTAATAACTTTTGGTTATCTGCCTGAAGATTTTGCATTTCTAATTTTGCTTTTTCAGCAGAATCTAAAGCATCTTTTATCCCATCTTCTCTTTCCTCTACAGCATCAAGAATTGGTTTCCAAGCAAACTTTTTTAATAAAAGCACTAAGCCAATAAACAATACTAATTGCCATACGAATAATCCTAAAGAAAATTGTTCAATTAATTTTTCCATCTATTTGTCTTGTTAAACTCGTTAATTTTTAATTTAAAAAACAGCTATAACCAACCGTTATAGCTGTTTTTGGTTTTTAAGCTGCAAATAAAGCAGCAAATCCAATACCTTCAATAAGTGCAGCTGCAATAAGCATAGCTGTTTGGATTTTTCCTGAGGCTTCTGGTTGGCGAGCTATAGCTTCCATAGCTGAACCACCAATTTTTCCGATACCTAAACCAGCACCGATAACGATTAAACCAGCTCCTACAATGTTTGGAATTGTCATAATATATATATTAAAAATTAAACACTCAATTTATTAATGCACCAATGCGCCGTCTGGCTACTTGCATAAAATGTCCACCGGACATTTTTAATGATGCTCGTCCCCGTGGTGATGCTCTTCTACAGCCGATCCAAAGTACAATGCCGATAACATTGTAAAGATATATGCTTGTAAAGCCGCCACTAAAAGCTCTAACAAGGCTAGCACGAATGCTAAACCAAATGATAATGAGCTTCCTAACCAGTTTTTAAATATAAACATTAAACCTATTATACTCATTAATACAATGTGTCCTGCAGTGATATTTGCATACAAACGAATTAATAATGAAAACGGCTTAATAAATGTTCCTAATAATTCTATTGGCGCCAAAATAATTTTCATTGGCCATGGCACACCAGGCATCCAGAAAATATGTCCCCAATAGTTTTTGTTAGCTGTAAATGTTGTTATTAAATAGGTTAATAACGCCAATGCTAATGTTACAGCAATATTGTTTGTTACGTTAACCCCAAGCGGTGTTAAGCCTAATAAGTTGATGATCCATATAAAGAAAAACACAGTTAACAAGAAACTCATGTAACGTTTATAGTGTTTTTTTCCAATGTTTGGAATAGCGATATCGTCGCGAATGTATAATACGATTGGCTCTAATAAACGCCCCATACCTTTTGGTAAAGCACCTTTTTGGTAAGATTTAGCCATTCTTCCAAACATGAAGAACAATAACAAACCTACCATAAAAATAGTAAAGACGTTTTTAGTTATTGAAAAATCTAAAGGCTTGAAATTGGTAGCATGATGATGCTCATCGAGATGAATCGTGCCTTCTGCATTCGTTTTATAAATTTTACCGTGATATGATTTGTAGTAATTTCCATTAACCTCAGCAACCGATTCTCCATGGTGAAGTTTTGATGATGAAAACACTTGTAATCCGTTGTCCCATAAAATTACTGGCAGCGGAAATTCAATGTATTTATGCTCGCCCGCATCCGTTTCATATGAAAACAATCCGAAATCGTGAGAATCTAATAAGTGATGATTTATGTATTCTTTTATTTCTTCCTTTATACCTTGCTTTCCTTCTGTTTCAGGAGCAATTTCTTCTAAATGCATCTTTTCCTGCTCATTTTGAGCAAAAGAAACAAAACTTGTTGAAAACAGTAATAAAGTAATTAATTTTAAAGATATTAGTCTACGCATATCACTCTAAATATAGTGGCTTAAAAATCCGTGCAAAGGTATATTTTTATCTTAAAAACAAAAACTATTTTGTTTTTTATTTAGTATAAAACTGCTAATCACTTTACAATAGTAACAAAATCGCTGGAAATACTTTTTTATCACAGTTTAAATTTACCAGATTAATTCTGTTTTTTTATCTAGTAAACTCATCTTCAACCACTATTCTAATTTATTTAACCAATTGCTTAAACTAACAGTTTCTAATATTAAACCAATAACATAGGGCACAAAAAAAGAAGCAAATTCGGGTCTTGTTATGGTATTATCTAACTTATAAAACGGGTAAAAAACAATAAAAAAAACGGCAAATTTTAAAAAGCTTCCAATTAAAAATAAAAAACCTAATTGCCCTTTATATTTTTCTCTAAAAAAGTACAATGCCCCAAATACAACGATGATTAAGGCAAGATTTACAACATAAGAAAGCACGATTCTATTTTCGAATAACGGAAGATTTAAGAGATTTAAAACCAGTAAATGAACACCGAAAACAATGGCTAAACCAACAACAGCTTTTATTGTAAATTTATAAAAAGGATTGCGCATTACTATTTAATTCGATTTACTTGTTTAATTACGGAATAAAGTGAAATGGCCACACCCATAAGCGTCATAATTATAATATAAAGTTTATTACCATCGTTAAATTTAGAATCTAAAAATTTACCTAGCAACACAAACAAATAGATAGTTACGCCCATTTGAATTGCGATGCCAATTAAAACAGCGGCATTTTTAAGCTGATTTTTCGGTTCCTGCTTTTGGTTGTTGCTCACCTTTTGTGTTTTCTTTTATTGAGCCTTTCATGGTGCATTTTACATTAAAAGTAGCATCTGGATCGACCGATAATTTACCAACAATAACTTCGCCTTCAATATGTGCAGAAGGTTTTAAAGTTAAAGTACCCGATAAAGCTAATTTACCAGAAAATTTGCCTTCAAAATAAGCGTCGGTTCCTTGCAAAGTTCCTTTTATAAAGCCGCTACTTCCTACTACAATTTTTCCTGTAGATTTGATATTCCCTTCAATTACACCATCTATTCTAAAATCGCCAGCACTCGTTAAATCACCTACTATTTTAGTGTCTTGAGAAATAACGTTTTGGCTTGAATTCCCTTCAATTATTGTTTGCTTGTTTTTTTTGTTTTCAGAAAACATATTGCTATTAATTTAATTAGTATTTATACTTAAATAGGCATCCAAATTTTTATGAATTTGAATGATTTGATAATTTGTAGACGATACGGTGAAGTATGGCTCTTTAATTTTTTTCTTATCTTCTTTAGTTACTATTTGATCGAATGTTTTAGCAACCTGAGCATTTTTTAACCCGTGAACAATAACGAAAGTTGTGGTTGGATTATACACATCTACCGAAGCATTTAAGGTGTAATATTTTACGTTTTTTAACACCTCGTCTAAGGTCTTTTTAAAAGTTGAAACCTGATCTGGTTTTGGGTTTTGAAATTTAAAAACAACTTTGTAATTGTCGCTGATACCTTCTACGTTGTCGATAAAATCTTTGTTGGCTAGCTTCGGAATAACATTAGCCTCTAATTCTTGAGCCTGTTTTCCTTCCTCGGTATTGGCATAGGTAATTGCGATGTAATTAATAGCCTTACTGTAAGCGTCGTAGCCATGTAAACGGCCTGTAGCGGTTGCTTTTAATAGCTCTAATTTTGGTACAATGGGTTCGCTATCAAAGGTATTTATATATTCTTCGCATTTTGAAATGACTTCTGCATATTCCTGGTTTTCAAACTTTCTGTACAGGGCTTCGTATAAACTGTCCGGACTGTTTTCATCTTTTGCCGAGGCTTCATCTGGATTGTTTAAAATAGTAGCATATCTAGATTCAGGATAGTTAGAAATAATATCAGTCTTTGCAATGGCTGCTTCACCTTCTTCTCCCAGAATCTCATAAATTTTATACAAATTATATTTTGATGGAAGTACTAAACGCTCTTCTGGATTGCTTTTAAGTAAATTTTGAAACTTATGTTTTGCTAATTCGAATTCTTTAAATTTCTCTTTATAAATAAGCCCGAGTTGGTAATATGCATAATTTCTTTCTTTAGAAATACTATCAATGACTTTGGGCTCTGACGGAATTTTAGATATATAAAATTGCGGATCGAACCGCTCGTCTTCGCTAGCCGTTGCCAAAATATTCGTAATTACACCTCCTGAAACATCGATTGATTTCGTTTTACTAGACCATCTCCAATCGTCTTCTAACATTCTGTCACCCCAAATTTTTGCAAATTCATTTTTCCCGTAAGCCACGGTTGTAGGGTTGTAAAAATAAAATGTGGTAGTTGCTTGTCCGGGAAACCCACCGCGTGGCGCTGTATTTGTTCCAGGATTTCCGCCAGGGGTTGTGTTGGTTGTTACTAATCCAGCCGATTTACGTTCGGCAGCTTCGGCTTTTAACTTATCTTTTTCAGCTTTTGCTTTTAAGGTTTCAATAAAACTTTCAAAATAGCCAATTCTATCGGCATCTGGCAGATTCACTAAATATAAAAGGCTATCGTTTACCTTAGCTATCTCTTCATAATAAATAACATCTTCCAGATTATCACGTTTCCGCTTTATAGTACGATATGGTTTCGAGTTTAGAACTAAATTAGTCATCGTGCTATCGTAATATTTACCAGCTTCTCTGTATATGGATTTATTAAAATTCATATCACCAAGCGTCTCGTAATTTTTGGCTCTTAATATTTTATCGGGAGAATTGGTTCTTAACGATTTATTAAAATACGTTACGGCTAAAGAATCTAAATTGCAGTGTAAATAATAGGCGCCTTTTTGGTGATAAATCTTATCTAAAAATGGGCGGTTTTCCCTGTTTTCTTCAAGTTCTGTAAGCAACTCTAACAACTCGTATTTATTACTCTTGCTGTAATCGAAATTTTTAATTTTTTCGATATGCGCACTAATCATGTAAATTCGTGGTATTTTACGATTAAGCTCAATTACTTTTTCAAATGCATAATTGGCACTGTCTTTTTTACCTAATTCGTTATATAACTGGCCTTGAATAAATCGGTAACGTCCGCGTTCGTCTTCTTTTTTGGTGGCATTAGAGGCGATTTCTAATTGTGTTATGGCGCTATCTATCGATTTGGTGTTTAAATAGGCCTGGGCTAACATAGATGTAGCATCTGCTAAATCTTGCGATTCTAACTTTTCCTGCCTTAATAAGCGCTTTAAATTCTTAATAGCAAGCTCGTCGTTATCTAATCGAATATTGGTTTTTTCGCGCCAAATCTTAGCCTGATTAATTTTATCGCTCGCAGGATATTTGTAAAGAATGTAGTTAAACGCTTCGAGAGCCGGTACAAAACGCTGATCGAAATACCTTGCTTTTCCTAAAAGCAAATATGCCTCATCCATTTGCGGGTTTTTTTCTTTCCCTTCAATAGACATGCTGTGCTTTTGAATCGCTTTTACCGCCTTTTCTTCTGCTCTACTAAAATTTTCGTTTTTAGATTGCCCGGGCAGCATGATCTCTTCGGTAATTTGCATACGCTCAATGGGTAAAACATCCCAATAATTATCGAAATAATTATCTATAAGCGATTTCCGCCCATCTTCTAAAGCGTTATACCCATTATAAAGTGCATTAAACTCAGCTGTTACCGCATGAAAATTACGGCTTAGAAATTTGTCCTTTTTTCTAGAACAACTCACTAATACTAAAATAAAACACGCAATAACAAGGGTGGCTTTAAACGATATTTTCAATGCTGGCATTTTTAGTCTAAATAAATAACTATAAACTCGGGCTTATATTATGTAAGCAGGTAAAAATAAGCATCTTTTTTGATTAACGTGTAAAATGAAACGACTTTTGAACTAAAAGACACATCCTTAAACCACAAGAAGCATAAACTCACAAAACATTATAATAAAATTAGGGCGTTCCCGCAAAGCGGTCGGGCTTTACATTACAAGTCCGCGCTCCCCCGAACCTTCGGGGTCGCTGTGGGCTTTTCATTGCAATCCCTAACGCGACTGCCCAAAACCTTGGCCAAAATTTAAAGTACTTCCACGCCCGAAAAATGAGCTTCTAATTCCTTTAAAGTTGCGGCATTGGTTTCTAAATCTTTTATAATCTCGCCTTTTTCAAGCACCACAATACGTTCGCAAACATCGGTAACATGCATTAAATCGTGACTAGAAATTAATACCGTAACGCCTTGTTTTTCTGCCAAATCTTTAATAATGCCTTTTAAACGTATTTGAGTTGTTGGGTCTAAATTTGCAAAAGGTTCGTCTAAAATAATCACTTCAGGATTCCCAATTAAAGCGGCTACAATGCCCACTTTCTTTTGGTTTCCTTTGCTTAAATCGCGTAAATATTTTTTCTGTTTTAATATTTCGCCATGAAAAAAGTCTTCAAATTGTGCTAAAAGATTATCCACATCGGCTTTATTCTGATTTCGCAATTCGCCAATAAAATAAAAGTATTCTTCGGCAGTTAAATAACCAATTAAAAAACTTTCATCTATAAAAGCAGAGGTAAACGGTTTCCAGTCTTCACTTTCGTTAACCTGAATGCCGTTAGTTATTATATGCCCGGTTGTGGGTTGAATTAAATCTAAAAGTAAACTAAAATACGTGGTTTTACCAGCGCCATTATTGCCTACCAAACCAAAACTTTGGCCTTTAGGAATTTCTAAAGCGTCTATATGTAAAACTACATTATTACTATATTTTTTTGATAAGTTCGATGTTGTTATCATGTTCTTTTTGTTAGTTGTCTTGATTGAACGCATCAATCATTTTATATTTAGATTGTAAATATTTTGCTGTGATTACTTCCATGAGTTTTTGATGAAAAACAATACCTAATACGCCTAATAAAGCTAAAATTAAGCAAGATAATTCAAACCCCACCAAGAAATAAAACAACGCAAAGATACCCATGGGTAGTATTAGTAACGGAATTCCAATAAGCCATTGTACCGCGCCCGTTCCTTGGTAATTAAATGCTGCTTTCTGGCTTAAATCTATCTTTTTTCTATTAAAAGAACCGCCATACAAAATAACATGCGTGTTTACACCAATATTATAAATAGCGGCTGCAAAATGTGCTAATAGAATTTTCCAACCAAAAAACACGTAAGGAATGCCTAAAACAAACAAAACAGCAACACTTAAAGCCATTAACGTGAATTTAGATTTTAGGTATTGTTCGTACTTAATATTTTGGCTCATTAATAATTTATAATAGCCGCTATCCCAGGCAGGAATAAATTGCCCAAAATTGATTAAAAAAATACCTGTAGAAAACACCCCGATAAACATAAAAAACCAAGGTATGTTTTGATACGTAGGTTGCGGATAAAAAAACAAGCCATATAACAAGCCCATTACCACCATCCAAACAGACGACTTGGTGCGTTTATTACGCCAAATTAATTTTAAATCGAGCTGCATAAACATGGCGATGTCTCCAAAATTCTTGGTCCAATTTAAATTAGAGGTGTTTATTTCGGCTACTTTTTCTTTTAACCCGCTATCTAAAAACAGTTTGCTTCTTAAAATTTTAAAGTTTACTACATAAAGTCCAAATAAAATTAAGAGGGGAACAACAATCAATACCGGTGTATTATAAATTGCCTCGAACCCATTGGACACAATGCTTGTAAACGAAATAATTTCAAAATAATTAAGCGCAAATAAGCCACCAGCAACACTTAGAATAGGCAAAAACGACAGTTCGATGTTGCTTGAATAACTTTCAATAATAAAATTTAAAAAATGGATGATTAAGATGACCAAAACAAGTGCCAGCATCCATGTTACTACTGCGGCTACTGGGTAAGCTTTTACAATTAGCGTAATGCCAAATGGTATAAACGCAAAAAGTGGTAAAAAGTTAAAAAATGAGGTGGTCGATTTTCCTAAAACAAAGTTTACAATGCGACTTCGTTTTATGGGTAATATTAATAAGGGTTTTACAGCCATTACCGGTAGTTTCTGAAAGAAAAATCGAAACACCAAATCGGCAATAATCCAATAAAACAACGCATTATTTACAATATGCAATGGGTCTTGCTCAGGAAATACCTTTTTTAGTCCGGGATATAAAACGAGTCCTAGCCCCAAGAAAATTACTATAAAATAAAGTGCTAAAAAACCCATCAGAATTTTTATAGCGATGCTTTTGCCAAAACTAGCCGACCTGTAAAAAGATTTCCATTCTAAGCTTAAAAACTGTTTAATCATAGTTTGTTTTTAGTTGTGTTTTTGAGCTATCTGGCTAACTTCCATTCCCCAGGCTTGTCCAAAACTCATTGCTTTTTGTGTAAGACCCAGTTGTTTTTCAGCAAGTTTTTTGCCTAAACTGGTATTATAAAAAGCCACCAATTCTTTAATTTCACTTTGAGTAAACTCTTCCATATATAAACCAGCAATTTTATCATATAATCCTGTTAAGGTGCCATTTGCTTCCTCTCGGTAGGCGGCCTTTTTAGCTTCTGGCACATTAAATCCTATTTGATCGATGGCGCTTTCAAAAGCTTTAACAGCGCCCGTTAATTTTATAAATTCGATGGTTTGTGATTTAAATTCGGTGCTTTCTTGTGCTTGAGTTTGTGTAATCGCGAAAACAAAGAGGCATACAAGTAAGATTTTTTTCATTTTTAATGGTTTTAATTATTAGTGTTTTTTGTTAGTATGAATACAATTGAAAATGTTACGCATTAAATGTAAGAAAATATTCTGGATGTTCTTTTGCTAATTTCTGTCTGAGTTTTGGAGATACGACTTTAATTGAGATATAAATCAATAAAACGTATAACACAACACAAAAAGAAAAAATAAACTGAGAGGTTACAGACCATTCTGCCTTAGAATTTGAGATTATGGGAAAGTAAATGCCAATATTGAAAAGGTGAATGAATCCACCCATTTGTCCATATATATTTTCAAACAGCCACTTTTTGCCAGTTTCCTTAAAACTCTTTTTTATTCTTAAGTTTTCTTTGGTTGCATAAAAAATCACATAACCAAAAACAATAAAAACAAGTGGTATCACAAAATAGTCTTTATGTTCAAATAGTTGCATTAACTTAAATACAACCCAAACACTAAATGAGGTTATAATGATTTTAGGCAATTTAAAATATTCCTTTAAGTACTTTAAAACCTCTTTTATGTAATGTTTGCTTAAGGCATTTGTTTTTTGCTCTACAATCTCCGAGAAACCAAATACGCCAAATTTTTTAAACTCTTTTGTTAAAGCCTCATCAAAGGTTATGTTCGGGTTTTCTTGCCACTGGTCTTCAATGCCATTTGCCAGATGGTCTACCAACTCTGTTTGTACATCATACCATTCAACAAAATGCTTTCTGGTAAATACATAAAGGGTTTCTATTTGCACTTCATCTAGCTTTTTCATTACTCAAATCGATATTTAGGGTTTACCAAAGCTCTCATGTTTTTAATATAGCTTTCTAATTCTGCCAACTTACTCACCGTTTCTTTAGTTCCTTGCTCTGTTAGCTTGTAATATTTGCGCACTCTATTGTCTACTTTTAAAACTTCCACATCTAATAATCCTTCCGCCTCGAGTTTGTGTAAGGAAGGATACAAGGCCCCTTCTGTAATGGTTAGTTCGCCTTTAGTAAGCTCTTTTACCTTTTGGGTAATCTCATACCCATACATTTTATCGTGCTCATTTAAAAGCTTTAAAATAATCGTGGTTAAACTCCCTTTATATAAATTTGAATTGCTCATTACTCTCTAAATATATACATAATATTCTTATGCATAACTAAATTATGTAATTATTTTTTAAGAATTATATCCTAAAATCTAATGGCTTCATTATTTTTGTCAAAAACTTACACATGTCAACATTCCATAAACTCTCAATTAAAAATATAAAAAAAGAAGCGAATAACGCCATAAGCATTGCCTTTAACGTACCCGAAAATTTAAAAGACACCTATGCTTTTATCGCCGGACAATACGTAACCATAAAAGCGAATCTTAATGGAAAAGAAGTGCGTCGCGATTATTCTTTATGCGAATCGCCTAAAAGCGGTGAACTTAAAATAGCTATAAAAGCGGTTCAAGATGGTGCGTTTTCATCGTATGCAAACTACAAATTACGCGTTGGCGATGTGTTAGAAGTTGCACCTCCAAAAGGTCATTTTATTTTTGAACCCAACGATTCTAAAACTAAAAATATCGCAGCTTTTGCCGCCGGAAGTGGTATTACACCTATTTTAAGTATTATAAAATGTGCGTTAGAAGAAGAAATTTACAGCAAAGTTATTTTGGTTTATGGAAATAAATCGACGGAAGACACCATGTTTTTAGCGGAGCTTCTTGAGCTTCAGCACGAACATAAAGACCGATTTTCTATTCAGTTTGTCTTTAGTCAACAAGATAAAGACGATTCCATTTTTGGTAGAATTGAAAAAAGCACTGTTAATTATGTGATGCTAAACAAGCATAAACATATTGAAGTGGATGCTTTTTACCTATGCGGACCAGAAGCCATGATTCATGTTGTAAAAGATGTTTTAACAGATAATGGTATTGATAACGAGCGCATTCATTACGAACTATTTAAGGCTGCAAAACCAGCAGATCTTGAAGAAGTTGTTAATTTAAAAGGCAAAACGCAAGCAACCATTACGGTTGATGACGAAACAACCACTATTGAAATGTCTCAATCGCAATCCATTTTAGAGGCTGCTTTAGACGAAGACATTGATGCACCTTATTCTTGTCAAGGTGGTATTTGTTGTAGCTGTATAGCCCGCTTAAAAGAAGGCGAAGTAACGATGCGACAAAACAATGTTTTAACCGAAAAAGAAGTTGCTTCGGGATTAATTCTTACGTGTCAATCACATCCAACTACGCCAAATATTGTGGTGGATTATGATGATGTTTAAATGTCATTCCTACAAAGGCAGGAATCTTATAAATCGAATATAAATTACTATCATAGATTTTTAATATTCGATTTTTTAGAACGCTAGGCTTTTAGATTTTTCAATTAAGTTGCATCACTTTAAAGAGGATTCCGGCATGCGCAGGAATGACAAACTTTTCAAATAATTGCCTTAATTTTTTCAATAATAGTTTCTGGTTCAATACTTCTTGAAGCTTCTTTATAGCTTTCTGGGTATTTGTTTCCAAAAACAGAGGTTGGAATATTGGGAAATCTATTTCTATCAGACAACAGTGCATTAGTTGCGGGTTGGTTAAA
Source organism: Mariniflexile aquimaris (assembly GCF_042676825.1). Lineage (NCBI taxonomy): Bacteria > Pseudomonadati > Bacteroidota > Flavobacteriia > Flavobacteriales > Flavobacteriaceae > Mariniflexile > Mariniflexile aquimaris. The sequence continues at coordinate 660,390 of NZ_JBHTIB010000002.1, forward strand.
TGGTGCAAAACCAGCAAATGGATGTGTAACACCCCAAATGGTCACGGTCTTTATGCCAAACATGGCTGCTAAATGCGCATTTCCAGAATCCATAGACAGCATAATATCTAAATTAGATATCACATCCAGCTCTTCGTTAAACGATAGCTTTCCGGCTACATTTACAACATTTTCATAATCACTTTCGAAGCTGTTCAAAACATCGATTTCCTTTGCTCCACCGCCAAATAAGAGAATGTTATAATCTTTAGAAAGCGTTTCAATAACCTGCTTCATTAAATCTAAAGGATACATTTTTCCTTGGTGCGCTGCAAAAGGTGCTATTCCAATTAATTTGTTCGAATTATTTGGTAATAAGGCCTTCACAGTATTAGGTAAGCTGGCTTTCTCAGGAAATGTTGGATGCGATAAATCTAATTTAAAACCTAAGGCTTCGAATACATCAGCATAGCGTTGATGCGTTGTTTTTAGTTGCTGAAAATTTTTACCAGAAACTAAAGCCTTTTTTTCGGCTCTGCCTTTATCAATTTGAACCACTTTTTTTCCGAAGAAAAAGACCTTTAAAATTTTACTTCGCAGTACATTATGCAAATCGGCCACCGCTTCAATTCCCAAACTTTTTAATTCATTTGAAAGTTTAAAAAGTCCAGAAATACCACCGTGTTTTCCTTTCACATCGGCAATAAACACCGACACGTTATTTAAATCTCTAAAAAAGCATTTAAACGTTGCTCTTGTTAATACTGTTATTTTAACTTCGGGAAATTGTTCTGTAAAAGCTCTTAAAACCGGAACCGTCATAGCAACATCGCCCATCGCAGACAGTCGGATAACAAGTATATGCTTTGGTGGGTTAGACATAGCGTGATGCGATTCCTGGCAGTGCAGAAACTTATTTCTGACCTCTTAAAACAGGATTTAATTCATCGTCATTGTACATTTTCATTTGCTTATACACTTTCATGTATTTATCGCCTTTTTCAATGTCGCTCAACAACGTATCAATCGCGGTAGATAAATCTACTCGTTGCTCTAATAAAATGTCTAATTTTTTCTGGCAAGCGGCACGATGTTCATCGGTAGCATCCACACGTGTTGCTTCTTCATTCATATGATAAATTTTCAAGGCCAAAATTGATAATCTATCTACACCCCAAGCAGGACTTTCGGTATTAATCGTTGCATTCGTCTTTGGCGTAACGTGCTTGTATGTATCTAAAAAATAACTATCAATATACTCCACCATATCCGTTCTATCTTGGTTAGAAGCATCAATTTGTCTCTTCAAGGTTAAAGCTGCAACTGGATCTATTTTAGGGTCGCGAATAATATCCTCATAATGCCATTGCACGGTATCAATCCAACATTTTCTATATAATAAATGCTCCAGTAAATCATTTTCAGAGTATTTATTTTTAAACGGTTGATCGACCGTATTTTTTATATGATATTCCTTAATAACCTCTTGAAAAATAGCGTTTGCTTTTGTTGTAAACATGATGTGTATATTTTAAAGTGCAAAATTACATAAATTATATAAGATTCTTGATGAAAACATGCCAGGTAAACCCATATATCGATGTAATTATTTAACTTTACTCGTCGAAAATCAATGTAAAAGTTATGCAGATTCATAATATATCTCAACAAAATTCCATTTTAAACAATTTTATTTCAGAAATAAGAAGTGTTACCATTCAAAAAGATAGCATGCGCTTTAGAAGAAATATAGAACGTATTGGTGAGATTTTAGGCTATGAAATGAGCAAAACATTGCATTACCAAGCATCATCCATTGAAACCCCATTAGGAATAAGCCCCATTAATTTAATTAACGACGACATTGTTTTATGCTCCATTTTAAGAGCTGGAGTACCATTGCACAATGGGTTGCTTAATTATTTTGATAAAGCCGAAAACGCTTTTATTTCGGCGTACAGGCACCATTTACACAATCCGGAGAGTTTTGAAATTATTGTTGAATATTTAGCCTGTCCAAATTTAGATAATAAAACCCTTATTTTGGCCGACCCTATGCTAGCTACAGGGCAATCGATGGTAGCCACTTTTGAAGCTTTAAAACCTTTTGGCACTCCCAAAGAAATACATTTAGTGAGTATTATTGGCGCCAAAGAAGGCGTAGATTATGTTAGTGCTCATTTTAATGCGTCCACACATTTATGGATCGCTGCGATAGATGAAAAATTAAACGAAAAAGGCTATATTATTCCAGGACTTGGTGATGCCGGTGATTTAGCTTTTGGTGAAAAACTACAACGATAATAGCAAAAACGGCACTAGTACCAGTATCCACAGAAATACTTCTTTAAACCATTTTTCTGGTATTATTTCTATATAGTTTGCTATAATAATAGAAAGAGGCGCAAATAAAAATAAGAATTCACTGCCTTTTTTTACTGGTGCTAAAAGCATCACAACAAAAGCTATTATAGCCGCAATAATGATAATCTTAAAAGAAGCCCGAGAGGCTTTTTTCTTCTTTTTAATATCCTGCAAATAAAAGATTGAAGACCAAATTCCAAAAGATATAAGAACCGTAATAGCTACCAAATAGCGTGTTGAATTATAAACACTAAAATCGTAGTTTACTACTGGTGTGCCTTTAAAAATGGCAAAATAATCGTTGTAAACTAATATAGAGATGCTTACGGCTATCACAAATACAGTGGAAACCCCTAAAAATGGAATGAGCCAATGCTTTAAATTATTATCGGTATATAAAACCAAACTAAGAATTATAACAACAAAAAATAGAATGGCCCAAAAATAGAATAACGATGCCACTGCAATCCATAAAGCCGCATCAAAAAGCTTGTTTTTTATACTTTTTTGTGATCTTAAACTTATTATCCTCCTTAAGCCTAATAACACGAAAAAATTTGATAACAGAATATTCGAATTAAGTGTTGTCTCTACTATCATCAATAAAAAAAAACTAAACAGCAGCGTTTCGTAGTTATTCTTTTTGGTTAAACTGTTTTTGGTGATAATAAAATTGAACACTATTAAAGTAACAAGACAAATGCCGAAAATAGTGAGTTGCTTAAAAACATACGCAGAAGTAATAGGATAACTTACTGTTCCAACTCTAGCCACAAGAAAAGCTAGAATAGTAACTATAAAAACAATGATAAAATTTATTGGTTTAGATTTATTAAAAATGCTTGTTATCATTAACTGTTTTTGTATTTTTGCTTCGTAAATATACTAACTATACTAGTGATTTGATAAAAAAAATCGATAATCATTACGGATTTAGTATCTCAATTTAAAACACTAAAATTAAATTATGAAAGATTTTTTTTACGCCATACAAGATTTATTTGTAGATTATCTTTTTGCGCCTTTTGATGCATTAAAAGAATTAGAGCTTACAAATTGGTTTGCTGCCAATACAATTTCTTGGATATTTTTAATTATTGGTTTTGCTGCCTTTGTATATTGGATGAAACAACTTAAAATATTTAATGATAACAACGAAGAAGATAAAAGTATTTCTTCGCATTCATTTTTATAAATCGAATCCAATATCTTTACGATAATACATCTTATCAAAATGTAGTTTTTCTATGCTTTGGTAAGATTTTTTTATGGCCTCTTGGTAGGTATTCCCATAAGAAGTTATCGCCATAACACGTCCGCCAGAAGTCACCACTTTACCATCTTTTAACTGCGCACCTGCGTGGAAAGGTATAGAATCCTGAATAGCATCAATACCTGTTATTTCCTTTCCTTTTTCGTAATCTTCAGGGTAACCACCAGACACTAACATAATGGTTGTTGCAGCGCGTTCATCAATTTCGATAGTAATTTTATCTAAAGTTCCATTTGCCATAGCTTGAAGAATTTCAACAAAATCGTTTTTCAATCTTGGTAAAACAACTTCCGTTTCTGGATCGCCCATACGCACATTGTATTCAATAACTTTTGGGTCGTTCCCAACTTTAATCAATCCTATAAACACAAAACCAACATATGGTAAGTTATCCTTTTTAAACCCATTAATCGTCGGTTTTACAATGCGATCTTCAATCTTAGCAAGAAATTCATCGGTTGCAAATGGCACTGGAGATACGGCACCCATACCGCCGGTATTTAAACCGGTATCGCCTTCACCAATACGTTTGTAATCTTTTGCGGTTGGCAATATTTTGTAGTTTTTTCCATCGGTAAGTACAAAACAGCTTAACTCTATTCCGTCTAAAAACTCTTCAATAACCACTTTGGTACTTGCTTGACCAAATTTCGCATCAACAAGCATGCTTTTTAATTCGGCTTTAGCTTCATCTAAATCATTCAGAATAACAACACCTTTACCTGCCGCTAATCCGTCTGCTTTTAAAACATATGGTGGCTTTAGTGTTTCTAAAAATGCATAGCCTTTTTCTACCGTTTCTTTAGTAAAACTCTCGTAAGCTGCTGTTGGAATGTTATGACGGTATAAAAATTCTTTAGCGAATTCCTTACTGCCTTCCAATTCTGCAGCCACTTTTTGCGGTCCAATAACCGAGATATGTTTTATGGTATCATCATTCAAAAAATAATCGTGAACGCCATTTACCAATGGATCTTCTGGACCAACCACAACCATATCAATTCGCTCTTTTAAAACCAGTTCTTTAATCGCTTCAAAATCATTCACACCAATATTTACATTAGTCGCTACATTAGCAGTCCCAGAGTTTCCAGGCGCTACAAATAAGTTTTTGCATAACGGACTTTGAGCAATTTTCCAAGCGAAAGTATGTTCTCTTCCACCAGAACCAAGAATTAAAATGTTCATTGTATTGTTTTTTTAAATTCCCATTTTTATGAGAATGACAAATTAATGTTTTTTAATGCAGAGCATTAAAACTGATTTTTCGAGTACAAAAATAAAATTAATGACACGAATTCAAGAATATTTTTTATTTACTTTACAAAAATTATGTGTTCGTTTGAATTTGTTCAATATATCTTTAAAAATTAATGGCTTTTCTATAAAAAAGGCTAAAACTGTATTGGAAAGCATTCAGAAGAAAAATGATTCTGAATTAAGTGCCAATATTGAAGCTAAAAAACAAGACATAGTTGCCTATCATTTAACGCACAACCCTTTCTATAAAACCTTTGCAAAAGGAGCTAATCCGAAAGATTGGAATAGTATTCCGGTTATGACAAAACGCTATTTACAACAACCTTTAATCCATCGTCTTTCTGATGGATTTACTGCAAAGAATGTTTATATAAATAAAACCTCTGGTTCTTCTGGCGACCCCTTTATTTTTGCCAAAGATAAATTCTGCCATGCACTAACTTGGGCGGGTTTTATAGATAGATATAGTTGGTTTCATTTAGATTTTAACACGTCCAAACAAGCCCGGTTTTATGGTATTCCATTAAACAAAATGGCCTATTACAAAGAGCGTCTCAAAGATTTTTTAAGTAATCGTTATCGGTGTTCGGTGTTCGACTTAAGCGATACTCAACTGGAAAAGAACCTCAACAAGTTTAAAACTACAAAGTTTGAATATATTAATGGTTATACAAGTTCCATTGTTCAATTTGCTAAGTATTTACAACGGAACAACATTGTTTTAAATACTATTTGTCCGACTTTAAAAGCATGCATCGTGACTTCTGAAATGCTTTTTGAAGAAGATAAAATACTTTTAGAAACACAATTTGGTATTCCGGTTATAAACGAATATGGTGCTGCGGAATTGGGGTTGATAGCCTTCCAAAACACAAAAAACGAATGGATTGTAAACACCGAAGATTTATATGTTGAAATTTTAGATGATAACAACCATATTTTACCTTATGGTGAAGAAGGTCGCGTGGTTATTACATCACTTTACAACAAAGCGCATCCGTTTATTCGATACGATTTAGGCGATATTGGAAAACTTTCAAAAGCAAGTACACTAGGTAAACCTATATTGGAAAGCTTAGTTGGCAGAACAAACGATATTGTCCAGTTACCTAGCGGAAAAAAAGCAGCAGGTTTAACGTTTTACTACGTTACAAAAACCGTGATTGAAGATGATGGTAATGTTAAAGAATTTATTATTGAACAGCTAAAACTTGATATGTTTAAGATTAGTTATGCAAGCAATCATGAATTATCTGAAGAAAAAATAATTCATATTAAAAATGCTATTACCAAATATTTAGAGTCGAATTTAACGGTTCTTTTTGAAAGAAAAGCTTCTTTAGAGCGCTCTGCGAGAGGCAAATTAAAACAGTTTAGGTCTTTTATGTAGAAACTATTTGCTTTGATTTTACAAAGAAATGCTCATTTAAAAAAATCAGCATATATCCGATTGATTTTAAAGTTGAAAATCCCAATCCTTTTTTATAAACCCAGTAGTTGTGCTTTAATAGGTTAATTTTGTTGGAAGACATAGAATCTTTTCTAACCCGATAATACGCCAAAGATTCTGCAATACCTTTAGCTGGTTTTCTGGACTTTTTTATAGCAGACAACCAAAGTAACCAGTCTTGACGTTTCCGTAAATTTGGAGCCGTTATTTTACCTAAATTTTTAGCGTTATAGATTCCCGTTAAATTACCAATGTAGTTGCTTTTTAAATATTTTTGATAGGTAAGATCTGGCAATGCTATTATTAATTTATTAAGAGGCTTTCCTGATTCATTTATTTGCTCGTAGCTGCTAAAACAGACATCGCAATTATTGCTTTGCATAAACGCTATCTGCGTTTCGAGCTTATTCGGTTTCCATAAATCATCCGCATCTAAAAAAGCTATATAGTCGCCCTGTGCGGATTCAATACCTCTGTTTCTTGACAATGCTGCCCCTTGATTTAATGCGTTCTTAAAAAGCTTTATTTTACTGTTTTCAATGATAAATTTATTAGCAAGCTCTAGTGTTCTATCCGTAGAACCATCGTCTATTAGCAATAATTCCCAATTTTGGTACGTTTGATTTACAACGCTGTTTATAGTTTCTGAAATAAATGCTTCAGAATTAAACATGGGTGTTATTATAGAAACTAATGGTTTCAAATTAAAAAATTAATACGCTTTTTCTTCGCCTTTTACTGCATTAATAAAGGTTTGAACGATAATTTTTAAATCTAACCATAACGACCAGTTTTCAATATAAAAGATGTCGAACTTCACACGATTAATAATGTCTTTATCCTTTTCCACTTCGCCTCTATAGCCACTTACTTGAGCGAGCCCCGTGATGCCTGGTTTTACAAAATGACGCACCATAAATTTATCTATTCTTTGAGCGTACATATTGGTATGGCTCACCATATGTGGTCTAGGACCCACGACCGACATGTCTCCAAAAAGAACATTAAAAAACTGTGGGAATTCGTCGATACTCGTTTGACGAAGAATCGCTCCAACTTTTGTGATCCTTAGATCTCCTTTGGTAGCTTGATGTAAATGGGCCTCTTTATTTGGAGTCATCGATCTAAATTTATAGCAATCAAATTCTTGATAATTAAATCCGTTTCTCGATTGTTTAAAAAACACGGGGCCTTTAGACTCTAGTTTAATTAAAATTGCTAAAATTGGGGTTAACCAAGACAACACAAAAATAATTATAAACAAAGCAAAAAGAATATCGAATAGCCGTTTAAGAAATTTGTTGGCTGTATCCTGCAGTGGAATAGCCCTTAAAGATAAAATAGGAATATAATCGTAATACTCATATTTTAGTTTTTTAGAATAAATATCCTTATTATCAGGAATAAATTTAAGTTCTCTTAAATTATTATCAGCAAAATCGATTAAACTGTTTATTTGTTTATTTGATAACTCTGATACAGAAAAATAAATTTCATCTATGTTATGTTCTATTACATAATCGAAACACTTTTCTAATGAAAAACCTTCGTCATTAACGCTAAACTGTTTTTCAAAATTATAACCAAAATCTAACCTTGTTTGAAATGTTTTTACTAACTGCCTTGTTTTCTCATTATTCCCAATAACTATAACATTTCTAATGTTGCCTTTTAGAACTGATCTATATTTTTTTAATAAAAATGTAGTAAAAAATTTAAAAAAGCAAATAATTATAAATGTAAATATTAAATAATTACCTAATGCTAACCTGCTGATTATAGGTTGTTTAAAAAACCCAATAAATGCGTATAATATAATAGCAAAAAATATCATTTGCCTAAATAGCAATGGGATGATTTGAGTTAGTCGTGTATGTCTTTGAATTTCATAAAAATGATTTTTTACTGCGATAATTATCCAAGCAACCGATATGTAAATGCAAAAAATGTATGGGTTATTCAAATTTATTTCAAACAAAAAAATAGCCATATTAATAATGACCAAATCAATAAAAGCGAATAAAGGCTTTATTAAACCCGAGTATCTTCCTTGTTTGTAATTCAATTTATTTTTTTATGTGCTTTGTAAAATCTTTGTGTTCGCTTTTGTAAAGTTCTTCATCGGTTAAACTTTTAAAATAATCGTAGGTTATTTTCATCCCTTCTGCACGGTTCACTTTTGGCTCCCAACCTAGTAATTTCTTGGCCAAAGTTATGTCTGGTTGACGTTGCATAGGGTCGTTTACTGGCAAATCTTTATAAATAACTTTTTGAGTAGTACCGGTTAACTTTATAATCTCTTCAGCAAAATCTTTAATTGTTATTTCATGTGGATTTCCAATATTTACTGGCTCTACATAATCGCTTAACAATAGTCTATAAATTCCTTCAATCTGATCATCTACATAACAAAATGAACGTGTTTGCGACCCATCTCCAAAAACCGTTAAGTCTTCACCTCTAAGTGCTTGCCCCATAAACGCTGGAATAACACGACCATCATTAAGGCGCATTCTCGGTCCGTAAGTATTAAATATACGAACTATACGCGTTTCTACACCGTGAAACCTATGATATGCCATGGTTATGGATTCTTGGAAACGTTTCGCTTCATCATAAACGCCACGAGGCCCAATGGTATTTACATTACCATAATAGTCTTCGGTTTGTGGATGTACTAAAGGATCTCCATAAACCTCGGAAGTAGAAGCAATAAGCATTCTAGCATTTTTATCTTTTGCTAACCCTAATAAGTTATGTGTTCCTAAAGAACCTACTTTTAAAGTCTGAATTGGAATTTTTAAATAGTCTATAGGGCTTGCAGGTGATGCAAAATGTAATATGTAATCTAAGTCTCCATCTATCTTTACAAATTCGGACACATCGTGATTAATAAATTCAAAATTCTCATTGTTTGATAAATGAGCAATATTTTTTTTATCACCAGTAATAAAATTATCCATCCCGATAACTTTATATCCTTCTTTAAGAAACCGATCACACAAATGTGATCCTAAAAATCCTGCGGCGCCAGTAATTAATACTTTTTTCATTGTTTTATTGTTTTTCTTCCTATTGAACTATAATAAAATCCTTCTTTCTCTATTTCTTCGAGATCATACAAATTACGTCCATCAAAAATAACTGGTTGCTTTAAATTAGATTTTAATTTTTCGAAATCCGGCGTTCTAAAAAGACTCCATTCTGTACAAATAATTAAAGCATCGGCATTTATTGTTGCTTCAACTTTGTTTAATGCATATGATATTTTATCTCCAAATTTTCTTTTTACGTTTGGCATGGCTTCTGGATCAAAAACCTGCACATTCGCACCTTTACTTAATAATGATTCAATTATATATAAAGCCGGTGCTTCTCGAATATCATCTGTTTCGGGTTTAAATGCCAAGCCCCAAATCGCAAAAGTTTTACCAGATATATCATTATTAAAATAAGATTCAATTCGTGGAATCAATATTTTCTTTTGAATATCGTTTACTTTTATTACCGCATTTAATATGTCAAAATCATAACCAGAATCTTTGCCCGATTTGTACAATGCTTTTACGTCTTTTGGGAAACACGAACCGCCGTAGCCAATCCCAGGAAATAAAAATCGCTTTCCTATTCTAGAATCGGTTCCCATACCTGCTCTTACTTTATCGACATCAGCACCTACTTTTTCACAAAAATTAGCGATTTCGTTCATAAACGTAATTTTTGTTGCCAAAAATGAATTCGCGGCGTATTTAGTAAGTTCGGCAGATTTTTCGTCCATAATTATAACTGGATTCCCGGATCTAACAAACGGCTTATACAGTTTTTCCATCAACTCAATTGCCTTTTCAGAACTGGATCCAATAACGATACGCTCAGGTTTTAAAAAATCGTCTACAGCAAAACCTTCTCTCAAAAACTCTGGGTTTGACACAACATCGAATTCTACATCTGTCTCACTAGAAATTGCTTTTGTTACTCGTTCGGCTGTTCCAACAGGCACTGTACTTTTATCGACAATGACTTTATATTTTTTTAGCAACTTCCCTATGTCTGAAGCACATCCTAAGACATACGATAAATCTGCAGAACCATCCTCATCTTCGGGAGTTGGAAGCGCCAGAAATATAATATCTCCATGCTCGATCCCCTCTTCTAACAACGTAGAAAAACGCAATCTATTTGCCTTTATATTTCTGTGAAATAGGACATCTAAATGAGGTTCATAAATAGGCACTTCGCCTTTTTGCATTTTTTCAACCTTACTCTTGTCAATGTCGATGCACAATACCTCATTTCCTGTTTCTGCTAAACAAGTGCCTGTTACTAACCCAACATAACCTGTTCCTATTACTGATATTTTCATATGTTACTTTTCTTTTAGCATTTCTTCTAAAGTGCGCTCAATTCCATAATCTTCTGTAAAATCACCTATCATTCCATGTAATTTATCAACAGATCCTTTTAAAATCTTTACTTCGTTTTTTCTAACAAACTCCGGATTAACTTTTACTTGTATTCTGTAACCTGCAATTAGACTTATTTTATCTAATATATTATTAATACTCAATTCGTTTCCTGTACAAACGTTTACAACTTCCGATTTATAATCAGAAAATAATAACTCGATGTAACATTTAATCACATAATCAACATTATTAAATTCTCTGAATACATCGATATTTCCAAGTTCAATTATATCCTTTTTTTGCTTATAATGGGATATTATTTTTGGAATTAAAAAATGGCCTTCTTGCCCCAATCCCGTATAATTAAAAGGTCTTGTTATAATTATATTTTGGTTAATAAAATATGATTTAAGCATGTTTTCCATTACCAGTTTACTATTTCCATAATGATTTACTGGCGCGGGACACATTTGCTCGTTTAGTTCCCCCTCTATATTTCCATAAATGGCAGCACTACTAGCAATGAGAATCTTTTTTGGTTTATAATCTAATCTTTCTATAGCATTGATTAAATTAATTGTCCCGAAAATATTCACATTGTACATGTTTTGTTGATTTTTGGAAGCTACAAAAGATATTGCTGCCAGATGTACAACATATGTTGGTTTTATTTGGTTTAGAATTTCAAATAACTGATTTTCATCTAAAATATCGCAACAAAAATGGTTTTTATTTAAAGAATTCCCTAAAACCGTACCAAAAACATTGTAATTGTTTTTAACTAAATAAGCTTCTAAATGCTTACCTGTAAAACCATTGATGCCAGTGATGAAAATCTTTTCTTTAGAATGTAGCTCCATTTTTATTTCTTTCAATGTCTTTTTTAACCATCATGTCACACAGTTCTTTAAGTGTTGTTTTTGGCTTCCAATTTAAAATGTTATTAGCTTTTGTGGCATCTCCAATTAACAAATCGACTTCTGCTGGACGATAAAACTTAGGGTTTACCTTAATTAGCGTCTTACCTGTTTTAGTATTAATTCCAATTTCGTTTTCTTCTTTTCCTTTCCATTCAATATCTACATTGATTGCTTGAAATGCTAAAGACACAAAATCTCTTACAGTTTGTGTTTTGTTTGTAGCCAAAACAAAAGTTCCGGGTTCATCTATTTGGAGCATTCTGTACATGCCATCTACATATTCTTTAGCATATCCCCAATCTCTTTTGGCATCCATATTACCAAGTTCTAAAACATCTTGTTTACCGAGACTAAATTTGGCTACTGCATCAGTTATTTTTCTAGTAACAAATTCTTTTCCTCGCAAGGGCGATTCGTGATTAAATAATATACCACTAGTAGCAAATATTCCATAAGATTCTTGATAATTTAGTGTTGCCCAATGTGCAAATACTTTTGCTACACCATATGGGCTTCTAGGATGAAAAGGTGTTTCTTCATTTTGAGGAATAGCATGAACTTTTCCAAACATTTCGGATGTTGACGCTTGGTAAAATTTTATTTTAGGATTTATGGTTCGAATGGCTTCTAATAAATTCAGCGCGCCAACGCCTGTTATTTGTGCTGTTGCTAAAGGTTGTGTAAATGATACCCCCACAAAACTTTGAGCAGCTAAGTTATAAATTTCATTAGGCTCTATTTCAGAAATAATTCTATAGGCACTTGATAAATCAATTAAATCGTATTCTAATAATGTTAAATTGGGGTGTTGATCTATTCCCAATTCTTCAATTCTCCAGAAATTGGTAGAACTTGTTCTTCTATAGGTGCCGTATACTTGATATCCTTTATCTAACAATAGTTGTGCTAAATAGGCAGCATCTTGGCCTGTAATGCCCGTTATAATTGCTTTTTTCATTTTGTTTTTTAAAAAATTATTGAAAATCTTCATTTTTAACACTTCTCCAATGTTTTAAAGCTTTTTTAAAATCATATTTGAAATTAAAATCATTATCAATTAAATATTGGGGCCTAATATTAGTTGGAAATCCTGCTTTTTTTACTCTTACAGGATGTATGTCCGACTTTTTGCCCATCAGCCTAGAACCTTTTTCAACAAAAAAAGCTATGAATGCCAACGTTTTGACCGAAAGCGTTATAGTTGGTTTATTATAACCTAATTCTTCCTTAATGATTTTAACCATATCTTTTAAGGGAACTACAGGATTTTCTGCATAGTTGTAAATAATGAGTCTATCCATTTTTTGAATTGTAAACAGCATGCTTTCCACTAAGCCATATACATACCCATATCCTTTTATAATATTACCCCCATTAGGTAAAATAAATGTCCCTTTTTGTAGGGCTTTTATCATACGATAAACATTTCCAGGGTCTTTAGGTCCAAATATAACACTGGGACGAACAATTATTAATCTTCTGCTTTTGTCCTCTGCCAACCATTCTTGATGTATTTTTTCTGCGAACCCTTTAGAAATTCCATATGCCGTTTCGGGATATAGTGGAGAGTTTTCTGTTCTAATATCCAAAGATCTTCCATAGGGCGCTATACTGCTGGTAAAAAAAAGATTTTTAATTCCTGAGTTTCTTGCAAATTCATTGATATTTTCAGCACCACGTACATTAGTGTCAAAATATTCTTGGTAGGCATGCCCAGGCTCTCTGTGGATGGCTGCAAAATTGAATATCCAAGACTTTTCTTTGTCAAATTCTAAATCTAAACTTTGGATTTTGTTTCTCACATCGGTTTGAAAAAACGAAATTTTAGCCTCTTGTATTTGTTCATCAAAATTAAGTAAAGGTTTAATATCGAAAACTATATATTTATCGAACATGGATTTATCAAGACACATTTCAATCAAAAACCTCGCTATATAGCCCGAGCCACCAAAAATAATTGCACTTTTCATATTAATTAACCATCTTTGGACAAAAATAGGATAATTTTTATATTATATGAAAAAAACAAAGGTTCTTCATGTTTCAGAGACTTTCGTGGCTGGAGTATATACTTACATAAAAGGGGTTTGCAATTTTTCAAATCAATTTGAAGACATTGAAACATTTGTCATATTTAGTGATAAAAGAGAGTACTCAAACCGTAATGAATTTGATAAAGATTTTCCTTCTAAAGTTAATCTCATAGAAATAGATTTAAATAAAGAGATTTCTCCTACAGAAGATTTTAAAGGTGTGCGGAGGATTTATAAGGAAATAAAAAAAATCAAACCTGATGTAATTCACCTCCACTCATCTAAATCTAGCATTCTTGGTAGAATAGCATCGATTGCCCACCCCCAGGCCAGAATTTATTACACCCCCCATGGTTACGCTTTCATTCGAGAAGATATTTCAAGTTTAAAAAAGAACGTTTTTAAATTTATTGAAAAAGGAATAGTAAAAATTTTTCATGGAGTAACTATTGCCTGCGGCGATATGGAATATGAAATTGCCAAACAATTCAGCCATGCTGAACTGGTACGTAACGGAGTAGATGTGCCCCAAATAAAAAAGTATTATAAACCACATGAAAATTTAAGATTAAAAGTTGGCATTGTTGGTAGAATTACTGAAGCTAGAAATCCTGTTTTTTTTAATCAAATAGCTCTAAAATTTCCAGATTTTGATTTCGTTTGGATAGGAGATGGGACTTTAAGGGATAAAATTACAGCTGGTAATATTAAAATTACAGGATGGTTAACTAGTAATGAAGATGTTTACAGGGAACTTAATAAAATTGATGTTTATTTGCAAACTTCTTTATGGGAAGGCTTACCAATGGCAATATTAGAAGCTATGGCATTAAAAATACCTGTTATTGCCACTAATGTAATTGGTAACAAGGATATTGTGGTGCAAGATGAAACGGGTTTTCTTTTTGAAAAAATTGAAGAACTGGATGCGTATTTTTCTATTTTAAAAATTAAGGAAAATAGAACTAGAATGGGTGAACAAGGCTTAAAGCGCTGCGAAAATTCATTTGATACTAATAAAAACTTGTATAAATTAATTTCTATTTATCGGAATCAGTGAATTTATTCCAATAACAAACAAATAATGAACTCCATAATCCGCTAAAAACAATTCCGTCAAACCTTATCAAAAAATCATCAACAAAATTGGTTAAGAAAAAAATAAGGAAAAAAATAATTATAATTGAATTTTTAGTGGTAAAACCTAAGTATCCTAAAGTAAACATATATAAAAATGACACCAATAATCCTAGTATTCCAAATTTTATAGTAAAATCTAGATATTGATTATGTACGGGATATCTATACTTAAATAAAAATTTTTGATTTGTTTTTTCATAATAATCAAATAAAACTTGTTTACCGTTTGATGATCCTACCCCAAATAATAGATGTTTTTTTGATAACTCTAAAGCTGATTTCCATATAGATAAACGCGTAACTAATGAATTTGAAACTTTCGCTTCTGGATTTTCAAGAGAATCTAAATCCCCTATCTTATCAATATGGGCCAATGTAACTACAGCATATTTTTCTTTCATATAAGGGTTTTTTTGTATATAAAAATACATAATCCCCGCGGAAATAAAAGCACAAGTAATAAACAATAAAATAACTTTTTGAATATTATATCTCTTCATAATATCATATATAAAAATAACCACTACACCTAATATAACATTCAACAGAGCTAACCTCGTATTAACAAATAACACGAAAAAGAAACTTAGTAGAACGAAAAAAATATTTAAAAAAACAGCCTTTTTGTTTTTTAATGCTTCAAATACAAACCAAAAACTGCAACATGTAATGAATGCCAAATGCATATTTAAAGCCGGACCATGCATTCCAAAACTGTTAGCGAACTCATAGCCTACCTCCCATAATTCCATTCCTTTAAGATATACATCGAAAAATTTTGGCGAAATAACCATAAAACGAATGAATAAGAACAAAACCAATAATACCGATACATATACGTAAGTACGTAGTACCATCTGAAAATTTATTCTATCCTTGTTTCCTATGATACAAATGGGTAATAACAATAACGATACAGTTTTTTCTGCCGATTTAAGGCCCGCAATTAAAGAATCATTATTCCAAAAAAATAAAAGTTCAAGCAAAAAAGGAGATGCTATGCATAAAACTAAAATTGAAGTTTTTTTTGTAAAATAGAGCTTTTTATAAAAGAGTGTGCAAAACAGTACAAATATTATCATTATCGAAGTGCAAAAAACTCTGAAAAAAAGAGTGGAAGCAATTAATATAATAAATAGGTTCAGTATTTCATTAAATTTTTTTTCTGAAAGAATCATAATATAATGCGAAATAAATTAAAGGAAAAACGCCCATTTTATGACGAATAGCTGAACCTAAATCGGGCTCAAAAATTCCTTGTGATATAAAAAAGGAAAAAAGAATGTAAAATATCCATAAATCATAATTGTTTTTGATCCCTTTAGCCAAGCATTTATCATAGCGTATAAATAAAATTATAAACAATAATAATTGCCAAAATACAAATACAATTATTTGGGGTGACATTATGTGTTTTAAACCGTTTACGGGCAAGTTAACAGATATAAAGCCATATACGATCCCAAAAGATTCTCCATACCAAGTATCTGTAGGAATAGGGGATATAATTGCGGAATTTGTTGCATCCCGTCCTGCCCTAAATTCATTTATAAATTCTCTTGTTTCGTATGATAAAAATGTTCCTTTTATAATACCATAACTTAAAGACATTATAATAGCTATAAAAAGGCCATAAAAAAAAGTAACTAGTCTTTTATTCTTAAAGTTAACCCGAGACACCGCATAAAAAACAACACTAATAACAGCAACCAATATGTAATATTGCCTAAAGAAATATCCAAAAAAAAGTAATAGACCAAGAATATAAACCACGGTCTTTTTGGAAAATTGCTCTCTTTTTTTTATGATAAATATGATTAACGCCATATATAAAAAGGTAATGAACTCTTTACTTGGCATCGATATAAATATGGCAGTCATTATAAAAGCAAGATATACCAATATATTTTTTATGGTTAACTTATTAAAAGTATCAGGAACCCCTATTTTGTATAATAAAGTTACAATTATTAGGTATTGTAAAACACCTATCAAAGAAAAATGCCAATATTTTAAACCTGTTACGTTATAGAACCAAATGGTAAAAGGGAAGCTTCCTTTTAAACCAATTTCATTATACGGGTCGTTGATTATATTTACAGTATCATAAAAAAATCTCTCAGGTAATATGTAAAAGCCAATTGCTGAAACAATGACACCAAATAATGCCACTAAATAAAATGCTAAAACAGATTTTTTAATGTTAAGAACCATTATTAATATTAACGCTAAATAAATAAATTAAGTTAACTTAGTAGAATGTGTTCTATTTGTTTAGCTATTACCGACCAAGAAAGATCATTCTTTTTTTCTGTCAACTTATTCTTTATGTTATTATACTTCTCTGGGTTTTTGAAAACTTCCTTTATTGTTAAAGCTAAATCTTCTTTATTTGGTTCGCACCAAAAACTTTCATCTTCTGCTAGCTGTTCTGAAAACCCTCCCACCTTAGTGCAAATCATCGGAAGTTCTGCATAAACACCTAAAGTTATAACTGCTGATTGGGTTGCCTCTGTATAGGGCAAAATCAAAACATTTGCCCAGCTTAATAATGCTCCTATTTCCTCTTCGCTTAAATATTTGTCCTTAATTTCAATTTTCTCATGCTTCAAGTAGTCTATAGTATATAAGCTTTTCCCTGCTATAATTAATCTATCGAATTCATTAGGTATATCAAAAACACTATCCATAAGCATTTCCACTCCTTTATATTTATCAATTCTTCCTAAAAAAAGTAGGTTCTTAGAATCTCTATTTCTTTTTTTTATATTAATAAAATCATTTTCAATAATGGGCAAAGGGACTATGTGACTCGGTTTGATAATTTTATATCTTTCTTCTACCAGTCTTTTGACATATTGTGTTAAATAAATTAAACAATTTGAATGACGCATTCTATAATTTGTAAGAAATTGCATAATAAAATTTCTCTCACCTGTATGCAAAACACCATCATGAACCGTAAAAACAACTTTTCTTCCTAATAACTTAAACAAAAGAATGAATGGGATATCCCAAAGATGTTGGTAGGGCAAATAGAGTATATCATAATTTTTATATAATTGAGGTATAAGACTTAAAAACTTTATTGGAAAAAACAATAATGTGTTTAGAATAAATGATTTTTTGTCTTTATAAGTACTAATCTCAATAGCATTCTTAACCTTGTTTTTTAAAATTCTATCTCTAGATATGATAACGTCATAATCAATATCTTTAAAATTAGAAATCATTTTTTCTGCATAAATATGCAGTATTCCTGTTCTACCTAAAGATAATACCAATGTTTTTTTCATTTTAACTTTAGTTTACTACCTAATAAAAATTTTAACCTTATCCTTTTTGTAAATTATTAAACATGAAATAAAATTCCAAAGAAACAAACTAACACTAAATGCAATTGCAGCTCCTGTCATGCCATATTTTGGAATTAATAATCTATTTAATAAAAAATTAATAAGCACAGAGAATAAAAGAATATTTTGAAATATTTTTTGCTTTCCTGTCATATTCAAGTATACTCCTACGGACCCGAATAAAGTACAAATACCTTGTGTAAAAATCATGATTAATAATGCAGTATTGGATGCAATATAATTATTGCCAAATAGTGCCAAAATTTCTTTAGAAAAAACCAAAATGAATAACACTAAAGGTAATGAAAGAATAAAAATAAGCCTAGAACTGTGTTTTAGCAGAGAATTCAATTCTTCTATTTTTTGGCTGTTAAATAATTCGGATATTTTAGAAGAAACGTTAATATTGATAGTATTGATAATAATTGACAAGATCATCATTAGTTTTACTGCAACACTGTAATAAGCTACTGTAGCATCATTCTTGAATTTTTTCAAAAACATAATATCAAAACTCATTAGCAAGAAAATAGCCATACTACTAATTGCAATAGGATAAGATCTTGAAATTACTTCTCGTAAAAGTATAGTTTCTGAAACCAAATCGTTATTTATTTTTTTAAAAATAAGATAAACTATGAATGTTGATAAAACGCCAGTGAATATAAATCCATATAAAAAAAATGACAACAAAAGATCTTCTCTATCTAAAATCAATAACATGATAGCTCCTAAAAGGGTTGGTAAATATTTTATGATATTCCTAAAAATTTCTGATAAAACTAGAAAATTTATTGCTCTAAAAACCTCTGTATTTAACAAAGTTAAGCAATAAAAAAACAACACAAATATGCCTTTTAATAATAGGTTGTAAACATTATTATCGTTAAAATAATTATTGAGGAAATCTTTGTCAATCAACAAGAAAGCAAAGTAAATGATAAATGATAACGATAGTATAATTTTTATCATTTTCCAGTATATAAGTTTTATCTCCTCCAGTGACTTATAGCTACGTAATCTGCCTGCAAAGTATAATATCGACTGATCGGTCCCCAAAAGTGTAAAACTCCCTATGACCAATAAAAATGATCTTATAAAATCATATTGTCCTACTATTTTGGCAGGGTAATTATTTGTTAAAAAAAAGTAAGCCCAAATAGAATAAAAACACCTAAAACTCTAAAAACAATTGTTTTAAAACTGTCTAAAACTAATTGAATTTGGAATATTTTTTTTAATCCTTGTTTCAAGTTTTGTTAAATTAAATTTTTAAAACCGAGTTTTTCGGTCGCTTTGCAAAAGTACGATAGTTATTAATTTTTACAAGATTTGTGTTAGCTAATAAATTGTTTTCGCTTAAAATCTGTTCTGCAAAATCGTACCATGTCATTGCTTTGCCATCACAGAAATGATAGATTCCAAACTTATTATTTTTATTTATAATTATTTGATATAAAAACCGAGCTAAATTAACCGTATTAGTTGGGCAGCCAATTTGTTCATCAGTTATAAAAAGTTCTTTTTCAACTTTAGCTTTAGCGAGTATAGATTTGTAAAAATTTTGGCCGTATTTTTTACTATACAGCCATGAGGTTCGGATAATAAAGTGTTTTTTTATAACGCTTTGAATGTACGATTCCCCTAATAGTTTGGATTTCCCATATTCGTTTATTGGGTTTGGTATGTCGCTTACCAAATAGGGTTCGCTTTTTTCTCCATCAAAAACATAATCCGTTGAAATATGTATTAATATTGTCTGGGTTTCTTTGCATACCTTAGCTAAGTATTTTACTCCTTCTGCGTTTACATTATAAGCTATCTCTGGTGTTTTTTCAGCTTGTTCTACATTAGTATATGCTGCGCAATTTATACAATAATCAAACTTATTTGCTTTAAAATACAAAAGGAGTTCGCCTTCATTTGTTATGTCTAAATTTTCCTTTGAAACAAAAGTGAACTCTAAATTAGCTTCATTTTTTGAATATAATTCTTCTATGGTTTTACCTAATTGACCACTAGCTCCTGTTACCAGTATGGTTACCGGTTGTTGGTTGTTGGTTGTTTGGGTCTTGTAAACTTTATTTTTCATGAAAAAATTAAAAATCTAGTTCTCTAAACTGCGGAAGTTTTAAATCTTTTTCTGAAATAATGAGCTGGTCTTCTGGAAAATCCCAATCTATATTTAAGGTTTTATCGTTAAAAATGATACCAGATTCAGATTCTTTATTATAAAAATTATCGCATTTATATGAAAATATACTTTTGTTTTCTAAGACCAAAAATCCATGAGCAAATCCTCGTGGGATATAGAGTTGCTTACGGTTTTTGTCGTCTAATATTATTGAAAAATGTTGTCCGAAAGTGGGCGATTTTTTTCTAATATCGACACAAACATCTAACACTTTACCTTTAATAACTTGCACTAATTTGGCTTGAGCGTATTCTCCTGTTTGAAAATGCAGCCCTCTTAACACATTTTTAGCGGACATAGACTGATTATCTTGTAAAAAATTAACGTTGATTCCAGTTTCTTGCTCAAAAACATTCTTATTAAAACTTTCGAAAAAATAACCTCTTTCGTCTTGAAAAATTTTGGGAGTAATTACAAAGCAGCCTTTTAAATGTGTTTCTTCAATTTTCATATTAATTTATTTGTTGAAGATATTCACCATAACCACTTTTTAATAAGAGTTCAGCCAATTTAAGTAGTTGATTTCTGTTTATATATCCCATATTAAATGCCGTTTCCTCTATACATCCAATTTTTTGTCCTTGTCGCTCTTCGATTACCTGAACAAATTGAGATGCCTGCATTAATGACGTAAATGTACCGGTATCTAACCAAGCTGTACCTTTATCTAAAATTTGAACTTTTAATTTGCCCAGCTTTAAATATGCCTTATTTACATCGGTTATTTCTAATTCGCCTCTATTACTAGGCTGTATGCTTTTTGCAATAGAAATCACAGAATTATCATAAAAATATATACCTGGAACAGCATAGTTTGATTTTGGTTTTTCTGGCTTTTCTTCTATAGAAATAGCATTGTTATCTTTATCAAATTCTACAACACCATAACGTTGCGGGTCTTGAACATGGTAAGCAAAAATAACACCACCATCTGGGTCAATTTTACACCTTAAGGTTTCATCTAAGCCTGAGCCATAAAATATATTATCACCTAAAATAAGAGCGACACTATCGTTTCCAATAAAGGATTCTCCTATTAAAAATGCTTCAGCTAATCCTTTGGGTTCTTCTTGAACAGCATATTCAAAAATACAACCGTAATCATTACCACTTCCTAATAGTTCTTTAAATCTTGGTGTATCTTTTGAAGTTGAGATAATGAGTATTTCCCTAATTCCAGCCGACATTAAAGTTGTTAGTGGATAATAGATCATGGGTTTATCATAAATAGGCATAAGTTGCTTACTTACTACTTTTGTAAGTGGATGTAATCGTGTACCAGAACCTCCTGCTAATATGATTCCTTTCATTTTCTTTTGTTAAAAGGTTATGTGGTTATACAGTTATGAGATTTGTTTACTTTAAACTTTTTATAAGGTTTGAGAGCATGTTTCTAATAAAATATATGCTCTTGTTTATTTCTTCTATATTGTCAACATAATTAAGTCTTTGAGAAATCTCCAACTGTGTTTCCACTTCTGACAGTGATCCCAAAGCTATATATAAAAATCGTGTAAACTCATTTTCTCCTTTCCTTCCAGCACCTTCAGCTATATTTGAAGGGATCGAAACAGCTGCTCTTCGAATTTGAGCAGTAAGTCCATAAACCTCATGCTTGGGGAAACCTTCTGAAACCTTGTAAATCTTAGTAACAAAAGTCATAGACTCCTGCCACACTTTTAAATCTTTATGAGATTTGATTTTATCCATTTAACATATTAACCATATAACTTTTATAACTTTATAACTTTATAACCACCTAGCTATATTGTTTTTCGTAATATAATTGATAGTCTCCAGAAGTCACATTTTGTAACCAATCGTCATTGTCTAAATACCAATCAATCGTTTTATTTAAGCCTTCCTCAAAAGTTACCGATGGTTTCCAGCCTAATTCCTTGTTTATTTTTGATGCATCAATAGCATACCTTAAATCGTGCCCTGGGCGGTCTTTTACATAAGTTATTAACTTCTCCGAAGATCCTTTTGGCCTTTTTAGCTTCTCATCCATTTGCAGACATAGTAATTTAACCAAATCGATATTTTTCCATTCGTTAAAGCCTCCAATATTATAGGTTTCGTGGTTTTCACCTTTATGAAACACCAAATCGATGGCAACGGCATGATCTTTTACGTACAACCAATCTCTGGTATAATTTCCATCGCCATACACAGGCAAAGGTTTATTATGAATTATGTTATTTATAAAAAGCGGAATTAATTTTTCTGGAAACTGATTTTGCCCATAATTGTTCGAACAATTGGTTATAACATATGGCATTCCATAAGTTTGGCCATAAGCTCGCACGAAATGATCTGAGCTTGCTTTGGATGCTGAATATGGTGAGTTAGGATCATAAGCCATTGTTTCTGTAAACAAACCCGTTTGCCCTAATGTTCCATAAACCTCGTCGGTACTAATATGATAAAACAATTTGTTTTCAAAATTATCTTTCCAAGTATTCTTAAAAGCATTTAAAAGAATCATGGTTCCAATAACGTTTGTTTTAACAAAAGCTAGTGGATCTTTTATCGATCTATCTACATGAGATTCCGCAGCTAGGTGGATTACACTATCAAATTTGTGCGCTTCGAATAATTCGTTTATAAATACCTCGTTGGTTATATCTCCTTTAATAAAGGTGTAATTTGGCTTGTTTTCGACGTCTTTTAGGTTTTCCAAATTACCTGCGTACGTAAGTAGGTCTAAGTTAAAAATATGGTAGTTTGAATACTTTTCAACAAACAATTTTACCACATGAGACCCAATAAAACCTGCACCGCCAGTAATTAAAACTTTCATGCCCGATTATTATAATTTTTAAGATACGTGTTAATTGATAGTAATGAGAAAAAAATCAACAACGATCCTATTAAAATAGATGGAACAAGGAATTTATAACTCTTTAAAACCCCCCTTTCTTGAACCCCCCTGTTCGGGAAATCTGAAATTACATTTAAAATACTAGATTTATTAGCCCGTTCTTCATTCAGTCTTACTAAACTTGCTTTTAACTCTTCCATTTTATTTATTAATGAAAGTTCTTTATTTTCTTTTACTCCATTTTCACCAAGACTAATATTAGTGCCTTGCATTTCTTTATCAGCCTCCTTTAGCATCACCTTTTTATACAACAATTGTAATGAGTCTATTTCGACGATTTGTTTTTTATAAAGACTGTCTTGAAGCTGGATGTTGATATCGCTAATGTTTTTTTGAAGGTTAAAATACTGGTTTTTGGATATCGAGTTGATGATTGATGGTTGAATCTTTTTTGCTATATTATTGTTTGTCGCTACAACAGACACAGTATGAAAACGCGCATCAAAAGAATTGAAATTCTCAAGATATGCTTTCATATTTATCGTTTTCTGAGTAGTTGTATCTAAACTGCGTATAAATTCATCAAATAATTTTACCTTTTGGTTCTCGTCTGAGTATGATTCCACCTCAAAAGATTTAATAGAAAGCGCCTCTTTTTTAGTAATATTTAAGGCTTCGGCTAAAGCAGAAGTGTCTTTAGCTTTTGCCAATTCATCATAAAAATTTATATTATTGTATAACTGCTGAACACTTTGGAAGTTTGGTTCTAAAACCATGGTAGAAATATATTTAGTTTCTTTAATCATGTCTAAATAAACTCCAATTGCCAAACCAATTACGCCTGCAATGGCAAATTTTATAAAGTGTTTCTGAATAAAAAGTAAAAAACTTATTATTAAACTAAATATACCTTTAAAAATACTCCCAATAAAATTGAAAAATCTGCTAAAAGCATTTCCTATTAATTTAAATAACTGACCTAAATCGACTTCTTCAGATGCTTGTGGTTGTGGCAATTCTTTACTCATTTTTATTGTGTGATTAGTTAAATATTTGTTCTATGATTTTTCTGGTAATTAAATAGGTTGGTTTTACACCTGTGGTTCCCAGACCTCCTGATGCTAAAGTGGCTCCGGTTTCTAAAGGGTTATCACTAGCGTAATACGCATATCTTACTTTGACATTAGGGCTAATACTTCCTCTTACTTTCGAGGCCGCTTGAATGGCCTTTTGATAATGGGCTCCTTCCATTTCTAACCCGATAACACTCCATGTGGAATTAAAAAAGAACTTTAAAATGTCTTTATTTTGTAACGAGGTTCCTAAAACGGTAATCATAGCACCTTCATACACATCAATGCCTTGACCTTCTAAATCTGCTTTTGAAAGTTCATTTTTAAAAGGATAATTATCTGCTGTACCTTCAAAAATATGAGCAGAAGGAATCATGATATCGCCTTTTCCACCTTCTAAAATTCCTGCTTTCCCCATTATTGATACAGAATCCACATTTAAAAGAATTTTTTTTCCTTTGGCTTTGTAGGGTTTTAACAACTCATCAATAGTTTCATAGGCTTGCTCACCAAAAGCATAATCCATAACAACTATTACCGGCTTTTCAGATTTTAACTTAGACTCATTAATCTGAATATCTAATTTTGAAACATCTAATTTACAAGTATCAAAAATTTGAACATCGATTTTAGTTCCGGAGCTGTCCTCAATATATATCATCCCGCTCTGTAACGCTTCTTTGGTTACTTTATTTCGTAAATCGTTATTCTCCTTCTTACTTAGCGACTCGTAAACACTATAAATATCTTTTTTTAATGTGTCTGTTTTTAAGGCTGATGGCGCATAAAGTGTATTCATAACACTATGCATGTTTGCGCTTATAATATGAATTGGTCTTTCTAATAAATTGTTTTTAAATAGAACATCTTTTATTTGATCTGCCCAAATTTCGCCATGTATATGATGCCCTAAACGCTCTCTTAAAACCGGACTAAATGTAACCGTACGTTTATTGTTATTAACCTGTTCTTCTATAGCTAATTTTCCTAACCAATACACAAGGTGAAGTAATCGTTCTGGTTGCGATGGAATTGCAAAATCTGAATAAACCGTTCTTAATTCGTTAAATGTACGTCCCAAAATATTAGCTGTATGTGTAATCGCAATTTCACGTTCTGTTTGTGTAAGCTTTCCTTTGGTTAATACAGCTGCTTCAAGCTTTTTCCAATCTCTGGTTGTCGACCCGCTTTCATCAATTAAAACACGATTACTAATTTTATGTGATTCTATAAAAAGAAAGGTAATATGTGTTAATATATCGTAGATTTCCGAACGTCCGCGAGTAATCTCGATATTCATTTGTTCCTCATCAATTCTATA
This sequence comes from Mariniflexile aquimaris, assembly GCF_042676825.1. Classification (NCBI taxonomy): domain Bacteria; kingdom Pseudomonadati; phylum Bacteroidota; class Flavobacteriia; order Flavobacteriales; family Flavobacteriaceae; genus Mariniflexile; species Mariniflexile aquimaris. The sequence continues at coordinate 685,983 of NZ_JBHTIB010000002.1, forward strand.
GCAATTTCTACGTCTTTTTTCCGGAATTATCGCTTTAAAATGAGAGTTAGAATAGCCTTCGTCACTGGTTAAATTAATAAATGTACATTCTTCAATTCCAATAGGAAGTCTATCAATTACATATAGCAAGCCCTCTAATTCTGCCTTTTCTTCTCCAATAGAGCCATAAATTTCGGGTCTTAAAAGCAATAAAGATTGCCGAAGTGTTTCGCCAGAAATACCCATTGGTTTATAAAACCCTCTATTGAACAAGTGACGCATGGTAATATACATTCGTTCGATAGCATTCGAACTTTCTTGAGCACGTGTTCTTTCGTGATATTTTTTATTACTCATATTCAAATTTATATCGCCAAATATACTATTATTTGAGTTAATTCGCTTACGAAAATTCTTCAACAATTTTTCTATCGTTCGAAAGTCTCGGGAGCTTGTTTTGTCCTCCCAGCTTCCCAATAGATTTCATGTATTCTTGAAATCCACCAGTTTTTACCTTAGTAATTTTAAGTGGCTGCAAAACTTTACCCTGTATTAAATCGAAATAATAACTGTTTTGCTTTTGAAGTGAATCGTCAATTTTTTTAGCCAATTCTAAAAGGTTTTCTGGTTCGTTTTCGAATTCGATAAACCACTCATGATACGGTAATCCTATGGATGGATTAATTTGCGGCGCTACGGTAAATTCTGTTACTCTTACGTTCGAATTTAAAGTAGCTTCTTGCATTGCCTGCTCCACTTCTTTACCAATAACATGCTCGCCAAATGCCGAAATGAAATGCTTTATTCTGCCAGAAACTATCACACGATACGGACTAGTAGACGTGAATTGTACAGTATCGCCAATATTGTAGGCCCAAAGCCCTGCGTTTGTTGAAATAATCATTACGTAATTAACCCCAACCTCAACATCTTTAATAGTAATACGTTTTGGGTTCTCATTAAAAAATTCGTCTGCTTTAATAAACTCGTAAAAAATACCTGAATTTAGCTGAAGCAGCATGCCTTTTTCATGCTGTTTATCTTGATATGCAAAAAAACCTTCGCTGGCTGGATACAGCTCGATACTATCTACTTTTCTACCTATTAAATTTTCGAATTTGGCTCGGTAAGGTTCGTAATTAACACCTCCAAAAATAAACAGGTTGAAATTTTTAAAAATATCTCCTACTTTTTTGCCTGTCTTTTGTTGCAACTTTTCGAAATACATCTGTACCCACGACGGTATTCCAGAAATAATCGTCATGTTCTGCGGAAGCGTTTCTTCTACAATCGCATCAACCTTAGTTTCCCAGTCGTCTATACAATTCGTTTCCCAAGAAGGCAATCTGTTTTTTTGAAGATATTTTGGTACATAATGCGCTACAATGCCCGAAAGTCTCCCTAACTGTATGCCGTTTTGCTCTTTGAGAATAGGGCTTCCCTGAAGAAAAATCATTTTACCATCAACAAATTTGGTGTTTCCCGTTTCGTGTATGTACATTAAAATAGCATTTCTGGCCGACTGCACATGAAATGGCATACTTTCTTTAGTGATTGGAATGTATTTAGACCCTGATGTGGTACCCGAGGTTTTAGCAAAATAAATAGGCTTTCCTTTCCAAAGTACATCTTCTTCGCCTGCAACGACACGTTCTACGTAAGGCTTTAAATCTTCATAATCTCTAACAGGAACCCGTTTAACAAAATCTTTATGACTATTTATACTAATAAAATCATGGTCTTTACCAAATTGGGTTTGGGTTGCTTCTGAAATTAATTCTTGAAAGACTTTTTCTTGGGTTTCAAGCGGATTTTTTGCCCATTTCTGGATATTTTTATACACACGTTTCGCAAATGGTCTTGCTAAAGCCGATTTTATTGAAATCATTATTTAAAATCTATAAAATTAGTTGGGTTTATGGGATATCCATCATTCCAAAGTTCGAAATGTAAATGTGGTCCGGACGATAATTCTCCTGTATTTCCGGACGTTGCAATCACTTCTCCAGCCTTTACCAAAGCACCTTGCGATTTGGTTAATGTAGCGTTATGCTTATAAACCGATATTAAACCATAACTATGCTCGAGTATAATTACATACCCTGTACTTACCGTCCATTCAGCAAAAATAACTACCCCATCGGCGGTTGCTTTAATTGGGGTATCTTTTGGAACTACAATATCAACTGCATAATGTTTTTCCTTTACGTTGTAAGGTTCGCTAATGGTCCCCTTTACAGGCGGAAATAACACAAAGTTTGAAGCTGATGTCGCCGATTCAAATAGGTTATATTTATCTTCTTTGTTTACTTTTTCTCGTAATTGTATATCTTCAGGTGAAGGTCTTAAGTCTACTTCACTTGCCTCTAACTTCACCGCCTTAATTATAGAATCTTTATCAAAATCTAAACTAGATACTTCGCCTTGAAGCACCTTTTTTATTGATGCATAATAGCGCTCATTCATTACTATAACTTGCTGTAACGAATCGGTCTTGTAATTTAACTCGGTTGCTTTCTTTTTGAGTGCGGTAGACGAATACCCTGGAATATACTCTCGTAACGAGGTGAAAGCTATTAAAATAGTGGTTCCTGCAATTAAAAAAATGGCCGATAAAGAGCCTAATACAAAAACATTTAGCCTATTTAATCGTATAGAAATACGTTCTTCAAAAGTGTCTTCGTTAAGAATCACTAATCGATACTTATCGAGTAGTTTTTTTCGTATTTTTTTCTGTTGGCCTTTTTTATCGCTCATATATCAGACAAAATTAAACAAAATAATTGCATGTAGAGTTAGGTACATGCTAAAGTTACAACTAAAACGATTTTATTAAACTTTAATTATTAACTTTGCATCATTAAATTAAATAATTATGATTTCACTAGGTATATTTTTCGGAGCTATTGGCCCAATGCAAATAGTGCTAATTGTTGTAGTTGTTTTATTATTATTTGGAGGTAAAAAAATTCCAGAATTAATGAGAGGATTAGGCAGTGGTATTAAAGAATTTAAGGATGCTAGTAGAGAAGATGACAAAAAGGACGATAAAAAAGATTAAATCCTCCATTGTATATAAACAAAAAGACCAACTTTTACGAGTTGGTCTTTTTGTTTATAGGTAATTCCTAACTACTTTATTTTAACTGTTTTAATGATAGCCTCTAATTCTAGCATGTAATCGCGCTTTTCTACAGAAGGGGCAAATGCAAAACCTTCAACAATTACCCATCGTTTGTTTATTTTATCGTCGATAGCGTAATTTATAAATGGCCCACCCATAAAATCAGCCTTTAAATCCCAAATACCTTTAGATTCTAACGTTGGCTTATTGTCTAAAATTGTTTCACGAAGAAATGGCGCATAGGCATCTTCTGTGATCATGTAAGATTCAATTTTTTTACCATCCGCTGTCATCTCGCCATCTTGACGCCCTTTGATATAAACTTTACCAATAGAATCTCTTAGCTTAACTATTTGACTTATCAGACTATCGTTTCGCTTAATGGCGTTATAAGGCACATCAAAAATCATTAAATTGGTAGTTCCTGTGGTAATATCTTTTCGAATCCAGAAAAAATTATCAGACTCTATGGCAATTTTATATGCTGACGGAAACTGAATGGTTAAATTTAATTTATTTTCGATTGATTTATATTTATGAGGCGACTTATTCATTTGTCGCTGTCTTTCTGCAAGTTCCTCATTTCTAAAAATGTCTACAATTTTTGATGCATTTTCGTTTATTCCATCAATAATTTCTTGCTTAGATTTCCCTGAAATTACAACTACCTTTTGTGGTTGCGCATACACATTTTCTAAAATTGTTATTCCAGAATTATTGCTTTCTTCAATTTTTAAGATCGTTCTGTTTTTAGTAACAAAACCCGAGAAAACAGATGGAGGAATTTGATTAATAGTAAATAAAGGCTCGTCTTGTGGCAATCCGTAAATTGGAGCCGCTAGCACACCTCTAATTGCTTCGCCAACGCTTCCATCCCACCATTCGTTATCAATAACCACGGATACATGATTAATATTACCTGATGAATCTAATAATATCTCCTTATTAGATACTTTATCTTTACACGATGCTAGCAGAATGAGTGTAAAGATTAAAAAAAGATTTTTTTGCATAATTTAAGTTAGGTTTAAGGAAACTAGCCTTTAGAAATTTTAAGTTTCATTCCCGGTTTTAGTTTTGTACCACTAATACCGTTCCAATCTTTAATATTTTGAACAGAAACTCCAGGAAATTTTTGTGCGATGGTCCACAATGAGTCGCCACTCTTTACGGTATATGTTGTTGTGCTACCAGCAGTAGACTTTGAAGAAGCTGTTTTACTGCTAGTTACCGAAGATGATGAAGCGTTTCGTGGATAAATGGTGAGACGCTGACCGATTCTTAAATTATTGCTTCGTAAACCATTCCATTGTTTTATTTGACTGACTCTTACTGCATATTTTCTAGCGATTAGTCCTAAAAAATCGCCCGACTTCACGCGATATGTTATTTTAGTATCGGCTTCGAAGAACTGAGGCATTGGTTTTTCGCGCTTGTCAAACTCTTCTTTAGCAAAGGCATAAATTTGTTCTTCGTTGGTTACAAAATCGCCAATAACCGTTCTTGGTAATCGCAGTACGTAATTTTCGCCTTTTATAAAAGGAACCACATCAAGTTTATAAGAAGGATTTAAAAACTGAAGTTCTTCAATTTCTACCCCAGTAACTTCAGAAACCTGATCGAGGGTAATCATCTGTTTAACGCGAATAGTGTCTGTTTCAAAGAGTGCAACCTCGGGTTTAGGTTTTGTAAAACCATGTTCTTCGGCATATTCAAAAATATACATGGTTGCTAAAAACGCTGGTAAATAACCCGCTGTTTCACGTGGTAAATGGTTTCTAATATTCCAATAGTTCTGGTAACCTCCAGAGCGACGAATGGCTTTTGTTACATTTCCAGGTCCGGAATTATAGGCTGCTAGGGCTAAATCCCAATCGCCAAAAATTTCGTAAAGTTTAGATAAATATTTCGCCGCAGCTTCGGTAGATTTAATGGGATCGCTACGTTCGTCTACATAACTGCTCACATTTAAGCCATACATTTTACCTGTTGCATACATAAACTGCCATAATCCGGTTGCTCCAACCCTCGATTTTGCTCTTGGTTTTAATGCAGATTCTACAATAGCTAAATATTTTATTTCAAGAGGAAGATCGTAATTATCTAGTTCACGTTCAAACATTGGAAAGTAAAAACCGCTTAAATGAATCAGTTTTTGCAAAGAGCCTCGTCTATGTTTTAAATATGATTTTATTACACTTTCTAAGCCTGGGTTGTACTCTACGTTAAATGGCGTTTTGGCGCTTAAATCGGATAATCTGGATTTTAATAACTCTGTAGATAATTCGGGATAATCAACCTCTTCGTAGGTAAGCTCGGTAATGGAATTATAAATAGTATCGTAAAGTGAATTACTGTATAATTCTTCTAACCATTTTTCGTCGAAATCTGCCGCAAAAACATTATCATCTACCCGTTCTACTAAAAGACTATCTTTTTGATTTTGAATGGTTTTTGCCGTTTGCTGTTTGCCGTCAATACGTGATTCGGTTTTAGTGCTTTTAGGCGATTGCCCAATGCACCATGAAAAATTTAAAAAAACAAGTATTGTAAAAATTCTAAAAGCCATAAAATCAATTCGTTTGGTTACTCAACGATATTCTGGCTAAAATCGTATTTTTTACGCTAAAATAAAAACTTTATTTCCTTTTTGTAAGTTTTTACTTATTATAAAAACGATAAATGCTCCTATTTGTCGGTTTTTTTAATTTTTATTTAACAAAAAAAAGCCGCAAATACACAAAGCTTAAAAAGGCATTCGTGTATTTGTGGCTTATAAAATATAAACCAAAAACTGGTTTTATTCTAAAATTGCAGCAATTCCTGGTAATACAATACCTTCTAAACTTTCAAGCATTGCTCCACCACCAGTACTTACATAACTTACTTTATCTTCGAAACCAAATTGCTTAACAGCAGCAACAGAATCGCCTCCTCCAACTAATGAGAAAGTTCCATTTTTAGTAGCTTCAGCAATAGAATTACCCAAGGCAATAGTTCCATTTGCAAAACTTTCCATTTCGAAAACGCCTAAAGGCCCATTCCAAAGGATGGTTTTACACTGCATTACAACATCGTTAAAGATTTTAATCGTTTTTGGCCCTGCATCAACACCTTGCCATCCATCAGGAATTTTATCTATATCAACTACTTGTGTGTTGGCATCGTTACTAAACGCATCGGCAGCGATAACATCTACAGGAATATGTACTTGTACATTTTTAGCTTTGGCTTTTTTCAAAATCTCTAAAGCCAATTCTTGTTTATCGTCTTCACAAATAGAATCCCCTATTTTACCACCTTGAGCTTTAATGAATGTAAACGACATGCCGCCTCCAATAATTAAATGATCTACAGCATCTAAAATATTTTCGATAATAGTAATTTTTGAAGATACTTTTGCACCACCTAAAACTGCTAAAACCGGTTTTTCGCCAGTTTTTAATACTTTATCGATACTTTCAATTTCTTGAGCTAATAAATACCCAAAACATTTACTTTGTGGAAAAAATTGCGCCACAATTGTAGTAGAAGCGTGTGCTCTGTGTGCTGTACCAAACGCATCATTTACATAAACATCGCCTAATTTGGCAAGTTTTTCAGCAAATCCTTTATCTCCAGCTTCTTCTTCTTTATAAAAACGCAAGTTTTCTAATAATAATACTTGACCTGGTTTTAGGTTTGCAGCAGCAGTTTCAGCCTTTTCACCAATACAATCAGGCACAAATGTTACTTCAACGCCTAAGATATCTTCTACTTTCTTTACAATATGTTGTAATGAAAATTGATCTTGAAAGCCTTTTGGACGCCCTAAGTGAGACATTAAAATACAGCTTCCACCATCTTCTAATATTTTAATAATAGTTGGTTTTGCAGATACAATTCTGGTATCGTCTGTTACTACAAAATTTTCATCTAAAGGCACATTAAAGTCTACACGAATTAATGCTTTTTTGTTTTTGAAATTAAAATCGTTAAGCGTTTTCATTTATATCTATTTTATTTTTTTAAGTATTTGATATACAAAAGTAACTAATTAAAAATAGCTACAAAACCTGTTTTTAAACGAAAACGATGTAGCTTGAAAATAAATTAACAATGTTTCATGTTTTTTGCGTTAGGGATTGAAGTGGCATCCTTTTTTGCCATTAAAAGCAAAAAAGATACAACGGAAAGCCCGACCTTTATTCTGAACTTATTTCAGGATAAAGGTAACGCCCTATTGCTAATTTAGGTTTTACCATCTAACAAAAATTGTGTAGGTTTGTTTCATGCTATTCTCGGAAGTTTTAGGACAAGAACATATTAAAAATCATTTAACACAAAGTGTTGAAAATGGTAGAGTTCCGCACGCGCAATTATTTGTTGGTGCCGAGGGCTGTGGTACCTTACCCATGGCAATTGCTTATGCTCAATATTTGCTGTGTGGCAACACAAATGGCGAGAATACCAATGGTAATGAAGCCTGTAATTTAAAGTTTAACAACATTTCTCACCCCGATTTGCATTTTGCTTTTCCAGTAACTACCAGCGATAAGGCTAAAAGTCATCCCGTTTCGAGTCATTACTTAGAAGAATGGCGCCAACTAATTAAGGAACAGCCTTATGGTAATTTGTTTGACTGGTATAAACTTTTAGGAGTTGATAATAAACAGGGGCAAATTGGTGTTGATGAGGCACAAGATATTGTAAAAGCTTTAGCGCTAAAATCGTACGAAGGTGGTTATAAAGTGATGCTTATTTGGATGGCCGATAAAATGAATACTGCCTGTGCCAATAAACTTCTAAAACTTATTGAAGAGCCACCGAATAAAACCGTTTTTATTCTTATTACGGAAGATGAAGAGCAAATAATAAATACGATAAGATCGCGCTGCCAGGTGTTGCATTTTCCGCCATTAGCTGAAAATGTAATTAAAGACGCCTTGATTAAAAATTACAGTTTAGATTTGGCGGTAGCTACAAAAATAGCGCATCAAGCAAATGGTAATTATAACAAGGCCTGCGATTTGGTGTATCATGATTCTGAAGATTTACAGTTTGAAGAATGGTTTGTTTTCTGGATTCGTAGTGCTTTTAAAGCAAAAGGAAACAAAGCTGCCATTCATGATCTCATCTCATGGAGCGATGATATTGCTAAAACGGGTCGTGAAACACAAAAGCAATTTTTATTGTTTTGCTTAGACTTTTTTAGGCAAGCCATGTTGCTTAATTATAACGCGACAGATTTAGTGTATTTAGAACCTAAAACTTCTACTTTTAAACTGGAAAACTTTGCACCATTTGTGCATAATAATAACATTTTAGAAATTAGCGAAGAGCTACAAGATGCTGTTTATCATATAGAACGCAACGGAAATTCTAAAATTATTCTTACCGACTTATCTATTAAGTTAACCCGCCTGTTACATAAAAAGTCTGAATAATGAGTGCAAGCGCCGATGTGTGGTTTGTTATTATTAATCCAACGTCGGGTAATGGTCGCGCAAAGAAAAAATGGCCCACTATTAAACGCTTATTAGTGCAACATGGGTTCCATTTTAAATACGCGTTTACAGAATACCCTGGTCACGCACAATTACTTGTTAATCAATATATTAAACATAATTTTTCCAGATTCATTAGTGTTGGTGGCGATGGTACTTTACACGGCATTGTAAATGGTATTATGACGCAAACAGATGTGCCTTTTGCAAACATTAAAGTGGGCGTTATTCCGATAGGTACTGGTAATGATTGGGTTAAAACACACCAGATTCCAAGAGATATAGAACGTGCTATTCAACTAATTAAAAAAGAGCAATGTTCACAACAGGATATAGGAAAAATTGAGTTTTTAAATAGCGAGCTCCCTCCTGTTTACTTTAATAATTTAGCAGGAATAGGGTTTGATGCCTATGTTGTTAGCAAGGTTTCTAAACATAAAAATCTAGGTGCCATAGCCTACTTGCTGGCGGCTGTTATTGGTCTGTTTTCATTTAAGAATTTCAATTCTAAAGTCATAATTAATTCTGAAGAAATAAGTGGAAAAACTTTAATGATTCTTATAGGTTTATGTAAATATTCCGGAGGAGGCATGCAACTTACACATCATCCGAATCCGGTTGATGGTTTATTTGATGTTAGCATTGTAGAAAATTTAAGCAAATTCGAGATACTAAAACATCTACCAAAGCTTTTTAACGGTAAGATATATACAGTAAAACAGGTACAACACCTAAAAACAACATCGTTAAAAATTTATGTAGAACCAGATGCATGTCTTTTAGTAGAAGCCGACGGTGAACTTGTAGGAGCGGGCGCTATAGAGCTTAGTCTTATACCCAAAGCGCTTTCGTTTTATTGCTAAAAAAAGCCTCTTTAAACAGGTGTTTAAAGAGGCTTTCGTATTGATTATCAGTTATTTAACTATTTTTTATACTCCTTATTTAATTCTTCTAAAATAGTTTTTGTTAAATCGTTTTCTTCAGCACCATACATTACAGTTGCAGCAGCATCACTAGTACCTAAGATATAAGTATACCCATTCTTTTTACCGTAATCTTTTACGTGTTTTTTAACTTTACTAATTACAGAATCAATTTCAACTTGAAAATCTTGTTGTAATTTTTGTTGCTCCATTTGCATTCTTTGTTGAAGCACTTGTTGTTTTTGCTGTAATCCACCCATTAATTCTTGCGCTTTTGCTTGCGACGATTTTTGAGCCGTTAGTTGAGTTTCTTGAACTTCTAACTGAAACGCTTTACCAACACTATCAGCTCTTTTTCTAAAAGCTTCTTCGATACCTTGATATTTTGTTTCAAGATCTTTCTTTTCTTGATAATCGTTAATAACCGTTCCGTTATTTACAAATCCAATTTTTGCTTGTTGTTGGCATGACGATAGCACTAACATGAATGCAGCTACGTAAAATATATTTTTCATTATTTAATTATTTATGATTCCGACAAAAGTAGTAAAGTAAAGTATATTTCGTGTTGAAAACTCTTGGATTTTAATATATAACATATTTCTATTTTGAAAACAGTTTGTTATAATTAAATACTATTAAAAATGACTTTATAACAAGCTTTTTGACGCATTTTAAAAAATTAGGCGGTAGTTTGGTTGTTTGCACACCTAAAAAGGCTTTAAATCGCCTCAAATTAGTTTTTAGTCGCTTTTATGACATAAATTAACGAAGAAACTTGTTTTGTTTTAACAGAAAACAAATTTGAAAGGGTAGCGACGCGAATTGCATTGAAAAATTTCATTTTTCCATGTTTATATTTTTCAGAAAGCAAACTCACATAAAACGCATCAAAATACATTGGTTTTATTTTTACGAGTTCTAATGAAACTTTGTTTACTAGTTTAGACATGGATGCTTTATTAAAATGCCAAAGGTGTCTAGGAACATCATATGCCGCCCAAAATTCTTTATAATATTGCGCATCGTAACTTTTATAATTTGGAACCGCAATAATTAAAGTGCCGGTAGGTTTTAATAGTTTTTTAAACGTTGCCATATCTTCTTCAAGATTTGGTAAATGTTCCAATACATGCCAAAGTGTAACAACATCAAAACTTTGGGGCTGCAACTTTACTAACTGATCGACATCAAAAACCGAATCCTTATTTTTTTTGTTCGCAATACTTCGGGCCTGCTCATTGGGTTCAACTCCTGTAACCTTCCAATTATTTTGTTTTGCTACTTGAATAAAATCGCCAGTGCCACAACCAACATCTAAAAGTGTTTTAGATTCTGCGTGACAACTTTCTATTAATTTTAATTTTTTCTTTAATGAAATTTTACGAACTAGGTGATAAACTTTTTCAAATAGATTTCGTTTAGCATCGGTATGCGAAATATAATCTTCGCTTTCGTAATAATTAGGTAAATCTTGTGCGGCTGGTTTTGGGAAGGTTTCCAAAAAGCCATATTCTGTATTCTCGATTAATTGAAACATTTCTCCAGAAACGGAATGATCTTTTACTTTTAATAACGGCGTTTTTGATTTTTCTTTAACCACAGATACGAAACTATTATTGATAGAAATTTATGTGTTCCACGTGGAACGTATATTTTTTTACTCCAACTATCGACCCATATATACCAGAAGCACCGATATATCATTTGGTGATACACCGCTAATTCTTGATGCCTGCGAAACCGTAGTAGGTTGTATTTTTTTTAGTTTTTCTCGCGCTTCAAAACTCATCGACTTTATCTGAGAGTAATCAAAATTAGCAGGTATTTTTACATACTCTAGTCTGCTTAATTTATCCGCATTATTTTTTTCCTTTGAAATATATCCTGAATACTTCACCTGGATTTCGGCTTGTTCAATGACTTCATTATCCAAGTCGTTATCTTTGATATAAGTTTCAACTGCTTCAAATTTTCGCATATCTTCTATACCAATATTTGGTCTGGAAAATATTTTAAACATCTTATCCGATTGTCTAATTAATGACGAATCTCTAGATTCTAAAACCGGATTTGCATCTTCAGGCTTTACACTTGTTTCAGCAAAAAACTGAACAAACTTTTCTGCCGCTTCATGCTTCTCCTCCATTCTACGCAAACGCTTTTCACTCGCTAATCCTATTTCGTATCCTTTAGGCGTTAATCGTAAATCAGCATTATCCTGTCGTAATAAGGTTCTGTATTCCGCTCTCGAGGTAAACATGCGATAAGGTTCTTCGGTCCCTTTAGTAATTAAATCGTCAATTAAAACACCAATATAAGCTTCGTCTCTCTTAAGTGTAAACGGGTCTTTTTCTTGAACTTTTAAACTCGCATTTATTCCAGCCATCAAACCTTGTGACGCCGCTTCTTCATATCCGGTCGTTCCATTAATTTGTCCAGCAAAATACAAACCCTCTATAAGCTTAGTTTCTAAAGTATGTTTTAATTGCGTAGGCGGGAAATAATCGTACTCAATTGCATAACCCGGTCTAAAGAATTTTACATTCTCGAAACCTACTACCGAACGCAAAGCTTTGAACTGAACGTCTTCCGGAAGAGATGTCGAAAACCCATTTACATAAACCTCACAGGTATTCCAGCCTTCTGGCTCTACAAATAACTGATGTCTGTCTTTATCAGCAAAACGATTAATCTTATCTTCGATCGATGGACAATAACGAGGTCCTAAACTTTTAATTCTACCATTAAACATAGGCGACCTATCGAACCCTGTTCGAAGTAAATCATGCACTACTTCACTCGTATAAGTCATATAACAAGAACGCTGATTTTGCAATGGTTTTGTTATATCTAAATAAGAGAATTTTTCCGGATTTTCATCACCAGGTTGTTCAATCATTTTTGAATAATCTAACGAGCGTCCATCCACACGAGGCGGTGTTCCAGTTTTCATACGTCCTGAATCAAAACCTAAATCAACCAACTGCTCTGTGATACCTGTAGCTGCTTTTTCGCCAGCTCTTCCTCCCCCAAAATTTTTATCACCAATATGAATTAATCCATTCAAAAAAGTACCGTTTGTTAATACAACGGACTTTGCTCTTATCTCAACACCAAGGGATGTTTTTACACCAACTACCTTATGGTTTTCGATGAGTAATCCCGAAACCATTTCCTGATAAAAATCTAAATTCGGCGTGCCTTCTAGCATTAATCTCCAATCTTCAGCAAAACGCATGCGATCACTTTGAACTCTCGGACTCCACATAGCAGGTCCTTTAGATTTATTGAGCATCTTAAATTGTATCGCAGAGGTGTCTGAAACGATACCCGAATAGCCTCCAAGCGCATCAATTTCTCGTACAATTTGCCCTTTAGCAATTCCGCCCATAGCAGGATTACAAGACATTTGTGCAATATTTTGTAGATTCATTGTAACAAGCAATGTCTTACTCCCCATGTTGGCAGCAGCAGCAGCAGCTTCACTTCCTGCATGTCCTGCACCAACTACAATAACATCGTAAACATCATTAAACATAACTTATATTTTGTATTGTTCCACGTGGAACATAGTTTGATTTTTAATTTTGAATATGCAAATATACACTGAAATCTTTTAATCAGGCAAGTTGCGCTAAGTAGTGGTTTTCTTTGCTTCGCATTAAGGCTGCCTCTTTTTTAGATTTATCCTTGTACCCACAATAATGTAGAATGCCATGCACCATAACCCGATGCAATTCTTCGTGTACCATAACCCCGAAATCTGCAGCGTTATCTATCACTCTTTCAATAGATATATAAATATCCCCCTGTATACTTTTTCCGACCGAGTAATCAAAGCTAATTATATCGGTTAAAGTGTCATGATTTAGGAACTCCACATTCAGTTTATGCAAATATGCATCATCACAAAAGATGTAATTCACCTCTTCTAATTCGCAGCCTTCTTCCTTAATAACTCCGCTAATCCACGCCTCTAATACCGATTCGTTATCCAGCGAAAACTCTGTTTCGTAATTAAAACTAATCATTGCTTTGCTTAAAATACTCTTGTACTTTCATTTTATAAATTTGGCGCAAAGGTAATGTTTGTCTGTTTAATATTTCAGTAGTATTAAAATATTGCTTCGCCGTTGGTATTTGACTATTGGAGTTACTATTGTACTCAACATCATTTGTTTTAGATTGACGCTTATTATCTTCACCTTGCTGAAAACTTGCCTTCTCCAATTTTAATAATTGATGTTTTAAATCCATCATTTTCTGTAGCGTTTGGTTTGTGAATCCTTTGTTTAATAAATCTAATTCTATCTCTTCCATTCTTCTTAATAAAGAATTACTTGTGGCGTTCTTACCTTCCTTCGCCATTTGTTCCTGCAATGCGTTTCGCAACTCTTGTTGTTGTTGGTAAATTTGATATAACAAACCATTTAAATCTTCGCGGGTTCCTTCCTTATTTCCGCCTTCTTTACCATCATTTCCTTTGTTATTTCCTTGCTTCCCGTCCTCGCCTTCCTTTCCGTTTTCACCACTTTGTTTGCCATTCTCTTGCTTAGGTTTTCCAGATTCACCTTTCTTTAAACCTTCTTCCATCATCTTATTAAGTTCTTCCTGACTCATAATTATATCTGGCAATTGCATATCTCCATTACCACCTTTTCCAGCAGACATACTTAAATTTTCCTGCATATTATCTAACACATCACTTAAGAAATCCGTTAAATTATTTGCTGCTGTTATGGTGAATTGCTGATTGGAAATCCCTTGAAAAACGCGACTGTCTGAAAATAATTCGAGTGCCTTATCAATATTATAATACACCTCGGTGATTTGTTTATTAACCTCTTCTGATAACTTTGGTTGACGAAGCGATAACGCAAACAAACTATCGTCTACATGTTCAAAATGTTCTTTTAAACTATTTTGTTTTTTTAAATAACTAGCAAATTTGTTATGATTTTCTTCAACTGATTTAAACTGATTCATCAGCTTTTCTTGGTCGAAAGAGAATACCAAAATATTATCCAGAATTTGTCTTAACATATACACATCTTCTTCCATCTGCTCGCCGCTTCCAGCCTGCATCATACTCTGCATTTGCTGACTCATTTTCTTCATTTTTTGAGCCGCCGCTTTTTGACTTTTTTGTGCATTTTTTAAATTTTGACTTTTATCTGTATCTTGACTTTTCTCTTTTTTAATCAATTCATCAGAAGCATTTTGTTGCTCTTTTTTAATCTCAATTTCCTCTAACTTATCTTGAGGAATATCGATAGGTTTTTTTAAAGCGGCTCCTTCTTTCTTTAATTCTTCTAATTGTTTTTTAAAATCATCAAAAGCTTTATTAAGTGCATCCTGTTCCTCTTTCGTGTTTTTTTCTTCAGGTACGTTTGCTAATTTTTCTTGATCTTTGGCAAGATTTTCTAAATCATCTTTTAGCTTATCGAGTTTCTTTTCAACATAAAACCGCTTCGTTAACTCTAACAATTGTTCAAGACTTCGTTTTTTGTTTTTGTTCTGTTTTCCTAATTCTTGTAATTTCTGAGCTAGTTCTTCCTTGTTAATTTTATCTTGAACTTTTTGCAATTCCTCTAAAAGCTTTTCATCCTTTTTTAGTTGTTCTTCATTCTCTTTTAATCGTTCTTTTAAATCTTCAGCAAACCTATCTTCTTCTTTATTCTCTTTTAAAAAATCTTCGAGATTATCTTTCAACTTTTTATTGAAATTCTTCATTAACTCATCTTGCTGTTCCTGACGTTTTAAAAATGATTCGAGCTTCTTTTTATCATTAAAATTTAAACGTGGTTTTTCCTTTTGTGTTTTTGATAATTCTTCTAATTGCTTTTCCTGTTCATCAAATTTTCCTAAAGATTTATTCAAATCTTTTATTGATTGACTCTGAGCATTCAGCTGTTTTGTTACTTCTTCTTCTTTCGTGCGTTTTCTATAACTAAAGGTATTACTTTTTACACTTTTATACTTGTTAACTTCATCATTATCATATACTTGGAAGTACAATTGATAGGGAATACCTGCCTCAATATTTAAATTATTAGGAAAAGCCGTTATAAAATCTGAAACATTTGAATTTGATACCGGAATAGTAACACTTTTCTTTGAAGATTCATTATCACTTGGATAGTAAACAAGCTCTAATTTATTAAAACCATAATCATCGCTTAGTGTGCCATGAAAGTAAAGTGTTTGTAAATCTAAACTATCCTTTTTCATTTTAACATCAATCACAGGAAATTCATCCTTTACCACATCAATAGTAAAAGCTAGATTTTCATAATCTTTTAGGTTACTATTACTGGTACTTATAGCATAGTTGAAATTATTAAATACGCGTTTCGAAACATTGAACTTTCCAGAATTACCACCAGCAAACGCCACTGTATCCTTAGCATATAATTGCACACTTTCCGTAGATTTGGTTGTTAGTAACCAAGTAATCTTAGTGCCTTCTGGCACCATGGCATTACCAGTACTTTTTAAAATGGTTCGTTTATTTTTAGTGTAAGCTGGATAATCTAAAACCATTTCGAAACTTACCAGCGTCGGCACTGAAATTATCTGTAAAGTATACGGTTTCGAGGTAACATTATTAGCCATTAATTCAAACTCGATATCCTCTTTAGGTTGTGAAAAGATAAATTCGAATTCACCCAACCCTGTTTGTTTTAAAAAATAAACTTCGTCGTTATAAACGATTTGAGCGTTTTCTGGAATTATCTCCCCAGCCGTTTTAATTAGTAATTTAAAATCTTGGTTTTCGATGGCTTTCAAATTTGAATTCACAACAAAAAACTGAAACGGTGCTGGTGGCTCATAAGCTGTTTTATAATGCACAACGCGTTCTAAACTTGAATTTAACCAAGTACCATTTCCAAATAAAAAACTTACCAAAAGTATGATAACAGGTATCACAGCATATTTTACATACTTAATATTCCCTTTAAAATTAATTGCCAGTTTAAATGGAATGGGACTTAATTGAACAGATTTCTGTTCTATACTTGCCATCAATAATTCTGTTTGTAACGGATTCTTATGAAGTTGTAAAACATTCAATAACTTATCGCCTACTTCAGGAAAATGGTTTCCAATAATCTTAGATGCCTGCTCGTGATTAATTCCTTGCTGAAGCTTAAATAATTTTGCTAATGGAATAAAAATGAATTTAACAAGCAACCCTAACTCAACCCCTACGAATAACCAAAATAAAACAGTTCTCGCCAAGGTATTAAGCCATAAAACATGCTCAATAAAAATGGTAACTAAAAAATACAACAACCCAAACGCAATAAACAAAATTGTTCCTTTAAACAATTCGTTAATGTAAAACCGTCTTACGAATGCCTCTAATTTAGCCTCAATATTGTTAAAATTACTTTGCATCTCTTTTAATTAACCCACTAAACTACAATTTTATTTTTTACACTCTTTATAATTATGTGTTAATTGTATCTTTGCAGCAAATTTACAAAACATGACCAAAAATGTTCGTGTGCGTTTTGCACCAAGCCCAACCGGACCCTTACACATAGGAGGTGTTCGTACTGCATTATTTAATTATTTATTTGCTAAAAAACACAACGGTACGTTTATTCTACGCATAGAAGACACCGACCAAAATCGTTATGTGGAAGGTGCAGAACAATATATTATTGATGCTTTAAACTGGTGCGGAATTCCCTTTGATGAAGGTATTAACAAGAATGAAAAATTTGGTCCGTATAGACAAAGCGAACGCAAACATTTATACAAAAAATACGCAGATGAATTAATTGCTAGCGGCAACGCTTATTATGCATTTGATACTGCTGAAACTTTAGATTTCCACAGAACCGATCATGAAGCTAAAGGAAAAACATTTATTTATAACTGGCATAATCGTTTAAAGTTAAATAATTCGTTATCCCTTAGCGCTGAAGAAGTACAGGCTAAATTAGATGCTGGCGACGAGTACGTTATTCGCTTTAAAAGTCCGCAAGACGAAACTTTACATTTAACAGACATTATTCGCGGCGACATTAAAATAGATACCAATATTCTAGACGATAAAGTTTTATTTAAAAGCGATGGCATGCCAACTTATCATTTAGCAAATATTGTGGACGATCATTTAATGGAAATTACGCATGTTATCCGTGGAGAAGAATGGTTGCCAAGTTTAGCCTTACATTACCAATTATACAAAGCATTTGGGTGGGAAACTCCAGAATTTGCACATTTACCATTAATTTTAAAACCAACCGGAAAAGGTAAATTAAGCAAACGCGATGGCGATAAACTAGGCTTTCCTGTGTTTCCGTTATTATGGAAAGATCCAATTACGAACGAAGTTTCACGAGGCTATAAAGAAGATGGGTATTTCCCGGAAGCTATGGTAAATTTCTTAGCATTTTTAGGATGGAATCCAGGAACAGAGCAAGAACTATTCAGTCTTGATGAACTTATTAACGCTTTTGAATTGGAGCGTGTTAATAAATCTGGTGCTCGTTTCGATCCTGATAAAATTAAGTGGTTTAATCATCACTACATGCAAGAGCAACATAATGATGAATTAGCTGAAGCTTTTAAAAATATACAACCAGAATTAGCGACTATCGATGTTAATTACATTTCGATTGTAGTAGGAATGATTAAAGAACGTGCAACCTTTATATCCGATTTTTGGGCACTTAGCTCCTACTTCTTTCAAGCGCCTGAAACCTACGATGAAAAAGCCTCTAAAAAAGCTTTTAAAGAAGGGACAAAGGAACTTTTAACCACTGTAATTACCCTAATAAACACTACAGAAGATTTTTCTGTTGAATCGCTTCAAACAGCTATTAAAGGCTGGATAACTTCAAATAACATTGGATTTGGTCAAGTTATGATGCCCCTACGATTGGCTTTAGTTGGCGAATTACAAGGACCAGATGTGTTTGATATTATGTTTATGATTGGAAAAGTGGAATCTGTTAAACGCATAGAAAAAGCAGTTTCTATTTTGTAATGAAAGCTTACGAAACCCATAATAACATATGGTTAAAAAATAGACCACAAAGCTGTTTTTGTTACGCCATGTAACTCCTGCATTTTGTTAGCACTTTTTAATAGACATTATGTGAGAAATATTTTGTTATAAAACAAGGTATTAATCTCACGAATGCGATGCGTTGTAATTTTTTCATAGTATCTTTAGAGTTAAATTTATAACAACTTTTTAAATAACATACTATGAGTCTATTTTTTCCAATTGTAATTTTCTTCGGATTAATTATTTTAATCTCCTCATTTTTTACAGTAAAACAACAAAGTGCTGCTATTATAGAACGCTTCGGCAAATTTCAAAGCATTCGTCATTCTGGTTTACAATTAAAAATCCCATTAATCGATAGAGTTGCTGGCCGATTAAGTTTAAAAATTCAGCAGTTAGACGTTATCATCGAAACTAAAACTTTAGATGATGTTTTTGTTCGTCTAAAAGTATCTGTTCAGTACCGTGTTTTAAACCAAAAAGTTTACGATGCGTTTTATAAATTAGATTATCCGCACGACCAAATAACCAGCTATGTATTTGATGTAGTTCGTGCAGAAGTTCCTAAAATGAAATTAGACGATGTTTTCGTTAAAAAAGATGATATCGCTTTAGCTGTTAAAGCAGAACTAAATGACGCTATGCTTGATTACGGATTTGATATTATAAAAACATTAGTTACAGATATCGATCCAGATGCGCAAGTTAAAGAAGCCATGAACCGAATTAATGCTGCCGATAGAGAAAAAACCGCAGCACAATATGAAGGTGATGCAGCACGAATCCTAATTGTAGAAAAAGCAAAAGCTGAAGCAGAAAGCAAACGTTTACAAGGCCAAGGTATTGCAGATCAACGTCGTGAAATTGCGCGTGGTTTGGAAGAATCTGTACAAGTATTAAACAAAGTGGGAATCAATTCGCAAGAAGCATCGGCTTTAATTGTGGTTACTCAACATTATGACACGCTACAATCAATAGGTCAGCACACCAATAGCAACCTTATTTTACTGCCTAATTCACCACAAGCAGGTAGCAATATGTTAAATGATATGCTGGCAAGTTTTACCGCAAGTAATCAAATAGGTGAAGCTATGAAAGAAGCAAAACTGAATAAGGAAAAAGAATAATTATTTGTTTCAAATTAATTCAACCCCGGATTTAAATTTCGGGGTTTTTTTATGCCTTAAACGGATGCCGTTCTTCCCATGTTTGTTTCGGATTCATCAATCCGAAAATCTGCTTTAACAAAGCATTCATCACGTAATTTGTATGTTTAATGTAAACAACCATCGCTTCTGCCTTCGCTCCTACAGAACTTTTTATTTCCATAGCAGTTCTCGCATAAACAACCGTTTCAAATTTATTGTGAATACCAAATTCTAGCATGCTGTAAAGCATATTTAAATAGAGCTGATTTTTGTATTGGTGCGCCGTATCATATCCTAAAAAATAAGTTTCAAGATGCTGATTATTCAAAATAAGTGTAAAAAATCCAACAAGCTCATTATTTAGATAATACCCAAAAACCTTAAATTTTTCTTCTAATTGAAGCTTCAAACAATAAAAATGATTTTCGGGCAATATAAAGGTGTTAAATTTAGCGTTGTTAGAAACGTTTAGATAGAGCGCATGTAATCTCTTAGAACACGTTTTAATGGCTTCTAAATCCATTTCTTCGCAAACTATGCCGTTTAGTTTATTTCTAGCGCTTTTAAACCTTTGTTTGTACTTTTTATTCAAGGCATTTAAATAATCCGTTTTCGTTAACCAATCTGGATTCACCTTTAAAATCATATTAGGCTGTACAGAAACTTTATGCAATGTATTGCTGTTGAAAAAATCATTTTCTAAATGAACAGCATCGTTCAAAAAATAATCTTTAAACATAATAACGCGTATGGTTTTGTTTAATTTTTCCTTTATCTCTTTCTTAATGGTTTCAACAGCATCAAAAACCAAATTTAAAAACTCCCTTTGCGTGATGTGTTCTTTCTGAAAAAACAACCCATGTTGCCCTGTATGCGTTATATTACCAACCACTAAAATATTTCCTTTTAAAACTTTAGAAACAGTATCTCGAACAAATTCCTTTAAACAAGAAACTTCTGTTTTTCGAAACATATCTTTTAAATACAATTGCACACGTTGTATGATAGCGACACCGACTAATTGCTCATTTTCAAAAATTCCGACATAAAAAAGTTGAATGTTATTAGGCGAGCCATTTTCGAGTGCTTTTAGATATTTTGATTGTAAAAAAACATCGTGTACCACCAATTGATCCCAAGAATCTGGTAAGCTTTGAAACGATGAATAAATTTTAAATGATTTCAATATGAAAAATAAAAAGACCGAAGTTAAACACCTCAGTCTCTATTTATGTTAATTAATTACAAAAATTATCTCCAGCCACAAATAATTGCTCCCATAACACCTAAAGTAACTATCCAATAGCCACTATTTATAAAAATGTATTTAGCGCTTTTTCGTTCAAATAATGCGTTCGTACCAATAATGGGTAGCGCAATAAATATCCCGGTAAAAACACCATGAAATGCTCCGTGTTTAAAAGTTCTAAAGACATCACTATAGTCTGCTAAAAAAGCAGCGTAAGAAGGTAATGCATTGGCTTCGTCGCCACCAACTAAGCTAAAAGCGCCCATTTGATGAATTACAATTCCTGGTAATGCTGTTGCTAATAGAAATGCGAAAACTAATGCCAAACCAAAAATTTTAAGCATGTTACCACCTTTAATTTGTTCGTCGGTCATGCCTGCTGCCTGCATCCAGGCGGTTCCAAAAACTTTGGGGTTGTACCAAATAAATCCGACAACTAATGCCGAAACAGCTGCAACAACTATTGCAAGCGGGTTTAATAAATCCATAATATTTTAATTTTAGTTAGTAGTTAAATATAGCTAAAATTACAATATGTGTTAAATTATTATGAATACACTAAACATTTTATTTTAAAAGCTTTGCTTCTGAAACTAAAATATCGTTAGAATCTTGTAACGCTGTATTAATGAATGCTTCAACGTCTTCAGTCCGTTTTAATCCGTTTTCAAGCAATACGCCTAAAGTTATCATAGTCGCAATACGCGTTCCAACTTTTTTAGCGGCAGTATTAAACCATGGCTCCAATTCGTCATAACTAACATTTTTAGCTAATGTTTTAATTTCTGCCTTCGCTTTTTGTTGTTTTTCTTCTGGTAAATTCGTGTATTTTTTACCTAATTGCTGAATAACATCAATCGCCTTGCGTTGTGGTTGTGAATTACTTGGTTGTGGCTTAGCAGTTTTAGATTCTTCTTTATTTGAAGTATCTATTTTTGCCCAGGTATCGCGCAATCCAACCGTTTTATTGAAAACTAATTTCGATGCAGTTGCATCTTTATCGACATTAAAATAACCTAAACGTTGAAACTGAAACCTGTCTCCTACTTTCGCTTCGGTTAAACTTGGTTCTACATAAGCTTCGATGATTTTTAAAGACTCCGGATTTAAAAATTCCATAAAATCTTTATCCTCATGACTGTCTGGAGATTCATCCATAAACAATCTATCGTATTCTCTAACTTCTGCTTTTACAGCATGTTTTATAGAAACCCAATGCAAAGTTCCTTTTACTTTTTTAGATGTATCTTCAGAATAGGTACAATGAATTTCTGTAATGTTTCCATCAGCATCTTTTACCACAGATTCCGCTTTAATAATATACGCGTTTTTAAGTCGAACTTCACCACCTAGTTTTAGCCTGAAAAACTTACTGCCTGCTACTTCTTTAAAGTCTTCCTTTTCAATATATAATTCTCTGGAGAACGGAACTTTTCGAAAACCAGCACTCTCATCTTCCTGATTGTTTTCTGCTTCCAACCATTCCTCTTTTCCTTCTGGATAATTAGTGATTACCAATTTCACCGGATCTAAAACGGCCATAACGCGTGGTGCTGTTTTATTTAAATCTTCGCGAATACAGAATTCTAAAAGCGATACATCAATAACATTATCGCGTTTAGCAACTCCCACTGTTTCAACAAACTTTCTAAGCGAATTTGGTGTATAACCTCTTCGGCGTAAGCCAGAAATGGTTGGCATTCTTGGGTCGTCCCAACCACGAACAATGCCATCTTCTACCAATTTAAGCAACTTTCGTTTACTCATAATGGTATAGCTTAGGTTTAAGCGTGCAAATTCACGTTGTTTAGGTCTTACTAAATTAGGGTCTACAATCTGATCTAAAAACCAATCGTACAACTCTCTGTGCGGTTTAAACTCTAAAGAACAAAGCGAATGAGAAATCTGTTCTATATAATCACTTTCGCCATGTGTCCAATCGTACATAGGATAAATACACCAGTCATTACCCGTTCTGTGATGATGCTTTTTTAGAATACGATACATTATAGGATCGCGCATCAACATATTGGGATGCTGCATATCTATTTTGGCACGTAAAATATGAGAACCTTCTTCAAATTCACCGGCCTTCATACGTTCGAATAACTCTAAATTTTCAGCCACACTCCTATTTCTATACGGCCCATCAACACCGGGTTGTGTTGGTGTTCCTTTTTGTTCTGCCATGGCTTCGCTACTTTGCGAATCTACATACGCCTTTCCTTCTTTTATAAACTGTACCGCCCAGTCGTATAATTGCTGAAAATAGTCTGAAGAATACAATTCTTTATCCCACTTATAACCTAACCAGGAAACATCTTCTTTAATGGCATCTACATATTCCTGCTCTTCTTTTGCAGGGTTGGTATCATCAAATCGAAGATTTACAGGGGCATTATAGGTTTCTCCAAAACCAAAACTAATACCAATGGCTTTTGTATGTCCAATGTGTAAATAGCCATTAGGTTCTGGCGGAAAACGAAAACGTAATTTATCTTTTGGCATTCCATTAGCCAAATCTTCTTCAATAATTTGCTCTAAAAAGTTCAGAGATTTTCTTTCTTCAGACATAAAAATGTATAGCAATAGGTAATTAAACTAAAATATTGTGTAAAATTAGGTAATTTTACCGACTTAAAAATGCATAACATGGGAATAATAAAAGTAGAAAACATTCGAATATTTGCGCACCACGGCTGTTTATCTGAAGAAACTAAAATTGGAAGTGATTATCGGGTAGACTTAAAAGTTACAGCCAATTTACAAACCTCTGCAAAATCAGACAAACTATCTGATACTGTGGATTATGTATTTTTAAATCGCATAATAAAACAAGAAATGGCAACCCCTTCTTACTTACTGGAAACGGTTGCAAAGCGTATATTAAACCGAATTTTTTCTGAAGATACCATGGTTAAAAAAGCAACTGTTTGGATTAGTAAAATAAACCCACCAATAGGTGGCGATGTGGAGATGGTAACCATAAAAATGACCGAAAAGCGGAAAAAGTAATTTTAAATGTTGTAAAGTCTTTATTTTTTTTAAATTTGCACACACAATTAGGGTGTCGTGGCCGAGTGGTTAGGCAGAGGTCTGCAAAACCTTGTACAGCGGTTCAAATCCGCTCGACACCTCAAAAAAAAGCTTTCAGTTTATTCTGGAAGCTTTTCTTTTATAGGGCTAATACGTTCTAAACGATCCTTAATAAGTTTCTTTTCTTTAGGAAAAAAGCCTTGTACCAATAGTAAAACACCAAATCCTAAAATAACTAAAGCAATAATTTTTTTGGTTTTATAGATTAGTCTTGGTGTTAATCGACTTCGTAATTTTTTAGCAACCACAATTTTAATAAGATCCACTAAAAAATAAACAATTAAAATGGTGCTTAAAAATACGATCACTCCATCGGTAGACGAGGTTAATGAATTACCTAAAACAATAAAAGCAACCCAACCAAATAATACACCAATATTGATAAAATTTAGCAAAAAGCCTTTTAAAAAGAGTTTTCCGTAGCCTTTTTTAATTTCTACTTTATGGTATTCTTTTACAATACTTCTAAAAGATTTTGATGTTTTAATAAACGTGATAAAGCCATAAGCCACTAATAAAACACCTCCAAAAATTAAAAAACTAGGATCGTCTTTAACTTTCTCTAAAAGCCTGTTGGTACTAAAAAATGCTACTAGAATAAAAATTACATCTGCCAGCATAACTCCACAATCGAAGATTAAAGCGCTTCTAAATCCTTTGGTTGCGCTAGTTTCTAGAAGCACAAAAAATACTGGCCCTATAGTAAACGCTAGAATAAATCCGAAAGGAATGGCTGCGACAATATCATCAAACATAATAGAAAGTAGCTTTACACAAAGTAAAGAAATATTTTAAACTATATTCTTTCTTTTACGTTCTATTTAACAGAAAACCCATTGTTTACAATGGGTTTTCTAATTATTATTTTATAAATTTTAATTGACTCTGCTTATTCGTCCTCCAAGAACTTTACTCTCATTTACAGTTTCAGGGTTGCCATAAATATATACATCGCCACCTGCTCTAATTTTAACATCTACTAACTTTGTAGCATTTACATGTGCTTCACCAGCAGCATTAATGGTTACATCGCTTTTTTCGGTTTCCAAAGCTTCACCGCTATAAACACCACCTGTTAACAACGATACATTTTGAGATTCACACGTTCCTGAGCTTTTAATTTTTCCGCCAGTTACTGCTTTAACAGTCATGTATTTAACATTAACAGGCACATCAATAGAACCGCCTTCTTGAGCTCTTAAATTTAAATCGTATTGTTTAATCGCCTCTTTACTGTATGCCTTGGCGCCTTCATTAACATCAATAATATCAATAGCTTTGTAGTATAAAACAACCTTGGTTTTACTACCATCAAAAATTTTCTCGATATTCATTTTAATTTTAAGCGTGCCGTTTTTGTTGTTGATTAAAACATCTTCGCTGTTATTTCCGGTAATAACGACTTTGTTTTCTTTGGCGTTTACTAATTCGACTTCGATTAAATCGTACACTTTAAGTTCGGTGAAATCACCAATTGATTTTTCTATTGGATTTTGAGCTGTAGTAATTCCTGAAATTAAAATAGCTGCTACTAAGATTACATGTTTCATTTTATATTTTTTTTAATAAACGTATTAAATCAATAATTATTCCGTTGTAAATTAATTTTATGAAAACTTTAAATTTTCTTCAATTTTTTGACTAAACTTTCGGATAAGTTATATAACCATCTTACTTGTTCGGATACTAATTTGGTTTCGTGCAATTGTTGTCTCATTTCTTTTGAAATTGGCAGTCCTATTTCAATTTCTTTATCTCTCGCTGAAGATAAATTTTGAAAATAATCTTCATAACGTTTTGATGCCTGTGCTAATTCATCAGTATCTAAAATTAGGTCTGATGCCTCTTCATTATTTAATAATCTTTTAGCCGCATCTAAATTAAACAAAATATGCTTGATATAAATTTCAAATTGTTGGGGAACTTTGCGAGTTTCATTGGTACGTATAAACATACCTAATGATGAAAGTGACGACAAATACGTGTTTAAAATAGTAATCAGTTCATAAATTACAGCACTGTTTTCTTGCTTAGATTTTGGATCTCTAATTAACCTTTGATACGCTGCATTTAAATTACCGACCTCTAAAAATGCTTCTTTTCTGGCTAAGCTATAGGTAGTTGATATTTCACCTTTTACATGGTAAAATGTATCGATTTCTTTTAAAAAAACTATGAATGCCTGAACGGAATTGCTAAAATATTCTTTAATATTTTTAGATTCCCAGGCTGGCCAGAAAAAGTAATTTCCAATAAATGCTAAAGAAGAACCAATTAAGGTATCAAAAACCCGAAACTTAATAACTGTTAGAATGTTTGGATGGATTAAGGCAAACATAAAAATAACATACATGGTGATAAATACTGCCGCATTACGATAGTTGTTTTTTACTAAAGAAAACCCAATTATTAAAGAAGTGGCAGCAATTATGGCATACAGTAATTGGTTTTGTGTTAATAAAACAATGCCAACACCAATGGCAGCTCCAATTAATGTACCTACAACAAGTTGCACAGTGCGTTCTTTGGTTAACCCATAACTGGGTCTCATAATAACCACGATGGTTAATAAGATCCAATACGATTGCTGCATTTCAATAACATTACCGATAATAAAACCAATTAACATGGTTACCGTTAAGCGTAATGAATGCCTGAATATGGGTGACTTAAAACTAAAGTTGGCCGTTAGTTTTTTAATGTCGTAATCTTGCGGTGTAATAAATTGTTCGGCATCTTTTATAGATCTAATCTTATCGTTTTTAGAGTAATTATCTAATATCCTCACTATATCATAAAGATTACCTATTTGTTTTTCCTGGTAGGTTTTATAGTTTAATAAAAAAATTACACCTTCTCTCGACTTTGGCAAACCAACACTAACTTTATAAGTTTGAATATGGCTTTCTATTTGCTTTAGAATTGCTTTAGAATTATTATTAAACGTAAGCTTTTCTTCTTTTAAGATAACTTTAGAAACATGATTTAATCGTTCTGAAATTTCAAAAATTAATGATTGAAACGCCTCTGAAATCTCATGATGGTCTTTGAATAATGTATCAAACTTTTCATAATCGATGGTATTAGAAATAGCCAACTCATAAAGCTCCATAATTTTAGAAAAAATAAGCTGTTGCCGTCTGGTTCTGTTACTAAAACCTGAGCTAACTCTTTTTTCTAAGATAACTTCCCGAATGGTTTCGTGAAGCTCGTTAATTTCTGTTTGAAGCTTAAAATTTTCTTCAAGAAGCTGGCTTCTATTGTTGGTTTCGACTAAAAGTTGTCCACGATTATGAATAAATTCTGATGTTTTTTCAATCAATTTTACAAACAAAAAATCTACCTGAACTGTTGAAAAAGCTATTTGGGTTAACATGGTTAGAACTAAAAACCAAAATCCTCCTAAAGCTATAAATAGCGCATGTGCTAAAATGGATATTTCTGCACCTTTATGTGTAAATGCTAAAACAAAGGCTAATAACCCTGTTAATGAAATTAATGAGGCTCTAAAACCAAATACCGAAATATAAGAAACCGAGAAAACTACAACAATTAACAACGGTATTAAAACCCAAAAGTAACTACTAAAATAACCAACTAACAGGGTGATGGAAAAAGCTAAAATAATGGAAGTTAGTATGCCGTAAAACTTATGTTTTAAACTACCAGGTACATCGGATGGTGCACATAAAATAGCTCCTAAAGCGATGCTAAACCCAATATCTAACCTATTAAAAGAAAATATTGATATTAGTACAGGTATAGCCATAGCTAAAGCCACTAAAAAGGCTTTAATGAAATGTACACTCTTAAAATATCTAATTAAATTATTAATCATAAACTAAGTTTCAAATTTAATAAGTATTTTTAGGTTAGTCTGTTTCTTATGAAGATTTAAACTTAAATTAGTATTAAAATAAATTTAAACAGATTTACTACTGCATAATTTATAAATGCTTTAAAATAGCATACACTATTTTACAAACTTACACGCTGTATTTAATTAAATCTTATTGATAAAAATTTTAAATGAAAGCCTAAACTTTAATACATAAAGTGCACATGATGCAGCTGCGTTAGGGATTGAACGGTTTGTTTTAAATCCCTTTTTTTTCTTTAAAAAAAGGATTGAGTAGTGAAAGCCCGACGCTAGCTGTACCCAAAAAGTACAGCTAGCGTAACGCCAAAATTTTTAGATTAAAACTTTTATTCTGCCTTACCTATTAAATTAAAATCGAGGTGTTTTTTAACTAAATCGGTGTTTTTAACTTTTACAACGACTTCATCACCAAGTTGATACATGGTTTTTGTAGTTCTACCTATCATAGCATACAACTCTTGATCGAAGGCATAATGATCGTCTTTCATATCGCGAACGCTAACCATACCTTCGCATTTATTCGATATGATTTCTACGTAAATTCCCCAGTCGGTAACGCCTGAAATAACACCTATAAAATTTTCGTCTTTATGATCTTGCATAAATTTAATCTGCATGTATTTTATGGAGTCGCGTTCTGCCTTGGTTGCCAAATTTTCCATGTTAGAGGAATGGTTGCATTTTTCTTCGTAAATATCTTCGTTTACCGAATTTCCACCATCTAAATAATGTTGTAATAAGCGATGTGCCATGACATCGGGATATCTACGAATGGGCGATGTAAAATGGCTGTAATAGTTAAATGCTAAACCATAATGACCGATATTGTGAGTAGAATATTCGGCTTTGCTCATACTTCTAATCGCCAATGTATCTACTAAATTTTGTTCTTTTTTACCATTCACTTCCTTAAGTAAATAGTTAAGTGAAGCCGAGGTGGTTTTACGATCTTTAAAGTTTAATTTGTATCCAAACTTAGACACAATACCTTGTAATGTTGCTAATTTACTATCGTCTGGTTCATCATGAACACGATACACAAAAGTCTTTTTCGGGTCTTTTTTACCAACAAACTCTGAAACCTTTCTGTTGGCTAACAACATAAATTCTTCGATGAGTTTATTAGAATCTTTACTGGTTTTAAAGAAAACACCAACCGGATTTGCATGCTCGTCTAAATTGAATTTTACCTCTACTTTGTCAAAAGAAATGGCTCCAGCACTCATACGTTTTACACGCATTTTTTTAGCTAGTTGATCCATTTTTAAAATGGCTTGTGCTATATCTTGGGTGGTATTATAAGCTTCTCCAGTAAGTGAAACTTCTTTTGGAATGGTTGTATCGATTTTATCTAATTGAGAGGTTTCGTCTGCGCTCAACCTGACATTATTTTCTATAACAGCTTGGGCTTCTTCGTAAGCAAAACGGGCATCGCTATAGGTTACGGTTCTGCCAAACCATTCGTTTTTAATGTCACATTTATCATTCATTTGAAACACTGCTGAAAATGTTAATTTCTCTTCATGTGGTCTCAAAGAACAGGCATTGTTAGATAATACTTCTGGAAGCATGGGTACTACCCTATCTACCAAATAAATAGAGGTGGCGCGTTCGTAAGCTTCGTCATCTAAAACAGTGCCTTCTTGAACGTAATGCGATACATCGGCAATATGAATGCCTATTTCATACAAACCATTTTTTAATACTTTAAACGAAAGGGCATCATCAAAATCTTTCGCATCTTTTGGATCGATGGTAAAGGTTAAATCTTGACGCATATCGCGACGTTTAGCAATTTCTTCTTTTGTAATTGAAGTATCTAATTGATTTGCAAATTGTTCTACCTCATAAGGAAACTCAGAAGGTAAGCCATATTCTGCCAAAATAGAATGTATTTCGGTATTATGATCTCCAGGTTTTCCAAGAACCTGAACTATTTTTCCATAAGGAGAATCGGCGTTTTCTGGCCAATCTTCCAATCTCACCAAAACCTTATCGCCGTCTTCGGCTTTATTAATTTTATTGATAGGTACAAAAATATCTTTGTACATTTTATTACTATCGGCTACTACAAAGGCAAAATTCTTTTTTTCCTGAATTTGAATGGTACCGACATATTCTGTTTTTTCTCGTTTTAAAACCTGAGTAATTTCGCCTTCCATCTTACCACGATGGCGGCGTTTGTAAACATAAAATTCTACTTCATCGCCATTTAAGGCTTTATTCATATTGTTAGATGCAATAAAAATATCGTCATCAAAATCATCCGAAATAATATAACCAGATCCTTTTGCAGATAAATCTAAAATACCAGTATGATATTCGGTGTTAATAACTGCTTTAAATTTACCACGTTCTACTTCTTCTATCTCTTTTTTACCTTGTAAATCGCGTAATTTTTTTATAATTTGATTTCTGCTACTAGCATCGTTAACACCAATTTTAGCAGCAATTTGTTTGTAATTGTAAGATTGATTTCTATCTTTTTTTAAAATACTTAAGATTGTATTTGTAAGGTTGGAAATACCTTTATTGGATTTCCCTTTTTTCTTTCTTGTCATTTAATTTTTTGTAATCATATTCTTTTCCTAAAGATACATAGGAATTTGTTATTTTAAACTTAATAATAGAGAAGATGTTTGCATTAAGTTTATGCAAAGTTACGGTTTATTTAATTAACCATATTTCTTAAAGGTTAAATTAACTTAAAACAAGTTATCCACATTATATATAATATCAAATATTTCTTTTAAAATTTTAAAAAATAAAATGATGATGATGATTGGTTGTTAATAGCGGTATAACTTTTTTAAATTTTATTTTGATAACATTCAATTTACATTCTATTAATAAGTAATTAACATGTTATATTAATTTAAAAGCTTCATTTTTAAGTATTTTAAATTTTATATAAACAGTTGTTAACAACTAAAAAACACGGTTAATTATTAATAACTTTTTTAAAAAAGGCTGTTTATATGCTTCTTTTTATAGCTCATAACATTTCAAAAAAAAGTGACTTAAATTTTTGGTGATTTGGAGTTGATTTTTGATTGAAAAAATTAATGGATTTTCAATATTTTATTTTTAAAAAATTATAAACACTTATTAACAAGTAATGAATAGTATAATACACATGGTTTATAATTATTACCTTTGTAATTGTTTACAATAAATATATAAAAATGAAAATATCTATAGGCAACGATCACGCCGGTACCGATTACAAATTTGCTATTTTAAAACATTTAGAATCAAAAGGTTATAAAGTTATTAACCATGGAACCGATGCTAATGATAGCGTAGATTATGCCGATTTTGTACATCCTGTAGCCGAAGACGTTGAAACTAAAAAAGCCGATTTTGGTATTTTACTTTGTGGTAGTGCTAATGGTGTGGCAATGACTGCTAATAAACATCAAAACATACGTGCTGGGTTATGTTGGAACAAGGAAATTGTACATCTTATACGCAGCCATAATAATGCCAATATTTTATGTATTCCGGCGCGATTTACTGCAGAACAACAAGTTATAGAAATGGTTGATGTTTTTTTAAATACAGCTTTTGAAGGTGGGCGTCATCAATCACGAATCGATAAAATACCAGTTTCTTGCTAAATGGGTCATTCTCATAGTCATTCGCACTCCCATAGCCATAACGATCTTAAAGGACGCAACCTTTTAATATCTATTTTATTAAATATCCTTATTACTGTTTCGCAGGTAATAGGTGGTTTGGTATCTGGTAGTTTGGCGCTTTTAAGCGACGCACTTCATAATTTTA
The DNA here is from genome assembly GCF_042676825.1 of Mariniflexile aquimaris. Classification (NCBI taxonomy): domain Bacteria; kingdom Pseudomonadati; phylum Bacteroidota; class Flavobacteriia; order Flavobacteriales; family Flavobacteriaceae; genus Mariniflexile; species Mariniflexile aquimaris. Next base: position 717,685 of record NZ_JBHTIB010000002.1, read on the forward strand.
GCGACGTACTTTCTTTGGTGGTGAGTTATGTAGCTAATAAACTGTCTAAAAAACAAGCTTCTATTCACAGAACCTTTGGTTATAAACGCGCCGAAATTTTAGCAGCTTTTATAAATGCCGCCACGTTAATAATTGTGGCTATTTTGTTAATAATTGAAGCTATTAAACGATTCCAAAATCCTGAAGACATAAAAACAGGTTTAGTTATCTGGTTATCGCTACTTGGTATTATTGCTAACGGAGTAAGCGTGCTTTTATTAAAAAAGGACTCTAATTCGAATATGAATATGCGTAGCGCGTATTTACACTTATTAACAGATATGATGGCGAGTGTTGCGGTACTTATAGGTGGTTTATTAATGAAGTTTTACCAGATTTACTGGGTAGATAGTGCCTTAACTTTAGCCATTGCCATTTATTTAATTTGGATGGGTTACGATTTGTTAAAAACGTCCACAAAAGTACTCATGTTATTTACTCCAGAATCGGTGCCTATAAAAGAGATTGTTGCTGAAATTAGTGCTTTTGAAGCTATTAAAAATGTACATCATGTGCATGTATGGCAGTTAAATGAAGACGAGGTTCATTTAGAAGCTCATATTGATTTTAATTATGATATAACACTTTCTCAGTTTGATGCTATTTTAGATGACATTGAAGAATTAATGTATCATAAATACGATATTAATCATGTTAACATTCAACCAGAATTTGGTAAATGCGATGTGAAAGATTTGATTGTTCAGGATTAACAAATCCCTTCGAAAAAGGAATCTGATTAATATTTTAAGATGCACAATTAGTAGTTTAACTTAATAAGATTGCCATGACTTTTTAAAGTTTTGTAATACCATTTATGATAACAACCGAAGTAAAAACCTTTTCAGAATTAACGCTTCAAGAATTATACAGAATTTTACAATTACGAAGTGAAGTATTTGTAGTAGAACAAGATTGTGTGTATCAGGATATTGATGGAAAGGATGAAAAAGCACTACATGTTTTAGGTTTTAAAAACAACAAGATTATTGCTTATACCCGACTGTTTAAAGCGGGCGATTATTTTGAATATGCCAGCATAGGTCGCGTGGTTGTTGCAAAAAACGAACGCGCTTTTAAATATGGCTACGATATTATGGATGTTTCTATAAAGGCAATCAAAACGCATTTTAAGGAGCAAAAAATAAAAATTTCGGCGCAAGCGCATTTAAAATCTTTTTATAACAACTGTGGTTTTATTGAAATTGGCGACGAATATTTAGAAGACGATATTCCGCATATCGCCATGATACGAGAATAACTTTTCGGCATTTATAATGAAGTATTATGTCAGGTTGAGCGCAGTCGAAACCTATTACCGAAATTTTAAACCTCTTGATTGCTCTTAAAGGCACACTTAAAACCAATAAAATTTTAGCGTTTCAGAGCAAAATAGCCTCTAATAGTTTCGCCTGTAGTTAAAGAAATTACATACCAATAAGTATCTGTTTTTAAGAGTTCTCCCTTAAAACTACCATTCCAACCTATCGAATTCGTAGGAAGGTATTTTAATAACTTCCCGAAACGGTCGAAAATGGCGATGTTTTTAATGCTGTTATTAAAATCCTGAACCTTCCAATAATCATGAATACCATCATTATTAGGTGTAAAGTATTTTGGAATATAATAATCTTCGGTGATAATCAACACACTAAAACTACTTTCGTTCGTAGCGCAAAACGATTCGTTATAAATATAAATAATTTGAGAATTGTTAATAATGTCACCTGCAAAAAGAGGCGTTCCAGTACCACCAGATTGTGTAAAATAATTGCCATATGTAAGCGCTGGCAAGGTGTAAGTTGTCTGGGTAAATACACTATCTAAAGTATCAACATTCACAAAAATACGGCATTGGTCTTGTGCAGACACGTAGTTTGAAAACGTTGCCGGATTCCAAATAGCATGCGCTGCAGACGGGTTATCTACCACCACACAATTTAAATTTATATTATCGCTAAAATTTACAATAGTATTACTGTTGTTACCGTTTCTAAGATTTAGCTTACATAATTCGTTGTTGCTGCAATCTAAAGTAGTGAGGCTGGAATTTTGAGTAAAATCAAGTTCCGCTAATTGATTGTTGTTACAATAGATGGTTTGTAAACTTTTGTTATTGGTGACATTTAAAGTGGTTAAAAAATTTTGTTCGCAAGATAAGTAAGTCAGGTTGGTATTGTTATTAACATTCAAACTCGTCAATTGGTTATTACCGCATTGAAATCTGTTTAAGGTTTTGTTATTGGTAACGTTAAGGCTTGTAATTTGATTTTGTTCGCACACCAACACATTTAAGTTTGGGTTGTTTAAAGTATTTAAACTTGTTAAGTTATTATCCCAACAAACTAACGAAATCAACCCCGTGTTTTTTGTAACATCTAAGTTTGATAATTGGTTACTATGGCACCAAAATATTTTCAATTTAGTTAGCAGTGTAACGTCTATGGAAGTTATCTGATTATTATACATAAACAATTCTTCCAGTTTGGTGTTTTTAGAAAGATCTAAACTGGTTAAAAAATTTACAGCACAGTTAAGGGTTATTAAATTTGTAAACGCTTCTATTCCTGTTAAATCTGAAATATTTTTACTGGCCACATCTAAATTGGTAATGCCAATAATATTTGCGGTTGGCACAAACCCATCTATCGGTGCGGTATCGAAGCCCTGAAGAATTAATTCCTGTTCAAAATTTGGGTCGGGAATCGCGGTATTTTGAGACACACCCACAACACCTATAAAGGTTAAAAAAAAACCGACATAGTATTTTTTAGTTACCCACATAGGTTATTAATATTTCTACGCGTCTGTCAAATTTTGGGTCGCCGCCAAGCGGAAATTTGCGGCGTAAACCAATGCGCCTCATACGTTTTTTATCCACCCCTTTTTTTGCAAAATAATCATAAATATATTGCGCGCGCGCTTCAGAGAGGTTTCTAAGATTGGTTTTTCTATCAACCGCATCTCTGCTGTTTTGTGTACAACAAACATGGCCTTGTATGGTAAAATAAATATCCTTTCGCTCCACTAAAACGTTTGCAATCGATTCCAGCAATTTCTTAGATTCTGGTATTACCTGACTGTATCCTGTTTTAAATAAAATGTTTTCAAACACTATTTTATCGCCTACTTTAAGATCGCCTTTTAATAGTTCGGGAACGTCTTTCTTTTTAGTTTCAATAGGTTGTTCTTTCTTTACTTCAACAACGGGTTTAGGAGGTTTCGCTTTTACTAAAATTTCTACTTTTCTGTTTAAACCACGTATTTTAACAACATTTTGTTCATTCACTATTTTTAACAACACCTCCCCTTTTCCATCAACATTACTTATTAAATCTTCACTAATTTCATTGTTAGAAAAAATGGTTTTAATAGCGTTTGCACGATTTTGAGATAGTTTTAAGTTATAGGAATCGGCACCTCTATCGTCGCAAAATCCAAAAATGGAAATCGATTCAATATCGATATCTGCTAAGGATGAAATAAAAAGAAGCAACCGGTTTTCTTCGGTGGAATGTATGTCGTATTTATCGGTATCAAAATACACTTCATGTTTTAATTCCTCTTGAGAAAAAACAAGGGTAGCATGAAGCATAATTAATATTGAAACCAATAGTTTGTTCATAGATTGGAGGATTGAACTCGATATAAATATACTATATTTAATGAATTCTTATAAAAACAAGCCCTCTTTTAAGGCTAATTACAACTTCCGCAGGTCTAAAAACACCTAGATTATTTTAAATAGCCCATATAGTTAGACGAATTACCAAGTATCTCGGTTGCTTTTTTAATTTTTTCGTCGTGGGCTTTATAGTATTCAAATAAGCCTTCTCGATACACGTAACGCTTAATAATTTCTTCGGTTATTAAGTCGAGTAAATACGATTTGTTTTCGTCTATTACAGCCGTTTTAGATTTATTTAAATTTGAAATTAAGGTATTGTAATCTGTCTGAATCTTATCGTTTAGAGATTCTTTTTTAGATGTTTCAAAGGCTTTTTTAAGTGCCTTTTCCGTTTCCGTTTCAAAAGAAAAATTATTGGTTTTTAAATGGTTTTTAAAGTTAACAAAATCGGCATCGGTAAACACTAAATTAGATACGTCTTGTTTTGGGTGTTTGTAATAATAATCGGTTGCGAAATTAAAAATTAAGTCGGTGTTTGCCAGCGCATCAATAACTGCCGATTTTTTAGATGTATTAAAGGCCACATCTGGAAACACGCCACCGCCATCAAAAACTTTTCTTCCATTTTTGGTTTTAAAGACATTGTAGTTTTCTTGTTTTACACGGGTAGCTTCCCCTTTTTCGTCTTTATGTGCGTAATCAAGCGCTTGTATGCATCTTCCTGAAGGTGTATAATAACGAGAAATGGTAATTTTTACTTGAGTGCCGTAAGTAAGTTCTTTTGGGCGTTGTACCAAGCCTTTTCCAAAACTTCTTGTTCCAACAATTACAGCACGGTCTAAATCTTGTAAAGAGCCGGCAACAATTTCGCTTGCCGACGCACTACCCCCATCAATAATAACTACAATGGGTATTTGCGTATCAATTGGTTCGTTTTGTGTGATATAGGTTTTGTTGTATTTTTTAACTTTCGATTTTGTAGTTACCACCAACTGCCCTTTCGGAACAAACAGATTCACAATATTTATAGCTTCGTTAAGCAAACCACCAGGGTTTCCGCGTAAATCTAAAATGATGCGTTCGGCACCTTGGGCTTTTAAATCGCGCAGCGCATAATTGGTTTCGGCTGATGCTTTATCGTTAAATCGGCTTAAAACAATATAACCGGTTTTAGTATTAACCATCGAAAAATACGGAACCGCTTTTATTTCTACTTCGGCGCGTTTAATGGTTGCGGTTTGTGTTTTTCCTTGGCGTTTAAAAGTTACTTCTACAGAGGAATCAGTAGCTCCTTTTAGCAATTCGCCAGCATCTTCTTTATAAGTTTCTATGAGGGTATTACCAACTTTAATAATTTCGTCGCCCGCTTTTAAACCCGCTTTATCGGCAGGATAATCTTTATAAGGTTCTACAATTATAAGTTTGTCTTTTAAGGTTTTTACTTTAGCGCCAATGCCTGTGTAATCGCCTGTATTATTAATTCTAGCCGCTTCAACATCTTGCTCGTTCATAAAATTAGTGTATGGATCTAAATCGGCCAACATACTTTTTATAGCTGTGTCCATTAAATCGCCCGGGTTGGTTTCATCCACATAATTCATGTTGAGTTCTTTAAAAAGCGTGGTGAAAATTTCTAATTGTTTCGCAATTTCAAAAAAATCATTTCTAAACGCTGTGGTTGTTAAAAACAAGACACATGCTAAAGCTGGAATTATTATCCTTTTTTTCAATACATATTTCATGGCTTTTCTATTTTAGGTTCTGAAACAGCTTTTAAAAATTTTTCAAATAGGAGATTCATCTGAGTTTCAATCTGTTTTAAAGTGGGTTTCTCTTTGCCAATATACAAAATCATAAACGCGTATTGTGTTGTAATGTTGTTAAAATAGGCCGCTTTGTTTATTCTATAAGATTCTCTCAATAAACGTTTTATGCGATTTCTATCTACGGCCAATTTAAAATAGCGCTTACTTACAGAAACGCCTGTTTTTGCTTTTACATCATCGTTAAAAGTTGTTGGTATATAAACCAATCTTAACGGATATGCAGAAACAGATTTTCCGGTAGCAAATAACTGATCGATTAGAATTTTGCTTTTTAGTTTGTCTTTTTTAGAATAGCTCGCCACCATAAATTTTATTATAACTGCAAAAGTAACAATATCAGTTAACACTACGCATGTAATGTACTTTCATGATAAAAATCATAGGTAAAATGGGCTAATAATAGTAACTTAACGAAGTTAAACACGTTTGTGCAATAGCGATGGGAGATTTAAATGTTTCTAAATTTAAAACTAAAAAAGACAGAGCTAATTATATTCATCATATTTTAAACGACATTGAAGCGCTTGATTTAATGATTGAAAGAGAGCTGTTTGAAGAAGGCACCTTGCGAATAGGGGCAGAACAAGAACTGTGTTTAGTTAATGAAAATTTTTTACCAGCAAGCAGATCCATTGAAGTACTTGATAGTATCGACGACCCACATTTTACTACCGAAATCGGGAATTATAACTTAGAAATTAATCTGGATGTATTAGAATTAAAGTCCGATTGTTTCTCTAAACTGCACAAACACTTAGATGCATTATTAGAAAAAGCCAAACAAGTTGCTGCTAAAAAAGATATTAAATTGGTGCTTACGGGCATTTTGCCATCACTATCGGTAAGTGACGTGGACGAAGAAAACATCACAAACTTAAAACGCTATGAGTTATTAAACGAAATTATAAAACGTCATAGAAATCAAAGTTTTAATATTCACATAAAAGGGGTAGACGAGCTAAACCTATTGCACGATTCGGTGATGTTAGAAGGCTGCAATACCAGTTTTCAAATGCATTTGCAACTCAATCCTAAAGATTTTGTAGATAATTATAACTGGGCGCAGGCTATTGCAGGCCCCGTATTAAGTATTTGTACCAATTCGCCTTTGCTTTTCGGAAAAGAGCTGTGGCGCGAAACACGCATTGCCTTATTTACACAAAGTATTGATACGCGCGCCAATTCATATTTATTAAACGAAAAACAAGCGCGGGTAAGTTTTGGTCATAAATGGCATACCGGAAGTGTGTCAGATATTTTTAAAGACAACATTTCAAGATACAGAAGCTTTATAACCACCAATTTCTCGAAAGATAGTGTGGATATGATTAACAACAACGAAACACCAAAATTAAGCGCCTTACGTCTTCATAACGGGACAGTTTATCCTTGGAACCGTCTTTGTTATGGCACTTATAAAGGGAAACCCAATTTAAGAATAGAAAACCGCTACATTCCTGCGGGACCTACAACAACCGATGAAATTGCCAACTTAATGTTTTGGGTAGGAGTGATGCTTGGGAAACCTAAAAAATTCAACAACATCCATACGCAATGGGATTTTAAAGATGTTAAAACTAATTTCTTTAATGCAGCACGTTACGGTATGGCAACGCAGTTTTACTGGAATGGTGCCTTTATAAGCAGTCACAAATTAATTTTAAACGAACTAATTCCAATGGCTTACAAAGGCTTATACAGCGTGGGTATTACGCAAAAAGACACCGAGTATTATTTAAAAGTTATAAAAGATAGAGTAGAAGGTACTAACGGATCGGAATGGATTGTTAGAAACTACCGGCAATTACAAAAAAAATTCAAGCCATTTGAAGCGATGCAAGTGCTAACGGCCAACATGTATAAAAAACAAGAAAAAGGCTATCCCGTGTCTACTTGGGGTAAATTGCATGAGTCTGATGAATCACCATTTAAACAACAGCGCATTGTAAAACACGTTATGAGTTCCGATATTTTTTCGGTAGGTAAAAATGATAGTATTGCGTTGGTTTTAAGTATTATGAAGTGGAAAAACATTCATCATATGCCTGTTATTAGTAGCAATCGTAAATTGTTAGGATTATTAAGTTATACCGATGTAAAAGCTTTTGCAGAATCTAAGAAAGGACAGAATGCATCCGTTCAAAGAATAATGAAAAAAGATATTGTAACCATTGATGAAAACACAACCGTTGAAGCGGCTCAAAAAATTATGAAAGCACATGCTATTGGCAGTCTTCCGGTAGTAAGTCAGAATAAATTAGTAGGACTAATTACACATAACGATTTTTGAAAATATGATACATGTTTATAGTAAAGCCCTAGATAACAAAATAGCTGTAAACAAAATACTTGCACATATAAAAGGCCCAAAAAAAGGGCCTACAATAGTATTTTTTGGAGGCATACATGGTAACGAAACTTCGGGTGTTTTTGCCTTAAAAGACGCTTTAGATAGTATTAACCCCGTGCATGTTCACGGAACTATTTATGGTATTGTAGGTAATTTTAGAGCGCTGCAATTACAACAACGTTTTGTAGACGAAGATTTAAACAGACTTTGGACCAAAGACCGCATTACCGAAATTAAAAACAAAACCGAATTAAACACCGAAGAAAAGGCGCTTTTAGAGTTGTTAGATATTTTAAACACTATTTTAGAAAACAACAAACCACCGTTTTACTTTATAGATTTACACAGTACCTCGAGTAAAACCCTGCCTTTTATCACAATTAATGATGCTTTAATAAACAGAAAATTTGCCAGTCAGTTTCCCGTACCTGTGGTATTAGGCATCGAAGAATATTTAAACGGACCCTTATTAAGTTATATAAACGAATTGGGTTATGTAAGTCTCGGGTTCGAATCTGGGCAACACGACGATTTACGCGCCATTACAAACAACATTGCCTTTATTTATTTAAGTCTTGTGTATTCTGGCAGTTTAGAAAAGAAAGGTATTGTAAAATTTAAAAGTTATTACGAGCAGTTAAAAACTCAGGCCGCCAATATGGTTAATATGTTCGAGGTTATTTATCTGCACCGAATACATCCTACCGATTCATTTAAGATGCTTAATGGGTTTAAAAGTTTTCAACCCGTAGTAAAAGGAACACCACTAGCTACCAGTAACAGTGCCGAAATAAAAGCCGCTTATTCAGGTATTATGTTTATGCCATTATACCAGCAACGAGGCGACGACGGATTTTTTATTATCAAGATTATTAACCCGTTTTTATTAAGACTATCCATTGTATTACGCCGCGTTAAGTTTGATGGCTTATTAGTGGCATTACCGGGGGTTTCGTGGCTTAATAAAAAGGAAGGCATTTTGCAAGTAAACCTAAAAGTAGCCAAGTATTTTGCCAAATCGCTATTTCATTTATTGGGCTACAGAAACAGGCATCTTACACCCACACATTTGCGTTTAAATAATCGCGAACGCGTAGCAAAAACGGCCATTTATAAAAAGGAGAAGTGGTATTAAAACCTTAAAGCTAGCACAAACGGTGTGGTTATCTATTAATTTTTTTATTAAGAATTTGGTATGGTATTTTCTAAAAAAAAATGCTGTAGGCAGGTACATTGGTCGTCTAAAAAACCTTCAATTTCTTCAATAAATTCTGGAGTTTGTACTTGCCTGTTAATGGTTAAATGTATTACTAGTTTATTAGGTTCGGGATTCAATCCGGTGGTAATGGTCCAAGCTAGGGCATTCGGGCATTCCTTCAGCGCAAAACGAAATCCACCTTTAATGAGTGCTCGGGTTAATGTAAATTCGCCCCAAATACCGCCAATTTGAGCTTCGGCAGATGCTATATTTCCAATTACAAAAATATCATTTGTTAATAATTCTAACTGGTTTAACGTGAATGTATTTTGAATAAACTGCTCTTGGGTCTGAATGTTAAGAACTCGAAAAAATTCCATAGTAAATACGATTGCTTTTCAATTTTACAAAAAGAGGCTGCTTGTAAGACTTAACGACTGCAGATCTTCATTCTTTTTACCAGTTGCCTGCTCTTTTTCAATGAGAATAGCGATGCTTTTCTTCAGTAAACTGCTTATCTCTTTTGATGGGGCGTAGACAGACATACGTGCTAGGGCATCCATCAAATCCGACACATCGGTGCCATGTATATCGGTGTAAGGCCATGCTTCGCCATTAATTACCGGGGCGAGATACTTAAAAGCCAGCATTAAACTTTTACCATCTTTGGTTTTATAGTTCCACATATCTAATCCAACTTTATCACCAACCATGGCTATACTAGTAAGTGCATCTAAATTATAGCAGCTATAGAAAAAGGAACGGGTACGTGCTATTTCGTGCGTTTGTTTGCCTTCGGCATCCAACTGCTGTTCCAGACTTTGTTGTGCCAAGTTTACCATGTCTTTCGCTAAGGGCTTATTGCCTAAATACAAAGCCAAAGTTGCCACTTGGTATTTGTACCAGGATGCATGGTTATTGTTTTGATTGTTTTCGGTTTTACCTAAGTTGCTTTCTGTTAACCAGGTAACATAATCTGTTAACCATTGGTTTATTTTTTGCGTGTCGTTTTGGGTCCAATGTGCAGACTTTGAAAGTATGGCAACAGCATCGGGTACTACGGCGGCAATAGATTTCCCATCCAGAATGCCCGAGGAGCGTCTTTTGGAATACCCAGGTACACTTTGTGCATATTCCAAATGCGGATGCATACGTGTAGTGTCGTCTAGAAACCAGGTTTTTAGCATACTGGCGGCTTTTTCAGCATAGCGTTCATCGCCTGAAAAATAATAGGCAAGACTTAAGCTTTTTACGCCACCAGTCATGGTGCCCAATCTTTTTCTATCTACCGCATCGGTTTGGGTGTCGGGGTTGGTTTCGCCATCTTTTCGTATCCAAGGCAATCCGTTCGATACTTCTGGATTTGGCCACCAATAACGACTGATACTTAAATAATCGTGTTTGTTTCCCGAAGGCGGCACGATGGTTTTATCCATTACTGTAGGATTCTTGATGCTGAGTAATTTGTTTGCTGAAGCAATAAGTGCTTTATAAGCAATTTGAGTACGCTCTGAAGCGGTACCATCATGCAGTTTTTGCTTCACTTTTGCCAGCACCATGCTATCTAATTGAATACTAACTGTAGAAAATCCTTTGGCGTTTAATAACATAAATAAGGCTAAAACACAGGTAAACTTTTCAACTTTTAACATCTTTTAGTTTTTTTATTAAATACTGATAAGGTACAGATTGCTTGGTTTCTCACATTGTTGTAAAACACTGTAACATGGCTTTTTTAAAAGTACTTATTTTAAATAAATAATCTTATAAGAGAAGCGTATTAATTTTTTCTATCCATGCATCGTTTTCTAGCTTTTTTGCTCCATGATTTGTTTCTACATCATATTGCTTTTGTAAAAGCCGGCATTCCTTATAAAACGCATTATATTCATCCCAATACTTTGAAAATCGTTGTTCTTTGGCAGATTTTAATGCAGCAAACCGTTGTCTAATTTTTCGAGCATAAAGCTCTGCAATATCAAAATGCAGCTGTTCGTGGTTTAATAAATTGACGTCTGCAGAAATAGTCCAAGAATGATTTGTATAAAAATGAGCCTGAACTGTTAAGTCCTGATAATTCAATATATGATCTTGCGCATCTACTTTAACATTTTCTGGAATAATATCTATTTTATAACTGGTAACGGCGTAGGCAAAAATATCAGGATTCATGGTGCCTTTATAATCATGCCACTGTAACTTATTGGTTTTACTCCAAGGGATAATGTTAGCATCAACAGATATCTTATTTTCTTGAGAAAATAAAGAATTGCACACGAAGCAGAGCGTAAAAAATGTTGAAAACAGTTTCAAAATTCACTTTTTATTATTCTCTTTATTAATATCGGCCATAAAGTTTTTGGGATCTATTTCTACGCTTTTCACGTCTTTTTTAGCAGCAAACGTATAGGTAGGGTATGCCCAAGCCCAATCTTTTATAAGGGTTGCGGTAGTTGGTTTTTCGCCACGCATCATTTGTAAAGGGATGTAAAAATCTTCGGTATTTCCATCGTTGTAAGTTACGGTAACATCAATAGGCATAGGCATTAAGCCAATACGTTCTAGAGTTACGTTGTTGCCATCAATGGATTTTACAGCATAATCGATGGTGTTGGTGGTTTGTGCAAAATCTGTTAAATACCAATCGAGCTCTAATCCCGAAACTATTTCGGCAGTACGAATAATGTCCAACGGTTTAGGGTGCTTAAACACGAAGTCGTTAAAGTATTTTTTGATGGTGCGTTCTAAATTTTCTTCACCCATAATATATCCTAACTGCGCTAAAAACACCGCGCCTTTACTGTAAGAGGCAATACTATAGGCTCGGTTAAAGTTATAACGGTCGCCATGCGTAGTTAGAGGTTGTTCTCTACCGGATTTTGCCAGATAAATATAGGCGTTGTAGGCGTCTTCGGAAGGGTTTTGTTTGCCTTCGTTAAAAAGATCGTTTAAAGCTTTATATTCTATATAGGTGGAAAACCCCTCGTCCATCCAAGGATGTTTCGATTCGTTGTTTGCTAACAAAAACTGAAACCAGGTGTGCGCCATTTCGTGTGCTACAACGCCCTTTGTTAAACCTTCGTAAGTGCCTTCACCCAACAAAAGCGTGCACATGCCATATTCCATTCCGCCATCGCCTCCTTGAATAATAGAGTATTGCTTATAAGGATAGTTGCCCACAAGGTTGCTGTAATATTGCATAAACTCGACTGCTTTTGGCTGCATGCGTTTCCAGTTGTCTTTTTGCTCGCTGGTCATGGTGTTTTTATATAAAAAATGCAGCATCGGGCCATTAGGTACCTGCATGGTATCGTGAATATAATCTGGGTCGGCAGCCCAGGTAAAATCGTGCACCATGGGCGCCACAAAATGCCAGGTTAGTTTATTGGTTTTTGGTCTATTCACCTTTCCAGTTTCGTAACCATAACCAATGTCGTTAGGGTTTTGTAAATAACCGGTGCCACCAAGAATGTAGTTTTTATCGATGGTAATTTTCACATCAAAATCGCCCCAAACACCAAAAAATTCGCGCCCAATATATGGGTCGGCATGCCAGCCCTCAAAATCGTATTCGGCCATCTTAGGATACCATTGCGCCATAGATAAGGCGACACCTTCTTTATTATTTCTACCAGAACGACGAATTTGAACGGGTACCTGACCATTAAAATCCATTTTAAAAGTTACACGTTCTCCGGGTTGAATAGGTTTTGCTAACGTAACTTCTAAAATTGTACCTACGGTTTCGTAGTTTAAAGCAACACCATTTTGAGATAAAGCGTTTACTTTAATATAACCAATTTCGTGAGGTTGCAGTTTACTTATGCGGTCTTTTACACGCTGGTCTGGATCGGCAATGGTTCGAGAACGCACATCCATTTCGCTACCAGGTTGAAAAGCATTAAAAAATAAGTGATAAAAAACACGGTTTAAAACATCGGGAGAATTATTGGTATAAACCAGCGTTTGTTTGCCTTTATATTGATAGGTTTTTACATCCATATCAATATCCATTTTATAATCTACATGTTGTTGCCAGTATGCTGAGGTTGCTGTATTTTGAGAGGTTTGGAAACTAGCTGTAGGTGATTGTGCCGTGCTACAAGACCAAATGAAGCAAATACAAAGTAGGGAGAAAATGAAACGTTGCATGTGTTTTTGTTTGAATAAGGTTATAGGTTACTATTGCGTGTTTTTTAATAAATTGCCGTAAAATAATAAAAAAATAGATTCTGAATTTCGCTCAGAATCTATTTTAAATCATTTAATCTGCGTAATAAACTGAAACATTTTCAGTGCTATAAACAAAATTATTGTCTTTAATTTAATTTAGACATTTGATCTGCCATAATTAAGGCATTGTAAGCATTTACAATTCTTTCAGATTTACATAAATCGGCAAATGGTTTTACATTATTGGTGTCGCCACCTACAATGACTTTTGTTTTTACTGGTAATCCGGAATTCATTATTATTTGTTTTACCTGAGCTGCAGATAATTTAGGATAATACGAACGAATTAAAGCGGCAACACCAGCAACTGCAGGAGCCGCCATAGAAGTTCCTCCTTTAGTATCGTATTCGTTTTCTGGAGTCGTTGAGTACACTTTTGCTCCCGGAGCGAAGACATCTACGTTTGCTTTTCCATAATTTGAAAAACTTGCAACCATATTAGAGCCATATTTTGGCTCTAAAGCACCAACACGAATATAGGTATCTGAAATTTCTACACCATTAATATTATCGTCTGGGAAATTTGGTTCTACATCAACATTATTGCTATCGTTTCCTGCGGCATGTACAAATAAAACATCTTTTTCAGCGGCGTATGCAATGGCTTCACGAACCCAGTCGCTGTGTGGAGAAAAACTTTTTCCGAAACTACCATTAATTATTTTAGCTCCGTTATCTACGGCATATCGTATAGCAAGCGCTACATCTTTATCGTATTCGTCGCCGTTTGGAACCGCGCGAACAGACATGATTTGTACATTGTTAGCAACACCATTTGCACCTTTACCATTGTTACGTTCTGCAGCAATAATTCCAGCTACGTGTGTACCATGACTTTCGCTTTTCTTAACTGGTTTTACGTTTCCGTTACCGTAAAATTTAGTACTCAAATCTTCCGGATCATCGCCATTTACGCGACCTTTAAAGCTTTTATTTAGGTTGTAATTTAAGCGTTCGTTAATGCTTTCTAAACCTTCGTTAATTTCTTTTATAGCATCCGCTAAAGAATCCATACCGTTACTATACATGTATTTTGCAATTTGTACAGCTTTATTTAAATCGGCATCTTCAGATTTAATAGCATTTACTTCGGCTTTAGTGTAATCTTTTTTACCTAAATGTTTTGCTAGTAATTCATCGGTATTTGTAAGCTGCATATAAATTTGATCGTATTGTGTTTTTCTACCTAGCCATTTTTGGTATTCAACATCATAAAGTTTTTGTGCAGCTTCATAATCTGGATTTGAAGTATCGCCACTAGCCAATATGCGCACATATTCTAATTGCTCGTCGTATCCATCACCTAAAAAGTTCCATCCATGAACATCGTCAACATAACCATTTTTATCATCGTCAATGCCATTATTTGGTATTTCTCCTTTGTTGGTCCACAGTACATCGTTTAAGTCTTCGTGGTCTATATCGATACCAGAATCTATAACGCCAACAATAACGGTAGCTCCTTTTCTGTTTTTAATAATTTCGGCGTAGGCTTTATCAACACTCATACCAGGTATGGTATCTTTTACTAAATCTAAATGCCCCCAGTTGTGTTTTTCAGCTTCGGTTAATTCCGAAATTTTTAAAGGCGTAGAATCAATATTTTCAATTGGGGTTGACAGGATTGCTGCAGTACCGCCGCAACCTGAGAATAAAACGGCGATAAAAGCCGTTAGTAGCATTGTTTTAATTGTTTTCATCTGTTTTTATTTGAATTAGTCACTTTTATTTGAATATATCTTGTGAAGTAAGGATATTACTTACTTTAAAACCACGTTCGGCAGTATCGATGGTTATAATTTCGTTATGCGCATCGTGTTCTAAGAATAAATAATAGTTGTTTTTTGCCGCTGTACTTAGAAATTTTTCTTTTTCGTCGAGGGTTATTAACGGTCTTGTATCATAACTCATTACAAACGAAATGGGTAAATGTCCAAGCGTTGGTAATAAATCGGCCATATAAGCTATGGTTTTATCTTTGTACTGTATTAGCGGAATCATTTGTTTATCGGTATGTCCGTCTGCAAAAAAGATATCGAATCCGAGTTCAGAATTTTTTAGCGTATCACCTGTTGGAAGTGCCATAAATTTTAACTGACCGCTTTCTTGCATGGGCAATATGTTTTCTTTTAAAAACGATGCTTTTTCTCTTTTATTGGGTTGAGTGGCCCATTTCCAATGGTCTTCGTTCGTCCAAAAATGAGCATTTTTAAAGGCGGGTTCGTAACCTGTTTTATCACGATTCCATTGGATGCTTCCACCGCAGTGGTCGAAATGTAAATGAGTCATAAACACATCGGTAATATCATCGCGATGAAAACCATGTTTTTTTAGAGATCCATCTAATGTGGCATCACCCGATAAATAATAGTATCCAAAAAATTTATCAGATTGCTTATTTCCCATTCCGGTATCAATCAATATCAATCGGTCACCATCCTCAATTAAGAGACTTCGAGTGGTTAAATCGATCATATTATTCGCGTCGGAAGGATTTGTTTTTTGCCATATAGATTTTGGAACTACTCCAAACATAGCGCCTCCATCAAGCTTAAAATTGCCTGTGATAATAGAGTATAAATTCATAGAAATGTAAAATTATGAAAATCGTTACAATTTTACGGGAAAATTATGGTTTTGTTAAGAGATTGTAGGTGATATAAGGCATTTGTTTAGAAAATAAAAAGGATTAATTTTGTGCACATTAGCATCTTCGCACAGCTACATCAAAAATATCTTTGTTACTTAATTTGAATTAATGACGTCTTTGAGTCGTTTACCAAAATCAAAAAGGGCTTTTATTTCTTTTGTACTTGCTAAACGCTCTTTGCCAAACAACAATAAAGCGCGTCCGTTAGATTCTACGTGATAATACGGATTGCTTTCAAAAAAATGGGTGATATCGTCATTAAAAAATTGTTGTATTGCTTTTTCATTGTCGCCTAATAACCGAAATCTATTAGAAAAATCGCTATGGTTTTGTATCGGGATGTCTTTAAAACCCGCAAAAGCGTAAACTTTTTCTAGAAACCCTTCTCTGTCTAGAGTGAATTCTGGAATGGTATTGTTTAATTTAATATGAAGCATCGTGGTTCTAATGACTTCTTTGGCAATAAATTCACCTTCAGAAAATTCAATATCGAATAATTTTATGGTGCTATTTTTATAGTTTAAAACGTTATAAATATGATCGATTGTTTTTGTGTTGAAAAATAGGAAATTGTTTAAAAAATCGACTTCATGAATATTTTTTGAATGATAGCTTAGATTATAATCTACAGCCAAACTTTCCATACTGGTTTGCCGGCGTGTTAAGTTGTTTTTTATGATGTTTGGAACGGGTAGTAACCGCCTTAACGCAAACGGATGTTTGGAATCGGTGTCGTGCATATCCAATCCAATAACATCAAAATGACCACCTCTTTTTTTAAATAATTCTTGGTAACTATGCATATTTTCCATGACCGTATGATCTACAAAACTGCATAATGAAAAATCTACAATAACATCTTGGTCTTCGGGAACTGCGTCTAGTTTGTTTTTTAATTTATAATAATTTAAAAAGCTACAAAAGTGTTTGACGCTGACGTAGAAATTGTGCTGACCTTCTTGTTCGCGATACATTAAAACGTTAGGTTTTAAAACATTTTTAGCGAATAAAGTTATGTTTTTATTGAGAATAAAATGAATGATTAAAGTGGTAATTACACCAGCGATAATACCTGTAATTAAGCCAACTTTTAGGGTAACTATAAGGGTGACAAAAAAGATAATAAGTTGTTCCTTACCTATATAGAAAATTTTTCGGATTACGTTTGGTGAGGCTAATTTATAGCCTGTATAAACAAGGATTGCCATGAGTGCTGGAAGCGGAATGCGCTTTAATTGTGTGCTAAACAAGCCTATAAATAATAATAAAAAAGTAGCATGAAAGAAATTGGACGAGCGGTTCGTGGCGCCATTATTTACATTCACCGAGCTACGAGCAATAACGGTAACCACGTTTAGTCCACCTAAAAGCCCACTAAAAACGGTTGCAATACCAAGGCCTTTAAGGTCTTTATTAACATTCGATCTTCTTCTTTCGGGATCTAACTTATCGACTGCCTTGATACTTAAAAGCGACTCAATACTAGCTATAAGCGTAATGGCGAATACGCTACTCCAAAACGGAAAAGTGGCAAAATTTGTAAAATTGGGCAGTTTTATATCATCAATAATCGTTTGAAACGTTGGAATACCCGAAATCATATATTGTTTCGCAATGGGATTATCTTGGTGAAGTACCAATTCAAAATAATAACTAAAGCCAATAGATAAAATAACAATCCACATTGGAGCTGGAATAAGCTGTAGATATTTATTTCTAATTTTAGAATAAAACAGCATAATCACCAAGCCTAAAACCCCAGCCGAAGCCGCATATATTAGGCCTTCGTTTTTATATTGCAAAGCATCGGCTATGGTAATTGGCGTTTCGAAAAGATAATCGAGGGTATCTTCGCGTTTAATTTTATGCGCCAGCATAATATGAAATTGCTTGCCGAGAATAATAAGTCCAATGGCCGCTAGCATTCCTTGTATGGCAGATGACGGAAAAAAATCTGCCAGCTTACCCATTCTAAAAAAACCAAGTAGCAATATTAAAAACCCCGAACAGATGATAGCGGCATAAGCACTTTCTAAACCAAGCGTTGTGATAGCTACCAAAAGTACCCCGACCATCCCATTTCCTGGTCCGGTAATAGTAACGTTGCTGCCACCTAAAATGGCTACCATGACACCACCTACTACAGCTGCAATAATGCCCGAAATAGGTGGTGCATCGCTAGCCATGGCAAGACCTAAACCAAGTGGCAAAGCAATTAAGCTTACCACGAAACCCGAAAATATATTTTGCGGGATAGTTTTAAAAAAACTTTTTATTTTATTTTTTCTAGGACTCATTGCAGTATTAATACATCGGTTGGCAATTCGGTTAAAATGTGTTCGATATCGTGCGGAAACAATCGATCCCAAAATGTCATTTTGGTAGGCGCATTCATAACTAATAAATCGGCACGCGATATTTGAGCATAATGCCCAATAGAATACCCTTGCTGACCAAAAATAGGTTGTGTTTTTATAGTAATATTTTCGGTGTATTCTTTAGGAATGTGTGCGATAATATCTTTTATTCTGGCGTTTTCTCTAAGTTTTATACGCTCTTTTATAATGTTGGTTCTACGTAATGAGATATCGTCGTCTACTTTAATTTTTATTTCTTCTTGTTTTATTTCTTCAACAATGGTAATCTTTTCGGCTTGCAATTGGTTTGCTACGTAAAACGCTGAAGCTATGGTGCGTTCTGTTTTAGGGTCTTTTAGCCCATTTACTACAATATGTTGGCAGGGAACTCGATTTACCGAAGGCTTTATTAGCAATAAAATAGAACATTTTGCTTTGCGCGTAAGTTTTCGGGCAATAGAACCTAAATAATATTTTAAAAACCGCTCCTGTTGTAAAGCTCCCAGAATTAACAAATCGATGTTTTGTTCTTCAGTAGTTTTTAAAATAACATCTACGGGGTTACCCATTTTAAAAATCACTTCATAATCTAAGGCGTCTTTTTTAAATGGTGCTAAAATAATTTTAAGGGCTTTTATTTTGTCTTCAGAAGGGTCACCAACATGAATTAAAAATAATTTAGATTCAAAAAAAACGGCAAGTCTTGCCGCCTCAAAGAGGTTTGCTTTTAAATTGGGTGAAAAAGCCACACCTATACCAATACTTTTAAAAGGTTTTAGAGACACTTAAATTGTAAATAAATTTCGAAAGACGTAAGATAGTATTTTTTAAAAACATGAAGCCGTTAAATGAAAATTAGATACAAAAAGTGTTGATTTTATGCGTTATTATTGGGTTTCTAAAGAACTATGTAGATAATTGGTTTTAAATAATCTGTTTTTCTTATTTTAGACCATTCAATATAAAACCGATTTATGCTAGAACTCGCAGGCATCATTATTTTAGGCATATTAGCACAATGGGTGGCATGGAAATTAAAAATACCGGCAATTTTACCCTTAATACTTATAGGCTTATTGGTTGGACCTATTGCCTCAGAATTTATTAGTCCCGATGGAAGTAAATGGATAGAACCCGTATGGAATGGCACAAAGGGGTTATTTCCGGGTGATGGATTGTTTTATTTTGTGTCGCTCGCTATTAGTATTATTCTTTTTGAAGGCGGACTAACTTTAAAACGTTCTGAAATAAAAAATGTAGGGCAAGTTATTACCAAGTTAATCACACTAGGGTCTGCAATTACGTTTTTTGGAGCGGGTATTTTAGCGCATTTGCTGTTTAATTTAAGTTGGGACATAGCCTTTCTGTTTTCTGGATTAATTATAGTTACTGGGCCTACAGTTATAACACCCATATTAAGAAACATTCCCCTTAAAAAGGATGTATCTGCGGTATTAAAATGGGAGGGTATTTTAATTGATCCCATAGGAGCGTTAGTAGCTGTATTGGTTTTTGAATTTATTAGCGTTGAAGGCGATAGTGGTTTCACAATTACGGCTTTAATTGAGTTTGGAAAAATTGTACTTTTTGGTACCACCTTCGGTTTCACCTTTGCGCATGCATTGGCGTTTGCTATTAACAGGAATTTTATACCGCATTATCTTTTAAATGTAGTTTCACTTTCCACCGTATTATTGGTTTTTGTAGAATCTGAAGTTTTTGCTCACGAATCTGGTTTATTAGCGGTTGTGGTGATGGGCATGGTTTTAGGTAATGCGAAGTTGGACAACATAAAGGAACTGCTATATTTCAAAGAATCTTTAAGTGTTTTACTCATATCTATTTTATTTATTCTTTTGGCAGCAAACATAAATTATGAAGATTTACTGCTTTTAATTACGTGGAAATCTGCTATGTTATTTGCTGCTGTGGTGTTTGTAATAAGGCCTATTGGCGTTTTTTTATGTACTTTGGGTTCTCCATTAAAAATTAATGAAAAAGTCTTTATAAGTTGGGTTGGACCTCGTGGAATTGTTGCTGCTGGAATCGCTTCGCTTTTTGGTAGCAAATTAATAAGTCAGGGTGTAGCGGGAGCTGAATATATTACACCTTTGGTATTTATGATTGTTTTAGGAACCGTATTGCTTAATGCTACCACAGCGCGTCCTTTTGCCAAACTAGTAGGTGTTTTTCTTAAACGATCTGAAGGTGTTTTAATAGTGGGTGCCTCACTTTTTTCGAGACTTATTGGTAAATATTTAGAGGACAATGGGAGACATGTAGTGTTAATAGATAGTAATCAAGCGAATATACAACTAGCGCAAGACATGGGATTAGAAGCGATGAACGTCGATATTTATTCAGACATCCTGCATGATAATATAGAGCTGAGTGATGTTGGGTTTTTAATGGCACTAACGGGCAGTGGAGACATTAATAATTATGTTATTGAAAAATTTTCGGAACAATTTGGAGAAAGTGGCACCTATAGGTTGGTACACAGAGACGAAATTCTAGATCCAAATAACAGTCCGAAAGAAGGATTATTTTCGCATACAGACGATTATATTTCACTAACCGAGGTAGCAAGAAAATATCCTAAAATTCATGAGATTGAACTTAAGGATCGCGCACATTATGAAGAACTTATTGAAATTACAACACATGATGAAGATATTATACCATTGTTGGTTAAGGATAAACACGGTGTTTTAGAGATAATTTCTTCTTACAATAAAAATGTGGGTAAAATAGAAAAAGGCTTCAAGTTGGTGTACCTTGGGAAGCCTTTTAATTTAAAACCTCATAAAGAAACGTTATAACGTTTATGCTTTTATATGGAGTTCGGTAAATTCTTTACTTACTATTATAGAATTATCTCCATTTAGTTTTACGTCTTCAAATAACATCTCTTCATTATTTATTTGAACTGTAGAAATTTTGAATGGTAACCCATGGAATTTAATCTTTATTTGGTCATAAGGCGTAATGTATTTACCCGATTTAAATTGCTGAATAATTAATGAATTCTCTTTTCCAACTAATTTGAAATTTCTTAGACTATAGCGTCCTTTAATATAATCATAACCATCTTGAGCATCTTCAAAAACCTGCGAGGTTTCCTCCCCTTGTTTGTAATAAACATTTAAAACCAATTGCTCTATTTCTTTTTCACCAACATATTGCTGAACAGGGTATTTTGGTATCATAGCGCCTTCTTTCACAAAAATTGGCATGCTATCTAAATCAGCATCTACCCATAGTTCTTGGCCACCTTCAACCACTTCGTTTGTCCAGAAATTATACCAATTTCCAACAGGGAAATACATACGTCTTCCTTTTGCATTAGGTTCAGTGATTGGGCAAGCCAATATCTTTTCACCAAAAATAAATTCATCGTTTCTGTAGTGGGTGTGGGGGTCGGTTTGGTCGAATAACACTAACGATTTTAAAATTGGAACACCCTCGTTAGCATATCTCCAAAAGGCGGTATATAAATACGGTAATAACTGGTATCTTAGTTCAATAAATTTTCGGACAATGTTGGTAATATTAGTGCCAAAAGCCCAAGGTTCTTGGTCGCCATGATCGCCAGATGAATGAGTTCTGCAAAAAGGATGGAAAATACCTAATTGTATCCAGCGTGCATAAAGCTCACCGTTTGGTTGTTCGGCAAATCCTCCGATATCGGAGCCTATAAAAGAATATCCAGACATACACATACGTTGTGCTTGAATATTGGCGATAGATAAATGCTCCCAAGTGGCAATATTATCTCCTGTCCAGCTAGAGGTATAGCGTTGCGTCCCAGAATACGCTGCACGGGTAATTACAAAAGGACGTTTAGGGAATGAGAATTTTTTAAGTCCTTGATAGGTGGCTCTCGCCATTTGCATGCCGTAAACATTATGTGCTTTTCGGTGGCTGCAAGGGTTACCATCGTAATCGTGTCGAACATCATTTGGAAACGATTTTCCAGGAACATCCATTACCGCAGGTTCGTTCATATCGTTCCAAACACCTTTAACGCCTATATCTTCTACGAGTTCTTTAAATAAATCTGACCACCAATCGCGTACTTCGGGGTTTGTAAAGTCTGGGAAATAGCACTCCCCAGGCCACACTTTACCCTTCATATAAGGACCATCGGCACGTTTACAGAAATAATCATTTTCTAATCCTTCTTGATAAATAGAATATTCTTCATCTATTTTAATTCCTGGATCTATAATAACAATGGTTTTAAAGCCATCGTCTGCTAATTCTTTTACCATCCGTTTCGGATCTGGAAAATATTCTTTATTCCAAGTAAAGCATCTAAAGCCATCCATATAGTCGATGTCTAAATAAAGCGCATCGCAAGGAATTTTTAATTTTCTGAATTTATTCGCGATTTCTTTAACCTTAGATTCTGGATAATAGCTCCATTTACATTGATGGTATCCTAAGGTCCATAAAGCAGGTAATTCGTGAGGTTTTCCGGTTAAGTCTGTATAAATAGAAACCACATCGGCCATGGCAGGTCCATAAATGAAATAGTAATTCATTTCGCCGCCTTGGGCCCAAAAACTGGTAATATTTCTACGTTCATGGCAAAAATCGAAACTAGAGCGGAAGCTGTTATCGAAAAAGATTCCGTAAGACTTATCGTGATGTAATCCGGTGTAAAAAGGGATGGCTTTATATAACGGATCTGTGGTTTTTACATAAGCAAAAGAGTCTGTTACCCAATTATCAAAACGTTTTCCTTTAAGGTTATTATCAACAGGTTTATCGCCTAAGCCGTAGAAGCTTTCACCTTCTTGAGCAGCTTTAGTCATTTTAACAATGTTACCACCAAACTCATAACTTTCTTCCCAGTGAAATCCTATTTCATCTTCGCAAATAAGTGTTTTGTCTTTGACATCAAACAAAGCTATGCGCATATCGTTTTTAGCAACATGACAGATAATTTTTGAAGTCGTAATTATATATTTATCGGCTTCTTCTGTAACTTCAAGAAAATTATAACCTCTGCTGGCGTATTTTGTTATGGCATAAGAGAAATCTTTTTCAAAAATGCCGGTTGTGGTATATCTAAATCTTAAAACACTATCGCGCTGTACGGTAATTTGCAACACAACGTTGTTTTCTGAGGTAAACGATAAGGTGTCAAGGTTTTTTTTGTAAGAAATTATGTTTGTTGGGAATAAATTCCCTTTATATTCTAATTCAGTATTTAAAATCATAGTATGGAACGTGTAATTAAGCGACGAAATTACTAAAAATTAAGCACGTATTACGTTAGATTCTATTAAAAAAATAAGGTCGAAATTATCTAAATTACAATATAACAACTATTTATTTCACAACTTCCTAACAAATGTTATTTAAATTGAAAAACAGTAACCGCTAATGGCGGAAGTGTTATTTCTGCTGAATAATCTTTGCCATTCCAAGCCTGTTTTTTCGCAGTTAATTCGTTAGCGTTTGATACGCCGCTACCTCCAAATGCTTCAGAATCACTATTGAAAATTTCAACAAGTTTACCCTTATGCGGAAGCCCAATACGATAGTTTTCCCTTACAGTTGGTGTTAAGTTGCAAACAACCACCACATTGTCTTCGGGGGTGTTTCCTTTTCTAATATAAGAGATTACACAGTTTTCGTGGTCGCCATAATTAATCCACTCAAAGCCTTCGCCAGTAAAAGCTTTTTCGAACAACGCAGGCGTCGTTTTATAAAAAGCATTTAAATTTTTAAAATAGTTTTGGAAATCTTTGTGAGGTTTGAATTCTAACAAATTCCAATCTAAACTTTCTTGAAAATTCCATTCGTTATATTGTGCAAATTCGCCACCCATAAACAACAATTTGGTGCCTGGATGCGTAAACATGTAACCATATAATAAACGTAAGTTAGCAAAACGCTGCCACTCGTCTCCTGGCATTCTTCCTAAAATAGAGTTTTTACCGTAAACCACTTCATCATGCGAAAGCGGAAGCATAAAATTCTCTGAAAAGGCATAAGCTAAACTAAAAGTAATATCATTTTGATGGAATTTTCTATACACCGGATCTTTTGCGAAGTACTCTAAGGTATCGTGCATCCAACCCATCATCCATTTCATTCCAAAGCCCAATCCACCTAAAAATACAGGTTTTGAAACTCCTGGAAAGGCTGTAGATTCTTCAGCAATCATTTGAATATCGGGGAATGAAGCATAAGCTTCTTGATTTAGTTCTTTAAGAAATTCGATGGCTGCAAGATTTTCTCTTCCACCAAAGATATTAGGCTCCCATTCACCATCTTCACGTGAATAATCTAGGAACAGCATCGACGCCACCGCATCTACACGTAAACCATCGGCGTGGTATTGATCCATCCAAAACAATGCATTACTTATTAAGAACGATTTTACTTCGTTACGTTCGTAATTAAAAATTAAACTTTTCCAATCTTGATGGTATCCTTTGCGTCGGTCTGGGTGTTCGTATAAGTTAGAACCATCAAAAAAGCCTAAGCCATGAGCGTCTTCTGGGAAATGAGATGGTACCCAATCTAGTATAATTCCTATATCGTTTTGATGTAATTTATCGACTAAATATTTAAATTCTTCCGGATATCCAAATCGAGATGTTGGTGCAAAGTAACCTGTTAACTGGTAACCCCAAGACGGATCATAAGGATATTCCATAATAGGCATTAATTCTACGTGTGTAAAATTCATGTCTTTTACATAGGTTACTAAATCGTCTGCTAATTCGTAGTACGATAAAAAACGATCTTCTTCTAAATGGCGTTTCCAAGAACCTAAATGAACTTCGTAAACCGAGTAAGGTGCGTCTAAAGCATTGTGTTTTTTACGCTTTTTCATCCAATCGGTATCTTTCCATTTATAAGAATCCTTCCATACTATGGATGCCGTTTTAGGTGGATGTTCGCATCTGCGCGCATACGGGTCTGCTTTTTCCGTTTTAATGTCGTTATTATGGCTCTGTATTTTGTATTTATAAATATTCCCTTGACCAACTAAAGGAATAAAGCCTTCCCAGATACCACTAGAATCCCAACGCACGTTTAATTGGTGTTCGCCTTCAATCCAATAATTAAAATCTCCAATAACCGAAACTTGTTTTGCGCTTGGTGCCCAAACAGCAAAATACGTTCCCTCAATGCCGTTAACTGTGGTTATGTGAGAACCAAATTTTTCATAAAGTCTGTAGTGTTTACCTGCTTTGAAAAGGTTGATATCGAATTCTGTAAATAAACTGTAAACTTGTACTTGAGCCATAAATTAGTGATTTATAATATTAGAAATTCCTTTTAAGGGAATCACTGCCCATTCTGGGCGTGAATTGAGTTCGTAACCTAGTTCGTAAACTGCTTTTTCTAGTAAGCAGTATTTTAATATAAAAATACGCTCTTGGTTATATCCTAAGTTTAAATTAGCATTTTGAGTTTCGGTAACATAAGTACCTAAAAAGATACCAGTAATGTAATTATATAGTGTTTCTCCTGCCTGAAATAATTGTTCTTGAGACAAGGTATTAAAACTGTCTTTATTGTTGAAAATGGTCGCGTAAATCGCATAATGAAACGACCTAAACAAACCTGCCACATCTTTTAATGGTGGTTGTTTTACTTTTCTATCGCGAATCGTACTTTCGGGTTCGCCTTCAAAATCTAGGATATAAAAATCGTTGTCCTTTACTAGAATTTGCCCTAAATGATAGTCGCCATGAACCCGAATGCGTTCGCCTTTTAATTTGGTCCAATCAAAGTTTGTGAATTGCTTACGGATTTTATTTTTCTTGCTTAAAAAATCCTGAGCCAATTGTAAAACGAAACCATCTAACTTATGCAAGTTATTTTCGATGATGTTGAGTCTGTTTTGAAACTGGTGTATCAATCTGTTTTTTAGCCAAACCGTGTAGTCGCCATTAAATTGAGACGGGGTAAAGGCCGTTTCTTCGAACTCAGAGCCCAACGCGATATGCATCTCAGCGGTTCGTTTGGCTAAGGTTTGAATTTTTGTAAAAAGATTTAATCCTGCCCAATCAATGATTTGTGGAGGTATGTCTGCAATAGTTAATCGCTGATACAGTTCCGTTTCCGGAAGCGTATTAATGTTAATATTTTTTTCTTTGATATTTAAGAATACGGTAAATAGTTCTTTAAGCATATAATCCCAGGCATCGCCTTGGTTGGGCACCATTTCCTGCATTAAGGCAATGGTTATATAATCGTTATCTACACTTACCAGATTGATGCTTCCTAAATAAGATGGCGTGTTTTTGAATTCTTTTTTTTCTGATAAAAACCGACTCATTTCGTAATCGGGGTTTTTATCCGAAAAAATACGCCTAAAAAATTTCAGCACATATTTTTCGTTGTAAACCAGCGATGTGTTGCTTTGTTCTAAGCCCATAAAACGAGAGGACTTGTAAACGGCATCAGTAAACGATAAACTTTTATGATATTGTACTTTTGTGGTATCTTTTGGTAATGCCGTTGCAATTCTTTCAAACACCAATTTTCTAAACGCGTCTAAATTAACAGCATCAATTATATAGCCTTTTTGGTTTTTAATGCTAATTGGTAGAATTCTATCTTTTGGAGCAAAATTTTCGTCGGTTACAAAAGCAATTGGTAAAAAATAATGTTGGTAAAAGGCTTCAATAAAATCGACTTCTAAAATTAAGCCAAAATAAATTTCTCCGTGTTGCTGAATTTTAAAATATTCGGATAACTCAATGTATTTTATGGTGCTAGCTTTACCACCAAACCAACGTTGTTTTACAATATAAGCTTCTAAAACATCCGATAAAAAAAGTTTTAAAAAAGAACCATTATCTAATAACTCCTCCCACGATTCGTTAAAATCGTAAGTCGGTGTTAAATTATTAGATACCGGTTCTTTAAGCATACTATTTAGTTATTTTGAAAATATGAAACGGTAGTGTTGGATGCAACTCTACAAAATTCCATTCGTTGGTCCAATTATAAATATTAAAGGTTATTAAATCTTTAATCTGAATATTATGTCCGGGATTAACACCTAATTCATGTAGCGGTAGCTGAAGCGTACCTTGCTGTAAATTAAAGGCATCTAAACTAATTACGATTAACACTTCGTTTGTTTTCGCATCATTCCATTTATAAAAAGCTATTAAATTAGAGTTTTCTATGAAACAGAATTTTATATTATTGGTTTGCTGAAGTGCTTCATTTTCATGACGGATGTAATTGATTTTTGTAATTAAGGTGGTTAATTTATTTTCAATGTTCCAGTCGTAATGCGTAATTTGAAATTTTTCAGAATTTAAGTATTCTTCACGTCCTAAAAGTGCATCGCTTAACATGTATTCGTAAACCGGACCATAAAGCCCAATACTAGAACTTAGTGTTGCTGCTAACACATAGCGCTGAATATGTTTCGATTCGTTGGCGCCTTGTAAATGCATGGGATTAATATCTGGCGTATTTGGCCAAAAATTAGGCTGCATGTATTCGCGAAGCTCCGTTTTTGTTAACTCTTCAACATATTCTGTAAGTTCGTGTTTATTGTTGCGCCATGTAAAATAGGTGTACGATTGTGTATAGCCTTGTTTTGCTAACTGCGCCATTACTTTTGGTGCTGTAAAGGCCTCGGCTAAAAATATTACATCGGGGTGTTTTGCTTTAACCTGTGCAATAATCCAATTCCAGAAATAAAAAGGTTTGGTGTGCGGGTTATCCACTCTAAATACATGGATGCCGCAGTCTATCCAATACATTAAAATATCTAAGCATTCGTTCCAGAGCGCTTTGTAGTCTTCGGTTTCCCAATAAATTGGAAGAATATCTTGGTATTTTTTCGGCGGATTTTCGGCATATTGTACGGTGCCATCTGGTCGCCATTTAAACCATTGTGGGTGTTCTTTAACCCACGGATGATCTGGCGCTGCTTGTAAAGCATAATCCATGGCAATCTCAATATTCTGTTCTTTTGCTCTGTGAATTAAACTTTTAAAATCGTCTAAAGAACCCAACTGCGGATGGATAGCTTTGTGCCCTCCATAATGCGACCCAACGCCCCATGTAGAACCTACATCACCTTCAACGGTGGTGGTGGTATTATTTTTACCTTTTCTGTTAACTTCTCCAATAGGATGAATAGGAGGTAAGTATAAGGTGTCGAATCCCATTTTAGCTACTCTGGGTAACAAGCGTTCGCAGTCTTTAAAAGTACCGTGTACTCCAGGATCCTCGGAAGCAGAGCGTGGGAAAAACTCGTACCACGTACTAAAACGCGCTTTTTTTCTATCGACATAAACGCGGTATTCTTTGCTGGTATTCGCTAATATTTTTTTCGGATTACTATAAAAAATATGATGCAGACGGCCGCTTGTGGCCTCCTTTATCGCTTCATCATAATTGTTACCGTTAGGAAAAATATTTTTTAGATGGTCTAGATACAGTTTGTCGTCGTGAGATAAACTATCGTAAACTTCATTTAAGTACCCTACGCCTTCTAACAATTCTGAATTTACATGCTGATTATCGGCAATTTTTCGTTCTATACCATGTTGCCAATTTAAAGCATAATCTACCCAAGCCTCTATTTTGTAGCTATAAAAACCTTGTTTTTCAACGGTAAAAGAACCTTCCCATTCGTTATTAACCGTAAGATGAATGCGGTTTTCTCTCCAGTTTTTCTCTCGTTCATGTTTATATAAAACAGATGCCGCTAATACATCGTGTCCATCTGCGAGAATATGTGCTTTTATATTTACTATTTCGTTAACAACACGTTTTATAAAAAAATCACCTCCGTTAATACTAGGATACACATAATCTATTACAACTCTTCTTTGGTCTTGCATGGTGTTTAGTTAGTTTTAAGATAGTAAATGTAGTAAATTATTAGTTTACTACTTTTTATAGAATATACTTACGAATACAATAAGTTACAAATTAAATTACATAACCTACAGGTATGGTTGCGCCTTTTTTAATTACAACAATACCATCTTTAATAACATACATATCGGTTTCTTTGTCTTCTAAATGTTTTCCTCCATTTATTCGTACATCATCGCCTATACGACAGTTTTTATCAATGATTGCATTTTTTATAAAGCAGCGTTCGCCAATTCCCATTAAGATTCTAATCTTATAATTCTCAATTTCTTCAAGGGTTTCGTAATAATCGCAACCCATCATATAAGTGTTTATGATGGTTGTTTCTTTACCAATTCTGGAGCGTACTCCAATAACCGATTTTTCAATTTTTGCAGCACCTATTATACAGCCTTCTGCAATAACCGATTTAGAAAGTGTGCTTCCCAAAATTTTTGAAGTTGGTAGCATTCTGGCGCGTGTATAGATACGTTTGTTTTTGTCGTATAAATCGAATTTAGGAATGTCGTCTGTAAGTCCAATATTGGCTTCAAAAAAGGAGTCGATATTTCCAATATCGGTCCAGTAGCCTTCATATTGATAACTTAATGTTTTGTGTTCTGCGATAGATTGTGGAATAATTTCTTTACCAAAATCTATGGTTGAAGGGTCGTTCATTAAATCAACCAAAAGTTCTCGGTTAAAAATATAAATACCCATAGAGGCTAGATAATTTCTACCTTGAGCTTTCATGTCGTCACTAACCTCAGAGGACCAATCTGGCAACAAACTAGCATCAGGTTTTTCTATAAACGAAGTTACAACGTTTTCGTCATTAGCTTTTAAAATTCCAAATGATGTGGCATCTTTGGCGTTTACCGGAATGGTTGCGATAGATATTTCGGCTTTACTTGCCTCATGAGCATCAATCATTTTATCATAATCCATTTGATAAAGCTGATCACCAGAAAGAATTAACGCATATTCAAAATCGTGTCTTAAAAAGTGGTGCATACTTTGTCTTACGGCATCGGCAGTACCTTGAAACCAGCCTTTATTCGTTGGAGTTTGTTCTGCAGCTAATACATCTACAAAGGCACTGCTAAAAAAACTAAAATGATAGGTGTCTTTAATGTGACGATTAAGTGATGCCGAATTAAATTGTGTTAATACAAAAATGCGTTTAATATCGGCATTAATACAGTTAGAAATTGGGATATCAACTAATCTATATTTCC
This sequence comes from Mariniflexile aquimaris, assembly GCF_042676825.1. Taxonomy (NCBI): domain Bacteria; kingdom Pseudomonadati; phylum Bacteroidota; class Flavobacteriia; order Flavobacteriales; family Flavobacteriaceae; genus Mariniflexile; species Mariniflexile aquimaris. Next base: position 748,067 of record NZ_JBHTIB010000002.1, read on the forward strand.
CGGCGATAGGAACAGCGGGTTTTGATCTTGTTTCTGTTAAAGGGTAAAGTCTTGAGCCTTGGCCTCCACCTAAAATTATGGATAAAACTTTGTTATTTATCATGGTTATATAGTTTAGAATTATACTTCAGTTTAGTGTTAGTTTTAATAGCAGCAATTTTAAATTAACGATTTGTAGAGATCTTCGACTTGTTTTGCAATAGCGCTCCAATCGAAATAATCTTCAACACGTTTTCTACCATTTAAAGCCATTTTATTTCTTAAGGCATCATCATTAATTAAATCGTTAATGCCTTTAGCAAGGTCTCTTGAAAATTTATCAGGGTTTACAGGTTCGAATGGTGCTTCTTTTTGTTGTTCTAGAGGAATTAAAATACCTGTTTCTCCAGGTATCACCACTTCTTTTATACCACCAACAGCACTTGCCACAACCGCGGTGTTACACGCCATAGCTTCAATATTTATGATTCCGAAAGGTTCGTAGATAGACGGACAACAAAATACATCGGCGTGCGAGTATAATTGAATAACTTCCTGTTTTTCAAGCATTTTGTCAATCCAAATAACATTATTACGTGTCTTTTTTACTTCGTTAACGGCGTCTTCCATTTCTTTACCTATCTCTTTGGTGTCTGGAGCGCCGGCACATAAAATAATTTGCGTATCTGGATCTATGTACTTTATGGCGTTTACTAAATGGATAATTCCTTTTTGTCTTGTAATTCTACCAACAAATAATACATAGGGTTTCGTTTTATCTATACCATAGGCATCGAGCGTGGTGGTTTCAGAAGTTACGATATATTGTTGCAGGTTAATTCCGTTATAAATAACCTTAATTTTACTTTCATCAACATTAAAATGTTTTAAAACATCTTCTTTAGTTTCTTTAGAAACGGCAATGATAGCATCTGCCATTTCAATCGCTGTTTTTTCTACCCAAGAAGAGGCATCATAACCTCTGCCTAATTGTTCGCGTTTCCAAGGTCTTAATGGTTCTAATGAGTGCGTGGTAATTACCAAAGGAATGCCGTAGCATAGTTTCGCAATTATGCCAGCAAACTGGGCATACCAAGTGTGGCAATGCACAATGTCGGCATCAACGATATCGGCATTCATATGTACACAAGTACTTAATGTTTGAAATACCGATTTAAGTTGCGGATCTGAATCATTAAATATTGGGTTATCATATGGAAATCCTTTAACCGACAAGTTGTTTGAATTTTCGTTTTGGTCGCCAAAACATCTTACATCAACATCCATTAATTTAGCTAATTCTGCGGCTAAATATTCAACATGAACACCAGCGCCTCCGTAAACATAAGGTGGAAATTCTCTGGTATAAAAAAGTGCTTTCATAATAGTTTTTTAAAATTAAGTTGTGCAGATTTAAACTAAAATTTGGTGATTTGAACTTACAGCTTTGAGTAAAACATTAAGTCATAAAATATTTTTGTTAATATTTAGCCTATGAAATAAAAAACTAAACCTCACTGCGCTTATAAACTTACAAAATTATTGTTAATAACTTTGTTGAAATTGCATTTTTAAGAAAAAAAGAGTAATAAAGAGAATTATTGAAATTATCTTTAAAAAAAAGCAAAAAAACAAGGCAATATTGCCTTGTTTTTTTGCTTTAAGAAATAGAATTGTGAATTAAAGATAAAAATATAGTCTAAATAAGGAATTTAAACAAGGGAGTTATTAACTATTTTAATTAATCGTAATTCCTGCGAAGGCAGGAATCTTTAAACTGGAATTTAAAAAACGTTGAGAAACGATCTTAATTATCACTATAATTAGCCATCCCATTTAGGAGATTCCTTTTTTCAAAGGAATCTCAAACACTGACCTTTAAAAAAGAGGAGTAACTATAATTACAATTAGAAATCCGCGTTAAGAGATTCCTTTTTTCAAAGGAATAGTTAGTCATTCAATTTTAAAACCGCCATAAACGCTTGTTGCATAAATTCCTGCGAAGGCAGGAATCTCAAACCTGACCTTTAAAAAAAAGGAGTAACTATAATTACATTCAGAAATCCGCGTTAAGAGATTCCTTTTTTCAAAGGAATTCTAAGTTAGTTGTTCAATTATAAAACCGTGATAAACGCTTGTTGCATAAATTCCTGCGTAGGCAGGAATCTTAAACACTGACCTTTAAAAAGAAGAGTAACTATAATTACAATTAGAAATCTGCTTTAAGAGATTCCTTTTTTTCAAAGGAATGCTAAATTAATCGTTCAATTTTAATACTGCCATAAACGCTTGTTGCATAAATTCCTGCGTAGTCAGGAATCTCAAACACTGACCTTTAAAAAAGAGGAGTACCTATAATTACATTCAGAAATCCGCGTTAAGAGATTCCTTTTTTCAAAGGAATAATTAATCGTTTAATTTTAAAACAGCCATAAACGCTTGTTGAGGTATTTCTACATTCCCCACTTGACGCATACGTTTTTTACCTTTTTTCTGTTTTTCTAAAAGTTTACGTTTACGCGAAATATCACCACCGTAACATTTGGCGGTAACATCTTTACGAAGTGCTTTAATAGTTTCGCGCGAAATAATTTTAGCTCCGATAGCTGCTTGGATTGGAATATCGAATTGCTGACGCGGAATTAACTCCCGCAACTTTTCACACATTTTTTTACCAATATTTTGAGCATTATCGGCGTGAATTAAGGCTGAAAGTGCATCAACAGGTTGCGAATTAAGTAAAATATCTAAACGCACCAGTTTTGAAGTTTTCATCCCAATCGGATGGTAATCAAAAGAAGCATAGCCTTTAGAAACGGTTTTTAATCTATCGTAAAAATCGAATACAATTTCAGCTAGAGGCATTTCAAAAGTTAACTCTACACGTTCGGTTGTTAAATACGTTTGATTTAATACAATACCACGTTTTTCAATACAAAGCGACATTACGTTACCCACAAAATCAGATTTTGTAATAATGGTGGCTTTAATATAAGGTTCTTCAACACGGTTTACGGTTGAAGGATCTGGTAAATCAGACGGATTATTTACAATAAATGGAACGTCTGGGTTTTTGTTAGTATAGGCGTTATACGACACGTTGGGAACGGTTGTAATAACCGTCATATCGAACTCGCGCTCTAAGCGTTCTTGTACAATTTCCATATGAAGCATACCTAAGAACCCACAACGGAAACCAAAACCTAATGCAGCAGAACTTTCTGGGATAAATACTAACGAGGCATCGTTTAATTGAAGTTTTTCCATAGAACTTCTAAGCTCTTCGTAATCTTCTGTGTCTACCGGATAAATACCAGCAAATACCATAGGTTTTACATCTTCAAATCCTTCTACAATGTTGGTGGTTGGTTTTGCGAAATCGGTAATAGTATCACCTACTTTTACTTCTTTGGCAGTTTTAATACCTGTAATTAAATAACCAACATCGCCTGTTTTTACACTTTGTTTTGCTACTTGTGTTAATTTAAGCGTTCCTACTTCATCGGCATAATAATCTTTATCGGTTGCAACAAATTTAATTTTTTGACCTTTTTTAATCTCACCATGAAAAACTCTAAAATAGGTTTCAATCCCTCTAAAAGAATTATAAACAGAGTCAAAAATTAACGCTTGCAATGGAGCGTCTGGATCGCCTTTTGGAGCTGGGATACGTTCAATAACTGCTTCTAAAATTTTATCAACTCCAAAACCTGTTTTTCCGCTGGCGTGAATAACATCTTCTGGTTTACAGCCTAATAAATCAACAATATCATCGGTTACTTCTTCTGGATTGGCACTTGGTAAATCGACTTTATTAAGAACAGGAATTATTTCTAAGTCGTTTTCTAGAGCTAAATAAAGGTTCGAAATGGTTTGTGCTTGAATACTTTGTGCGGCATCAACAATAAGTAACGCCCCTTCGCAGGCAGCGATAGAACGCGAAACTTCATATGAGAAATCTACGTGTCCTGGGGTGTCTATAAGGTTCAAAGTATATTTTTCCCCTTTATAAATATAGTCCATTTGTATGGCGTGCGATTTGATAGTAATACCACGTTCGCGTTCCAAATCCATGTTATCGAGTAACTGGTTTTGCTTTTCTCTTTCGGTTACGGTACCCGTAAAATCTAACAAACGGTCGGCAAGCGTACTTTTACCGTGATCGATATGTGCAATAATGCAAAAGTTTCTAATGTTCTTCATAAAGGAATCTCTACTTAAAAAGATGCTGCAAAGATAGTTTAATTATTTTCTAAAATCCTCAATCCTGCCATTCAGCTATAAATAAATTGGTATCGCGTCCGCCTCCATTGTTTCTATTTGAAGAAAATGCTAAATATTTACCATCGTTTGAAAACACCGGAAATGCATCAAAGGTATCGCCATGTGTTACACGCTCTAAGTTTTTTCCATCGATATCTATTAAATAAAGATTGAAAGGAAAACCACGCTCTGCTTCAAAATTTGATGAAAATAATATCTTTTTGCCCGAAGGATGAAAAAACGGACTCCAGTTCGCATTTCCTAAAAAGGTTAGCTGTTTTAAATTGCTACCATCGGCATTACAAATATAAAGTTCCATATCGGTAGGTTCTACAAGACCTTCGGCTAATAAATCCTTATAGTCTTTAATTTCTTGTTCTGTTTTTGGACGGGACGAACGGAAAATAATTTTTGTGCCGTCTGGCGAGAAAAAGGCGCCGCCATCATAACCTAATTGGTTTGTTATTTGTTTAACATTGCTGCCATCTAGATTCATAGTATATAATTCTAAATCGCCACTTCTCATAGACGTAAACACAATTTTATCGCCTTTTGGCGATACGGTAGCTTCGGCATCATAGCCTTTTTCGTTGGTTAATTGCTTTACGATGTTGCCTTGTAAATCGGCCATAAAAATGTCGAAACTATCGTAAACAGGCCAAATATATTTGCCGTTTTTCCTCAAAGGTGTTTCAGGGCAATTGTCATCAGCTAAATGGGTTGAGGCATAAATAATATGTTTATTATCTGGCAAAAAGTAAGCGCAGGTAGTACGTCCTTTTCCAGTACTTATCATGGGTGGCGCTATACTATCAAAGGATTCGTCGCGGTTCATTAAAAACATTTGGTCGCAACTTACATTCCATTTCGAGAAATTAGACTGGAAAACTAATTGTTTATCGTCGAAACTCCAATATGCTTCAGCGTTATCGCCTCCATGTGTAACTTGACGAATCGATTTAAAATGAATTTCTCCCGGATAAATCAATGAGTCAGTAACAGTTTCGATTTCAGCGTTTTTATCTACGTTGGTTTTTACCACTTTTTTACAAGCAATAACCACAAAAAGTAATGCAACAATGTATATGCGTTTCATAGTAAATATTAACTAAATTTGTACAAAACTAACATATATACATATGAAATATAGCATTATACTCGTTTTTTTCATCATTTTAGGCGCCTGTAAAAATGTAGATTCTAAAGTAATTTCCATAAAGGAAGATGTAACATTTTTGTCTGATGATAAGTTAGAAGGACGTCAAACAGGTACCAAAGGCGAACAAGCTGCGGCCGATTATATTGCAAACCGATTTAAAACTTTGGGATTAGCACCAAAAGGCACCGAAGGATATTTGCAAAAATTTTCATTTAAACCTAAAACCAATCCGCATCAAGTAGTTACATACACTGTTAAAGATGGCGATAGCACCATTACAGGAATTAATATTGTTGGGTTTTTAAATAATAAAGCGGAAAACACCATAGTTATTGGGGCGCATTTTGACCATTTGGGCTACGGAGCAGAAGGGTCGTTACACCGCGGGGAGCGTGCCATACATAATGGAGCAGACGATAATGCCAGTGGGGTATCGGTGCTGTTAAATTTGGCTAGTAAACTTAAAAATGCTAATACCAATAATAACTATTTGTTTATTGCTTTTTCGGGTGAAGAAATGGGCTTGTTAGGCTCCAATTATTTTGTAAAAAATCCGACTATCGATATTAAAAAAGTCAATTACATGATTAATATGGATATGGTTGGTAGATTAAAAGCCGATAGTACACTGGCTGTTTATGGTGTAGGAACGTCTCCAATCTTAAGGCAAACCTTAAAAGCACATAACACGAAATTTAAACTTATTGATAAGGAATCTGGTGTTGGCCCAAGCGATCACACCTCGTTTTATAATGCAGATATTCCGGTGTTGCATTTTTTCACTGGTCAGCATGAAGATTACCATAAACCCAGTGATGACGCCGATAAATTGAATATTGAAGGCATGGAGCTAATTTCAAACTATATTTTCAATGTTATTTCAGATTTAGACAATAATGGCAAATTAGCGTTTAGAAAAACAAAAAATGAAAGTGAAAATGTGCCGCGATTTAAAGTGGGTTTAGGGGTGATTCCCGATTATTTATTCGATGGAAAAGGCATGCGTATTGATGGAATTAGCGAAGATAAACCTGCACAAAAAGCAGGATTACAAAAAGGAGACATCGTTATAAAAATTGGCGACAGCACCATTGTAGATATGATGAGTTACATGCGCGCTTTATCTGCTTTCGAAACAGGGCAACGAACCAAAGTAGTTGTAGATAGAAACGGAAAACAAGTGGAGGCCGAAATAGAGTTTTAACTAAGTAATTCATTTTCAGTACTTTTGTTAAGCTTTTAATGGCGATTTAGCGCCAATATTTTTTATAGTAACTTTGGAGTTAACAAAAAAATAAGCTTATGAAAATTACCTTTTCGCTATTTGTTTTTGTTCTAGGAATGTTGGGAGCTATGGCTCAAATAAATGGTGCTGCAACAAAATTTGCATTACCTAGTGGTTTAAATGAATCTTCCGGCGCTATTTTTTTCAATAATAGACTCATTACCCATAACGATTCGGGTGGCGAAACTAAGCTTTACGAACTCGATACAATATCTGGAATAATTCAAAGAGAAGTCACCATATCTAACGCCACAAATGTAGACTGGGAAGATCTTGCCCAAGACGAAAACAGCATATATATTGGAGATATTGGAAATAATAACGGAAACAGAACAGATTTAAAAATATACAAAATTAACAAAACCGATTATTTAAGTTCTACTTCTGTTGCTGCCGAAACTATTGCGTTTAGTTATGCCAATCAGGTCGATTTTACTTCAAACACCAATAATACAGAGTGGGATGCCGAAGCACTTGTTTGTTTTGATAATTCTAATTTAATGCTGTTTAGTAAAAACTGGGTGAATGGCACAACGTTGGCCTATTTAGTTTCTAAAACTCCGGGTAACTATGCTTTAAATCCTTTGGCAACATCTTTAAACAGTGGCGGATTAATTTCAGGAGGCAGTTTTAACCCATATACTGGAAAACTTTATTTAGTAGGATATACTCAGGCACTTCAACCCTTTGTATGGGTTAGTGAAAATTACAATAGTAACGATATTTTTTCGGGAACAAACACCCAAACCATATTAAGTGTGTTTGGAATGGAACAAGCAGAAGCCATTACCTACGTAAATGCGAACAGGTATTTTATGACCTCAGAATCATTTTCGCAATCCTTTGGTGGCCTTACTTTTTCAGACAACGCGAAAGTCATGGCATTTAACACCAACGATGCTACTTTGTCATCAAACATGGGATTTATAGAACATAAAAATATAATGTATCCAAATCCCGTAGATACATATTTAAATATGCAACACCCAAATATCGATTTCATAGAAATATGCGATATCAAGTCGGTACAGGTTTATAAAGGAGATGATGAGGTTGTAGATATGAGTGCTTTTAGCAAAGGCGTTTATGTTGTAAAAATTAATTTTAAAGATCAGACTTCAAGGTTAGAAAAGCTCGTCAAAAAATAAATAGTTTCAAAAATATACCCGAGATTTCTTCAATGTTTTATTTTAATTAAAAAACCTTAATTTTGCGCAAAATAAATTTACTTGGTAAAAATAGATAACATAGAACTTCCAGATTTTCCATTGCTGTTAGCGCCCATGGAAGATGTTAGCGATCCACCGTTTCGTGCCTTGTGCAAGGAGCAAGGTGCCGATGTAGTTTATACCGAATTTGTATCGAGCGAAGGCTTAATTCGTAATGCCGCAAAAAGCGTTATGAAGTTAGATATTTATGAAAAGGAGCGTCCGGTTGGTATTCAAATCTTTGGAGCCAATTTAGAAAGCATGCTGCAAACCATAGATATTGTAGCAGAATCTAAGCCAGATATTATCGACATAAATTTTGGTTGCCCAGTAAAAAAAGTAGTAAGTAAAGGCGCGGGCGCGGGCATTTTAAAAGATGTTTGCCTCATGGAACAACTTACTGCCGAAATGGTAAAACGCACCAACATTCCCATAACCGTAAAAACGCGTTTAGGGTGGGATCACGACTCTATTAGAATTGTTGAGGTTGCCGAAAGATTACAAGATGTAGGTTGTAAAGCCATTGCCATACATGGCAGAACGCGCGCACAAATGTATAAAGGCAATGCCGATTGGAAACCCATTGCCGATGTTAAAAATAACCCACGAATGCACATTCCTGTATTCGGGAATGGCGATGTAGATACTCCCGAAAAAGCTGTAGAAATGCGCGATAGCTACGGTTTGGATGGCGCCATGATTGGGCGCGCCAGCATAGGGAATCCTTGGTTTTTTAAACAAGTAAAACACTTTTTTAAAACCGGCGAACATTTAGCGCCAATTTCTATAGAAGAACGTGTAGAAGCTGCTCGCAGACACCTGCAAATGGCCATAGCTTGGAAAGGTGAAACATTGGGTGTTTTCGAAACCCGTCGCCATTATACCAACTACTTTAAAAACATTCCACATTTTAAAGAATTACGAACAAAAATGGTAACCAGCGACCAACCGGAAGATGTTTTTGCAGCTTTTGATGAGGTGCTGGAACAGTTCGCAGATTTCCAATTTACCGAGTAGTTTTTGGGCAAATGGCAAGCCACCGCGCTTTCCGTTATAGTTTTGGCTCGATGCACGCCTCGCCAAAAGCTACCACTGCAATCGCTTTTGCAAGCTAAAGACCTTCGATGATGGTTTATGCAAGTAAAATGTACACAGACTACATTAGTTTTAAAACCCTTCCGTCTTTCAATGCTGGGGCATTGAAATCCACCTTCCCTTGTTAAGGGAAGGAGTTTAGTGATTAACTTAAATAGAATTTATTTTAAAGAAGATTATAAATAGGAAGTAAATTCTCCTCCTTTTAAAGGAGAAGTGGATTCATCTCGATGCGTCAGGAATGAAATCGAGTTGGTTTTTTTAAAAATAAAATAAAGATTATAAAGAAACCGATTTTATCGAATTAACAACAACTTTGGCAAACACCGCGAGAAGGATTGAACAATTGTTTGAGCTCTTTTTTGTTTTTCACAAAAAAAGCGAGTTGTGAAAGCCTGTTTGCCATTTTTTATGGCAACTCGCCCAAATTAATGCCCTTCTACTAACGATTTTGAAATTCGTACCGAGGCTATTTTAGAAGCAATAATGCCTAAAACCGAAATGGTGACAAATACGAGTAACAAATTTTCGGGTTTTACCGTAACAGGATAGGGTAGCGACGGCGTTATCATAACCAACGAAAATGTTTTTTGAAGAAAGATAATTATTAAGCTTACAATTAAACCAATAAAGCCGCCTACAACACTCATTAAGCTACCTTGAAAAAAGAAAATTCGGCGAATATCTCTTACGGTTACCCCTATGTTATATAAGGTGTTTAAGCTTCGTTTTTTGTCGAGCATCATCATAATTAAAGACCCTATTACATTAAAAAACGCAATAATTAATACCAGCGTAAAAATTAAGTAGACCGCTAAGTTTTCTGTATTGAGCATTTTGTAAAGCGCATCGTTTAATTGTGCGCGGTTTTTTAAAACTACTTTTGCGCCTAAAATGTCTTGAATTTTTTGTTTTACAATGGTTTCATCCGCACCTTCTTTAAGCTTAAACTCAATAGCCGAAATTTGATTGGGCTGATAATTCAGTAAGTTTTGAGCTAAATCTATAGAAGCAAATACATATGAGTCGTTAAGTTTTTCGTTAACAAAAAACACACCCACACTAACCGTTTTCACACTATTAAAGGCGTTTTTGGTAGAAGTAATTTGTCCGGTGCCTGGTTTTGGAACATATATGTTTATGGGTTTTGTGAAGTCTAAAATGCCAAGCGATAAATTATTAGAAATACCCCAACCCACTACTATTTGTCGCGATTCTTGTTCTAACCAATTGCCACGATCAATAACAGAATCAATGGTTACAACATTCTGAAATTGGCGGTCAACTCCTTTTAATACAACTAATGCGTTTTTATCTTCGGAGGAAATTACAACACGCTCTTCAACAATTTTCGAATAATGAGCAATATCTTCTAATGTGTTAAGTTTCGCAATTTCACTTTCGGTTAAAATAAAGGATTTTCCTTTGGTGGTTTCGGCTTTTAAATCGGGATCAACAACACTAGAAAATTGCAGCGTAAAATCTTTTAAACCAGCGAAACCAGAAAGTACAATAAATAAAGAAGCAGCACCTAGAATAACACCAACAATAGCTATTATGGTAATAAAATTAATGGCATTGTTGCTGCTTTTAGAGCGTAAATAACGTTTGGCTATGTAAAGAGAAACATTCATAAATTCTAGTATTACGAAAAATATTTAGTTTTAAGAATGTTTAAACCAACCATAAAAAACAATAAAATTTAGGGTTAAAAGTTTAATTACGATTTTTTTCTTTTATCTAGAATACTTGGGTCTTTAATAGGGTTTTCTTCACCTTTTAAAGATTTATCTATTTGGTCGATATACTCTAAAGAGTCGTCTATAAAAAACTCTAAGTTAGGCATGCGTCTTAGCTGGTGCTTGGTGCGTTGCGCTAATTCGTGACGAATTAATGGCGTGTTAGATTTTATACCAACAAGCAGTTCTTTGGCTTTATCGTTAGGAAAAATACTTAGGTATACTTTAGCTACGCCTAAATCTACTGTTACTTTTACTTTTGAAACCGATATTAAAATACCGTGCATACCGCCTTGTGTGGCAGCGCCTTGCAGTACTTCAACCAAATCGCGTTGTAAAACCGATCCTATTTTTTTTTGTCTTTGACTTTCCTCTACGTTACTCATTTTAAAGCTTTAGAATGCAAAAATACGGTTATTTAAAGATTAAATTACTGTTGAGTTGTAAATTTTGTATTGTTCTGTGAATTGCTATTTTTTTAATCATATATAAATACGATTTGTAAATATTATAAATCGAACCAAAAATCGGCATTTGAAAAGAGCGTTTGATTAAGTAAACAGACATCAATTTAAGCGAATATGGCATCGTGATTTGAAATAATGGCGGCTTTTATAAAATGTGTAACAAAAAATGAATTTGGTATTTTAAGAAAATTAAACAAAAAGGATGTTGATAATTAGCGAGTTGATTTTTATATAATAACCCTACTAAGGGTGTACCATTAAAGCTTTGTGAAGAATTTATTTTAAAAGAAAAATTTTCTTGTAGAGTTATAAAAATAGTATTAAATTCGCAGCCAATTTCAATAGGAACACTATTTAAATAGTTTTTCTGCGAAATCGGTCCTATAGCTCAGTTGGTTAGAGCACCTGACTCATAATCAGGTGGTCCCTGGTTCGAGCCCAGGTGGGACCACGTCAACAAAGACAAGCCTTTCAAGAGATTGAAAGGTTTTCTTTTTTTACACCAGTACAACATCTGTACAACAATTGCTCTTACTTTTGCTTTCATTTATTCTTATCTTTATGATATGGAACGATTAGGTGAAATATTGGCAAGTCGGCTATATAAAAGCAGAAAGGATTTGAAACTTCTTTGGCTTAGGCATTCTTCGTTAACAACAAATAGACTTTCTGCTGTCGTAGTAATTATCTTTGGCATATTACCATTGACCCTTTATTTTTTAATTTCCACTTCTACCTATTCTCTCATTCAAGTTATAGCAAGTTATCTATTTGTTATCTTGTTGTTCAGTTTGACCTTATTACTAGTGATTACATGGTTCAAATCCGAGGTATTGTTTAAAAGCAATGTTCAAGGCTTTACTTTTTTGCAATTGTCTATATCAAAAATTGATACTGTTTTTTTTGGTTTTGATAGTTATGATATTGAAAACCTTCTTAGACTGGTTAATGGACTACCCGCAGAACAAAAAATAGTAATCAGGGAAACCCCAAAGAACAAACAAACAGGAAACATTCGCTTTTTATTTACTTTTTTGGATTTGATAATTCGTGGCGGAATCTTTAGGATGGACACAAAACCCAAAGAGTCATTGAATATGCTCATCTCCGAAAGGTTTACGTTTCAAGATGCTGAAATTAATCCAAGCACACTTCCTTCCAGTTATTCAAAATGGTGTTCCAGCACTAATGAAGGTAAGTATGATGATGTGCGAAAAGACATTTCTAAAGCATTAGGTATCGCCTAATAGTTATACTTCTTAATTTTTATAAAGAAAACTTAGAGCAATTCTAAAGCAATCGTTATTTCTCTATTGTTTTTACTGTATTTAACGTCATAAGTTTGTCTTGTACAATCATTGTAAAAGGCCTTTTACTCATTATTAATTCTTAATAAAAAGATTATGAATGAGCAAGAAAATGTGGTGGACTTATTGAAGGATATCAAAGGTCTGCTTTCACACACCAAAAAAGTATTCAACATCGATGACCTTGTTAAATATACAGGTCTATCTAAGAGCAAGATTTACAAACTCTCCCAGTTAAAACTCATACCAACAGGTAAAAACAAGCACATCCGTCAACTATTTTTCAGTAAAGAAGAAATTGATAACTGGCTTTTAGGAGAACCCAACCTATCCGATGAATTTTTAGAATTGCAGTTCAATGAACAACTTCTGCGGAATAGAAAACCAGGATTATGAAAGATACCACATACATCCGAGTTGGAACGAGCTATTATAAATTGGTACATGTTCCAACTATTGCTGGGCATTTTAACGAAATTATTGTGCCGTGGACACTGGAGACAATTCGACAAGATCATGGAAGAAGTTTTATTGGTACAATTAAAAAATATGATGGATTCACCTGTATTCCGAGCCATGTTCACTTTGAACAGGAATGTCATGGTTTCTACAACACCTATGCTCCTTTACCTCATAAACTTGAAGAAGGCGATTTTCCTTATACTTTAGAATTGTTGCATCATATTTTCGGTGAGCAGTTGAATATAGGGATGGATTATTTACAGCTGTTATTCGAAAAGCCTATCCAGATATTACCAATACTTTGCTTAGTCTCCAAAGAACGGTCTACAGGCAAGACTACCTTTCTAAAATGGCTAAAAATGGTTTTCGATAATAATTTGACCTATTTAACCAATGATAGTTTCAGTAGCCAATTCAATGCAGATTGGGCGAATAAGCTTTTGATTTGTATAGACGAGGTGCTTTTCAACAAAGAAGAATTGACAGAACGGATTAAATATCTGAGTACTACCAATTTCAATAAACTAGAAGCTAAGGGGAAAGACAAAAGAGAGGTAGAGTTCTTTGGAAAGTTTATTCTTTGTAGTAACAACGAGGATAATTTTATTAAGATAGATAACAATGAAACTCGTTTTTGGGTATTAAAGATACCTTCCTTAAAAAAAGAGGAAACAAGATTTCTAGAATATTTGAAATCTGAAATAGCAGCATTTCTTTATCATTTGCGACATCGAGAATTAATTAGTCCCAATAAAACCCGGATGTGGTTTTCGCCTTCACAAATTAAGACCAAAGCTTTGGAAAACTTAATGCAGAACAACAGAAATCGTGTAGAGAAGGAACTTGCAAGTATTATTTTTAGTGCCATGGAAACCTTGGAGTTAGAAGAAATACGTTTATGCCCTCTAGATGCTCTTCAGCTATTGAGTCGCACCCGTATCAAAACGGATCTTACTCAATTGAGACATATAATTAAAAAGGATTGGAAACTAGCGAATCAAAAAAACTCAATGGCCTATAGGAAATTAATGATCTGGCAGGACGGAGGGATGGGGTTGACTGATGCTAAGGGAAGATACTATTCCATAAACAAGGATTTTTTGATGGAGCATTTTGGTGAGGCCTAGCAAAAAGATGAAATGATGACTAAATGATGACATGGAAATGTATTGTTTACAGGTAATACAAGCGGTTACTCATCATTTCTAATTATAAACGCTGATGAAAAAGAAATACACCCACCAAATCATTATTTTTTTGATGAAACGATGACAGAGTCTTAGAATCCTAGTGTTTAAAAGGTCTAAGACTGTCATCAAACTGTCATCATTTTGTCATCAAAAAAATAATGATGACAGAGTAAAGTTTTAAAAAATCACCTAAAACACACAGGCTAATGAAAAGAAAAATAAATTGTGAAACAGCCCGAGATTTTTCAGTGATAAAAACACTGGAAAAATTAGGGCACTTTCCCAAAAGGACAACGGAAAAAGAAGCTTGGTTTCTGAGTCCTTTCAGGTCAGAAGCCCAAGCCTCTTTTAAAGTCTCTAAAACCAACAACCGATGGTACGACCATGGCGAAGGAATAGGCGGAAACGTGATAGATTTAGTTTGTAAGATTTTAAAGTGTTCCATAAAGGAAACCTTGGACTATTTAAACAATGACGTAACCAATTTTTCATTTCAGCAGCAAAAGGTTTTTAATGATAATGAAACCCAGATTGATATAACCAAAATTCAAGAGTTAACACATCCTGCCTTAATTCAATATCTAAGTTCCAGGGGAATTTCAATAGCCATTGCCAAGGCCTATTGTAAAGAGGTTTGGTATGGGTATAAAAACGCTCATTTTTTTGCCATCGGATTACAGAATCACAAAAATGGCTGGGAGTTGCGAAACAAGTTCTATAAAAACAGCAGCAGCCCAAAATCTTATACATCTCTCAAAAACAATCATAAGCAATTAATCATTTTGGAAGGTATGTTCGATTTGTTATCATTGGCCATGATAAAAGAAAGTCTGTTAATAGCTTCAGACATCATTGTTTTGAACTCTATTGCTTTTATTAAAGATATGGAAGGGTGCATTCATAGTTATGATAAAATCAACCTCTATTTAGATAATGATGCTTCTGGAATGCATACTACAAAATACCTGTTGGACAAGTATAATAACACTATTGACAAAAGTTCAACCTATAAAAATTTCAAAGATCTAAATGAATTTATTTGTTATGAAAAGCAGAAAATTAGTGGACATTAAAAATCAACAAACGGAAACAGAAAAGGAACGCATATTAATACTTCCGACCGATGCATTTCATAATTCTGATGTTATTGAATTGTGGCTAGAAATAACTAATTCTGAAACGGAAATGGTCTTGGGGAGGAATTCAAGATGTGTGTCTGTGGACACAACCTTGTCTGCTCCCCTTGGTCGCAGTGAAAAAAGAGTGTTTAATGGGAAAGGTGACCTCGTTAAATTTAGATGTTCTATTTACGAAAAGAAGCTTCTGAAAGTTAAAGCAGCAAGATGCGGATTAACCTTAAGTGAATATTTTAGAAGGGTAGCTTTAGAACAAGATATTACAGAACGTTTCACAGATGAGCACATCGAACTTTATAAAATGCTTATCAAATACCACAACAATTTTAAGTCCATTGGCAACATGTTTAAAAAGAGAGATCCCAAACTCATGGAAGCTGTACATGAATTAGCCAACAAAATAAAAGACCATCTTAAAAAATTTCAGGAATGATTGGCAAAGGAAAAAGTATTTCGCATACCAGAGCTTCGATGTCCTACGGATGGAGCCAGGAAAAGGATGCCGAAATTGTATTAAAGGAATTTTTGCATGGCGATTCACCTGCAGAAATCACCAGAGAGTTTAAAATGATCCAGGACCAGAACTATCATTGTACAAAGAACACCTTGTCATTTGTTATTAGTCCAACGATTGAAGATGGCAAACAATTAGAACCAAAGGAGCTAAAGGAAATTACAGAGCGTTTTATACATGAAATGAAACTCGGGGAACGTCAAGCCATTGCTTTTGTGCATCAAGACAAGGAGCATAAGCACATCCATTTATATGTGAATCGGATTGATTTTAGAGGCATTGCTTATAACGATAGTTTTATTGGAAAACGCAGTCAACAAGCAGCAGAAAAAGTGGCGGAACAGATGGGATTGACCACGGTTAAACAAGTGCAATTTGAAAAGGAATTTAATCTAAGAGAAATAAGAACAGAAATTAAAAGAAGACATGACCTGACCATGAAACAATTTCAGCCCAAATCCTTTGATGATTATGTAAAATCCATGCAGGTTAATGGCGTAAAAGTAATACCAACCATAAACAACCAAAACAAATTGCAAGGCTTTCGGTTTGAGTTTGATGGTCAAAACCTAAAAGGCAGTGAAGTCCATCGGAATATGTCTCTAGGTAATATTGGCAAACAGATATCTGGGATTCAAGGTGCACGTATTTTAAAAGAAAACAATGTAAGTATCAAACTCGCTGGTAAAGTAGTTGACTTGACACCAAACTTAGCTTTAAAGATTACCAAGTTCATTATTAAAAGAGCCATCGATAAAGGCATCGACATAGGATATTAATTAAACATAACAATCATGACAAAACTGGAAGAATTATCTGCTTTATTGGTAAATGAACTCCATCAATTCAATAAGAACATCGAAAAACTGGAGTCAATCAGCCAGCAATTAAATGATCTGAAAATCCAAATGGATGTGTCGGAATATAAAACTCTCATTGCTGACCATCAAAAAGAAATGACAAAACTTAAAAACATGATAGAAAGTTTTGAAAGCCGTTTTAATGCCAAAATTGACCAAGCTAAAATTTATCCTACTTGGGCTGTGACCCTCTTTATAATTTGTGTTGTAATTAGTGTAGTATTGGTCTCTTATATGCTTCTAACATAAAATATTTCGAAAGAAATTCATTTATATGAATCATATTCCTACTAATAATATAACTCTGTAATAGTATCTATTTATTTCAAAACTATTATATGATTGAAATTCATTAAGGCTTTATTATCTGCAAAAACTATTTTATCATTAAAGAATATTTTGAGCCTTTACCCGCACTTTCAGACCTTCTTGTGCATTAACTTCTCCATTCTCTTTGTAATCCATAAAGGCTTTTGCTAAGGGATGCGTTGAATGCTCTTCCATAGTCATAAGATATTTATAAACTCTTTTTCATCCCAACCAATAGCTTTGATTACTTTGATTTTGAAAATACCTTTTGCAGCCATTCCTGTTTTGTCCATTACTAAAGTGTTTGTTTTTGGCATGGTATCCAAAAATGAAGCCCTTTAAATAAAATTCCATTTTTTGAAGCTGCTCCCAATCCACAAAATACCCAAAGGAGTAGAAACAACCAAAGCACATGGACCAAAAATTACTAAGAAAATTAAGGCTCTGTACAATCAATCGCTAAAAACTAATCATTTACCAAAAAATATGTTAGTAACGTGATGCCTATTGCAAAAAAGACAAAAATACATTTGTAAATATGTGCAAAAATTCCAATAAAGAAAATATATTTTTCTTTATTATTAATAAAGGTTAACACAAAATGAGGTACGAAAACCATCGGAAACTCCACGGAAATTAGCACGAAAAAAATAAAGATTAGTATTAAATTTATAATCCAATATTAATCTTCCTCAATCGTAGAGCATTTCCAATCACAGAAACCGAACTAAAGCTCATAGCCAGTGCCGCAATCATAGGTGATAACAACAACCCAAACACAGGATATAATACGCCTGCAGCAATGGGTACTCCTAAAACATTGTAAACAAAAGCAAAAAACAGATTTTGCTTAATATTTTTAACAACGCCATGACTTAGTTTCTTTGCTTTAACAATACCTTGCAAATCGCCTTTTACCAGTGTAATCGATGCACTCTCAATAGCCACATCGGTTCCTGTTCCCATGGCTATACCAACATCCGCTTGCGCTAATGCTGGCGCATCATTAATCCCGTCTCCCGCCATAGCAACAACTTTTCCTTCTTCTTGAAGACGTTTAATTTCGTTTAGTTTGTCTTCTGGAAGACATTCCGCTTTATAGTGTTTTAAATTCAACTGCTCTGCTACGGCTTTTGCTGTGTTTGCATTATCGCCCGTTAGCATAATAACATCAATACCTAAATATTGCAATTCTTTAATGGCATTCTTACTGGTTATTTTAATAGCATCAAAAATGGTGACATATCCAACGGCAGCATTATCAACTGCGATATTTGAAACTGTTTTTCCTTGTTGCTGTTCGTTTTCTACTTTTTTGAATAAATCATCAGAAATAGAAATTGATAATTGCTCCAATAACTTTGCATTGCCTAAGGCTATTTTATTACTATCAACGATTCCAACAACCCCTTTTCCAGCAATGGTTTCAAAATCACTCGCTTTAGCAATTGAAATATGCTTCGATTTGCCATAATTTACAACAGCTTCGGCTAAAGGATGTTCGCTATACTGATTTAGCGAAGTAATATATTGAAGCAAAGTCTCTTCATCAAGATTACCTGTAGAAATAACTTTTTCAACCGAAGGTTTACCTTCTGTGATAGTTCCAGTTTTATCAACAATAAGCGTATCTACTTTATTCATTTTTTCAAGAGCCTCTGCATTTTTTATCAATACGCCAGATTGCGCACCACGACCAACGCCTACCATTACAGACATGGGAGTTGCCAATCCTAAGGCACACGGACACGCAATAATTAATACTGCTATAGCATTTACAAACGCAAATACATAGGCTGGCTCTGGACCAAATACTGCCCAAGTAATAAAAGTAATTATAGATACAATTATTACAATTGGTACAAAATATTTTGAAATTCTATCTGCTAATTTTTGAATGGGAGCCTTTGAACGACTAGCCGTATTAACCATATGAATAATTTGTGAAAGCAAGGTTTCTGAACCTACTTTTTCGGCTTTCATAATGAATGATTTTGTGCCATTAATGGTTCCAGAACTCACTTTATCATTAATTTCTTTATCAACAGGAATTGGCTCTCCGGTTATCATCGATTCATCTATATGGCTACGCCCTTCAACAATAATACCATCAACTGGAATTTTTTCGCCTGGTTTTACTCTTAATAAATTACCCTGTTGAATTCTATCAATGGCGATTACTTTGTCTTTTCCATCTTCAACTAATGTTGCGGTTGAAGGCACTAACTTTAATAATTCTTTAATAGCACCACTGGTTTGACTATGTGCTTTTGCTTCTAACAATTGCCCTAACAAAACCAATGTTAAAATTACTGTAGCTGCTTCAAAATAAACGTATACATTGCCGTGCGGTGTTTTAAACGCATCCGGAAACACGCTTGGGAAAAACATAGCAAATACACTAAACACCCAGGCAATTCCAGAACCGATACCAATTAACGTAAACATATTTAGATTCATGGTTTTTAAAGATACCCAGGCACGTTCAAAAAACATCCAGGTTGCATAAAATACAACAGGAATAGATAGTGCAAATTGAACCCAGTTCCAATAGGTTTGTTCTAGAAGTTGATACAGCGGATTATTGCTAATCATTTCTGACATCGCTATCAAAAAAATAGGCAATGTAAACGCCACTGCAATCCAGAACTTTTTTAATAATTTTTTAAAGGTTTTATCTTCTTCTGAAAGACCTGCTTCTAAAGGCACCAAATCCATGCCGCAAATAGGACATGAACCAGGTTCATCTTTTACAACTTCGGGATGCATCGGGCAAGTAAATTGCACACTTGCTGAAGCCATGGTTCGCTCTTCAACCAAATCCATTCCGCATACCGGACAATCTCCAGCCTGATTATATGTTTTTTCACCTTCGCAGTGCATGGGGCAATAAAATACGCCTGTGGCTTTTCCTGCAGGTTTTTCTAACTTTTTTTCTTCATGATGCTGATGTTCTCCGGGATTATGGATGCTATATTTGCCTCCTTCATTTTTTAATGCACCTTGAAATGTTTCAATAGGAATATGAGATGCCATTTCCAGAATAGCTTCGGCTTTTTCTAAATTAACAGATGCTTTTGTAACACCCTTCACTTTTGAAAGCGTTTCTTCAATATGACTCCTGCAACCGTTACATGTCATTCCGTGTATGTGATACGTGTGTTTCATGATTTTAAGTTTTTATTAAGTAAAGGTCATAGTAATCTCAAATATTTTTGTGTACAATTTTGGTTAAATTGTATCCAATTTTTTTCTGGTTCGTATGTTTTTGAATTCAGAAGGCGTTAAACCGGTAATTTGCTTAAACTGCCGCGATAAATGCTGAGGGCTACTGTAATTTAACTCATATGAAATTTGACTTAAATTTAATTCGTTATAAACAATTAATTCCTTTGCACGCTCTATTCGTTGTTCAATGATATAATGCTCTATGGTATTTCCTTTTATTTCTGAAAAGAGTTTACTTAATTGAGAATAATCCATATTAATTTCTGAAGAAATAAACTCGGAAAAATTTTGAAAGCTGGGTTTCTCTTTACCATGATGAATTATTTGAACTATTATAGATTTTATGTTTTCCACTATAATAGCTTCTTTGTCTTCAACCAACTCAAAACCTTCTTTTTCAAGTATGGTTTTTAACTTTTCTTTTTCCTCTTCTAAAATATCCTCCTTAAAATAGATGGTTCCTAAATCAACATGACTGAAATTTATGTTGTTTTTAATCAATTCCTCTTTAACCACTTTTATACAGCGGTTACAAACCATATTTTTAATAGCTAAATGTGCCATGTTGATTTAAAAATTTAAAATTATTTCATTTGATTCATTTCCATTTCATGATCGTATTGGCAACAACCTGGTAACCCATTATAAGCTTCTGTATTTCCAGATACTTTTTCAGTATCATAACCAGACATGGCAACAGCATTGTGAATGGCCATTTCATTGGTTTTTGTGTTGTTATAAATAACATCGATTTTCTTTTTTTCAACATCCCACACCGCGTTTGTGACTCCATCAACAGCATTTGCAGCTTTTTCAATGGTTTTTTTGCACATACCACAATTACCTCTTACGCCAAAACTAAT
Source organism: Mariniflexile aquimaris (assembly GCF_042676825.1). Lineage (NCBI taxonomy): Bacteria > Pseudomonadati > Bacteroidota > Flavobacteriia > Flavobacteriales > Flavobacteriaceae > Mariniflexile > Mariniflexile aquimaris. The sequence continues at coordinate 769,131 of NZ_JBHTIB010000002.1, forward strand.
TGTAGTTAAACTTTGGGCTACTTCGGCAGTCATGGTGTCATTTTCTTTTTTGGTCTCACTTTTGCACGATATAGCCGATAAAGCTAAAAATGCTACTAATATAATTCCTGTTGTTACTTTTAAATTTTTCATTTTAATTGTTTTTAATTGTTGTTTTATTTTCTGTTTACTTTAATTCTTTTGAAACCTCTCCGCAAGTCAGCATCGATTTTCCGTAATACGGATTTCTCACTTCTTTTGATGCGCTTATCCAATCTGCTCCCTTATTATTATTTGCCATGGGACAATGCAATACATATAATGGTTTATCATTCGGATTGAAGGTCGTCTCTAAATTGATTATGGATTTAGATACTTGAAGAAAGGCTTTCCGAAGTTCTTCTAAAGTTTTAAAGTGCCCTAAATGTTCAAGAGACGTTTTTAATTCGGTACTCAAACTCATCCAAATATTATGCGATTCGCCTGTAAATAATGCCATATTTACATTTTCAACCGATTTAAGTAAATTATTGCCAGATTTTTTGGCAGCCTCTAAATTATCGTTTGTAAGCGCATCTTTCATTTCCAAATAGTTTTCAAAAATAGGTTTTAGATTATCCTTTGCTTTTTGACTTATCGATACACTTTTAGGGTTCTTATCTTTTGTTTCTGAAACGTTAGATGCTGGTGCGGTTTCGCTGCCATGATTATGCCCTGTTATTGCTTTTCCTCCGTCTGGACTCATCATGCTTGGTTTTCCTGCCAATTGAGATGCCGCATCTACAGCAAACGTACCATTTATAACGATTTCCTCTCCTTCAGAAAGTCCATCTTTAATAATATAAGCATCTCCAAGTGAAGCTCCTAAAGTGACATTTCTTAATTTGAAACTTACTTTATTGGAAACAATACTTTTAATATAAACTACCGAACGTTCACCCGTCCACATAACCGCAGATTTTGGAATCACCATATCTTTTAAGCTTGTAGTCGCTAAACTATTGTTCACGATACCAGAGGCAAACATTTCAGGTTTTAATTTATTTTCAGAATTTTTCACTTCCACACGTGCCGATGCTACTCGTGTTTGTGGATTGATTAAAGGATCTATAAATGTAACTACACCTTCAAAAGTTTCACCGGGTAAAGATTGAATGGTATAACTAATCTTGTTACCTACTTTTACCCATGGCATATCGCTTTCGTAAACATCAAAAAGCACCCAAAGTGACGATAAATCGGCTATTTCATATATGGGCATCCCCTGACCAACATAATCGCCTAGGTCCACTTTTTTAGCCGTAATAATTCCAGAAACATCTGCCGTAATAGGAAACTGTTGAATGGGTTTATTTGAACTTAATATTTTGTTTATTGTAGCAGATCCTATTTTCCAATTACCCAATTTTTGTTTTGCTGCCTCAAACAATTCTGGTTGCGCCTCTTTAATACGATTCGCTTGTAATAATTCTTCCTGAGCTGTAACCAATTCTGGTGAATACACCATTGCCAAGGTTTGGCCTCGACTCACTTTTTCGCCTGTAAAATTGATATGCAAACGCTCAATCCTACCAGGAATATGTGTAGATTGGGTATATAATTTACGCTCGTCAATTTGCACTTTACCATTAAGTGCCAATTTTTTATTCGCGCCGTTACCACCACCTACTGTCATGGTTTGAATATTAGCCAATTTCATGGCATCTTCGGTCATTTGAATCGCATTTGGATCCATGGCCGATTCATTCGACTCCAAAGGAATTAAATCCATGCCGCATAACGGGCATTGACCAGGTTCTTTCATTTGAATTTGTGGATGCATGGAACAGGTCCATATGGTTTCTGTGCCTTCTTTCGCATTGTGGTCATGCTCAAATTTTGAAGCATCATTGCCTCCAAAAATCATCCATCCTAGCAGAAGTCCTACAAATAGAACACCTACCATTTTTATTATATTTTTATTTTTTGTATTCATCTTTATTTCTCTTTAGAAATTAAATAATCTATGGTTGATTGTGCTATAAATTGATTTTTATTAGCCGAAACTGTTGCCGTTTGAAGCATTAATAAATCCTGATTCATTCGTAAAATTTCTTCAAAGTCGGTTCCGGAATTGCTATAAGCCGCTATTAATAAAGAAATGGCTTGCTTCGTGCTTTCGGTTTGCTTTTTGTATAACTCTTTTAATGATTTTGCTTTTGAAACATTATAATTAGACAAACTGTATTTAGACTGCAAATTGTTTTTTACGGCCTGTTTATCAAATTTTGTAGCCTCAAGCATGAAATCTACTTCCTTTTGCATGGCATGGTATTTCTTTCTGAAAATGGGTAAAGTAACTGTTAGCATTGGCATAATAGCATCTTGCCCATTCATTTCCAAATTAGGCACATCGCGTTTTGAAATAATCGAATAATCTATGCCCAATCCAATCATTGGATAACCATCTTTCTTAGCTACCTTTTTTTGTTCTTCAAAGGATGCCATTTTTTTATCTAATGCCAATAATTTTGGGTTGGAATTAAATAAACTGTCTTTTTCAATAGGCATTGTATTTTCAACCAGTGGTAATGCATCCGGTATATTAATAAGTGTATTCAAATCTCTATTCAGCAAACTATTAAATTCTACTTGAAGTGGATGGATTTGATCTTTTAATAATTGAATATTAGTTTCGCTTTCGCTTCTTTTAATATCAATCCTCACCACATCTACCATAGCGCCTTTTCCATTTTTAAATTTGCTCAAGGCTAGCTCTCGATAATCATTTAGAATTTGAAGATTATCTGTTTCAAGCTGAATCATTTTATTGATTTCATAAAGTTCTGAATAGGCCTTCTTAATTTCCAAAAACACTTCATTTCGAGCATCTATAAATCGCTGAAACGATGCTTCTGCCATTAAATTAGCAGCATTCTTTTTAGCTTCCAAAGTACCAAACCATGGAAACATTTGCATTAAGCTAAAACGCGCTTCTTGAGCACCCACTCTGGTTTCTATCATACGTCCAAAGGCACTTACGGTTAAGCTGGGATCTGGCAACGAACTAACTTGAGGAGCCTTTTGTAACGCCGCTTCAAACTCTTTGTATACCGATTGTATCTCAGGGTTATTTTGAGATGCTATACCTAAATAATCCTGCAATGTTTGGCTATTCACATTTGTAGCGTATAACACCAAAACAAGAATTAAATACCTTATATTCAATATCTTATATTTATTTTTTGTTTTCATTATTGATTTCTTTTAATTACGGTCTCTCTCCAAAAAGCTTGTAGCACGGGCACCACGAACATGGTCATAAGCTGAATAATCATCCCTCCAAAAACTGGAATTGCCATAGGAATCATAATATCGGCTCCTTTACCTGTGGATGTTAAAACAGGCAGTAAGGCAATAATGGCAACTGCTGCCGTCATCATTGCGGGTCGTACTCGTTTTTTACCTGCAACCAAAACGGCCTCTCGAACACCCTTAATTGTATCAGGTTGTCGTTCTTCAAATACTTGGTGAATGTAGGTTCCCATAATAACCCCATCATCCGTAGCAATACCAAATAAGGCGATAAACCCAACCCAAACGGCAACACTTAAATTGATTGGATGTATTTGAAACAAATGCCTCATGTTAACACCAGAAACTGAAAAATTCAAAAACCAATCTTGTCCATATAACCACAACATGATAAAACCGCCTGCAAAAGCTACAAACACACCCGAAAAATGGATGGATGAAGCAATGATGGTTTTAAATTGAAAGTACAATAACAAGAATATTACAATCAAGCTTATTGGAATCACAATGGACAATTTTTTAATGGCTCGAATTTGATTTTCATAACTACCAGAAAATTTATAACTCACACCTTTAGGAACTATTAATTCACCTGTATTAATCTTTTCTTTTATTAAATCTTGGGCATTGTTTACAACATCAACCTCGGCGAAATTTTCTTTTTTATCAAATAATACATAGCCAACTAAAAAAGTCTCTTCACTTTTTATCATTTGTGGCCCTCGAACAAATTCCAAACTAACCAATTCACCTAAAGGTACCTGTACCCCTGTTGGTGTAGGTACTAATATTTTTTTAATTTTCTCTGGGTCGTCTCGTAATTCCCTTGGGTATCGAACTCTTACAGGATAGCGTTCCCTACCTTCAACAGTAGTTGAAATATTCATACCGCCAACGGCAGTTTCAATAACTTGCTGAACTTTTTCAACACTTAATCCGTATCGAGCAATGGCGGAACGATTGATATTGATTTGCAAATATGGTTTCCCTACAATTCTATCGGCAAAAACCGCTTCGGCTTTTACGGAAGGTTCTTGCTTTAAAATTCCTTCTAATGCTATACCAAAGTCTTGAATGGTTTTTAAATCGGGGCCATAAACTTTTATTCCCATAGGAGCCCGCATACCTGTTTGTAACATGACTAAACGGGTTTCAATAGGTTGCAATTTAGGTGCAGAAGTAACTCCAGGAAGATTTGAAACTTTAACGATTTCTTTCCAAATATCATCGGAGCTTTTTATGTGGGAGCGCCAATTTCTGAAAAACTCACCATTATCATCTGGCGTTAAATCGGACTCTTTTACATTTTGATTTAAAGCTTCTTCGTTAGATAAAGATGTGCCGTTTTTAAGAACAAACTTTTCGTTTTTATCAACTTTAAAACGCTTTGGTTTCCCATCATAAGTCACTATAAACTCGGGTTTATAATTGATAATATTTTCAAACATAGAAATAGGTGCTGGGTCGATAGCACTTTCAACCCTTCCTAGTTTTCCAACAGCCACATCAACCTCAGGTATATTGGCTAATAACATATCCAGATTTTGAACGATGCTTTTAGTTTCTTCCAAACCTGCATGTGGCATCGCCGTAGGCATCAATAAAAAACTTCCTTCATTTAAGGTTGGCATAAACTCCGAGCCAATACCCGGAAATGTTTTCGATATGGAAGTCCAAACTTTAGTTTCTTTAATCTTCCATCCCATTTTATCGAATCCCTTGGAAACAAACCCAAAAGTGCTATCAAAACCAACCCAAATGAAAACGCCAAACAACAATGTGAACAACGGGATTAACATAAACTTTCCTTTATTGTTCAAACACCACTTAAGCACGGGTTCATAAAAATGTACGATGGTTAGCAATGTTCCTAAAATAGAACCGATTAAAACTAACACAAACAAATAATTTACTATGAGATAGTTTTGAGGTCCTAATGGCATCCATTCTTCTGCTAAGAAAAAAGTGGCAATAAATAAGGTTAATCCAATATTAATATAGTTGGAGTACTTGTTAAATTGAAGTGGTAATTTATGTTCAAAAAAAGAATTTAAACCTAAAACACATAAAACAAGAGGCAGCCAAATATGCATATAAATTGCAAACAACAACCCGCCAACAATTAATATAATTCCCCAGGTTCTTTTAACTTTCTTCTTATCATAATTAATACCGAACACAAAATGCGCCAAGGCAGGCAATACGATAATACCCAATAAAAAGGCTCCTAACAGGGCGAAGGTTTTAGTAAATGCGAGGGGTCTAAACAACTTACCTTCTGCGCCAACCATGGCGAAAACAGGCACAAAACTAACCACGGTTGTTGCTAACGCGGTTGTGATGGCCGATGCCACTTCTTTGGTGGCAACGTAAATAACGTTCATTAATTCTTTGCCTTTTACCCCATGGTTTTCGGGCATTTCTAAGTGCCTAATAATGTTTTCAACGAACACAATGCCTATATCGACCATAACGCCAATGGCAATTGCGATACCAGACAAGGCCACCACATTCGCATCTACCCCTGCATAGCGCATAATAATAAAGGTCATGAGCACGCCTACGGGTAATAAACTGGAAATGATAAAAGAAGCCCTTAAATTCATCATAAGAACAAGAACTACTATTATGCTAATAAGAACCTCATGAGAAAGTGCGGTTTCTAAAGTGCTAATAGTTTCTTCAATAAGATGGGTGCGATCATAAAACGGAACGATGGTGAGCTGACTTACCGTGCCATCTGCTAATGTTTTTTTAGGTAAACCTGAAGAAAAATCTTTTATTTTATCTTTTACATTATTGATAACTTCTAAAGGATTAGAACCATACCGCGCTACAACCACACCTCCCACAACTTCGGCACCACCTTTATCTAAAACACCTCTACGGGTTTCGGGTCCTAAACTTACGTGAGCAACATCTTTAATAAGTATTGGTTTGTTATTATTGACACTTACCACGGTATTTTCAATATCTTGAATGTTTTTAATGTATCCGAGTCCGCGAATAAAATACTCAGCTTTATTGATTTCAATGGTTTTAGCACCAATATCACGATTGGAATTTTTAACTGCCATCATAACCATATCGATGCCAATATTAAAGGCTTTTAAAGCATCCGGATTTACATCAATTTGATATTCTTTTACATAGCCGCCAACCGATGCGACTTCAGAAACACCAGAAACACCATTTAAGGCATACTTAACATAGTAGTCTTGTACCGAGCGCAATTCGTCTAAATCCCATCCACCTGTCACATTTCCTTCTGGGTCGCGACCTTCAATGGTGTACCAATAAACCTGCCCTAAAGCGGTTGCATCGGGCCCTAATGCGGGTTTTGCATCTATAGGCAACAAGTTGTCTGGTAGCGAGTTTAATTTTTCTAAAACCCTAGAGCGCGACCAATAAAAATCTACCTTTTCTTCAAAAATGATGTAGATGCTTGAAAAACCAAACATGGACGTACTTCTTATTGATTTTACGTTTGGGATTCCTAAAAGCGAGGTAGTAAGTGGGTAGGTTATTTGATCTTCAATATCTTGTGGTGAGCGCCCGCTCCACTCGGTAAACACTATTTGTTGATTTTCACCTAAATCGGGTATCGCATCAACAGGCACGGGATCTTTGGGTATAAAACCCGTATTCCAATTGAATGGAGATGTTGATACACCCCAAACAATGAACGTAATTAGAATGAGCACAGTAATTAACTTGTTCTCAAGAAAATATTTTATAATTTTATTTAACATGTAATTTGATTATTAAACAGTTAGACAAAGGAGTATTGCAAAACACCGAATACAACAAATTACCCTCATAACATAACGTTATTGGATAATTGAGTCTAAAGTTTAAAAATCAAATTAAATAGGTCTCGTCGAGCTTGTAGATACGCTTTATGACGAGTGGTGGTTTATATTCTTCATAGGAAGAAACATTACTTTCAAAACCTTCAAAAAGATTTATATAAGAATAAACAAACGAAGCAACAAAAATTTGTTTCTCAAATGAAATTTTGTCTACTTGTAGTTGTAGTTCGTCTTGACCTTGAATTGCTAACTGTTCATCATCGCAACAATTTTTCTTGGCTATTGAACAATCATCGACAGAAGGCTTTTCCATTTCCATACCACAACCTTTAGCTTTATGGAAAACAGCAGTTTCTACTAAGGTATCCCCACAATAATGCATATCAATAGTAAATGACATTGTAGAAAATAAGACTACAAAGGCCATTAAAATAGACGTTATTTTGTGGACGACATTTTTCATTATAGACAAATTTACAAATTTTTCATGCAACATTTTAAATTTAACAGAAGTTTAATGCTTAACTCCAAGTCATTCTTTGTAATCTAACAGCATTCAATATTGCTAACAATGCAACACCAACGTCTGCAAATACTGCTTCCCACATGGTCGCTAAACCACCTGCTCCTAAAATCAGTACAATTACTTTGACACCAAATGCTAAAATGATGTTTTGCCACACAATTTTGCGAGTGGAACGACTTATTTTGATGGCTTTTACCACTTTTGAAGGTTGGTCTGTTTGAATGATAACATCAGCTGTTTCAATAGCCACATCGCTTCCTAAACCACCCATAGCAATGCCTACATCACTTACTGCTAATACCGGTGCATCATTAATGCCATCACCTATAAATGCTACTTTATTCACAGGGTTTTTCATTAAAGTTTCAACTTCATTTAATTTATCCTCAGGTAATAGACCACCTTTAGCCTTTTCAATATTTAATTCTTTTGCGACTTGTTGGGTAATGGAATCTTTATCGCCTGAAAGCATCATTATATTTTTGATACCTACTTTATGTAAGGCTGTAATGGTTTCTTTAGCATCGTCTTTTAATTCATCTGCAATTATTACATAACCTGCGAACTTATTATTGATTGCGACCAATACAATCGATTCTACAATGGTTTCTGTTTCCTGTAAAACATTAATATTATTGGCTGTCATTAAGGCTTTATTACCAACTAAAACAGACTTGCCATTCACGATACCTTTTAAACCTTTTCCTGCTATTTCAAATACTTCGGAAGCCTCATAATCTTTACCTTCAGCTTTATATTCCAAAATGGCTTTGGCGATGGGATGTGTGGATTGCTCTTCCATAGCCATGAGATACTTCATAAATTCGGATTCTTCCCAATCTATAGCTTTAATTTCTTTGATTTTGAAAACCCCTTTGGTAACTGTTCCTGTTTTGTCCATTACCAACGTGTTTATTTTGGTCATGGCATCTAAAAATGAAGCGCCTTTAAATAAAATTCCGTTTTTTGAAGCTGCACCTAATCCTCCGAAATAACCCAAAGGAATAGAAATAACCAAGGCACAAGGACAAGAAATCACCAGAAAAATTAAGGCTCTATATAACCAATCTCTAAAGACATAATCGTCTACAAAAAAGTAAGGTAGCAACGTGACGCCTATGGCTAAAAAAACAACTATTGGCGTATAAATACGTGCAAATTTTCTAATGAATAATTCTGTTTTAGATTTTCGTGCTGTGGCGTTCTGTACCATATCCAAAATTCTGGCAAGGGAACTATCTTTAAATTCTTTGGTGGTTTCTATTTCAATGACACCGTCCAAATTTATGCTCCCAGCAAATACTTTTTCACCTTTTGCTATGGTATTGGGTTTACTTTCTCCAGTTAATGCTGCGGTATTGAACGATCCTTTTTCAGAAAGTAAAATACCGTCTAAAGGCACTTTTTCCCCAACTCTAACCTGAACTTTTTCGCCAATTTCAACCGATTCAGGGTTTACGGATTCATAATCATTGTTGCGATACACCAAAGCTTCCTTTGGCCTGACATCTAGCAAAGCTTTTATGTTTCCTTTGGCTCTGTTTACTGCTGCGTTTTGAAATAATTCGCCAACTGCATAAAATAACATGACTGCAACACCTTCTGGATATTCGCCTATAATAAAGGCTCCAATAGTAGCAATGGACATTAAAAAAAACTCTGTAAACACATCGCCTTTTTTGATGCTCTCCCAACCTTCTTTTACTACAGGAAAACCTACTGGTAAATAAGCAATAGCATACCAAATAATACGAACCCCATTTTTGAAAAAAGTAATATCAAAATAATCTAATACTATCCCAATAAAAAGCATTGAAAAACTTATAATTGCTGGAATATAGGCTTTGAAATTATTGGGTTGACCACTATGGTTGTGACCATCATCATGATTATGTTCCGCTTCTGAATTTGGTTTTAAATCTCTTAAATTGATTTTCTTTTTTTTCATACTTGTTTTAGCAACAACTTTTGTTTTCTTGAATTGGTGGACAAGCAACTGTTCCATATGAACAATAAACACAACAATCGCCCTCTTTTGGTTTTAAAACCGTTTTGCAATTATCACATTCGTAGAAAAATTGACAAGCGTTTGTTGGCATATCTTCTACTTTTTTATGTCCACATTTTGGACATGTAATTTCTGATTTTAATTGGACCTCCATTAGTTTTCTTTTTTGTCGGTTACTTTATAACCTGTCGCATTAATTACTTTCTCGATTTCTGTTTCGTTTGTTTTGGTTTTGTCAAATTCAACGATTACGTTTTCATTTTCATAGGACGCTTTTAAGTTCACAATTCCATTGAGTTTGTTTACTTCGTGATTTACGTGTTCTTCGCAACTCGCACAAGTCATCCCGCTAATTTTAAATTCAGTTGTTTTAACATTCGATTTATCAACCACAATTATTTGCTTTTCTGTGTTTGGATAAAAAATTTCTGAATAGAATGGAAAAGCCAACATCACCATTGCAAAAAAAGTGACTATTGCTAAGAAGGTTTTTGACTGTATAAATTTTGATTTTTCTTCCGTATCACATGCGCAGTCAATTTCCTTTTGAGGTTTTAGCTTATAATACCAAGCAAAACCAAGAACTAAAATTGTTAACCCAATTAGATAAGGTCTAAAAGGTTCTATCCAAGAAAATGTTGAAGCAATTCCACTTGTTCCAGCTATTAGCGCCAAAACGGGTGTAATACAACATAAAGACGCAGTAAATGCCGTTAGCAAACCTACACCTACAAACTTATTTTTCATCATTTATCCGTTTTATACAAAAATGCAATAAAACAAGATGCAATGGAAGTGCAATTATTGCCCACTACATTTGTCGCACATGCCTTTTACAACCAAGTTTACATTTTCTGAAACAAAACCATCTGGCACTTTTATTTGAGGAATTTTGTGGTCTGTTAAGCAAATGGTTTCTCCACAATTATTACAATGGAAATGTAAATGCAAATCTGTTTCTATTTCACAATGACAGCCCTTTTCACATAAGGCATATTTTGTAACTCCAGTACCATCATCTATTTGATGAACAATAGTATTTTCTTCAAAGGTTTTTATAGTTCTATATAGTGTAGTTCTATCTGCTTTTTCGAAGGTATTTTCTATATCACTCAAGGTTACTGCCACTTTCTTTTCTGCAAGAAACTTGTAAATTAATAATCGCATTGCCGTAATACGGATATTTTTTGACTCTAATAATTGTTCTATTGTTTGCATAATTAATGTTCGTGTTCTGCTTCTCCTTTTTTCATTTCTGCAATAAGGTAGTAAGCATTATTATAAGCGAATTTTGTTTTTGGGTTTATATCTTCTGTAAACTGAACCGCTATCCAAGTGCCATCTTTTGCACCCAAAATAACTTCAATGGGTTTAAAACTCCAATTGTTATTTTCTCTTTCTGCTGAAAACACAAAAAACCTATCACCTTCTTTAACTATAGCACTTTCAGGCAACGCCATAGTTTCCGTATTTTCTGTTTGGATTTTTCCTTGAATATACATTCCTGGTATAAGATTTCCTTTTTTATTTTCAATCTCTGCATGTACGTGTACCGCTTTTGGATTGTCCTCAAAAGTTTTACTTACCGAATAAATTTCTGCGGTTAATTCTTCATCCTGGATTGATTGCAGTGTAAATGTTACTTTTTGACCTTTCTTTACTTTATATACATCTTTTTCGAATACCATCAAATCTGCATGAACATGATGCGTGTTTACTATTTCAAAGAGTTCGGTTTGAGGTTCCACATACTGTCCTGTTTTAACGCCGACCTTTTGCACAAAGCCATCAATGGGGCTACGTAATGAAATACGTTGTGCAATACTACCATTACGTACCGATGTTGTACTAATATTTAATAACTGTAATTGAGCCGCCATTCCATTAACCATTGCTTTTGAGGCTTCATACTCTGCCTCAGCTTTTTGGAAATTTGCGCCAGAACCAACTCCGGCATTGAATAATTTTTGTTGACGCTCAAAATTCTTTTTTAAAAAATTACTATCACTATACGCATTTAAATAATTGGTTTGCATTTGAATAATATTGGGATGCGAAAGATATGCCACAACTTGACCTTTGTTCACTTTATCACCTTCAATCACTTCAATAGATACTACGTTAGCACCAACTACCGATGTTATAGCGGCTTCACTTTGTGGCGGCACTTCTAAAGTTCCATTGGCTTCCACATAGCCACTCATGTTGCGCAAGGCAATGCTATCTATTTTCATTTTTAAGGCTTCAAACTGTTGCTGTGTAAGCATCACTTCTTCGCCTTCATTGTGGTTATCTTTTTCTTCAGTTTTTTGTATTTCATCATGAGAATGACCATCACCTTCTTTATGATTTTCTTTATTTCCGCACGCAGTTACTACAATTGATACTATAAAAAGTATGAGGAATTTATTTGTTATATTTTTCATTGTCTAAAATTTTGTATGTGTATTGACCATTATTTGCCAAATGCCCATTATGGGCTTTCATTGTCTTATTGATTAAAGTATTGTAGTTGGAATGTACTTTCTAAATAGTTCGCTAATGCCGTTTGTGCTTCTAATTCTGATTGAATAGCTTCTTTTATAAGTTGTGTAAACGCTGTGTAATCAATCTCTCCTTCTTTATAAGCAAACAAAGCACCAGTTTTTTGTTCTTTAATAAGTGGTAATACTTCATCCTTATAGAACAGCCAAGATGTTTTCCATTTTTGGTGATTTTCTTTGGCTTGCTTAAATTTAGATTGCACTTCCTTTTGCTTAAACTGCATATTTGATTCGGCAATTTGTCTATCAATTTTTGCTGTTCTAATTTGTGCTTTTGTTGTACCAGATAAAAACGGTATGGAAATACCAGCTTGATACGTGTAAAATCCAGAATTTCCATTTACATTTTGTAAACTGCCTTGAAGATTTAACTTTGGTAAATTTTCGGCTTTTGCAGCTTTCAGGTTTGCGTTTGCTTCTGCTACTTCAATTTGTGAAATAGTATACAACGGGTGTGTTTCCAAATTAAAATCGTCTACATCTATTTCGTTCTCTATATCAGTTTCATCTGAAACCGTATAAAATTCATCTGAAACCAACCAAAGGTTTAATTGTTGTAAAGCAATAGCATATTCACTTTTTGATTGCATAAATTTATTCTGAATCTGTAAAGCTTGATTTTTTGCTGCTGCATACTCTAATTTAGAAATGGCTTCGACTTCATAATTTAATGCTACTGCTTCTTCAAAGTTGGTATAAATAGAATCTAACTCTTTGTATAAATTATAATTCCTTTTACTCTGTAAGGCATTTGCCCAGGCCTTTTTTACTTCCAATTCTAAATCTAATTCTGAAAGCTGAAAGGCTTTTTGGGCTAACTGAATACGTTGCTCCTGTAATTTCCTTTTTGGAGAAATTCCAAATACATCGATATTTGATTGACCAACACCAATAGTTGTATAGATACCTGTACCGTCCTTAACTTCTTCACCTCCCGTAAAAATTTGAGTTGTACCAAAATCGAAAGCAGTTCCTTTTAATTGTTGTTGCTTATCAATTTCAAGTTGACGTTGTTTTAAACTTGGATAGTTTTCCTTAGCCAGTTTTACCGCTTCTTGCATTGAAATTATGGGTAACACATCGTTTGCTTGTTGTGCGTTTCCAGTTATTGGTAACAAAAACATAAAAGCTACCATAGCAGTCACTGTAATTGCTTTTTTGTCTGCTCTAAAATTAAATGATTTGTTTTCTACCCAATGATATAATATAGGCAACACGAATAATGTTAATAATGTAGAGGTTAACAAACCACCAATTACAACGGTTGCTAAAGGGCGTTGCACTTCTGCGCCAGCTGATGCCGAAATTGCCATAGGTAAAAAGCCCAATACATCTGTAAGCGCGGTTAACATAATTGGTCTGATTCTTCGCTTTGTACCTTCTACAATTCTATCTTTTAGATTGGTAACACCTTCTTCTTTTAATTCATTCAGACCACTGATCATTACTAATCCGTTTAAAACAGCAACACCAAACAAGACAATAAAACCTACTCCTGCCGAAATACTAAAAGGCATATCGCGCAACCATAATGCCACAACGCCACCAATGGTTGCCATGGGGATTGCAATGTAAATCATTAAGGTTTGCGGCAACGATTTTAGAGCAAAATATATAAGAATAAAAATGAGCAATAACGCAATGGGAACAACGGTTTGTAAACGGTTACTGGCACGCTCTAAATTTTCAAAAGCCCCACCATAGCGAATGAAATAACCCGATGGCAAGTCTAATTGTGCATCTAATTTCGTTTTAATTTCACCTACCAACGATTTTACATCACGACCTCTCACATTGATACCTACATAAGTTCTTCTGTTTGTATTGTCTCTACTGATTTGCATGGGACCGCCTTTATAACTTACATCAGCTACTTCTCTCAATGGAATCTGCGCACCAGACGGCAAGTTGATAAACAAATTTTGCACATCTGTTATGTCTTTACGATTATGAGAACTTAACCTAACCACCAAATCAAATCGCTTTTCGCCTTCAAAAATAGTTCCTGCTATACCTCCTGCAAACGCTGATTGCACAATTTGATTTAAGGTGTTTATTTGAAGTCCGTATTGTGCCAATTTACTTCTATTATAAGTAATTGTCATTTGTGGCAACCCTGTTGTAGCTTCCGCTTTCATATCGCCAATTCCTTCTGTACCAGCAATGATTTTAGATATTTCTTCTGCTTTTTGTGAGAGCACCTCAATATCTTCACCATAAAGTTTAATGGCAATGTCTTCTCTAACCCCTTCAAGCAACTCGTTGAAGCGCATTTCAATAGGTTGGGTAAATTCATAATTAACGCCTGGTACGATTTCTACCGCTTCTTTCATTTTTTCAATCAGTTCGTCTTTAGTTTCAGCAGTTGTCCATTCGCTTTTAGGTTTCAGTATTACAAATACATCTGCTAAATCCATTGGCATGGGATCGGTTGGAATTTCTGCAACACCAATACGACTGACTATTTTTTCTACTTCTGGAAACTTTGCCTTTACAATTTGTTCAATTTTTGTGGTTGTTTCAATCGTTTCTGTAAGCGAGCTTCCGGGTTTTAAAATGGCGTGAAATGCAATGTCGCCTTCATCCAGTTGTGGAATAAATTCACCACCCATTCTTGTGAACATAAAAACTGCAACACCAAATAACACAACAGAAACCCCCATTATAAGTTTGCCTTTCGTTAAAGCTTTTTCTAATAGTGGTTGGTATTTGTCTTCAACCCAATGCACAAATCTATCTCCATACGAGTTTTTGTCGTCTTTTGGTGCTCTTAACACTAATGCAGACATCATTGGAACGTAGGTTAAACATAGCACCATTGCACCAATCATCGCAAAAATGAAGGTCAATGCCATTGGTTTAAACATTTTGCCTTCAATGCCTTCTAATGCTAATATGGGTAGAAATACAATTAAAATAATCAGTTGACCGAAAAAGGCAGCATTCATCATTTTTTTTGAGGCATCTGCTGTTACTTCGTTTCGTTCTTTGGATGTCAAATTCCTTTTCTTTAGTACTTGCGAAGCGATTAGAAAAACGGTGCTTTCTACAATAATCACAGCACCATCTACGATAATTCCGAAATCTATTGCGCCAAGACTCATTAGGTTTGCCCAAACGTCAAACACATTCATTAGTATAAATGCGAATAATAGAGATAATGGAATTGTTGAAGCCACTATTAAACCACCACGCCAGTTTCCTAATAAAAAAATGAGTACAAAAATAACTATTAATGCACCTTCAATGAGGTTGGTTGCAACGGTTGAAGTGGTTTCTGCTATTAATTTGCTTCGGTCTAATAAAGGTTCGATAATCACACCTTCTGGCAACGATTTTTCAATTTGAGCCATTCGCACTTTTACATTCTCAATAACATTGTTTGAATTAGCGCCTTTAAGCATCATTACCAAACCACCAACTACTTCGCCTTCGCCATCTTGGGTTAAAGCCCCATAACGAATGGCCGCTCCATATTGTACTGTTGCAATATCGCCAACAGTAATTGGAATATTGTTCGTGTTTTTAACCGTAATCTTTTTTATATCCTCTAAACTGCGTACCAAGCCTTCTCCACGAATAAAATTAGCTTGATGGTTCTTTTCAATGTACGCACCACCTGTATTTTGATTGTTGGCTTCAAGCGCTTCAAAAACATCGGTAATTGTTAATCCAATTGCTTTTAGTTCGTTTGGGTCTACAGCAACTTCGTATTGTTTAATTTTTCCACCTATGGCGTTTACTTCAACAACACCTTCTACCATAGCCATTTGACGTTGCACAATCCAATCTTGCATGGTGCGCAAATCAGTCACCGAATATTTGTCTTTATATTCTGGTTTTACTTTAAGTGTGTATTGATAAATTTCTCCTAATCCAGAAGAAATTGGCCCCATAGTTGGTTCGCCAAAACCACTCGGAATTTGTTCTTTGACTTCGTTTAGTTTTTCAGCTACTAATTGCCGTGGTAGATAAGTTCCCATATCGTCATCAAAAACGATAGTCACTACAGATAAGCCAAAACGAGAAATGGAACGGATTTCCTGAACATCGGGCAAGTTGCTCATTGCTACTTCTACTGGATAAGTTACAAATTGTTCAATGTCTTCTGTACCTAAATTGGGTGCTTGTGTAATGACTTGTACTTGATTATTGGTAATATCTGGAACGGCATCTATAGGCACTTTGGTCATACTCCAAATGCCTGCTCCAATTATGGTAAGGGTTAGCAAACCAATAATGAATTTATTATTGATTGAAAAATCAATGATTTTATTAATCATAGAAAATGTATTAATTCAGTTAAACAAATCGAGATACGCCCATTTAATGGAAGTAAACCGAAGTAATTCGAACCCATTTAAGGTTCATTAATGGATATAATAATCCTAATAAAACTGAATTATACTTGTGGAGGTTGTAAAATAGAAGCGTTGAAGTCTTTTTCAAGACCATCAAAATGAAAATATACTTTTGTAGAAATATGGTTAATGGCAATTTTAAAATCTACCACCTTAAAATAGGTAGCATGAATATGACAACATTGGCAATTACAAAAAGGCGAACATAAATCTGAATCTTGGTGTTGATGGTTGTCTGTAGCATGTGAAATTTCTGTTTTAGCATCCTCATGAGTAGGGATATAATCAGCACAGGGCGCTAAATTAAGCGCGAAAATGTATATTGCTAATAGGATTGCTAAATATTTCATTGTAGCAAAGATATAAATTATTTAATGCAATGCTGTTGCAAATATGTAATCTTAAGTTTGTCCATTTGAAAATCTGATGGCAGTACGATATCCACTTTATACTTAGTTGATTCAATTAATTTCTAGTGGTTTTTTTTCATAGCCAATGAAGTTTTATTGTTATTCTTTTGTGTTCTCACCCTCCGATATAATTTTAGTAATCTTGTCTAAACAAAACATCTGGTCATGTGGCAAAAGGTCGATGACCAATTCTAGCACCTTGGTCACACTGCTTATGGTTGTCTTATTGCAATGCTTGGGATATATGAAAGAACCATTTCCATCAAGGGCGAAGAAGCAAACTTCCAAGAGTGCCGAAATACTAGTGGTTATATCCTCATGGTCGAATACCTCAAAACTGATGGTCTTTCTAATCCTGTTTCCAAGAGATTCCGTGCTCACACCAGGAAAGTTTTGAATATGTTTCTTTATTGCCTTTAGTTTCTTTTTTTCTTTCATCAGCTTTAGCTTTTCTCGGTTATCGTTAAATCTCTTAATACATCTAATAATTCCATTTCTTCATGAGGAATCAAGTCTAATGCGTATCCTAAAACTTCCTTTACATTATGCAAGGGATCGGGAATGGAACGTGTAGGTACATACTCGTATTCCATAGCAAGAATACATACCTTTAATAGATTTGAAATCATGAACGAGGTCTCCAAATACCCTTCCGTTACAATTCCAAGGGTATATAACCCTTTTTTATAGGGATATGGTTTTAAGGTTGAAAAGTCTTTTGTGGAGAGTGATTTAATAAAATTGGATAGTTCGGTGTCATTTTGTTGAATACATTGGTTTTTTGGTACATTAACTTCATCTTGATTTGATTCTTGCTTTTTACAAGCATCCAATTTGTTTTTAAACAATAAAGTTGCTATAGATTCAATTTTATTGGCTTTCTCCAATATTTTATGGATTTGTTCTAAATTGATATGGTAATTGTTTTCATAACGTGTCGTTATATAAGCATCATCCAATAATTTTAAAAGGTGTTGTTCCTCCTCTATTTCTGTATTGAAAAGGTTTCCTAGTTCTGGAATAAATGTTTTTATATAGGTTTGA
Organism: Mariniflexile aquimaris; assembly: GCF_042676825.1. NCBI lineage: Bacteria > Pseudomonadati > Bacteroidota > Flavobacteriia > Flavobacteriales > Flavobacteriaceae > Mariniflexile > Mariniflexile aquimaris. The sequence continues at coordinate 787,108 of NZ_JBHTIB010000002.1, forward strand.
AGTTCTTTAATGCTATGGCTTTTACGTTCCTTTCCCATTGTAAAAAGAGCGACATATCGAAACCATAGTTCTATATATTGGTGCAGCATGTAAGCAGCATGGGATAGATTATTTTTTTCGATAAAAAAGGTTGCACCATCCAAAAAAGCAGCGATTTTATCGCGTTCTTTTTCGAAATTTGATTGAATATTATTAAGTGTTTTTTCGGTAACATAATATTCATTAAAATTGTCTAATTCTACATCAGAATTTTGGAAGATAAGGTTGTCCCAAAAGCATCCATGAACAAAAAAAAGGTTTTCTTCTTTTAACTGTTGATGGGCATATTCAAACGAAAATATTCTGTACAAAAAGTCCGTTTCTTCCTGGAATATTTTTGCAACCATGCCCGATAATTCTTTGGTCAATGAACAACATTTTCTTTCCAAGACGACGATTAACAGAGATTTGCTTTTATCTTCAAACTTAATGTCTGACTTATAAATATATTTTACCTCAAGAAAAGTAGTAAGCTTATTTATGACCTGTTCTAGATGTGAATTAGTTTCATGATTCATAATCTTAAAGATTTTAAGTTTAGATATTCAGACATATATTTCATATAATCAGAACTAATGTACATGTAATAAGATAAAATAACAAACAAAAGTTTAGAAAATCGGAAAATTTTATCTTAAATGGTAAATTTATATACCGAAAAATAGATAATACATGACAAATTTAGGTCTCTACTTTGCTAAGAAATCAATTAACAGATCAGATGTGTCTCGCAAAACTGGCATAAGCAAAACACGATTGAGTGAACTTGCAAACAATTTAAATACACAATTAAAAGTGAAAGAACTGTACTTAATTTCTCTTGCTATTGATGAAGATCCTGGGGAATTATTAAAGGAAGTTTGTAAAGACCTTGAGCTGCCTAAGTCCTAAATTTAATAACCAAAATTATACTCAATTGCAAATTTTGTGGATTTAGTATTATCCAAAAGAAGATAGACTACATTTTAGGGAAAGCTAAAGCATTTTTAAACTTGTTTAGTCAACTATATCATTTAATCCATCTGCAATAGCTCGGGTAGTAAAAGAATTATATTCTTCAGATAAACGTATTTGAATATCAGATATATCAGGACACACCTCATTTAAATCAGAATTAATTATATGAGAGTTCACATTATTAAAAAATTCTTTATCATCAATCAAGTATTCAATTGATTCCCATCCTTTTGAAACTTCACCTTTTCTATTTTTAAGAAAATTTTGAAGTTTATATACATATTTTGATGTAATTTCAGTGTTATTAAAATCAAACTTTTTTGCTTCGATATTAATTTTTTCTATTTGTTTTTGGAATTGTTGAATATTAGTAATCTCTCCCATTACTGCTTCATAATATTTAATATTATCATTTTCTTCATTCCAAAATTCAAGTTTTAAATAATCTATTAATTCTTTATCTATATCATCAAAAAAACTAAAAAAACGATACCAATTATCACCATCAAATTCCTCATCTAAATTATGTGTATGAATTTTATATACTTTTTTATTTACTGGCATTCCTTGAATTAATGGTATATAAATAACGGATTGAACATTGTCTCTGACCATTATTCCTTTAGCACTAAAGTAACTAGCACTGAGCGTATTCTGTACAAATACTCTAGCGTATAGTAATGAAGCAAAGTAAATCTCTGAATCAACTTCAGCTGTGAGAACAAGGTTTTTTCTGGTATTCTCTGATAGTTCAACATTAAATAGAATACCAGCTAATTCAAAAACATCTTTTCGTTCTTTTAAAAACCTTTTGCTGAGATTTTTCTTAATATCACTAAACTCTTTCCTTGAATTAATATATACTTTACTACTAATTTTTCTATTTCCTTGATTATAAAGTTGATTCCAACTATAAAATAATGCCTCAAGATTTCTACTTTCTATACTTTCTATTTTCTCCAATTTCTCTGAAGAACAAAACTTAGAAAAATGTTTTTTAAACTCATTTTGAAATTTCGAAACTTTAATTAAAGCTTCAGATATATTACTGTAAAGAATATTTGGATTATAATCTTCTAAATCCTTAACACCTGAATAAAGTTTATAAACAGACAATATGTTGCTCCCTAATTGATTAAAAACATTATCTAAGCTCGAAAAGTAATCTCTATTAATTTTATTAAAATCTAAATACTTTTTTATTGAAGCTATTGTTGTTGCCTTTATTAATGATTCTTCTTTTTCATTAAAAGATTTTTCATTAGTCCCTTCAGAAACATATCCCCATTTATCAACTATATTTTTAGGGAATTTAACCTTGTATACTCCTTCTAACTCCTTTTCCGCTACTTCTAAAGGTTTTATAAACACTTTATAATCCCTTTTTCTAAAATACTCTTGAAACCCTTTAATTACCTCTGTTAATGCATAATTATATTTCCCTCTGTTTTCAATTATTTTTGACACGTATGATTCCCATGAATCAGGTCGAAATTGATAAATAAACAAACTATTAATTAAAACATTTACTTGCACTAAATAGCCTAAAGGCAATAAATTATGCTTTATATTTTTATCACTAGGGTCATAAGGTAACTCAATATCCAAAAAAGAATTATTCACTGCTTTTATAGAGTAAGAATCTTTATCAGGAAAAACGTTTCTCAAAAGCTCAAGAATTTCTGTAGATTTATTTTGCAGATGATTTGTTTCTTTTACTTCTTCAAATTCATACTTTAAATAATCGATAATGTACCTACAAGAAATATGGTTATCATTGCTTTCTTTTAAATCAACAATGCTATATTCTTCTAATAATCGTGATAAGAACAACTTCCTGTAATTATCGATAAAATCAACAGAAAAATTTATCGATTGAAGACCTAGTAACAATACTGAAATATCTTTCAAAGAAACTTCACTATCAAAAAGAGTTAGAAGTACATTTTCATCAATAACTATATTTGCGTCAAGATTTAAATGACCAATCCAAAAAGTATACTCTCCTAAAACAACAAGTTCTTTCTTATCACATAATTCACATGAAATATTGTCTTTAGAACTAATCCATCTTAAAATATATTCAAAAACATCTTCTTTAGGGGATATATTATTTTTAATCTCTTTTATTCTAATACTAAAATCTTCCGATAATATATTTGAAGGTATTAACCCTTCGTCCCCAGTTACATTTGCATAATCATAAGGTAAAACTAACGCCCAAATTGTACCAAACTCATTATATAGAGTTTCAAAAGGTTCTTTATTCTTTATGAAAAGAAAATCACTCACACCTTTCCAAAGAAGAGCATTCAATACATTAATATTTCCAATCCAACTTTTAAAATTATATTCTTTAACTATATCTAAAAAAGTTTCAACATCGTACCCAAAATTGAAACCATTTAGTAAAAAAGAATATATATCTCCTTCATACAATAGTGGTATAGAATCGTTGATATAATCATTAATATCAATGTAATCATTCTCATTAAATAGAATATCACATAAAATTTCTGATCGTATAGGATGCAACCCCGTTAAAAATTCTTTGTTTTCAGTAAACTTTAAGAGATATTCTTTTTCAAGGTTTTTTACAACTCTGTTTGATAAACTTCTATTAATCTGAATAAAATCAATTAGCTTTTTGTAATTAATTTTAGCTCCATAGGAATCAGATAAACACACAAAACGTAATATTTCTAATTCACTTATTTTTTCTTCCTGCTCTAATCGACTAATTTGGCTTTCTAATCTGGCTTTTAAAGTATCTCCTTGATTAATAAAATAAACATATTCTAATAAAAGCCCTTTATTGCCAAACTTTAACCATGATTCTTCAAAATCTGTGAACTTTAGCTCTTTTTTATATTTTGATAAACTTTCATAAATGCTTTCGGCTTCTGTTTTATCAAATATTAATTCCATATCTTTAAAGTTATACTCGGCACCAAGAGTAACTCTATTCCAATCTTCTTGCCTAATAGTAATCAAAAATTGAAGATTCTTTTTTGCAGATAGTTGCTGAAGTAAATCATTCCAATAAACATCTTGAGGTTTTATATCAATATAAATTAATATTGGGAAAAAGAATTCTTTACATAAAGCATTTAAACTACTAATAGTTTCATATAACTCATTATAATTATTGGATAGCTTTAGTTCATATGAAGTATTACTTTCTGAAAAATCATGTATATACCTATACGCTAAAGTACTTTTTCCTTGTCCAGAAGCACCATGGATAAATACAACATTAGTCTCTTTAAAAGCTTTATCTATTGTATATAGCTTTTCAGTTCTGCTAATATCTAAATTTGATAGAATATGTTCATATCTAGTCGAAACTCCATAATAAAACTCTTCTTCTAGTTGAGCCGCATTAACTTCCTTTAATGTCCTATTATTAAATGGTAAAATGGTGTTACCAAACTGGTTTACAAATGATTTTTGTTCATTAAGGAATACTCCTATAGAATCTAAATTTGATATTATTTTCTTAGCATCAATTTTTCTTTGCTCTTCAGCAGATTTATAAATCCAAAAAATTAATAACTCTGTTGCTATAAATGGATTCAAAAAAGGTCTAATATTGTTGAGTAACTCTATTATTTCCTTATACAAAGTTTGTTCTTCAACAATTTCTGGAACTTGATAATTGCTTAAAATTCTATCAATTTCAAATGAATTGAATCCCTTTTTACGTAACTTTTTTGACAATAAAGATTTTTCAATTAGTTCATTACTAACGTTACCAAATGAAACTAGCTTTATAGTAGCTTTTTCTTGATTTTCTATAAGCTTACTTGCTCTCTTAAAAAATGAATCCTTTTTAGAAAACAAATCAGCAAAAACTAATGTTTCAGATTTATTTTTAACCTGTATAACCTCTATGTAATCACCTTTTTCATCAATAATATCTAAATCCTCATAAAACCCTTCTGGCTTGAATGTGTAGTTTTTTCTATAATCCTTAAGAATCCTATATAATGAGTATAAAAATTGTGTTCTATAACCTTTTAACGCTGAAATTGCACCCATATCTTAATGACCATTATTTCTTTATTCTTTTATCCCTCAAATACATTTCTGTTATTTCAGTCTTAAAATCTTTAAATTGCTCTCGCGCATTCCAATCAATAAATTCATTAATATTCTTTCTCATTCCTCTTCTAGTTGTATTCTCAAGTTTATTTTTCCATATCTGTAAAGACTTATGCATTTTTAATAAAACAATTTTTCTACTCGACTCTTTATTGATACCTGACATGACTCTGCTGAAATGTAATCCCCAAAAACTATATATATTTTCATCTTTTGTACCGATGGCTTTTTGATGTATTTTGTGAAAAGCTTCCAAGATTGTCCCGTCAAAAATATCTTCATAGAAATGTTCAGCAGATATTTTAGCCACATCATTATTTATTGCCCAAAGTGTTCCAATGTAGGCTTTTGCTCCAACTGCAAGAAAAGATTCAGAAATGGCTGACCAGGACCAACAAGTATTATTGAATATCAAAGGCGAATGCCCTGAAGCCAAATGATTAAACATAGCTTGAGAATGAAAATCATAACACTTGATGTAGCAAGAACCATCTACAATTACTTTCTTACTTCTATCTTTATCCTTGTTTTTTCTTAGATAATTCTGCATATCCAAAAAAACATAATTTGGATATTCTATAGCTTTTAACTCCTTACTTCTCCAAATATAGCCATCAAAAGTTCTAAAAAAACTTTTGGTAGTAACAGGATGTAGGTCTTGGTAAGGAGATAAAGCAAATGTAGCTACTTCGTCATAAATAATAGTATGTCCATTTCCATCTCTGTCTTTAAAAGTTTCAGTAATTCGAGACCCTTTAATTTCTCCTCCATGACTGCACATGTGGAGTATGCTATAAGGATATTCTTTAATATGATTATCAAGATTGAAAACCGTAGCATTCTTACCAATTAATGACTTCACAAATAGATTTTTATTTTCTAAATACTCGATTACTGAATCCGTTTCTTCATCTTGAAATTCTAACGGAGAAAACACTACTGCACTAGGACTATCAGAAAAGCTATCTATTTGAATATTATTAAAAAGAAAAAAATCTGGAAGCAATTGAAGATTTACATGAGAAATAGGAATCTGGTTTTTAAGAATTAGTCCATAAGGAGCTCCTTTAGTAAAGAAAGTTGCGAATTCATATTTCAAAAAATCAATGTGCTCAATCGATGGGTATATAAGTGCACTTAAATCGTTAAAAGCAATTTGGTCTTCAATTCCGTCAGATGCATTCTCTTTCCACTTCTGTATAAGCACTCTATACTTTGATGGATCAACGTCGGGTGAATCTATTAATTTTAAATTAGCATTTACAGCTGTTGCATAGCTTATGGCTAAAGGTAATGTAGAATTATTAACCCTCTCTATAACTACGACTCCTCTTTTATAAGAATCATCAAATACTACATCTCCTGCGCTTTCATCGATTTGAAGCACTAAGTTATTCTCTATTGCCACATATAGAGCGTCATAGACATTGTTACTATTACAAGGAAGATAACCTGATTTTTCAACTAAATGGCTAAGGCTAAAGTCTGCTTCCTCAATCGTATCTATATATATTGTATTGTAATCATTTAAAAAATCTAAATAGCTTATTTGATCTTTGGATAGACCGATAATAATTAAATATTTGCATCTCCTTAATCGTTTTAGTGAGTTGTGTACTTTAATGTTGAATTCTTGAGACCTAACCCTACTTATATAATGTTCATCAATTTCCCCCTCATGTAGTTTTGTTTCATCAAAATCGTTTGCATTTGAAGTGACTTCAGCAAACTCAAAAGTTGGAACATAATCTCCAACATTGTTCACATAACTTAAAATGACAGCAGTTAATAAGGGTTTTTCATAATTTACAATAAGAAAGTAATCAGAATTTATTTGGGGAGGTTTAAACATTTTAATTGAGTTTTTAAACAGTTAATATCGTACATTTTTTTCTGTAACTAAAACCTCTTTCCATAAAATGGTTTTGACTATCAGTATTCTGTTGTAAAAATAAATAATGTGATATTCGAAAATGGTTTAAATTTAATATAAAAACTAAACTTTTAATTTATAAATAGCTATAATTATAAACTATTCTGTACATTTGGTTTATATTTTTGCTTAAAACTATACTATGAGTTTAGAAAAAGAACATAAAATAAACTCTCTTTTGCGAGGTTGGCCACAAAATGCTGTTTACCTTACTTCATGGTTGGTAGCAAATGGGTATTCTGATCAGTTATTGAGTAGATATAAAAAGAGCAATTGGATAACCCCTATAAATAATGGAGCTTTTGTAAAAAGTGGTGACACTCCAACCATCGAAGGAGCCGTATTTGCTTTGCAATCGCAGGGTAAGTTCGGTGTGCATCCAGGTGGCAAATCCGCTTTAAATCTTTTAGGAAAGGCTCATTATCTAGAATTTTCAAGACAGCAGTTTACACTTTTTGGAAATGAAAATGAGCGCATCCCTTCTTGGTTGAAAAATTATAATTGGGATATGGAGATAAATTATTATTCTACCTCCTTTTTGCCTGTTGATTTAGGTTTGACAGACATAGAAGTTAATGGATTTTCTATAAAAGTATCGGGTGCAGCACGAGCAATAATGGAGTGCTTATATTTAGCTCCTAAAAAGCAAGAATTAAAAGAATGCTATGAGCTTATGGAAGGGTTGAATAATTTACGTCCTAATCAAGTGCAACAACTGCTAGAAGCTTGTACATCCGTAAAAGTAAAACGATTGTTTTTATATCTGGCTAATAAGTGTCACCATCCGTGGCTAGAATTTGTAAACGTTGGTAATATTGACATGGGAAAAGGGAAACGACAAATTGTTGTTGATGGGGTGTATGATCCAAAGTATAAAATAACAATTCCTAAAAATTTGGTCGATGAATAATTATAAGAATCAAGTTCGTTTACTTTTAGGTGTAATTCCTGAAGTAGCAAAAGAAAAGTGTTTTGCACTTCATGGAGGAACGGCTATCAATTTATTTGTAAGGGATATGCCTAGGTTGTCAGTTGATATTGATTTAACATATATACCTATAGAAGATAGAACAACGTCTTTTACTAATATTAATAATGCCTTAGGAGAAATAAAGAAACGTCTGAATATCATTTTTCCAAGTTTATTGTTAGTACATGAAAAAGACAAGCTGAAATTACAAATAAATAATAAAGATGCATTAATTAAAATTGAAGTAAATCAAGGTATCAGAGGTTTGATGGGTGATACTAGTTCATTGGTATTATGTGATAAAGCCCAAGAAGAGTTTGATGCCTTTTGTTCCATTCAAGGAGTATCGTTTGGACAGTTGTATGGTGGAAAAATAGTAGCGGCGTTAGATAGACAACACCCCAGAGATTTATTTGATGTAAAGGATTTGTTGGGAAATGAAGGATTTACAAAGGAAGTAAAGGAAGGTTTTATTTTTACCTTGCTGAGCAGCAAAAGACCTATTAAAGAAGTATTATTTCCTAATTTGATAAATCAAGAACAAGCTTTTGAAAACCAATTTATGGGTATGACTGAAAAACCTTTTACGTATGCAGATTTTGAGCAAACTCGGAAAAAACTAATTGAAATTGTACGAGGAGAACTTACCGAAAGTGATAAAAATTTTATTATAAATTTTGAAAATGCTTCACCTGATTGGAGTGTTTATGATTTTGAAAAGTTTCCAGCCATTCAATGGAAGTTTCAAAACTTGCTAGCACTTAAGGAAAGTAACCCGGAAAAGCATAATTCCAATATGAAGCAACTGAAAAGATTACTTATCTATTAATTTAGATTTGTTGCATTAAGTTATTGAATAGAGCTTTTAGTTTTATTTTCAAAGTTGCCTATAAAAAAGCCCTCTAGAAAATCAGAGGGCAGTTTCTGTGCGGCTATTTATTTTTTAGCATCTTCTATAGAGACTTTTCTAAATTCTTTTAGTAATTTTTCAAGTTCTAAAGTTGATTTACGTGCTCTTGGTCCAGCTGCTTTTACACCATTTTCAATTAATGATGCTGATTCTTTTTTGAATGTTTCAATTTCTGTGTTGATTTTTTCAATTAATTCTTTCATAAAATTTTTTTAATTTAGAGGGCAAAAGTAGTGTGTTTGTTTTTAAAATCTAAACAGATTAGTGTTAAAATAGGAGCTTTTGGTGACGAGTGAAATCTAGCAATGGTTCTTTTTCAATATCGTTTAGGTGTTTAAATGCACCTATATTTTTTCAAAATTGTAATTCTAACGGTTTTAATTTGTCCTCATTATATGAAAAATTTGGCCAATCCTTAGATTGCAAATTCCAGATTTTACGTGCCATGAGCTATAAATATGATTTTTTTTGCTCATATATTAATATGCTAAAACAATTATATTTCCACTAATTTTTTATTATCATCATCCAGTACCTCACTAGGTAATGATTTAAGATATATTTGAGTGGTTGTAAGTCGGTTATGCCCTAGCATGGCAGAAATAGCCAGTAAAGGGACCTCTTGAAGCATAGCTTGAGTTGCAAAACTATGACGAGACACATAAGATGTCAATCGTTGTTCAATATTACATTTTTCTGCAATTTGCTTAAGGCCCTTATTATAAACTTTACGAGCCCATAATACATCTTTGTATTGAAGTTCGTTGGTGTCTCTTTTTATAATAGGTAAGTATCTTTTTTAGCTAAGGAGTGATTTTTTAAAGTTTTTACTCTACCACTTAGTATATTGGTTACCTTTAAATTAGACATTCCATGGCGCATATATAGGTTATCTAAAAGTAATATATAATATTGAGTTAGATTTTTAATAACAGCACATCCTAAAATGCAAAAAATAACCTATATTGCACATATAAATATGCAACATGGAGCAATTACTAGAAAAATCGGCAGCATTGGTTCAACGAATACGTTCTGAAAAGAAACGCTATTTATACAATGAGATTAACTGGAACAACAAATTAATAGGCATAAAAGGCGCTAGGGGTACTGGCAAAACGACCCTTTTGTTACAAAAATTAAAAGAGTTAAAGTTGTTACCAACCCAAGGAACCTATTGGTCCTTAGACGATTTTTACTTCACAACACATTCTTTGGTAGAAACTGCCGAAGCATTCTTTAAAAAAGGCGGGCAATATCTTTTTTTGGATGAGGTGCACAAATACGAAAATTGGTCTATTCATATAAAAAACCTGTATGATTTTTATCCTGACTTAAAGATAGTGTTCACGGGGTCGTCCATAATCGATATTTCTAGAGAAGAAGGCGATTTAAGCAGACGGATGTTAATGTACACCTTATCTGGACTTTCATACCGTGAATATTTGGCGTTTAATAATTTGTATAATTTTGAACCTATTGCTTTGGAAGACATACTTTCCAAAGATCGTAAATGGGCCGAAATGTTTCCTGCAGAGTTTAAACCATTAGTGTATTTTGAGGATTATTTGCAATACGGTTATTATCCATTTTCAATGGAAGATAAACAAGGTTATGCTACACGGCTGCAACAACTGGTGCGCTTAATTGTGGAATACGATATGGCAGAACTAAAGGGTTTCGATGTGCGTAATGCAAAAAAAATGTTGCAATTACTTAACGTGGTTGCCGCTAATGTACCCTTTCAGCCCAATATAACCAATATCGCAAAAAAAAGCGATATCCATAGAAATTCAGTGGTAGGGTATCTTCATTTTTTAGAGCAAGCCCAGTTAATAAAATTGTTGTACGCATCCGGAATCAGTTTGGCAACACTTCAAAAGCCCGAAAAAGTGTATTTGGACAACCCAAATCTAGCCTATGCATTTTCAACATCAAGCCCAAATGTGGGGAATTTAAGGGAAACGTATTTTATTTCCCAAGTTTCAGTAAGACATAAAATTGCATACCCAAAACTAGGAGACTTTTTAGTTGATAATACATTTACTTTTGAAGTTGGAGGTAAAGATAAAACGAGCAAACAGATTGATTCTGTGGAAAACGGTTTTGTGGTTGCAGACGATGTTGAATTTCCCATTACTAAACTACCACTTTGGCTATTTGGATTTTTATATTAATGCCTTATGGATTTTGCAGGATTTTATATAGAAATTTCAATAATAATTTAGCATCAAACCAAAATTTCAATCGCCTCATCTAAAACTGAGTTATCAAATTCCTTAAGATAAGTTTGTGTGATACTAAGATTTTTATGACCCATAGATTCGCTAATAATATCGGTAGCGACTCCTTTTTGTTTTAAACAGTTAGCAAAACTATGTCTCGCTACATAACTGGTTAGGGTTTTATCTATTCCACATATTTCTGCAATCTCTTTTAATTCTTTGTTGTAACGTTGAAGAGTTTTATGTTTTCTGTTTTCCAATTGCGCCGGTGTTAAGTTGTTTTTCAAAAGAATGGGAAACACATATTTAGTATCAATGGCAAACTCTTTGTAATAATTCAAAATCTCTCGAACAGGAGGAAGAATTTTAATTTTAAAATTTCCTTTAGTTTTAGATCTTGTATAATATATTTTATCCTTGTCAATAGCTTTCCATTCAAGTTTCATCATATCGGCAAAATTCATACCTCTAGTATAGAAACTAAATATAAAATAGTTTCTAGTATTAGCATACCAAGGATATTTTACTAGGTCGAAATCTCTAATCTGAATAATTTCCTCCATTCTTAAAGCTTTTTTCAGATTTTTACCTTTTAGTTTCGAAACTTTATAAGTTTTAAAGGGGTAGTCCTGTTCCTTTGCTATTTTTCTTTCAATAGCAAAATTATATAGCGCTCTTATTGTTCGCATTCGCACACCTATTCCGCCATCGCTTCCACCTCTTGACCTCAAGAAAGCTTCATATTTATTTAAAAAGGATGGGGTAATGTCTTTAAAGTTAAGTTTGGTGCTTTTATGAAATAAATTCAAAGAGGCGAACACCTCTTTATTTACGCGTGCATTGCCTGTTCTTCCTGCATAAATCATTTCACCAATAATTTCATCCCAAAAATAGAAAACATTTTGCTGTACTGGATTGGAAACAATTCTAAAACGATTTTCAAAATCTTTTAGAGTGAAATCATTTTTTTCCATTTCCAAATCCGAAAGAATTTTTAATGCTCTATCCTTGAATTTAAGCAGTAACCTGTTATTTTGGGTACTATTTGAATTCTTATTGGTAAAGCTTCCCGTTGTTTGATTCCACTCCATCGGGAATGCTCTAAATATTGTTTGAAAATATTTCGATTTTCTGTCTTTCGATACTCTTAAAGAGATGGGATAACTACCATCAGCAAGTTTTGTTTTTCTCAATACGGTTTTTACGGTCGACATAGTTTTAGAATTAATCAGTACAACATCTGTACAACAAATTGCCTTTTAAAGGTAAATTATATGCAAATAAAAACAAAACAAAAAATCATAAATAATTGATAATGAGAACATAAGGCGCTAAATATTGCTAGATGAAAACTAAAATAATCCGTCTCATAATCAGGTGGTCCCTGGTTCGAGCCCAGGTGGGACCACTGATTATAAGCCTGTTACAAAAAGTAACAGGCTTTTTTTATGTCATTATAGATTGGTTACCAAATAAGTTTCAAATCTAATTTTCAGTCAATTTTTGTTCAATATTATTTATATATTTGGCTGAATGTTAAGAAATGAGGGATTATTTTTTACTTGTAAATACTTTTTGTTCATAAAACTCGTTTTAATACACAAAAAGAAAACAGCTAAATAATGCGCTTTATCGATGAAATTAGGTGTTTCATGGGTGTTTTTGGATTTATTTCCAATGGAGTTGTTTTGCGCGCTCGCTTTTTTTTATACATTTGTTACCCAATGATGATGATACAAAACAAAAGAATAGTTGCCTCAATCTTATTTGTATTAATAAGTTTTGTATGTATAGCACAGAGTCCGCCACCACCTGGACCTCCTATTCCTCCGGGATTTCCAATTGACGGAGGTGTATTGTTTGGCCTATGTTGTGGCTTATTGTATGGGGCAGTGAAGTTAGTAAAGCATAAAAAAGTGAATTAGCTTATCTTTCCTAATTCTAACAATTTAGCTACATATTTCCCTAATACATCAAATTCTAAATTAACAATCGTACCTACTTTAAACGTGTTAAAATTGGTGTGTTCATAAGTATAGGGTATAATGGCCACACTAAAAGAGTCGGGTTTAGAACCAACAACGGTTAAACTCGTACCGTTTACAGTAATCGATCCTTTTTCAATAGTAATGTTATTAAGTGTTGGGTCGTATTTAAAAGTAAAAACCCAACTTCCATTCGCTTCTTCAATATCGGTGCACACCGCAGTTTGATCTACATGACCTTGAACAATATGACCATCTAACCGATCGCCTAGCATCATGGCGCGTTCTAAATTAACCTTATCAGAAACCTTTAATGTCCCCAAATTGGTTTTGTTTAATGTTTCTTTAATGGCAGTCACGGTGTATTCATCGTTATTAATGGCAACCGTAGTAAGGCAAACGCCATTATGGGCAACACTTTGGTCGATTTTTAATTCTGGTGTGATAGCACTTTTTATGGTGATATGCAGGTTGTCAAATTCTTCTTTTAAATTTGAAATAACGCCAATATCTTCAATAATTCCAGTAAACATATTATTATGTGTTTATTTAACTAAATTTGCATCATCAAAATTACAAACAAAAGTTGTTATTCTTAATGAAGAAATCAGAAAATATAATAGTTGGTATTTCAATTGGCGATTTAAATGGCATCGGATCAGAGATAGTTTTAAAAACATTCGAAGATTCCAGAATGTTAGATTTCTGTACGCCAGTTATTTTCGCTTCGGCAAAATCAATGAATTTTTTTAAAACACATTTTAATTCTGAAATTAATTTTAATAATATAAATAGTTTAAATCAACTAGTTTTTGGAAAAGTTAATGTATTAAATTGTTGGAACGAACCTGTTACTATCGAATTTGGTAAAGAAGATGTTAAAATAGGCGAGTATGCCATTAAATCATTACAAATCGCAACAAAAGCGCTCAAAGAAGGCAGTATTGATGTTTTGGTAACGGCGCCAATAAATAAACACAACATACAATCCGCTACATTTAAATTTCCGGGACATACAGATTATTTAGCCCAACAACTAGAAGGTGAAAGTTTAATGTTTATGGTTACAGATGCGTTACGAGTTGGGTTGTTAACAGATCATGTGCCAGTTAAAGATATTGTAGATAATCTTTCTGAAGAGTTGATTTTAAAGAAAATTAACACTGTTTATAACTCGCTTTTAATGGATTTTAATATTGTAAGACCCAAAATAGCGGTTTTAGGTATTAATCCGCATACAGGAGACAATGGTGTTATTGGAAATGAAGACGACACCATATTAAGACCTACAATCCAAAAACTTAAGGAAGAAGGCAAGTTAGTATATGGTCCATATGCTGCCGATAGTTTCTTTGGTTCTAACAATTACAAAAATTTTGATGCCGTAATTGCTACCTATCACGACCAAGGTTTAATTCCGTTTAAAACCCTTTCCTTTGGGCAAGGTGTTAATTTTACGGCAGGATTAAATAAAATTCGAACATCGCCAGACCATGGTACAGCCTATGAAATTGCTGGAAAAGGCGTTGCAGATGAGAACTCTTTTAAGGAAGCTGTTTTTGCAGCAATTCAAATATTTAAGAACCGATTTGAATATAACGAACTTACATCAAATCCCTTAAAAAAGAGCCATCAAAAGATGTGAACAAAAAAATGTTTATAAGTAATGCTGCGTAAATAAAAATTTATATATTTGCAGGCTCAAAATAGATGTGATAATGAAGCCACTGAAAGAGTTTACAATCCCTTTTGTAGGATTAAAGATTGGAAAACATCAATTTGAGTATAAAATAGAGGAACCGTTCTTTGAATATTTTGAGTATGAAGAGTTTAATGATGTTAAGGTTGATGTAAATCTAGAATTAGATAAAAAAGCAACCTTATTAGAATTAAACTTTAAAATAACAGGCGCTGTTAACATTAATTGCGATGTAACCAACGAGCCTTTCAATCAACACATAGAAAATGAGTTTGATTTGGTGGTGAAATTTGGTGACGAATATAATGATGAAGATACTGATATTCTTATTGTTCCACACGGAACTTACGAAATCAACATTCAGCAATATATTTATGAATTAATTGTTTTGGCAGTACCCATTAAACGAATTCATCCAGGTGTTGAAGACGGAACCTTAGATTCAGACATACTTAAAAAATTAGAAGAATTAAGCCCAAAGCTTAAAGAAGAAAAAGACATTGAAGAGGAAGTTGATCCTCGTTGGAATACATTAAAGAAACTATTAACGGATAAATAAACATAAAAAATGGCACATCCTAAGAGAAAAATCTCGAAAACAAGAAGAGATAAAAGAAGAACACATTATAAAGCAACTGCGCCACAGATTGCTACATGTCCTACAACAGGAGAAGCGCACTTATACCACAGAGCACACTGGCATGAAGGAAAACTATATTACAGAGGTCAAGTTTTAATTGACAACTCTGAATCTGTAGAAAACGTCGCATAAAAAACTATGCATGCATATAATAAAACGCTCACATGTGAGCGTTTTTTTTATGATATGCTTTTTCTAAATGACAAAAACACGTATTTTGCATGTTATTTCGTGAAATTTTAGTAGTTTTCATGAAATTACGAGTGTTTTATTCAATTTTAATGATTTTTTGTTCAATTTAGCTATAAAGTTATGAGAAAAATCTCAGCAGCCATAACTGCGGTTGGTGCTTATGTGCCAGATTATGTATTAACCAATCAAATTCTTGAGACTATGGTTGATACGAATGATGAATGGATCACTACTAGAACCGGGATCAAAGAGCGTCGTATTCTTAAAGACGAAGATAAAGGAACTTCTTTTCTTGCTATAAAAGCAGCCCAAGACCTTATAAATAAAAAGGGGATTGACCCTAAAGATATCGAACTTGTTATTGTTGCTACAGCAACTCCTGACATGAAAGCTGCCTCTACCGCTGCTTTTACTGCATCTGAAATTGGCGCTGTAAATGCGTTTTCTTTCGATATGGATGCTGCATGCTCTAGTTTTTTATTCGGTATGTCTATCGCTGCCAGTTATATAGAATCAGGCAGATATAAAAATGTGTTATTAATTGGAGCAGATAAAATGTCTTCAATAATAAATTATAAAGACAGAGCAACATGTATTATATTTGGCGACGGAGCTGGAGCTGTTTTGTTTGAACCTAATGAAGAAGGTTTAGGTCTTCAAGATGAATACCTAAGAAGTGATGGTACAGGCAGAGAGTTTTTACAAGCAACATACGGTGGGTCTTTAAACCCACTAACACATGAAGCTTTAGACAAAGGTGGTCAATACGCCTTTCAAGAAGGAAAAACAGTATTTAAAAATGCGGTGTTTAATATGGCCGATGCCACAGTTAAAATATTAGAGCGAAATAATTTAACAAAAGAAGATGTTTCGTGGTTGGTAGCACATCAAGCTAACAAGCGAATAATCGATGCAACGGCACAGCGTATAGACCTAGAAGAAGAAAAAGTGATGATTAATATTCAAAAATACGGTAATACCACATCGGCAACTTTACCGTTATTATTAAGCGATTACGAATCACAACTTAAAAAAGGAGATAATTTAATTTTTGCCGCCTTTGGAGGCGGATTTAATTGGGGGTCCATTTATTTAAAATGGGCATATAATTCAGTACACTAACCAAGAACTAATTAGTAAAATTATGGATATTAAAGAAATTCAAAACTTGATCAAATTTGTAGCTAAATCTGGCGCAAGTGAGGTTAAATTAGAAATGGATGATATAAAAATCACCATAAAAACAGGTTCAGACCAAGAATCAACAGCGGTACATTACGCACCTATTCAGGCACAAGCGCCACAATTGGTAGCGCCACCGGTAGCCGAAGCAAAAGCGCCAGCAGAAGCTCCAGCGCCAGCAGCAGAGAGTTCAAAATACATTACAATCAAGTCTCCAATTATTGGAACTTTTTATAGAAAACCATCACCAGACAAACCATTATTTGTTGAGGTAGGTCAAACCATTGCCGAAGGCGATGTGCTTTGTATTATCGAAGCTATGAAACTTTTCAATGAAATTGAATCTGAAGTTTCAGGAAAAATAGTTAAAATTTTAGTTGACGATTCTTCACCTGTTGAGTTCGATCAACCATTATTTTTGGTAGATCCGTCTTAATTTGAAGTTTAAAGTTTAAAGTAATAAGTTTAAAAGCCCAGGTTATTAAACTTGTAAACAACTAAACCATAAACTCTTAAACTCAAAAAATATGTTTAAAAAAATATTGATTGCCAATAGAGGGGAAATTGCATTACGTGTTATTAGAACTTGTAAAGAAATGGGCGTCAAAACTGTTGCAGTTTACTCGACTGCAGATGCCGAAAGTTTGCATGTTAAGTTTGCAGACGAAGCGGTTTGTATTGGGCCTCCTTCAAGTAGTTTATCCTATTTAAAAATGTCTAACATTATAGCAGCTGCCGAAATTACTAATGCAGATGCGATACATCCAGGTTACGGGTTTTTATCCGAAAATGCTAAATTTTCTAAAATTTGTGAAGAGCACGGAATTAAATTTATCGGTGCGTCTCCAGAAATGATTGACAGAATGGGCGATAAAGCCAACGCCAAAGCCACCATGAAGGCTGCAGGAGTACCATGTGTACCTGGTAGTGATGGCATTATCGAAACATTCGAAGAGTGTGAAAAAATAGCTAAAGAAACGGGCTATCCAGTCATGCTTAAAGCTTCTGCCGGAGGTGGTGGTAAAGGTATGCGTGCCGTTTGGAAACCAGAAAATCTTAAAGATGCTTGGGATTCTGCACGTCAAGAAAGTAAAGCTGCTTTTGGAAACGACGATATGTACATGGAAAAACTTATTGAAGAACCAAGACATATCGAAATTCAAGTTGTTGGCGATTCTACTGGAAGAGCATGTCATTTATCAGAAAGAGATTGCTCGATTCAGCGTCGTCATCAAAAATTAACCGAAGAAACGCCGTCGCCATTTATGACCGATGAACTTCGCGATAAAATGGGTAAAGCCGCTGTTAAAGCAGCAGAATATATTAAATACGAAGGTGCAGGAACCATCGAGTTTTTAGTCGATAAACACCGCAATTTCTACTTCATGGAAATGAATACACGTATCCAAGTAGAGCATCCAATTACCGAGCAAGTTATCGATTTCGATTTAATTCGCGAGCAAATTCTTGTGGCTGCAGGTGTGCCAATTTCCGGAAAAAATTACACGCCAAAATTGCATTCTATAGAATGTCGTATTAATGCCGAAGATCCTTTTAATGGGTTCAGACCATCACCAGGAACCATTACAACCTTACATGCTCCGGGAGGTCATGGCGTGCGTTTAGATACCCACGTATATGCTGGCTATACCATTCCGCCAAATTACGATTCTATGATTGCCAAGTTAATAACAACCGCGCAAACTAGAGAAGAAGCCATCAATAAAATGAAACGTGCTTTAGACGAGTTCGTTATAGAAGGTGTAAAAACAACCATTCCATTCCATAGACAATTAATGGATCATCCAGATTATTTAGCTGGAAATTATACCACTAAGTTTATGGAAGATTTTGTGATTCAAAAACATGTTGAAGAATAAATAATTAAGACTCCGAAAGCCATTTCGGAGTTTTTTTATGGTGTTCCTTTTGCTTTTTTTAGGGAAAAGCAAAAGTCAGGCTTTCACTACTCGCTTCCCGATAAAAATCGGGAGAGCTCAAACAGACCGTTCAATCCTTAACACGTTATTGCGAGGACAAAGGACGTGGCAAACTGTTTATTTAAAGTAAGGATTATGAGATTGCTTCACGATGTTCGCAATGAACTGTGCTTAAAAACAAATATTTGGTTGATAATTTTCTATATATTTTTGTTTTGAAGTTACTACAGCAAAAACCTGTTTCAATAGTTTGTTTGCAATTGCTACTTTTATGACCCTTTCTGGTTTCCCTTTAGCTTTTAACCTTTCGTACATTTCTCTACATGTTTTATTATATTTTTTAGCGGTCCAGCTACACATATATAATAGTTTTCTTGTCTGTGATTTACCCATTTTACAAATATGCCCTTTTCCTCTAACACTCGTTCCCGATTGATAAACTCTAGGTGCAAAGCCTACATAAGCTATTAACTGTTTATAATGTTCAAACTTGCTAAAATCATCTGTTATTGCAATCAACATCATCGCTGTTTTTTTTCCTACACATGGCACAGAAGTTATCAGCTCCAAGCTTTCCTTATAACAAGAATTGCAAACAACTAGCATCTGATTTTCTATCTTGCTTATTGTTTTTTCCAATGACCTTATGATACTTTTGAGACCCTTTTCTACTTCATGGTCTATAAACCCCGAACTTTTATATGCAGACAATTGATTTTTACTTTGACGCTCCTGTTTATGTAATAATTCAACTGTCGTTCTCATTTGTTTTAATCTTTGCACTCCTTTTGTTTCTGGTTTCCACAATGACAGTGATTTCATCTCTGTTTCTCCATATTCCATAATTACACTGGCCTCTTTCTTATCTGTTTTAGCCCGATAAAACTTCATCTGACCGAACCGTTTTACTATTAATGGATTCACTACACATACCTTAATAGCATGATCATACAAATAACTTGCAAAGCAAACATAGTAAGGACCCGAAGCTTCCATAACAACTATGGGGTTGTCTTTACAAAAATCACTCTCTATGAACTTTTTAAACCCTTTTAAATTATTAGCATAAACTTGATGCAATAATTTGTTCTCTTCTCTAAAACTAACATCAAATGTTTGTTTACTAATGTCGATTCCTATAACTTTACTCATGACAAATGTTTTAATTGTGCTTGTTGTTTATCAATCCTGAATACAGGCTCAACCGCCTAATGAACTGTTCAAACTTTAAGCACGGGAGAAAGGGACAAGCATTGCGAACTGTTTTTTAAACTAATGACGAATTACTGTCTTGCTCTTTCTCCTTTTGTTATTATTTATCTAAAAGTAATAATTGTAAATTCTATGCTTTTACAAACATAGGATGACGCCATAAAAAACCAGGCTTTTCCTAAGAGAAGTCGAAATATTGAAAGCCTTAAAACGAATCAAACTTTCATATATAAATTCACTATTTTTACCAACAACCAACAACCAACAACCAACAACCAACAACCAACAACCAACAACCAACAACCAACAAAATGAATCTGTCCTATTGGGAATTAAAATCGTGGTTTACCAACGTCGATTATACCATTGTTGGTAGTGGTATTGTGGGTTTAAGTTGTGCCTTGCAATTAAAAGACCAATTTCCAAAGGCCAATATTTTAGTATTAGAAAGAGGCATGTTGCCACAAGGTGCCAGTACAAAAAACGCAGGATTTGCCTGTTTTGGGAGCCTTAGTGAAATTATTGAAGATTTAAAATCACATTCTGAAGACGAAGTGGTTCAACTTGTAAAAAAGCGTGTAAATGGTTTGCAGTTGTTAAGAGAAACCTTAGGAGACCAAACGATAAATTATCAAAACCATGGTGGGTACGAGTTGTTTTTTAATAATGACGACTTGCTTGACACCTGTCTTTCAAAACGAGAAGCTATCAACAAATTGCTGGAACCCATCTTTAAAAAGGACGTTTTCAGTATAAAACCAAATAGTTTTGGATTTAAAAACATTAAAGAGCAGTACATTTTTAACCAATTCGAAGGGCAGATAGATACCGGAAAAATGATGGATGCACTGCTACACAAAGTACAATCAAAAGGCATTAAAATATTAAATAATATAAGGGTTGAAAGTTTTTCTGAAGATTCAAATTCAGTCAAAGTGAATACGGATATAACAGATTTTTCAACCTCTAAATTATTAATTGCAACAAATGGGTTTGCATCACAACTCATTAAAGAAGCTGTAAAACCAGCGCGGGCACAAGTACTTATAACCAAACCCATCAAAAATCTTTCTATTAAAGGAACGTTTCATCTCGATAAAGGCTATTATTATTTTAGAAATATCGACAACCGTATTTTATTTGGCGGAGGAAGAAATTTAGATTTTAAAGCAGAAGAAACAACCGAGTTTGGGCAAACCGAATTAATTCAAAATAAATTAGAAAGTATTTTAAAAACAGTAATTTTGCCTAATACACCTTTCGAAATAGAAAGCACATGGAGCGGAATTATGGGTGTAGGCAATCAAAAAAAACCTATTGTAAAAGAACTGAGTAATCATGTATATTGCGGTGTAAAACTGGGAGGCATGGGAGTCGCCATTGGAAGTATAATAGGTAAGGAATTAGCACAATTAATAGCATAGTATGTTTAAAAAGTTATTTAGATTTTTATTAAAAATTATGGGGTGGTTTTTTGCCATTTCTATTGGGTTGGTTATTGTTTATAAATGGGTGCCAGTTCCTGTTACCCCATTAATGGTAATACGTACGGTACAGCAAGTATCTAGTGGGGAAAAGGTTGTTTGGAAACACGATTGGGAATCTATAGACAATATTTCTAAAAACCTTCAGCTCGCAGTAATTTGTAGCGAAGACCAGAATTTTTTAAACCATTATGGTTTCGATATGAAAGCTATTGAAAAAGCGATTGCATTCAACAAAAAAGGCAAACGCACTCGTGGCGCAAGTACCATTAGCCAGCAAACCGCCAAAAACGTTTTTTTATGGCCCCATCGAAGTTGGGTTCGTAAAGGTTTAGAGGCTTATTTTACTTTTTTAATAGAATTGGTATGGTCTAAAGAACGTATTATGGAAGTGTATTTAAACAGCGTTGAAATGGGTAATGGCATTTATGGTGCCGAAGCTGCTGCACAACATTGGTTTAGAAAACCTGCCGCTAACTTGCGCCAACAAGAAGCTGCTGCCATTGCTGCCGTTCTTCCAAGTCCGTTGCGCTATCGAGCAAATCCGGCAACAAATTATATTCAGAGTAGAAAGAACTGGATAACCCGACAGATGCGCTTTTTTGGGCCTTTAAACTATGATTAAATTAAAGTTACAAAGTTACAAAGTTACAAAGTTTCAGAGTTTCAGAGTTTCAGAGTTTCAGAGTTTCAGAGTACATAGTACAAATTTAAAAGTCCTAAAATAGATAAATTCTATAATCCATGATTTCGTCTTTGAAAATTAAAGAAGATTTGTATTTGCTTTGTTTAGCTTTTGTTGAACATAGGTATAACACCATTCAAAACACCATAACAGAAATACAGGAATCTTTAACATCTGAAACAAAAAGTTCTGCAGGCGATAAACATGAAACAGGGAGAGCGATGCTTCAGCTAGAACGTGAAAAGACAGGAAATCAGCTAGCTGAAATTCAAAAAATAAAAGAAACTTTATCAAAAATAAATGTTTCGAAATCGTCTGAATTTATTGGTTTAGGAAGCCTTGTTTACACAACTAAAAGCAACTATTTTATAGCCATAAGCGCGGGCGAATTTAAAGTTGAAAACAAGGTGTTTTATGCTATTTCTCCAAACACTCCCATCGGGCAACTGCTAATGGGTAAAACAGTTGGAGACGAGGTTGTATTTAGGGAACAAAGGTTTAAAATTATAAACGTGCAGTAGCTATTTTATGATTGATAGATAGATGGTAGAACCTATTTTCAATGTTGATTTATTTTCAAAAAACAGTTTTTTCCCATTTAAATCGGCTTCAATGAGCCAATAAGATCCTTTAAAATACGATTGTACTACCAAGGCTTTTAGGTCTGATTTTTCAACCACTTGTAATTGATGCGCATACACAATCCCATAATTTTCTATCTCATTAAATTCATCAAAAAAGGAAGCAATTAATTTGTTTTCAGGGTTTTTATAAAGTTCCTGTGGTGTGCCTGTTGCCATAATTTTAGCATCATGTAATACCATCATATTATCAGAAAAAGATAAAACATCGTCTTTATCGTGAGTCGCAACAATACAGGTAATATTTTTTTCTTTTAAAAATTTAAATAAACTTCGGCGTAGCGATTGTTTTTTAAAATTATCGATATGGCTAAAAGGTTCATCGAGCAGTAAAATTTCTGGTTGTTTCGCAATAGCTCTGGCAATGGCGACACGTTGTTTTTGTCCGCCACTTAATTCTTTTACTTTAATATCTGCATAAGGTTGTAACTCAACAACATCTAAGAGTTCGTTAATGCGTATTTGCTTTTCTTCTGGATAAAAATTAGAGAGAAACGCCCCAATATTTTCAGCAACCGAAATAAAAGGCATTAAATCGAATTCTTGAGCAACATATTTCATGTAAGACGGACCAATAATCAGGTTGTGTTCTGGTCCTAAAATCGGGTTGTCTTTCCAAAATATTTCCCCTTCATTTAAATTGTAAGTACCGTAAAGCAATTTTAAAAGAGTACTTTTTCCAGAACCACTTTCTCCAATAATAGCATAATGTTCACCAGCATTTACTGAAAAACTAATGTTTTCTAAAATGAGCTGTTTTTTATATTTAAAGCTGAGGTTTTTTACGTGTAGCATACAAGAAATAATGTCTCATCGAGCGCGGTAGAGATGTTTTAAAGTAGTTCTCTATTGCGTTCTAGCGGACAAAATTATGGTTTTTATTTTAAGGATTGTTTTTATTTGGCAATTCTTTAAATCCCATATTGTATAATGTGAAGCCGAAAATGTCGGCATACAGTTCTATAATTTTATTTACTGGCGTTCCGGCACCATGACCCGCATCGGTTTCTATACGAATTAAAGTTGGGTTTTTTCCGGATTGTTTGCTTTGCAATTCGGCAGCAAATTTAAAACTGTGCGCAGGCACCACACGATCGTCATGATCGCCTGTTGTTATTAATGTTGCAGGATATTCAACGCCCGATTTAACGTTATGAAGCGGCGAATAGCTTTTTAAATATTCGAACATTTCTTTAGAATCTTCCGCCGTACCATAGTCGTAAGCCCAACCTGCGCCAGAGGTAAATTTGTGATAGCGTAACATATCTAAAACGCCCACCGCTGGCAAAGCGACTTTAGCTAAATGAGGACGCTGCGTCATAGTTGCACCAACCAGTAAGCCTCCATTCGAGCCTCCGCGAATGGCTAAATAATCGGATGCTGTATAGTTATTTGCAATTAAATAGTCTGCAGCGGCAATAAAATCGTCAAAGACATTTTGCTTTTTCATTTTAATACCTGCATCGTGCCAGGATCTGCCATATTCGCCCCCGCCTCTTAAGTTAGGAATAGCTAAAATGCCGCCTTGTTCCATCCAAACCGTGTTGGCAATACTGAAAGCAGGCGTTAAACTAATATTAAAACCACCATAACCGTATAAAATAGTTGGATTGGTTCCGTTTAATTTTAAACCTTTTTTATGAGTGATTATCATGGGTATTTTGGCACCATCTTTCGACTCGTAAAATACTTGACTGCTTTCGTAATTATTGCTGTTAAAATCAATTTTAGGCTGCCAATAGAGCGTAGTTTTACCAGTTTTAGGATTGAATTTATATAAGTTTGAAGGCGTAAAATAATTAGTAAAAGCATAGTATAAATAGGAATCGTCCTTTTTACCACTAAATCCGGTTACTGTGCCATTGCCAGGAAACGCAATGTCTGTAATTAATTGTCCTTCATAATTATATTGTTTTACTTTAGAAAACGTATCGACCATATAATTAGCAAAAAAGTAACCACTACCTTTTGATGGCGTTAAAACATGTTCTGTTTCGGGTATAACGTCTTCCCAATGTTCTGGTGTTGGGTTTGCGGCATCCACCGAAACGATTTTTTTGTTTGGAGCATTTAAGTTTGTTAGCAGATATAGTTTGCTTCCAACATTATCTATTACAGATGTGTTGCTATCTGTATGGTTTAAGATGGTAATAAATGGACTGTTTTTAACCGATAAATCTTTGATATATAATTTGTTGCCGGATGTTGAAGTGCGGGGAGTTAGAATTAAATAGTTATTGTCTTCGGTAACAGTAGCATAAATATAGCGGTGTTTTTCTTCAGGAGCGCCTCCATAAATTAAAGCGTCATTTTTTTGGGGCGTCCCGAGTTTATGATAATATACTTTATGCTGATCGGTTTTTGCTGATAGCTCACTTCCTTTGGGTTTATCGTAACTTGAGTAATAGAAACCTTCGTTTTTGTACCATGAAATTTGAGTAAACTTTACGTCAATTAAGGTGTCTTCTATTTGTTTTTTTGTTTCGGTTTCAATAACGATTATTTTTCGCCAGTCGCTCCCGCCTTCAGAAATGGAATAGGCTAAAAGCGTTCCATCTTTTGTGAAACTAAGTCCGTCTAACGAGGTGGTACCATCTTGAGAAAAGGTATTCGGATCTAAGAAAACTTCACTGTTGTTATCATCTAACTTTCTGTAAAGTATATCCTGGTTTTGCAAGCCATCATTTTTATAGAAATAAGTGTTTTTACCTTCTTTAAAAGGTGCCCCAACTTTTTCGAAGTTCCATATTTTAGCCAGTCGTTTTTTTAGCTCGTTTATATACGGAATTTGCTTTAAATAATTGGAAGTACAAGCATTTTGTAATTTTACCCAAGCTTCGGTTTCTGCACTTCTATCGTCTTCAAGCCAACGATATGGGTCTTTTACATCGACGCCAAAGTAAGTATCTACGCTATCTACGGTTTTTGTTTCTGGGTAATTCAAATTGGTATTTTTATTTTCTAATTTATCATTTTTACAGCCAAAAAACAAAACAACTGCAAAAATTGGAAATATTAAATTTTTCATGATTTTGAAACCTTATTGTTGTTTCAAAAATAATGAAAAAAAAAGCTTCTGTGGTTTATTACAGAAGCTTAAATTATTAAAGGTTAGTATAATTACACTAAATTATTTTCAATTAAATATTCTGCAATTTGGATGGCATTAGTTGCTGCTCCTTTACGTAAATTATCGGCAACAATCCACATGTTTAGAGTGTTAGGTTGCGACTCGTCTCTTCTTAAGCGACCCACAAAAACTTCATCTTTATCATGTGCTAAAATAGGCATTGGGTAGCTGTTGGTTGCCGTATTATCTTGTAATACAACACCCGGAGTTTCGCTAATAATGCGTCTAACATCTGCCAAATCAAAGTCGTTTTCAAACTGCACGTTTACAGATTCTGAATGTCCACCAGCGGTAGGAACACGTACAGCGGTTGCAGTTACCGAGAATGTTTTGTCGTTAAAGATTTTTTGTGGCTCTCTTGCCAATTTCATTTCTTCTTTAGTATAGCCATTTTCTAAAAATACATCGCAATGAGGTAATATGTTTCTACTGATTGGATAAGGATATGCCATCTCTCCTTCAATACCCGCAATTTCGTTTTCTAATTGTTTAACAGCTTTAACGCCTGTACCAGAAACCGATTGATAGGTTGAAACTACCACACGTTTCATTTTATATGCTTTATGAAGTTGCGATAATGCCAAGACCATTTGTATGGTAGAGCAGTTTGGATTTGCTATAATTTGATCGTCTTTCGTTAGCTCGTGCGCATTAATTTCTGGGACAATTAATTTTTTAGAAGGATCCATTCTCCAAGCCGAAGAGTTATCAACAACCGTAGTGCCCGCTTCAGCAAATTTTGGAGCCCATTCTAAAGAGGTATCGCCACCAGCCGAAAAAATAGCAATTTGCGGTTTTGCAGCTACGGCATCAGCTAATCCTATTACGGTATATTCTTTATTTTTATAGGTTAATTTTTTTCCAACAGAGCGTTCAGAGGCAACCAATAATAATTCGGTTACAGGAAAATTGCGTTCTGCAAGAACTTTAAGCATCACTTCGCCAACCATTCCAGTGGCACCAACAACAGCTACTTTCATTTATATGTAATTTTAAGATTCAATTTTATTTTCTGGGCAAAACTAATTATTAATTCTATTTTAAAGCGAAAAAAAAGCCCTTGTTTTATTAAAACAAAGGCTTTTTAACAACAAATAACACAATGTTATTTATTTAACAGATTGTTATTTTTTCAATAAATCTCTTATTTGAATCAATAATTCTTCTTGTGTAGGACCTGCAGGTGGTGCTGGAGCAGCTTCCTCTTTTTTCTTGGTTTTGTTAATACCTTTTATAAGCATGAACATTACAAATGCTACAATTATAAAGTCGATTAAACTTGTAATAAAGCTACCGTACATTACAGCAATTTCTCCAGTTACAGCCCCGGCTTCGTCTGCAACGCCTGGAGTGATAACATATTTTAGATCGTTGAAATCGGATTGGAAAATCAATCCAACTAATGGCGACACAATGCCCGCGGTAAATGACGTTACTACTTTGTTAAAAGCAGCACCCATAACAAAAGCAACGGCTATATCAACCAAGTTGCCTTTCATTGCAAAATCCTTAAATTCTTTAAGCATAAATATTAATTTTAATGGTTACAGTTATTAGACACCAAGATAGCGAAAAAAGTCACAATTGTAAAAGGAAATATATTTATTGACCTACAAATAGGCGTTTTACACGCTGAGAAATACCCGTAATAAGTTCGTAAGAAATGGTGTTAGCGGTTTCTGCTAATGCTTCGGCAGTTGCGTTTGGTCCAAAAACAATAACTTCATCACCTTCTTCACAGTCAATATCGGTAACATTTACCATAATCATATCCATACACACATTTCCTAAAATTGGTGCTTTTTGGTTATTAATTATTACATAGCCTTTTCCTTTTCCATATTGTCGGCCAATACCATCAGCATGACCAATTGGAAGTGTTGCAGATTTTATCACAGAATCTGTTGTATAAGCACGATTATAACCAACCGAATCGCCTTTTTGAATGGTGTGAATTTGAGATATAATAGTTTTTAATGTGCCTATTGGTTTGAAATTTTTGTTCTCTTTTGCTGAATTTCCAAAGCCGTAAAGCCCAATGCCCGATCGAACCATATCAAAATGTGCTTCGGGGTAATTAAGTATTCCCGAAGTATTACAAATATGAAGTAATGGTTTATAATTTAGAGCTTTTGTAATGCTGTCGGCTATTCGTTTAAATTTCGCTATCTGGTTTAAAGTAAATTCTTTTTCATTTAAATCTTCACTCGCAGCAAGATGCGAAAAAATTGATTTAACGGTAATAGCTGTTGTTTTCTTTACGGTTGTGCTGAGGTAATCTACATCAGTTTCCGAAAATCCTAAACGATTTAAGCCTGTATTAAATTTAATATGAACCGGATAATTGGTTTGATTTTCTGCAGAAGCAACAGCAATAAATTGGTTTAAAATTTTAGCGTTGTACAAATTGGGTTCTAGGCAATTATCAATTAAAATTTTAAAATTGGCCGCCTGCGGATGCAATACTAAAATAGGTTTTGTGATGCCCGCATTGCGTAGTTGCACGCCTTCGTGTACAAACGCTACCGCAAAATATTCGACTTCAAGTTTTTGTAAATAATTGGCAATCTCGCAAGCGTCGCTTCCGTAAGCAAAAGCTTTTACTACTGCCATGAATTTGGTATTGCTATTCAGTCTCGATTTTAAATGGTCAAAATTATGTTTTAATGCATTTAAATCGATTTCAAGTAAGGTTTCTTGTGCTTTAGGCATCTGGAGTATTTGGTTTTGAAGGTACTTCTTCGGCGTCATTCACTTTCATGTTTCTAACCTTATCGCGCATCATTGCTTTGTAATAAGCGGCTCTACTTAAAGGTTCGTATTCGTCTACTTCGCCTAATAAAACTAAATTATCATTCTTAGCTTTACGATAACTGTATTGGGCTAAATTACCAGTTCTTGTACAAACGGCGTGTACTTTGGTAACATATTCGGCTGTCGCCATCAAGTTAGGCATGGGGCCAAACGGATTGCCTTTAAAGTCCATATCTAAACCCGCCACAATAACACGAACTCCTTTATTGGCCAAATCGTTACAAACACGAACAATTTCATCATCAAAAAATTGGGCTTCGTCTATTCCAACTACATCACAACCATCGGCTAAAATAGGAATATTGGCTGCCGCCGGAACAGGTGTTGAGCGAATTTCGTTGGCATCGTGCGATACCACCATGTTTTCGTTATAGCGCACATCAATGGTAGGCTTAAAAATCTCAACTTTTTGTCTTGCAAATTGAGCACGTTTAAGCCGGCGGATTAATTCTTCCGTTTTTCCAGAAAACATGGAGCCACAGATAACTTCAATCCATCCAAATTGTTCTTTATGATTTACCGTATTTTCGAGAAACATTTTGTAATTTTAGCACTAAAATAAAGCGATTATTCGTTTTTATAAAGGTGGCGTAAATTTATTAAAAATCAAATGCCTAAATAGCATTAATTTAAAAATTATTAAAATGAAGAAGAAGTTAGAGTCTGAATTGGTGAGTATAGCTCATAGAATTCTTAAGCTGAAAGGAAAGGAAGATGTAATTAAAATGCACGCCGAAGTAGCGGTACTATTTGAAAAATTATCGGTGCTAAAATTTGCTAACGAAAATCTGGATGCCGATTTGCCCACCATTGGAAGTGGTACTTCTTTTTACGACACCATCAATAGCACTTTCAACAACAAAATTAGCGATAACATAGAAGTAGAAGACAGAATATTTGTAAATCTTGATGAAGTAGAAGACGATAATATTATGGAACATGGCATTGAAACCATTAAGGATATGGTGGCACAAATGCCAAAGGAAGCAGACGAGATTGAAGCCGTTTTAGAAGAAACTGTTATCAAACAAAAACATAAAGAAACAGACTTTGACGAAATAATGTCGGGGTTTAAAAATATGCCTGTTTTTGAACCGGTGACCAAAAATCAAACAAGCATTTCTACCGAAAAAAAATCGTTAAACGATAAATTAAAAGTTGGTGGATTTAATATAGGATTAAACGATAAAATAGCTTTTATAAAACATTTGTTCGACGGAAAAAGTGAAGATTACGAACGTGTAATGTCTCAGTTAAATTCTTTCGATTCGTTCGCAAACGCCAAAGATTTTTTAATCAATATTGTGAAACCAGATTATAACAACTGGGATAAAAAAGAAGAATTTGAAACACGTTTTCTTCAAATTTTAGAAAGCCGATTTAGTTAATGAGTAAACTCTATATTGTACCAACACCCATCGGGAATTTAAAAGACATGACTTTTAGAGCTGTTGAAGTTTTAAAAGAAGTCGATTTAATTCTTGCCGAAGATACGCGCACATCTGGAAAGCTTTTAAAGCATTTTGAAATTTCAACACACATGCAAAGTCATCATATGCATAACGAGCATAAAACGGTTGAAAACTTAATTCAAAAATTAAAAAGCGGAACCACCGTGGCATTAATTAGCGATGCCGGAACTCCGGCTATTTCAGATCCTGGTTTTTTATTAACCCGCGCCTGTATAGAAAATAATATTGAGGTTGATTGTTTGCCGGGGGCAACTGCCTTTGTGCCAGCATTAGTGAACTCTGGATTGCCTAATGATAAATTTGTGTTTGAAGGTTTTTTGCCCGTAAAAAAAGGCAGACAGACACGATTGCTATTGCTTGCCGAAGAAAGCAGAACCATTATTTTTTATGAATCTCCGCATAAATTGGTTAAAACGCTCAGTCATTTTTGCGAGTATTTTGGAGACGATAGAGAAGTGTCGGTATCTAGAGAATTGACAAAATTATACGAAGAAACCATACGAGGCACCGCCAAAGAAGTTTTGGAACATTACACTAACAAACCACCAAAAGGAGAGATAGTAATTGTGGTTGCAGGAAAAAAATAAATATTCATGAACATAAAGGAATTTATAAATAAACTGAAAACGAAACCTAGTACTGTTGAGTTTTCTGAAACCATGGCGGCAATAGACACAAACTACAATTTTACGCCAACCGCTTTTAAAAATGGCGAATTACAAAACAAGGCAGGAGAAAATTCGGGTTCATGTAAATTATTGGCATTTGCCAAATTGCACGGCTTTACAAAAGAGGATACCTTGGCATGTTTTGGAAGATTTTATTTTGAAGATGTTCTAAAAGACCCAAATGGTACCGGACATCAAAACATTAGAAATTTTATGAAAACGGGGTTTGATGGGGTGACTTTTGAAGGAGAACCCTTGAAATTGAAATAAGATTCGTCCAATTTGGTAAGTTAGGATGCCAATGCTATATCCATTTTAACCAATATAAAGCAACTAACAACAGTCATGTTTTTAAATCCTATATGGAGATAAAAACATTGAAAAACGTTCGTGTATTCGTGGCAAACGAGAGATTCCTGCTTTCGCAGGAATTAATGGTGCTTCCCTTTTTCCCAACCATGTTTTCCTAAATACTGTTCGCCACTTTCTACCGCGCCACTTTCAATAGTGGTTCCCATGCTATCATTCCATCTGTTCAAATACCCAAAGAGTGAAATAACACCGAGCATTTCCACAATGTCTCCTTCATCCCAATACTCGTACAAGCGTTTTTTTATATCTTCATCTACAGCGTTTGGCACTTGCGATGCCGCTAAACTAAAATCTAACGCAGCTCGCTCTGCATCGCTAAAAGCTGGGTGCGTGCGGTATTCCCAGATATTATCAAGTTGCTCTTGTTCGGCGCCGTATCGCTCTGCAGCACGTATGGCATGCGCCTGACAGTACCTGCAACCGGTAGCATTACTACTTACCCAGGCAATCATACGTTTTAAGGCAGAAGTAACGCGTCCTTCGTTCGCCATTACGGCTTTGTTTAAATTTATAAACGCCTTAGAAATGGCTGGTCTTTGCTGCATGGTGAGTACCGAATTCGGACAAAAACCGAGTGTTTCGTTAAAGAATTCGGCTAGTTTTTGGGTTTCCAAATCATGGTCCGGAGAAAGTGGTTTTACTAGAGGCATATTTTTAAAATTTCATTATACTCAAAGGTATAATTTTATTAACTTTCATCAATCATTTAAAGGTTTTTATGAAAGTTATTTTAAGATCATTCAATTTAAAATTAAAGCATACATTTTCAATTTCAAGAGAGTCATACAACATACAACCAACGCTGATTGTAGAATTAAACGATGGCGAATTTTCAGGGTTTGGAGAAGCTACCTCCAATCCGTATTACAATGTTACAGTTCAAAAAATGATAGATGCCATTACGGACATTCAACCCGAAATAGAAGCAGCATCACATAGTTCTCCAGAAACATTTTGGCAACACATGTACCCGCATTTAAAACATAATATGTTTGCGCTGTGCGCATTAGATTTGGCTTACAACGATTTATATGCGCGAAAACAAGGCAAAAAACTATACGAACTTTGGGGTTATAATATCTCAAACAATCCGTTAACTAATTACACCATCGGCATTGATACGGTCGAGAAAATGGTTTCTAAAATGAAGGAGATGCCTTGGCCTATTTATAAGATAAAATTAGGCACTAAAGAAGACATTAAAATTGTTACCGAATTACGAAAACATACAAATGCCATTTTTAGAATTGATGCAAATTGTGGCTGGACGGTTGATGAGACCGTTAAAAACTCTAAAATTTTAAAAACGCTTGGGGTTGAATTTTTAGAACAGCCTTTAAAAGCCGACGATTGGGATGGACATAAAGACGTGTTTAAAAAATCGGTTTTACCCGTTATTGCAGACGAAAGCTGTCAAGTAGAAGCCGATGTGGCGCGCTGTTATAATCATTTTCATGGTATTAACGTAAAATTGGTAAAATGTGGAGGGTTAACATCTGCAAAGCGTATGTTGTTACATGCTAAAGAACTCAACATGAAAACCATGGTAGGTTGTATGACCGAATCTTCGGTGGGTATTTCGGCCATTGCCCATTTATTACCGCTATTAGATTATGTAGATATGGATGGCGCTTTGTTGTTAGATCAGGACATAGCCGAGGGTGTCACTATTAAAAATGGCGTAGCGACTTACAGTGATTTAAACGGAACCGGTGTTTCTTTAATTTAGTCTTTATGATTATTGATACATTTCCTGATAGAGAAATACTTGTAAAAGGCAAACCGTATTTATACTTTGGAGGGACTTCGTACTTAGGGTTGACTACACATCCAGATTTTCAGAAAAACTTTATTACGGGAATAAAAAAATGGGGTACGGCCTACGGAAGTTCTAGAAATGCCAATATTAAGCTCGCCATTTTTAATGATGCAGAACAGCTTTTTGCAAAATTAATTGGGGCTGAAGCGGCGGTTACTTGTTCGTCGGGTACTTTAGCTGGCAAATTGGTAGTAGAATATTTATCTAAAACAGACAACAGGTTTTATCACTACCCGAAAACGCATCCAGCCATTTTGCAAAGTAAGAGTCTGCCCTTATTTATAAATAATCAATTGCATCCAAACTTGCTAACTTCTGTAACAGAAAACATAGTGATTACTGCCGATGCTTTTCTCGGTTTAGAAGTAACACCCACAAGTTTTGAATTTTTAAACGCCATTCCTTCCAACAAAAAAATAACCTTGGTGGTGGACGAATCTCATAGTTTAGGCATTGTAGGTCGTAATATTGAAGGGGTTTTCAAAACCATTTCAAATAAAAATCTGGTGAGGAAAATTATGGTGTCTTCTTTGGGCAAGGCATTAGGAATTTCGGGAGGGATTGTGGCTTCCGACAAATACTTTATTGATGCTTTAAAAAATGAATCCGATTTTATTTCCTCTTCTAGTATAAGTCCAGCTTATTTAGAGGCATTTATGGTATCGCAAGATTTATATATAGCACAGCGAAACAAATTGCAAGCTAATTTAAATTTTTTGTTTGATGGCTTGCATTTAAATAGCGATTTTAAATTCGATAAAAACTATCCCGTTATTTATTGTGAAGACGAAAAAATATTTGAAAATTTATTTGAAAAGGGCATAATCATAACCAATTTTAGATATCCAACCTATAAAAAAACGATGAGCCGAATTGTTATTACGGCGAGTCATACTTTTCAGGATTTGGAAAAATTAAAAGAGGTATTAAATTAAAACCCCACTTAAATTAATAAGCGGGGTTTTGGGCATTTGGTTTTTAGACTATTCAAATAACCAAATATCTACAACCGAGCTACTCTCGTTATATGGAATATTAGGATTTGAGTCTGTTTCAGACGTTGGATAAATAGCTCTCACATACCATTTACCAAGATATTCGTCATCTGGTTGTTGTATTCTTAGAGCTAAACCTTTAAATACATCCGAAGAGAAATTATATCTACGGAAATCGCTAAACGTTTCAGTACTATGAATGTTTGCAATATACTTTTCGCGCATAATGTTGTTAAGCTGTAAATTGGCTTGCCCCACAGCTATTGATGCATCTGCTAAATATGCAGTGCCATCAACACCTAATTTACTCATATTTGCTTGAATACCTGCTAAATAAGCGGTATAACCCGCAGCGGTAGTTCCAGAACTTGTGGTGCTGCCGCCATTAGCTAAAAACTCAGCTTCAGCTTTCATAAATAGGGCTTCAGAATAAGTGAGTAAAATTAAAGGCGAATTGCTAGAAGTTAAAAAACCGCCATCTTTGTAATACACGTTTCCAGAAAAACCATCAGACGATTCGCCATCTCCACCATTCATAAAACCGCGCCAAGGTGTTCCAACCGGAGCAGCTACTCCTACGCCTGTTTCCTTTACAAACAAAGCAGATAATCTTGGGTCTTCGGTTATTGTAATAAACGGGTATTGATTTCCATTCATTAAACTTATAAGCTGATCGTTAAGCGCATAATAAAAGTTTGATGTGCTTCTTTGCACCACGTTAATGCTGTAAAAAGGATTGATTTTATCATCTGGATAATTTAACTGAAAATCATCGGCATTCGAAGTAAATCCTTTGGCTAAAGAGGTTAAAACATCGGATGCTGTAGTGCCTCCGTTTTTAATCATTTTTAGCTGCATTCTCGCTTTATAAGTATATGCTGCTTTAAGCCATTTGCTAAAACCAGTCGTTCCACCACCATAAATAATGTCTTCAGATCCTAAGGTAAAACCAGAATTATCTGGCGCTTCTAAGGCAGCAATTGCTTCATTTAATAACGCATAAGCTTGATTGTAAACTGTTTCTCCATCATCTAAAGCAGGATAGCGATATGCATCAGGATTGGCCGCTTGAGAATATGCGACATCGCCCCAACATTCAACGGCAAAACTTATGTTTATGGCTTCCAAAATTTTAATTACTGCGCCATAATGCAGCGCTCCATTTTCGGTAGCTTTACTTTCTAAAACGCGAATATCTGGTAGAATATCTGTATAAATAATATTCCATGTACCGGATAGTGAGGTATAACCACTGGCACCAAATCCGTAGCTTCCAAAATTTTGAACGTAATTTCCAAATACAGTAGCGGCATAATAGTTGGCCAAAACGGTATTTTTCATAACGGGGGCTATAATATTGTTCATCTCTAATATGGCCTCGTCTTGAACGCCAGATGGTGTATTAACATCTAAGTAGTTATCACAACTATTAGCCATAAATATCAAAGAAACAACTAGCGTTAAGTTTGTTATATATTTTTTCATATTTTTCAATTTTAAAATTTGAATGAAACACTAAACGAATATGATTCTGCCAACGGAATGCTTCTTCCTGTAAAGCCATTAATATTACTTCCGGCGCTATAATCGCTTCCTTCGGGATCATACCCATCAAAAGGTGTCCAAATTAAAATATTGTTAGCACTTGCATTAAGGGTAATATTATCAATACTCTTACTTATAAGATTTCCTTTTAAGGTGTATGATAATCCTATGTTTCTAAGTTTAACCCAAGAAGCATCCTGTAGTAGTACTTCGGCATTTCTTCTCCAATATGCGGTGGTGTTAAAAAGATTATACAATGCAGATGATGTAGGCGATGTGTCGACCACCGTAGTATTTGTAATATAAGCACCCGCATTGTTAGGATCTGCCATTACACCATCAAACACGTAAGTGTCGTTTTCTCTAAATTGCAAGGTATATTCTGAACTACCCATTCTGTTGTTAATATAACTAGTCCATGAGTATTTATCACCGCCTTTTTTCCATTCAAATAAGAAATTAAAATTAAAATTTTTCCATTTTATTGTATTGCCAAATCCCATGGTAAAGTCTTCGGTAGAATTCCCAACAATTACCTTGTTATTAAAATCTGTAGTTGGTAAACCATTACTTCCAAGTATTAATTCGCCATCTTCGGTTCTATTGGAAAGGTATCCATAAATAGATCCAATGCGATCGCCTTCTTTAGGTTGTAAATATAAATTTGCTCCTGTTGGGTCTGGATCTGGGGTTACAAAATCGATATAAGGCACATCGTCTGGTAAGCTTGTAACTTTACCATCATTTTTAGAAAATGTATAATCGATAGAATAAGTAAAGTTGTTTG
Source organism: Mariniflexile aquimaris (assembly GCF_042676825.1). Lineage (NCBI taxonomy): Bacteria > Pseudomonadati > Bacteroidota > Flavobacteriia > Flavobacteriales > Flavobacteriaceae > Mariniflexile > Mariniflexile aquimaris. The sequence continues at coordinate 823,508 of NZ_JBHTIB010000002.1, forward strand.
TTTTTATAATATCGCCGCTTATTAATATTTCATGACCAAAGGTGTTATACGTTCCTGCATTTCTTAAGTAAGACGTATAGCCAGAGGTTGGAGGGGTGTTTACAGGGAAAATAGCGTCGGTTACTTTATTGTTAAAATAGGCGTAATCTATACGCATACGATTATTGAAAAAGCGGAAATCGGCACCAAACTCCCAGCCTTTTGTTCTCTCTGGGCGTAAATTAGGGTCGCTAGACTGGTCGTCCAGTTCATAACCACCCACACCATTCCATGGGAAATCGCTATCTACAGAAAAATAAGGGCGACCACTTAAACCAAATCCAGTTCCATTACCTGCTTCGGCATAGGCAACACGTATTTTTCCAAATGAAAAGGCAGAATTTGAATCTTTTGAAAACAAACTATGAATATCGTAAGCTAAACTAGCAGAAGGGTAGAATACAGAATTGTTTTTAAACGGTAGCGTTGATAGCCAGTCGTTTCTTCCTGTGAATGTTAAAAAAAGCTGATCGTATAGCCCTACTTTAAGTTCGGCAAAAACACCAACTTCTCTGTAGGTTGTAACATCGTTTGATACAGCAAAGCCTGTTTGTGTGTTACTTATGTGGTTTACACGAGGGAATAATAAATCTTCGCCGTATTGTCTATTAGACACCCATTGTTTATCAGACACTTGATTACCTAAAAGTAAAGATGAGGTAATGTCATTTGAAAAATCGTGGGTAAAATTGACTAAAAGGTTCGATTCTAAGCCTGTGAAATTCACATTTTGATTGACAATGAATCCGTTTTCGCCAGCACCTTCATCTAAATCTGGAGCCACGAAACGGTTAAAAATAGAATTGTAATTATCTATTTGGGCCGAATAACTTACGTTAACCCATTCCGTTGGAGACCATATAAGTTTTGTATTGGCAAGCCAGCGATTAGAATCTTCGTTTAACGAACTATATTTGGCATTGTACAATGGGTTGTCAATAAATCCAGGGTATGGATTTCTTCTAGAACCATCAGGATTTAAAAAGTCTGATATAGGAAATGTTGGTGTCCAATACCCAAGAGCAGACATAATAGATTTGTCGCCTCCTGTTGGTTTTCGTGAATCTGATTTGGAATAACTTATAGAAGCATCCATTCTAAAAGAATTTGTTGCTTGGTATCCAGAATTTAATCTAATGGTAGTTTTGCCATAATCGGTTCCAGGAATAATGCCTTCTTCACTGGTATTTGAAGCAGAGGCAAAATAATTAAATTTATCTGAAGCTCCAGAAATGCTAACATTCACATTCTTATCAATCCCAGTATTAAATACATCGTCAAAAGGGTTGTAAGATCTATCGTTCGATAAATCTACCACGGTACCGTTATACTCAAAGCTGTCATCGGTGTATCTAACTCCCCAAGAATATGGACCATTACCACTACCTACACCAGTTAAGGTATAACCATCTTCTGTTTCGGGCGTGTAAAGTCTGTATGGTCTTCCATATCTTCCTTCTCTAAAAACATATTGTAAATTGGGGGTCTTTTTTACATTACTCGAAGAGATTGAGCTAGAAACAACTATTGATGCTTTACCTTCTTTTCCTTTTTTGGTGGTAATAATAATAGCACCATTAGCAGCTCTAATTCCATATAAAGCGGTAGCAGCAGCACCTTTCAAAACGTTGAATGATTCAATGTCGTCTGGATTTATATCGTTAGACCGCGATGTCGCAGAGTATTTTTCGCTGCTAGACACCCAGGCATTTTCTCCGCTACCTGTTAAATTTGGCACGTAAGAATCGTTGTTAATAGCAACCCCATCTACAACAATTAAAGGTTGGCTACTTACCGATGGACTCATAGAAGAAAGTCCTCTAATGGTAATATCAAAACCACTACCTACAGACCCTGAAGTTTTGGATATTTTTAAACCTGCAACCTGACCTTGTAATGCAGAAATTGCATTGCTTCTTCCGGCGGTATTAACATCACCTGCCTGAATGGTGGTAGCAGAATATCCTAATTCTTTTTCATTTCTTTTAATACCAAATGCTGTAATTACTACTTCATCAAGTTTACTGGCGTCTTCTTCTAAGATTACATTTATTAAAGCCTTTCGGACCAATACTTCTTTGGTCTTAAAACCTAAAAATGAAAATATTAATAAATCACCTTGTTTTGCCGAAATTTTATATTTCCCGTCAAAATCTGTTGCCGTTCCGCCACTTGAGTTTTGCACTTGAATATTAACACCTGGGAGAGGTACATTAGAAGCATCTGTTACCGTACCACTAACCGTAATGTTTTGGGCAAACAAGGCAGTATATGCGGTCGTAAAAAAAACAAGAAAAAGGAGGGTCGTTTTTTTTTTCATATAAAGAAAATTAGATTGTTATTCACTCAAATATATAAAAAAACTGACCCTATTTTTCTGTCATATAATACGTTTTTATTCAAAAAGCTTACATTTTTATCAATAAACTCAATTTTTTTTGATAATTATGTCAATGAGATAAAATTGAAATTTGTAAGATCCTGATAAATGCCAAATTCGTTATGCGTCGATTAAAAAGAAGTATCATTTTAATATGTTTTGCGGTACTAATTTGTGGGTGCAAACCTACTTTTGTCTCTAAGAAACTCTCTGAAGAGATAAACAACGATTTTTTTAACAACCAATTTACAGGAATATTGGTATATAATCCCAAAACAAAAGACACCATTTTTAAGTATAATGCCGATAAATTTTTCGTGCCTGCAAGCAACGCTAAAATTTTCACACTATATTCCGCATTATCGCTATTGCCAGAAAAAATACCAGCCTTTAAATACAGTGTAAAAGAAGATGGCATCAGTATTTTAGGTACTGGCGACCCTACTTTTTTACACCCATATTTTAATGATAGTACCGCCTTAAAAATGGCTGAGAAATTTAAAAAAGTAAATCTAGTTCTAAACAATTTATCGGAAGACAAATTCGGTCCTGGTTGGGCTTGGGAAGATTATGACGCTTATTTTAGTCCGGAGAGAAGTAGTTTTCCAATGTATGGTAATGTGCTAACAATTAGCAATCAAGATAGTTTAAAAAGTATCCCAAGTACTTTAAAAAATAACATTCAATTGTCGAAGGCTCCAAAACGCAGAAAATATAATGAAAACTCGTTCTTTTTTAATGCCAATGAAAAAGAAACCATAGAAGTTCCTATGGTTATTGATACGATTTTAGTTTCCAAATTATGGAACGCTATTTTACCAGAAAAAGTTTCTTTGTCTAATTATTCGGGTGAAAAAATGGAGCATATTGCTTATAGTGTTCCTTCGGATTCTTTGTATAAACGAATGATGCTTGTTAGTGATAACTTTTTGGCAGAACAAATTTTGATTCTTGCATCGTCAACAATTTCAGATACATTAAGTCCAGCGGCGATTAGAGTCCTTGTGTTAAATAATCAATTACAAGATTTAAAACAAAAACCCCGCTGGGTGGATGGTTCTGGTTTAAGCAGATATAATTTGTTTACACCTACATCGTTTGTTCAAGTTTTAGATAGATTGTACAAAGAACTTCCTCAAGAACGTTTGTTTAATTTATTTCCTGTAGGGGGACAATCTGGTACCATAAAAAATTATTATAAGGGCAACACAAAACCATACCTCTACGCAAAATCTGGGTCGTTAGATAATAATTACTCCTTAAGCGGGTACTTATTAACAAATTCAGGAAAAACCTTAATTTTTAGTTTTATGAACAATCATTTTACGGTGCCAACGGCTGAAGTAAAGAAACGAATGCAAGCTGTTTTCGAGTGGCTTCGCGATAATTATTAGGGTGTTTTTTTATGTTGAAAGCGTTAAAAAGGTACTGATTAGAAAAGTGATGCAGATGTAAAAGTAAAGCGTTAATAAAAAGCTATTAATGGCTGCCATAAAGGTTATTTTTTAAATTAATATGTAGTATTTTTGAGGTTTCGAATAACCTAAAAATTATAAAAATGACGAATCTTATAACAACAACTTGGTTGGGTAACATGAAGTTTGAAAGCACCAATCCTTCAGGGCATAACTTGTTTATTGATGCAGGTCCAGAAAACGACGGACATGGTGAAGGCTACCGCCCCAAAGCATTAATGTTGTCGGCATTAGCGGGTTGTTCAGGATTAGACGTGGCGTCACTTATAAAAAAAATGAAGCTGGATGTTGCCGATTTTAAAATAGACATTGAAGCAAATCTTACCGAAGAGCATCCAAAATATTACGATAAGGTGGCGATGCATTTTCATTTTTACGGCGACCAATTAAGCGAAAAGAAACTTCAAAAAGCGGTCGATTTATCGGTCGAGAAATATTGCGGTGTTATGGAAATGTTTCGTCAGTTTGCCACAGTATCTATCGAAACACATTTTCATAAAAAATAAATCACAGCACCAAAATTTATACTTTCTAAACTTGTAACTTTTCAATTAATTACATGCGCTGGACTTTAAAACCCAAACCTGAAACGAAAAAACTGGAAGCACTGCAAAAAGCACTTCAGGTAGATGAGGTAATCGCTGCTTTATTGTTGCAACGTGGTGTTGAAACTTACGAAGAGGCGAAAGCTTTTTTTAGACCAAGTTTAGACAATTTACATGATCCGTATTTAATGAAAGATATGGATAAAGCTGTTGCCAGAATTGAAAGGGCATTTGCTAATAAAGAGAATATTTTGGTTTATGGCGATTATGATGTGGACGGCACAACTGCCGTGGCTTTGATGTCGTCGTACCTGAAATCGAAATACAACTTAGTTTATACCTATATTCCTAATAGATATGATGAGGGTTATGGCATTTCTTACAAAGGCATCAATTTCGCATTAGAGAATAATTTCACACTCATCATTGCGCTCGATTGCGGTATTAAGTCTGTCGATAAAGTCGCTTATGCCAAAAAATTAGGCATCGATTTTATTATTTGCGACCACCACAGGCCAGGAGACGAAATACCGGATGCTGTTGCTGTTTTAGACCCTAAAAGAGACGATTGTACTTATCCCTATAAAGAATTATGTGGTTGTGGCGTTGGTTTTAAATTATTGCAGGCACTTGCTCAAAAAGACGGGAAAACTATTGATGATTTAACCGAGTACTTAGATTTAGTGGCCGCTGCAATTGGCGCCGACATCGTACCTATTGACGGCGAAAATAGAGTGCTAGCCTATTTTGGGTTGTTAGTAATAAATACCAATCCAAGACCAGGCATTAAAGCCATTCTCGATAAAGTTGAAAAGACAGAGTTAACCATTACAGACGTCGTTTTTATTGTGGCTCCCCGAATCAATGCTGCCGGACGTATGGAGCATGGGAATTATGCCGTAAGATTGTTAACCGAAGAAGATGAAGCCTTAGCCAACAAATATGCTGAAGAGATTAATGATTATAATTTGGAACGACGTGAAACAGATAAACAAATTACAGAAGAAGCTCTTAAGCAAATTGAAGAACAAAACGAACAGGACCGCCTTACTACTGTTGTTTACCATAAAGATTGGCATAAAGGCGTTATTGGTATTGTGGCTTCTAGATTAACCGAAACCTATTACAGACCTACCTTAGTTTTTACAAAAAGTGGCGATAAATTGGCGGCTTCGGCACGTTCGGTTCGCGATTTTGATATTTATAATGCTATTGAAGCCTGTAGTGAATATATTGAACAATTTGGTGGCCATAAATACGCAGCAGGATTAACGCTTTTAGAAGAAAATTATGAAGCGTTTAAACAAGCTTTTGAAGTTGTCGTATCAAAAACCATAGATAGAAACCTGTTGACGCCCGAAATTAAAATTGATACTAAAATAGATTTACAAGATATAACGCCCAAATTTTACAGAATATTAAAACAATTTGCTCCGTTCGGACCAAGTAATATGACACCTGTTTTTATGACCGAAGATTTATTAGATACCGGTTATGGAAGGTGTGTTGGTGAAGACAAGACGCATTTAAGAATAACGGTTAAACAGCCTCAATCGAATAGTTTAGTGGCTATTGGTTTTGGCATGGGAGATAAACTTAATATTATTTTAAACGGACAACCATTTAAAGCCGTTTACTCTATAGATGAAAACGAATGGCAAGGCAATGTCTCGTTACAACTTAAATTAAGGGATATTAAGTAATTTTAGTTTTTAAAAAATAAAATACATTTACCATATCCTGCAAGGATTTTATAAGCGTGTAGGTATTAATAAAACAGATTCCCGCTTTCTCAGGGATATAAAATATGGCAAAAACAGATCCTTATGCTGCTTTAAGAATAAAAGAATTTAATATCTTTTTGCTATTGCGCTTTGCATTAGTCTTTGGTTGGTCTATGCAGTTTATTATTATTGAGTGGGAAGTTTATAGAATCACAAAAGATCCTTGGGCTATTGGTTTAATAGGATTAATGGAAATTATTCCGGCGTTTACCATGGCTTTATTTGCGGGTCATATAGTAGACCAAAAAGAAAAAAGAAACCTTCTAGCCATCTGTATTGCCGCTTTTTCATTAATTAGTTTTGGGTTGTTTTTATTAACATGGCCAGAAATCGTTGCAGAATGGTCTACCAAAACCATTTTATACAGTATTTATGCATTGGTGTTTTTTGGCGGGTTTTTGCGTTCCTTTTTTGGACCAACCATATTTAGTTTGGTGGCGCTAATTGTCCCAAAAAAAATATACCCAAATGCCGCTACTTGGAGCAGTTCTACATGGCAAGTGGCATCTGTTTTAGGACCTGCATTTGCAGGTTTTTCTATTAAATGGATTGGCGTGCATTGGGCATTATGTATTGTGTTTGGGTTGGTAATATTTTCGTTGATGGTGTTGTTGTTTATTAAGAGGAAGCCCATATTAAATCCGAAAATTGGCGAGCCAGTGATTGAAAGTTTAAAAGAAGGGGTTCGGTTTGTATTTAAAACAAAAGCTATTTTAGGCGCGATTTCCTTAGATATGGTAGCTGTATTATTTGGTGGTGCCATTGCTTTACTGGCAGTTTATGCGCAAGATATTTTAAAGGTTGGCGCCGAAGGTTTTGGTATTTTAAGAGCAGCGCCTGCTGTAGGAGCGTCTATAACAATGCTGTTTACGGCATATCTTCCAATTAGTAAAAATGCAGGGAAGAAATTATTAGGGGCTATTTTCGGCTTCGGAGTTTGCATTATCGTTTTTGGGTTTTCAACCATATTTTGGGTTTCTGTATTAGCATTATTTTTTAGCGGTGTTACCGATGGGGTTTCGATGGTAATACGGCAAACCATTTTGCAAATAAAAACCCCCGACCATATGCGTGGAAGAGTATCGGCAGTAAACTCGATGTTTGTTGGCTCTTCGAATGAATTGGGTGCTTTTGAAAGTGGCTTAACGGCAAAACTAATGGGAACTGTTAATGCCGTAATTTTTGGAGGTACGATGACGTTGTTAATTGTTCTAACCATTGGGGCAAGAAACAAAACGCTTAGAAACCTAGATTTAACTAAAGATTTGGAAGAACACGATAGAGATTAATATTCTTTTAACTCAAAAGTATCGCCGTTAAAAACACCGTAGGTATAATATTGAATCCAATCGCCTAGATTGATGTATTTTGATGTTGCATTAAGTGAAATTTCTAAAGGTAAATGGCGGTGCCCAAACACAAAATAATCGTAATGTTTTTGGTTTAATTTTTCTTTAGAATATTGTACTAACCATTCGTTTTCTTCTCCTAGAAATTTCGCGTCGTCATCACCCGAAATAAGTTTATTTTTTACAGACATGTATTGGGCGATACGCATCCCGATATCTGGGTGTATCCATTTAAATAACCACTTAAATACAGGATTCGTAAACACTTTTTTCATGCGTTTATACCCTTTGTCTCCAGGACCTAAGCCATCGCCATGACCAATAAAAAACGTTTTGTTATTAAAGGTGAATTCTTTAGGTTGGTGAAATACAGGGATGTTTAATTCTTCTTTAAAATAGCCATTCATCCATAAATCGTGGTTACCAACAAAAAAGTAGATAGGAATTCCGGAATCGGATATTTCGGCTAGTTTACCAAGGGTTCTTGTAAACCCTTTTGGTACCACGGTTGTATATTCGAACCAAAAGTCGAATAAATCGCCTACCAAAAATATGGCTGCTGCATCGTGTTTTATACTGTCTAACCACGCCACAAATTTCTTTTCACGCGGGCGAGAAGCTTCGATGGTTGGTGCTCCCAGATGGTTATCGGAGGCGAAATATATTTTTTTTCCTTTGGGAATATTCATGGGGTAAATATAAATAAATTAGCCACAAATGCACGAATATTTGTTTTAGAACTAAACGTAGCTGACAAGCGCGTTAGGGATTGCAGCGGTATCCTTTTTAAAACGGGCTAGTAATAAACTAACTTTCTTGTAAATAATTGACAGATAGCAACGTTGCTCACTCCTCGCTATAATGTTTTAAAAAGATTTAGCGGAAAGCCCGACCTGAAAGGGAACGCCCAAATATTTTAAATATTATCGTAAGCGTACCATTCGGCAAAAGAACTATCGGTTTCCTGAAGCTTTAGGGAATGTAAATCGATATTTTCGGGTAAACGGCGCTTTATTTTTTTTGCAAAATCTACTACCATCATTTCGCTGGTTGGTTGATAATCTACCAGTAATACGTTGTGTCCGCGTTCTTCGAGTTCTTTAGCTAGCTCGACGTGTGGCGTGTTTTTGTTGAAAACCGTAGCATGATCGAATACGTTAACAATCTCTTCTTTTACAATTTTTTTTAAATCGCCAAAATCTATAACCATGCCGTACTTTACATTGGTTTTATCTGAAATTGGTTTTCCTATAACAGTAACCGAGAGTTTGTAACTGTGACCGTGTACGTTTTTGCACTTGCCATCGTAACCGTAAAGTGCATGGCCAGTTTCGAAAGAGAATAGTTTTGTAATGCGAATAAAGCTCATTATAGATGAATTTAAGATGCAAAGATAATCGTTTTGTAAAAGCAATACGATTTTAGATTACATTTGACGGCTAATTGGCGTTTTTTATGAAATATCCAATATAAATGCGCGAATTATGAGTCATCTTTTTGAAGCTATTGATTTTGTTGAAAACTCACTATACGAACAGATAATTTCGGATATAGGAACACAACAGTTTAGTATTGTTGAAGATTTTTTTACAAGCGATGAGGTGTTGCTTTTAAGACAATCGCTTTTAGAAAAGTACGATGAAGATGAGTTTAAAAAGGCGGCAATTGGTAATAGATTGAACGAAAGTATTGTAAAATCTATTAGAGGCGATTTTATTTTGTGGATGGACGAATTGAACGCAGATGCTACCGAAACGGTGTTTTTTAATAAGATTAACGATTTAGTTGGCTATTTAAATACCACCTGTTTTTTAGGGATTTTACACAAAGAATTTCATTACGCCATTTATCCGAAAGATACTTTTTATAAGAGGCATATTGATACCTTTCAGAATGATGATAGGCGCAAATTATCGTTTGTTTGTTATTTAAATGAAGACGGTTGGTTACCAGAAAATGGCGGTGAACTGGTCTTGTATTTAGATGAAAACGGTAAAGAAACTGAAAAAGTTATTTACCCATTTCCAGGGCGCGTGGTAATTTTTGAAAGTCAGATAATTGAGCACGAGGTAAAACCTGTGCATACCAAACGCTTTAGTATAACGGGTTGGTTAAAAACGCGTTAATTAGCGTCTTTTTCTACGGTTAACAAAATAAACAATTATTAAAACAAGGGCTAGCACTAGAAACAATCCGTTTCCACTTATAAATGACATAATATCCATATTATTCTTTATTAATTCTGTTTTTATTGTATCTGTAAATAAAATAAGCTAACAATACAAGAATTACAAAAGGCAACATAGAGCCAATAAAAACACCTATTTCATATTCTTTATTAGGTGCGTTCTGTATTTTTTCTTTAATGTTGATGTCTTGCAATAAAGCCCAAAAAAGCTGCATATTATAAGCTTGTTATTTTATTACAAAGTTAGTTGTTTTGTGAAAGTGGCCTAAATGTTTTTCTAAATTTCACAATTAAAGGAATCCCTCTAGCAATAATCCAGAATGTAAGTGCAATAAAAATACCATGTAGTTTATAACCTATACTATCTAACCAAAAAAGAATGGGTATAAAAACGATGAATGTAGAAAATAGCAATACATTTCTTAAGTGCTTCATGTTGCCTAACCCTTTAAAAATGCCATCAAAAATAAACGCTATGGCGCATAAAGGTTGCATGAGTAGAATAATCCAAAAAGAATCGTAAAAAAGGGATAAAACTTCGGGGTCTTTTGAAAAAAGACGTCCTAATGGATAATAGAATATGGCTCCAATTAGAGCCATGGCAATACCGATACCAATACCATACTTTATTAATGTATTACTTAATTTAAGAAGCGAGCTATACGCTTTAGCACCCAATAATTTTCCAGATAAAATATTACCAGCACTCGCATAACCATCTATAAAAAAAGCACAAAAAAACCACAAATTTATTGCTATCGTGTAGGCTGCAATATATGCTGCCCCGTAACCTGTAGCAAAACGCGTAGCAAAATAAAGTGTTATGTTTAATGCTAAGGTTCTAACAAACAAATTGAGAATCATGATAATGAATCGGTTAATTTCTTTGTTTAAAGGAAAACTTAATCTTAAGGGAATGCTTGTTTTTTTAAGTAAATAATAGGCCGATAATAAGGCCATTAAACATTGTGCGGCTAGACTTGCATAAGCAGCTCCTTTAATATTCATGGCAGGAATGTAATTTTGAATACCAAATACTAGAATATAGTCTAAAACAATATTTGTTAAGGCACCAATAATGGCAATAATCATGGGGTAATACGTATTTTGTAAGCCTCTAAACGTGCCAAAAACTGCCATGGTAAATAAGGTGAAAGGAAAACCGAAAACACGTATTTTATAATAATCTACGCTATATTCTAAAATTAAATTGGAGGCATTATAAAGTTTAAAAATATGTTTGGCGAAGGGATAAGTAGATAGAATAATTAAAATGCTTAACGAGGTAATTATAAAAATAGCCTGAGCAGGTAAGTTTTTTACTTTTTCTAGTTTATTAGCGCCTACATATTGAGAAACTATCGATGAAATAGCACTTCGTGTTTGCCCTAAAACCCAAATAATCATAGAAATAAATGCGCCAACAATTCCAACAGCGGCTAAAGATTCGGTGGCATTTACATTAATATTTCCAATGATGGCCGTATCTGTAATTGATAAGATAGGTTCTGATATGCCTGCAATTAAAGCGGGAATTGCTAATTTATTGATGTGTTTTAGACTAATATTTATACTCATATAATAAGTTCGTAACAATAAAAAGGATATTCGCTTTGTTTCGGGAAATAAATACCTTCTAAACGTTTATAGCCTCTTTGTTCGTAAAATGTTAGGTTTCGTTTGTTTTGCGAAAAAGTATCTAATCTAATGGATGTATAATTGTTTTCTCTAGCATAAGATTCTGCAAAACTCATGAGTTCTTGAGCGTAACCACGCGCTTGATAATTAGGATGTATCGCTAACCTATGAATGTAAATATTGTTAGTATTGGGTGTAAGCCATTTTAAGGGTTTGTAAAAAGGATCCATAAAGGTTGATATGGTAATGCAGCCAATAATGGTTTGGTGTTTTTCTAGAACAAACAATTCGTTGCGTTTTACATCTTCTACAAACACTTCTTTATTAGGATAGTGTTGGTTCCATTGCAAGATATTTTTTTCAATTAATTGAGCAGCGCAGGCTTTTGTAAGCTCTAAAATTTTATCGATATCTGCGTAAGTTCCTTTACGAATCATTTATTTGATTACTTTTGCATCAAAATTAAGTCGAAAATTTTTAATCATGAAAAATATATTAGTACCTGTTGGAGCATCAACAAACGCCTTAAGTAATTTACAATACGCTGTAGATTTCGCTGAAGCCTTTGGAGCAAAACTTTATGTTGTTCAAGTCTATAATGTATATACCAAAGCAGGCACCATGATAAAAATAGATCATATTTTGGAGCAAGATACGTTAGATTATTTAAACGATTTGGTATCTAAGGTTAATACAAAAAATGTTGAAATTATTGTAAAAGCGCTTAAAGGAAAGTTTGTAGATACTATAGAATTGGCGTGTAAAGCAGCAGAAATTGATTTAATTTTAATAGAACCTAGAATTTATTCTGAAGATGAAGACTTGTTTTTAGGAAAAACATCAGGAAAAATCGTTAAGCAAACTACCATTCCTACCTTAATTATACCAGATGGCTATGTTTATAAGCCTATCGAAACTATTTTAATGGCAGTAAAATCGGCTCTAATAAAAAAAGAAGGCGTTTTAAACCCGTTAAAAGCAATAAAAGATAATTTTAAGGCTGTTGTAAATCTTTTGTTAGTAAAAACTCCATATTATTCTGAAGGAGATTTTAATATAAACGATGAATTGTCTAATATTGTATCGGAAATAAGTTATTCTGAAAACCCAACCACTTATCATGGTGTTTTAGAACATTATAAGTCGCACAATCCAGATATGCTTTGTGTAGTTAGAAGAAAAAGAGGGTTTTTTATGAAAAAATGGGAGAAAAACCAGATTTATAAAAAAGATTTTAACAGTAGCTTACCTGTTTTAGTGTTAAGCGAATTAAAATAATTAAATGGGGATGTAGCTCAGTTGGCTAGAGTGCTTGACTGGCAGTCAAGAGGTCGTGGGTTCGAATCCCATCTTCTCCACAGTGATAGCAAGGCTTTACAAGGTTTTACCTTTTAAAGCCTTTTTAATTTGCACGCAATTTGCACGCGCTAGAAGCATTTAATTAAATTTGCATCCATTTGATGCCAATTGGTTTAATTTGTTTTCATTTAGTTTCATTTCATCTTAAATGTTTACTTTTTAATAATTTTTTACGATGTAATGTTTTGTAATTAAATATGTTATAATTATCAAAATCTGCGTTTTCAAACCTCACCATTTATCAAAACCCGTGAATTCCATTGTTAATAACTCAAAAACTGCCATAAAATGTCAGTTTTTGCTCGTTTAATTTGTTGCCATTTGTAGCCATATGACATAAAAAAAAATTCTACTCCAAAAATACCATTAAATTTGTTGCTGTTTGTGTTAATTTGTTGTATGTCAAATATTTGTGTATAACTAAACTATTTTATTTTTTCTTTCAACAGCCACGTTTTATACCTTTATTACCATAATCCCGTAAGGGAAAGCAAAAGCGCTTTTGTTCATTTTATTAATCTATAAAACAATAAAAATGGACACTATTTTAATACTAGAACGATTAGATCGTTTAGAAAAACTACTTATAGGAAGCAAAGAGGTCTTGACCTTTGACGAAGCTAGTGACTATACTGGCATATCCAGAAGCTACCTTTATAAACTGACAGCTTCAGGAAGAATTCCACACTCTAAACCAAACGGGAAAATGCTCTTTTTTGAGAAGAAGAAACTTGAGGATTGGTTACTTCAAAATGGAAGGGAATAATACTTCATAGACTTTCAAAATTCAAAACAAATTAGTTTAACCCTATACCATGATTTAATTGTGGTATAAAAACAATTATTATGGAAAAGATACCCTATGTACGTGTTGGCACCTCTTATTATAAACTTGTAAAGGCACCAACCATAGCCGGACATTTTAACGAGATCCTTGTGCATTGGAACATGGAAACCATCAAACAGGATCATGGTAAAGACCATTTAAGTAAAATTCCGAAATACGATGGCTTTACCTGTATTCCAAGCCATATAAATTTTAAACAGGAATATTTAGGGTTTTATAACATCTATTCCCCTTTGGGCAAAGGGCCCAAAGAGGGAGACATCTCTTTGTCCTTAAAATTTGTAAAACACATCTTTGGTAAACACTACGAATTGGGCTTGGATTATCTACAGCTATTATATCTAAAACCCATTCAGGTACTTCCTATCCTTTGCCTCGTCTCCAAGGAACGCTCCACGGGAAAAAGTACCTTCTTAAAATGGCTCAAGGAAATCTTTGAAAACAACCTGACCTATTTGACCAATGACAGTTTTAGCAGCCAGTTCAATGCCGATTGGGCGAACAAACTTTTAATCTGTATTGACGCAGTTCTGTTCAATAAAGAAGAGCTCACAGAGCGTATCAAATATTTGAGCACTACTAATATAAATAAGCTGGAAGCCAAAGGCAAGGATAAACGTGAAGTGGAATTCTTTGGAAAGTTTATTCTGTGTAGTAACAATGAAGACAATTTTATAAAGATTGATGCCAATGAGACCAGATTTTGGGTAATTAAAATCCCAACCGTTGATAAAGAGCAAACCAACTTCCTTGAAAACCTAATCAAGGAAATTCCAGCTTTTATGCATTTTTTATCAAACAGAAAACTAAGCTCTAGGCATTTAACCCGGATGTGGTTTACAGCACACCAAATTAAAACCCAAGCATTGGTAAAACTGGTTCAGAATAATCGTAATCGGGTTGAAAAGGAGCTGGCGAGTATTCTTATGAGTGTGCTTGAAAAATTCGATATAGAGACTGTAGATCTCTGTCCAATGGATGCCTTGTTAGCACTCAACAAAACCCGAGTGAAAACAGATTTGACACAATTGCGAAAATTACTGAAAACAGATTGGAAATTAAACAATCAGGAGAACTCGAACAAATATCAAAAATTTGTGATTTGGACCGATGGCGATATGACTTTGGTGGATGCTAAAGGCAGATATTTTACCGTAGAAAAGGATTTCTTGACCAAAAATTTTGATGAAACGATGACGGAATCGTAAAACCCCAATGTTTATAAGGGCTAAGACTGTCATCAAACTGTCATCATTTTGTCATCAAAAAAAATAATGATGATAGAAAAGAGGTTGAAAAAAACATAAATGATGATGTGATGACAAATCGATGATGGATTAAACCCAGTGATATAAGGGCTTTAGAGGGTATTGTCATCAAATCATCAAAAAAAAACAGCTAAAAAACCATTGGCTTATGAAAAGAAAAATAAATTGTGAAACAGCCCGTAATTTTTCAGTGGTAAAGGCACTGGAAAAATTAGGGCACTTTCCAAAAAAGACAACGGAAAAAGAAGCTTGGTTTCTGAGTCCTTTCAGGTCAGAAGCCCAAGCCTCTTTTAAAGTCTCTAAAACCAATAACCGATGGTACGACCATGGCGAAGGTGTAGGTGGTAACGTGATAGATTTAGTTTGTAAGATTTTAAAATGTTCCATAAAGGAAACCTTGGACTATTTAAACAATGGCATAACAAATTTTTCATTTCAGCAGCAAAAGGTTTTTAATGATAATGAAATCCAGATTGATATAACCAAAATTCAAGAGTTAACACATCCTGCCTTAATTCAATATCTAAGTTCCAGGGGAATTTCAATAGCCATTGCCAAGGCCTATTGTAAAGAGGTTTGGTATGGGTATAAAAATGCTCATTTTTTTGCCATCGGATTACAGAACCACAAAAATGGCTGGGAGTTGCGAAACAAGTTCTATAAAAACAGCAGCAGCCCAAAATCGTATACATCTCTTAAAAACAATCATAAGCAATTAATCATTTTGGAAGGTATGTTCGATTTGTTATCACTTGCCACCATAGATGAAGATACGATGAACATTTCAGACATTATTATTTTAAACTCCATCGCATTTATTAAACAGATAGAAAAACACATAAGTAAATACGAATTGGTGCAACTCTATTTGGATAATGACAACGCTGGAAAAAAAGCTGCTCAATATTTAATCAGTACATACAATCATGTCATTGATAAAAGTTCATTCTATAAAAACCATAAAGATTTAAACGACCTATTAAGCCATGAAAAAGGAAGAGAAAAATGATTTTTATTTTAAAGATGAACCGAAGCAGATTCTAATGATTCCTACTGAAGTAATCGGTCAATCAGATAGTTTGGAACTTGATTTGGAAAAGGATCTATCGGAAAACGAAAAGCTTGTGGGTAGGAATTCGAGATGTGTGCCTGTGGACACATTCTCGTTTGCTCCCCTTGGTCGCAAAGGAAAAAAAGTGTTTAAGGGGAAAGGTGACCTCGTTAAGTTTCGATGCTCCGTTTATGAAAAGAAGCTGTTGAATGTGAAGGCAACCAGTTGCGGATTGAGCTTAAGTGAATACATTCGGCGTAGCCTATTTCAAATAGAAATCACGGAACGTTTTACGGATGAACACATCGCACTTTATAAAATGCTGATTAAATACCACAACAATTTTAAGTCCATAGGCAACATGTTCAAAAAGCGGAATCCTAAATTGACCCAAGAAGTCTATGATTTGGCGAATGAAATTAAAGTACATCTTAAAAAATTCCAGGAATGATAGGAAAAGGAAAGAGCATATCACATACCAAAGCTTCCATGTCCTACGGATGGGATCAGGAAAAAGATGCCGAAATTGTTCTAAAGGAATTCCTGTATAGCGATTCTCCGGCAGAAATCACCAAAGAGTTTAAAATGCTCCAGGACCAGAATCACAACTGTACAAAGAACACGATATCCTTTATAATCAGTCCAACGATAGAAGATGGCAAACGATTAGAAACAAAGGATCTGAACGAAATCACAAAACGTTTTATAAATGAAATGAAATTAGGAGAACGGCAAGCCATTGCCTTTGTACATAAGGACAAAGAACACCGCCACATCCATTTATATGTGAACCGGATTGATTTTAATGGAGTTGCCTACAACGACAGTTTTATAGGGAAACGCAGTCAGCTGGCTGCTGAAAAAGTGGCGGAACAAATGGGATTGACCACCGTAAAACAAGTCCAGTTTGAAAAGCAATTTAATTTAGGGGAAATCCGATCAGAAATTAAACGCCGTCATGATCTGACGATGAAACAATTTAAACCTAGATCCTTTGATGATTATGTAAAGACAATGCAGGTTAATGGGGTAAAAGTGATTCCAACTATTAACAACCAAAACAAGTTACAGGGCTTTCGGTTTGAGTTCAATGGGCATAACCTAAAGGGCAGTGAAATCCACCGAAATATGTCCGTTGGTAATATTGGAAAACAAATATCAAGCATTCAAGGTAAAAGTATTTTAAAAGAAAACAATGTAAGTATCAAACTAGCTGGTAAAGTGGTTGACCTGACACCGAGTTTAGCCCTGAAGATTACAAAGTTTATTATTAAAAAAGCAATACAAAAAGGAATCGGATATTAAATTTAAAAACAGCAACTATGACAAAGCTTGAAGAATTAACAGCACTCTTAGTTAATGAAATCAATGATTTTAACAAGGGCGTTGAAAAACTAGAAAAAATCAGTGAGCAAATAAACTCGACCAAAATCAAAATGGATTTAACCGAGTACAAATCCATCATTGAAGAACATCAGAAACAAATGAGTATTCATAAAAACATGATGGAAGGTTTTGAAAATCGTTTCAACAATAAAATAAAGGAAGCTAAAATATATCCTTCTTGGGCTGTTGTGGTTTTTGTAATTTGTATTGTGGTAACTGTTGTATCAATATCAATGTTGATTTTAAAATAGTATAAAATTCCGGAATAAAATTCAGTAATGGGCCATAAAATTAGTTAGTCTTAAAAGAAAGAATTCTACATTCCTAACACCTCTAAACTGTGTTCTAAAGGCTTTGATTTTAATTTATAGAAATCAATTTTTTGAAAGATTTTCTTTTAATTTTACTATACTTTCTTTCAAATAAAAAAACGCATTACCCCGTTTTTCAAATTCAAGGTTACCTTGAATTCTATAGTGCATTAAATCACAGCCTTTTATATTTGCAGCTTTTTGTGTTTCCTTACTCGAAAGCCATTTTTTTTGTTCCATAACTAAATTATTGATTAATTAAAATCGAAAGATTACAATTAAGTTACGACAAAAAAAGAAGATTGATTCCTTGATATTAATTTATCGTAAAATTAAAAAGTTTACTTGTTGATTTTTGTAGTGAATTACGTTAATTTTGAAAGATTACAGAATATTATGATAAAAATAAGAAATAAAAAAGTTGAGGGCATAATTTCTGAGATTATTGACAAATAACAAACTCAAAATTTGATGAACTTACCTTTTTCAGATACGTTATCAATAAATAAATTAGCTTCTTCATTTGCTAATACTTCAGCAACATATAAATTTTATTGGCTAATTTCAATTATTGAATTAGTTGAAAAAGGTCAATCAACTATTGACAAAAGAGCTATTTTTTCCAGAATGATAAGTAATTCTTGGTACACTGTAAATTATTTCCATGTTTCTTTCGGAAAACAAGATTTAATTCAAAATGCTGTAGAAAGTATTTTAAAATATGAAAACTTATCAATTGACATCAAAAAAGAAAAACTGATTACAATTTTAGAAAATTCAAACAAATTTGACACTCAAAAAACATTAAAACATTTTAATCTTAATGTCCCGCATTGGTTTTTATCTCCTTGGTTTCCAAAGTTAAAAGATGAAAATAATTATAATTACAAAAAAAGAATATATAATAGTTCTCAAAATTTTGAAAACGAATGCTTTTACGGATTATATGATGAACATGTAATAATAAATCCAATTTGGATAAATTATATTAAAACTAATGCAAAAATTCTCAAAGATTTTTGTTTTTGGAATTTAGCATTATTCCTTCAAACTAGAAACCCTAATGTTCCTGATATACCAAATAAATTAATTAAACCAGTCACTAGAAATGGACTAACCAAGCAGACAAATCAATACTGGAAATTAGTTTTTAAAGAATTAGGCTCAATCCAATGTATTTTTACAGAGACAAAATTATATTTTGATGCAAAGAATTATGCCCTAGATCATTTTGTGCCGCATGCATTTGTTTCGCATGATTTAATATGGAATTTGTTACCCATAGAAAAGAAATTTAATGCTTCTAAAAGTAATAAATTACCATTATTTGATAAATATTTTGATAAATTTTATGATTTACAAAAAGTAGCTTTTGAAATAAATAAACAACATAATTCAAAAAGTAGATATATGGATGAATACTTATCTATTTTTCCAAATATTGATAGTTTTGAAAAAGAAAATTTTTCAAATACAATTCAACCTTTAATCACAATTGCGAGTAATAATGGTTTTTTATTTATGAAGAATGAATAATCAAAATTCAAATAGCCATTTAACTGCAATTGAAAGAACTTCACTATCATATCCAGCTAGAATTGTATTAAATAAAAAAAAAATTATTGGGAAAGTTCTTGATTTTGGTTGCGGTATCGGAAAAGATGTTGAACTTTTAAAAAATAAAGGAATTGATATTATTGGGTATGATCCGTTTTATTTTCCAGAATTTCCAACCGAAAGATTCGATACCATTTTGTGCTTTTATGTTTTAAATGTTTTGCTTCCAGAAGAACAAGCAGAAGTTTTAATGAACGTTTCAAATCTATTAAAACCAAATGGGAAAGCATATTTTGCTGTTCGCCGAGATATTCAATACGAAGGATTCAGAATTCATAAAGTTCATAAGAAAGAAACGTATCAATGTTTAATTAAATTGGCTTATTCGTCCGTTTTTAAGAACGAAAACTGTGAAATATATGAATATGAGCATTACACAACTTTAAACAAAGGAAACGTAGATTTAAGTCCATTTTTAATTGGAGACGAAACAAGAGAATTAATCGTTGAAACCGCAACAGTTTTCTCGTTTTATGATAAATTTCCGGTTTCAAAAGGTCATTCTTTGATTGTTCCAAAAAGATTAGTTTCAAATTATTTTGATTTGAGTTTAAAAGAACAAACAGCTTGTTGGATTGTGGCAAATAAAGTAAAAACAATTATTCAAAAAAAATACAATCCTGATGGTTTTAATATTGGAATCAATATAAATGCAGATGCCGGTCAAACAATTTGGCATGCTCATATTCATATGATTCCAAGATATAATGGTGATGTAGAAAATCCAAGAGGAGGTATTCGAGCCGTTATCCCAAATAAAAAGGAGTATTAATGTTGTGAATTGTTATTCAAATAATTGATGCATTTCAATTTCGAATGCTTTTGGAAGTTTATTTATAATTTCTAGAGAAAAATTTCTTCTGCCTGCTTCAATACTAGGAATATATGTTCTATCTAAATCAGAAATCTCTGCTAATTTTTCTTGTGAATATCCATTAGAAACCCTCAATTGTTTAACTCGTTTCCCGAAATTTACTTTAATATCTTCCATGAAGGGAAATTCGTCTATTGTAGACAATTGTACAATAGACTATTGTCTACTTTTTCGCTATTGGATAGTGAGGGAAACGTAAATCAATTGAGGTGTATAAAAGTGAGCATAGTTGTATACTTAAAGTCCGTGGTTATCAGAAAATGGGTTTTCAACTCAATTATTAAATCGCTATAAATAGAGTAACTGGCTTTAGTCCATAGAAACAGGTGTGTGGATTTATAAAAGCCATATCCATGAAAGAAATTCCATAGAGTAGATATAGATTTTTTAATAATCGCACACCTAAAAATGCAAAAAACAACTTATTTTGCACATATAGAAATGCAATCCGGAACAATTACTAGAAAAATCGGCAGCAAGAGTACAACAAAGGCAGTAGCTGCTAAACGGTTTAAGTTTTAAAGTCTCAGGTTAAAAATTAATTTGAGAATTTTTTATTCATTACAGTAATTTCTAATTACTCAAACATTACTATTCTAGTTTCCAATAGCTTGAAATATTTTATTTTCATTTCATCAGAAAGAAAAGAAATTTCAAGTAATTCCTTCCATACAGGAATTGCTTTTTTCATTTGTTCTAGAATTAAAGTTATTGTTTTTTCGTTGAGTTGTAGTCTTTCTTTGGCGTAATAGTCAATAAAATCAGCTGATTTTAAATTACTTTTTTTTCCTTTCAAGGTGAGCGCTATTTCTTCATCGGGATTTTTAATAGCTATGGTAGAGTTCAGGAAATCATAAATGGGCGATAGCGTTGTTTTACCATTTTTAGTAATCAATGAAAAGTTTTTCAAGTGCATATCTTCATTTCCACTAACATAGCAAAAAAGTATTCTTTTGAAAAAATCAGCTTTTTCGATAGCAGGGAATGAACAATATTCGTCAAGTACTGGAATGAGTTTCTCCATTGTAAAACGGTATTTTGTATCTCTAGTATTTCCAGTTAATTGAGCAAAATCTTCTGTAGCCCATTTTTTTCCTTTACCATAGCGGTCAAAACGTTTAATAAAATAGGATAAACTACCATCTTTGCCATAAAGCATTCCGTGAAAAGGAACTTCTAAACCAAATGCTTTTGCCATTCGCATGGTTACATCTTCGTTCTCGGGTAATTGTGGGAATAAATCATTTTGTGGCTTTATGATATAGGTTCCAAATTGATCAACAATTTTAAATTCTTGATCTACTATAGAAACAGATGCACTAAGCTTTGGTTGTACTCCTTGAATGGATAGCTTTTTAGCTCTATTGGCGGCTTCTTGACGTAATTCTACTGCTGTATAAGGTAAATTGTTTAAGTGCGTTAATTTAGGGGCAATCATGCGTATTCCTTTTTCGCTATACTTATTCGTACCGCATAATTTGTATGTAATGGGGCATCTATTCATTTTCCAATAATTGAACTGTTACAGATCCTACTAAATCGTTTCCTGTAGCAATTAGTTGAGAGAAATAATCTTTTTTGTCGATTTTGGCAATGCGTAATAAACCTTCTAACATAACACCTTCAGGTAATAACCCTTCGAAAAAAGGAGGGAAGGATTTGTAGCTATACTTTTTGTTGTTAGTGGGCATAGTTAATGATACTGCTTCACCATCATAATTTTGATCGTACTCAAAATGATAGTCGTTAGCAGCTACTTCTGTTAAAATTCCAGCTCTTTTTCCGTGAGCCAATATTATTGCTTGTCTCATGATTATTTAGTTAATGGACTTTTGAATTCTACTTTAATGTTGAGTACCTGGAGTACTGCAAATAGATTATTTAATCTTACCGTTTCTTTGTTCTTTTCAATATCAAATACAGTTGTTTTACCAACTCCTGCTAAATTAGCTAGTTCCAGTTGGGTAAGTCCTGCTTTTTTTCGATGGTCTTTTATCAAAGCACCTAAATCAAAATCATTCATTTTATACTGTTTAGGCGGTAAAAATACGTAATTTAAATATTTAAAAATATATATTTTGTATAAAATTGTATTTTATTACTGTTATAGCAGTAAATTAAAGAAGATTTATAATTTTTTAAGAGTGAAAAAGTAAAAAACGCACTCAGTTACTGCTATAGTGGTAATTAATTATTATATTCCTTATGTTTCGCGATTCGCAAAACACGAATTTGTAATTATTTAAAGCATTATTCAAAAATTACAGCCTAAAATTACAATAGTAAAAGAAATTATCTCCTAATTTTAATAGCCTAGTCTTTAAAAGAATTAAAACTGCATTAATTTTTTATTATAATCATCTAAAACTTCACTAGGTAGTGATTTAAGATAAATTTGAGTAGTTGTTAAGCGGTTATGTCCTAGCATGGCAGAAATAGCCAGTAAAGGAACATCTTGAAGCATTGCTTGAGTTGCAAAACTATGGCGAGAAACATATGATGTAAGACGTTGTTCAATATTACATTTTTCTGCAATTTGCTTTAGCCCCTTGTTATAAACTTTACGAGCCCATAACACATCTTTGTATTGAAGTTCGTAGGTGTCTCTTTTTATAATTGGAAAGATAAAATCTGATTTTTCTTTGTCTTTTGTGTAAAAATCAAGTATCTCTTTTAATGGAGCGGTGATTTTAATATCATACGGTTTAGATGTTTTACTTCTAAAAAATTTTATACGATTATCTATAATGTTTTCAAGTTTTAAAAATGCCATATCAATAAATGAAACTCCATAAAGCATGTAGGACGCTAAAAAGTAATTTCGAAAATGAAAAAGATTGTCCGATTCATCTAATTGCAATAGCATGATTGATTTTATACTTTTAATATCAAGTGCTCTTTTTTCGGTAGGCGTTGTTTTTATCTTATAATTTACAAACGGATAAGCTTCTTTCGCAACAATTCCAGCTTTGATGGCTTTATTAAATATGGCTCTTATGGTCTTCATATAAACAGCTAATCCATTAGTGGAATTTCCTCTAGAATAATGAAATTGCTCAAACTTTTTAAGAAACTCGTAATTAACTTCGTTAAATTTTAAATCATTTTCATTATTGAATTTTTTTAAAATTTTAGTAATTGCGTAGTAGGAATTGGCATTTCCATAGCGCTCAACCTTATTAAGGTCTTCTATGATGCTGTTACTATATTCAAAAAATGAATTGACCGTAACCTTTTTTGTGATTTTGTTTTTTATTTGAGAAATAGATAAATAGTTGAGTTCTTCCTTTTCATTTAAGTGGTCAATAATATTTATTGCACGCACTTTTGCTTTTAATAGATTATTGTTTAATTTTTTTACGGTTACAGAAGTACCATAAGATTTTTTTATTTTTTCGCTTCGTTCATCCCAAAAATTTAATGGCACAGATGCTCCTAACCGAATTGATGTGGTTTTTCGAAAATGACTAAGCCTTAAAATTATTGGAAAGGAGTTGTCTTTTTTCTTTCTGCGGGTGTCTAAAGAAAGTTTTATATTAGTATTCATGATACCCAAAGATAAAAAAAATTTGCACGCAATTTGCACGCAGATAGATGATATCAAACGATATCATTTGATATCAAAATTAATTAATTAACTGAAAATCAGTATTATATGTTTGTGTTTGGTGCCGTTTGATGTGCTTATTTCAACTCTGGCAGTCAAGAGGTCGGCGGTTCGAGCCCGCTCTTCTCCACTTAGTGATAGAAAAGTCTTCAAGCGATTGAAGGCTTTTTTTGTGTTGTAAATTAGGATGAATTAAACACTCATTAAGTATCCGGTTAAATTTTCCTTTCTTTTTAGTCCAAGTTTTTTACGTAAACGGTAGCGAGCAAGCTCAACACCTTTGTTAGAAATATTCATAACCTCCGATATTTCTTTGGTAGACATATTAATGAGCAAATAGGTGGATAAATCGAGTTCTCGCGGCGTTATGTCCGCGTGTTTCTCTTTCAATCGCTTTAAGAAATCAAAATGAACGTTTTTAATATGTTTTTCAAGATCTTTCCAGCTATTATCTGCTTTAATTTCTTTAGCAATATTTTTCTTTAAAGCATTAAATTGAACTTTGGTGTTTTCATTCACCGACTCAATTTCCATAGTTTTAAGCTTTTGTATAATGTTATTTAGAATTTTGTTTTTCTTAGCTACTTGAAGCGAGTTAGTAACCAGTTCTTTGTCTTTGGCCCGTAATTTTGTTTGTAGTTTATCTCTATTTAATTTTTCAATTTCCTTTTCTAATAGATATTGCTCCTTCCTAATTTTAGATTCCTTTTCTAAATAAATTTTTCGTTGCTCGATGGTTTTGTAGTACTCTCTTTTGCGATATCTCATTTTTACCATAACCGAAACCAAATAAATTATAAAGGCTAGAAGCAAAATATAAGCTACATAAGCTAGATAATGACGATACCACGGCGGTTTTACGGTAAAGTTCAATGAATAGACATCAGATTCTTTACCAAAACTGTTCCGCACCTTTATTTTCATAATATAGTTGCCTTCTCTTAGGTTGGTATATTCTTTAATATATGTATTCGACCAATTGCTCCAGTTCTTATCAAATGGATAAAGTTGATAAGCGAATGTTAAATTTTGTGAATTTTCAAATTCGGGTGCAGAGAACGTAAATTTTACATTATTTTGAGCATAAGGCATTATGTATTCACGTTTTTTATCTTTAGGATTACCATGAATAATAGTGTCTTGAGCATAAGAAAAACTACGAATATATACTTTAGGTTTATCTTTAAAGCTGCTATTAAATTTCGAATCAAAACGCGCTAAACCATTGGTGGTTCCAATAAATATATTATTCTGATTGTAGGTGTTAATAGATAGGTAATTGCTAACCAGATACCCATTTAAATTTGAAAATATGGTTTGCGAATGTTTAAAATTTCCATGATCATCCTTTAAATGAGCACCGAGCGACTCGCCAGATCGATACCATAGGTTACCATGCGAATCTTCTTTTACATAGTTTATAGGCGGACACTTACTAAATAAATTACTTAACCAAGGTGCTTCATTAAAAACATTTTTTTCCTTAGAATAGGTATAAAAATGATTTTGGCTCTCAAAATAGACCGTGTTATTAATCTTTTGTAAACTATTAATAGCGCTTTTAGAAGGTCGTAGTTGCACAATGGTTTCTATAGAAGTAAATTTTTTATTATTTATATCTAGTTTTAATTTGTATAGATGCTGGTCCCGTATTAACCATAAAAAAGTTTCATCTATTTCAAAAAAGTTGGTTGAATTTGTAAAGCCTTCTATTGGGCCTTTATATTCTAAACCTGTTTTTGTTTTTTCGAATAGGCTAAAGCCACCATAGTTTGCTCCAATTACAAAGTTTGGATTTGAAGGTGTTTCTTTAAATGCAAAATAGCCTTGATTGTCTAATTTTTTTACTACGCTATTACCTTTTATTATATAGGCACCATTGTTGTTAGCGCAAACTAACTCATTTCCAATTACTTGAATGTTCCACGATTGGGCGGTAATGCCGTTTACCAACGAGAAATTATTGTCTAAAAACGACTTGTTTAATTCATGATAAAAAACACCTTGGTTGGTTGCGGCATACAAGTAATTATCGTAAACCGCAGAGGCATATACCGTGCTAAGATTATAGCTAGCATTAAAAAAGGTAAAAGGAGAGTTCTGGTTTACAAACGTTATCCCATTGTCTAAACCTAACCAAATATCATTTTTGTCGTCTACATACGATTTTAGCACCGTATTATTTTGCAGTCCTTTTTTAATGTCTAAATGCTGGGTTATCTTTCCTTTTAAATCGCATATTATTAAGCCATTTAGCACAGAATTTATTAGCAGCGCATTATTTTTAAGTACCGCACCGCCTAAAGAGCCGTTTTGTTTAATAAAAGAATTCGCTTCGGTGTTCCAAGGCGTTATTTTCTCATCTTGGTAAATAAAAAGTCCTTTTTCGAGTGTGGCAATTAGTATTTTGTTCTGTGGAATCGAAAACATGCCCCATATCTCAGAATTATTAAAAAAGGTGGATTCTTTTAATGGGTGTAAAAATCCTTTTTTATATTCAAGAATTCCGTCTTTTATGTCTTGAAAGTACAGGGCATCATTAACCACAAAAGAAAACTGGAAACGATTAGGTGCTTTTAATACGTTAATTTTATTGTTTTTATAGATATAAGCACTCATAAAGGATTGAAAAACAACTTCATCATTATAAACGTGTATTTTCCAAATGAAATCAGATAGATTATGATTAGAATCTGTGATTAAATGCATTAAAGAAGTATAAACTAATTGGCCATTTAACCCGCTTTCAAAATAGCCGAATTCATTGTAGCCACCAACAAATATTCTACCAGAATTATTATCAACTTTAACGGCTCGAACATCTAAAGAGTTTGGTATCCTGTATACACGCCAAGTAAGACCGTCAAATTGTAAAAGTCCATTTTGATTCGCAAAATAAACATTCCCGTTTATGTCTTGATCTATATCCCAATTTTGAGTACCACCTCTATAGTCACTTTTACTAAAATTTTTGATACTAGGAATTCCCACGGCATTTATTTGAGCATGCGATAATGAAATGCCAGTTATCAAACAG
This sequence comes from Mariniflexile aquimaris, assembly GCF_042676825.1. NCBI lineage: Bacteria > Pseudomonadati > Bacteroidota > Flavobacteriia > Flavobacteriales > Flavobacteriaceae > Mariniflexile > Mariniflexile aquimaris. Next base: position 850,263 of record NZ_JBHTIB010000002.1, read on the forward strand.
AGTATAAAAGTGTATAGCTTAATTAATTTCATATGTGTTTTTTACATATAATTCGTTAAGAAATAATATTAAAATTGATAGTTTAAATTGTGTTAAAAGTGCTAAGTTATGTGATTTTTTAGAAATGTAGTATTATTTAAAAAAAACACGGGTGTTTTTAAAATGATTAAAATATTAAAAAACAGATAGATAGTATTTATTTTGATGAGTTTTAGTAGTGTTAAAAATTGCAGTTTGATGTGTTTTTGTATAATACATAAATTGATAAATCGGTAAAAATGATTTTATCTTAGTGTCAGATTAACAAAAATATTAACTCTAAACTAACTAAAATGAAATTAAACAAATTACATGTTTTATGTTTTTTAACTATTCTTTTTTCAGTTTATATGCAAGCGCAAAACCTTGTTATAAACGGAATTGTTAATGATGAAATGGGTATGCCCGTCCCTGGAGCAACTATTTTACTAAAGAATACTAATAAGGGTACTACCACCGATTTTGATGGTAAATTTAGTATGGAAGTTCCTTCCAATGGTACATTAGTAATTAGCTATATTGGCTATACTACTGTTGAAACTCCTGTTAATGGAAAAAAACAATTTACAATTGCACTTGCACCTAATCAAGAATTATTAGACGAGGTTGTAGTAGTAGGTTACGGAACTCAAAAGAAAAGCGTTGTAACTGGAGCTATTTCTAGTATTAAGGAAGGCGATTTAGCAGAGCTTCCTATTACAAGAATCGAACAATCGCTACAAGGGCGTGTTTCCGGCTTAACAATTGCTGCGAATTCAGGTCAACCTGGTTCGTCATCCACTATTCGAGTGCGTGGTATTACTACTTTTGGTAGTAATGAGCCATTATGGGTTGTAGACGGTGTTGTGGTTGATGCCGGTGGTATTGGGTATCTTAATCAAGCAGATATCGCTTCCATTGAGGTTTTAAAAGATGCCGCGTCGCAAGCAATCTATGGAGCAAGAGCTGCAACTGGTGTAATTCTTGTTACAACTAAAAAGGGTAAATCTGGTAAGCTTAGTGTAAACTATAATGGCTTTACAGGGGTTTCTTCTCCGGCAAGAAAATTAAACTTGCTAAATGCTACCGAGTATACTACGTTAATGAATGAAGCCTCTGTTGCAGGTGGTGGTGCAATAAAATTTGCCAATCCATCTTCTTATGGTGAGGGAACAGATTGGCAAGGGCAAATATTTAATGATAATGCACAACGCTACAGTCATGAATTAAGTTTAAGTGGTGGGAATGATAAATCTACTTATTACGCTTCTTTTGGAATGACAGAACAAGAAGGTATCGTAATGAGTGATATCTCTAATTAAACAAGAAAAAATATCCGTTTAAATTCATCTCATAAAATAAACGATTATATCCGTTTCGGACAAACCGTTGGATATTCTAGAGAGAAAACTGTGGGAATTGGAAATACAAATAGTGAGTATGGTGGACCACTATCTTCTGCCATAAACCTAGACCCTTTAACACCAACCGTTGAAACAGACCCTATTCTTGCTAATCAGGCACCTTATACCAATAACGGTATTTTTAGAGACGCGAATGGGAACCCTTACGGAATATCGACGCAGGTTGGTCAAGAAATTACAAACCCTTTAGCGTATCAGCTTACTAGATTAGGTAATTATGATTGGGCAGACAACTTTGTAGGGAATGCCTATGTTGAAGTAGAGCCAATAGAAGGATTGAAAGTAAGAACAACCTTGGGTGGTAAATTAGCCTACTGGGGAGGAGAGAGCTATACTCCTGAAGCGTATTTAAATGCATCATATATTGTTTCTCAAAACAACATTTCAAGAAATACAAATACAGGATTTGGTTGGAATGTTGAAAACACAATAGCTTATTCTAAAGTAATAAGTAATCATAATTTTAGTGTCTTATTAGGGCAAGGTGTTTATGTAGACAATATTACAAGTGGAGAAGGAGTAACGTATTATGATATTCCTGCAGATAATTATAAAGATGCATCTTTTAACTTTAGTGTGCCAACAGATCAAATAGATGCTTACGGTTATACAGGCAACGAGCATATAGTTACGTCTTTGTTTGCTAGGTTAAATTACGATTACAAAGAAAAATACCTCTTAACAGGTATTATTCGTAGAGATGGTTCTTCACGTTTTGGTTCAAACAATAAATACGGTGTTTTCCCTTCATTCTCTTTAGGTTGGGTACCTTCTAAAGAAGACTTTTGGCCAGAAAATGATGTTGTAAATCAATTAAAAATAAGAGGAGGTTACGGTGTAACTGGTAGTGACGCAATTGGTGATTTTCAATATTTATCAACCATTGGCGATGGTAGAAATTATACTATTGGCTCTTCAGGAGCGGTAACCATAGGAAATAGTCCTAACGCACCGTCCAACCCAGATTTAAAATGGGAAGAAACCAGTCAAACCAACATAGGTTTTGATGCAACGATTTTACAAAATTTCAGATTATCTGTGGATTGGTATAACAAAACAACAACAGGAATTTTACAATCTGTGCCAATTCCTGGTTACGTTGGTTCTACAGGAAGTCCTGTTGGTAACGTAGCCGATATGGTAAATAAAGGATTAGATATCGAGTTGGGGTATAACAAAAGCTTTAACGAGTTGAATGTTTCTATTAATGGTAATGCCTCAATCTTGAAAAATGAAGTAACATATTTAGGTAACGGAATCGAATTTTTATCGGGTGGTGCAACCATTCAATCTAGTACGTTTCCAATAACCAGAACTCAAGTGGGTCAGTCATATAATTCGTTCTACGGATTTAAAACAAATGGCATATTCCAAAACGAAGCTGAAATTAATGCATACACTAATACCTCTGGTGGACTTATTCAACCTAATGCAAAACCAGGAGATTTTAAATGGCAAGATGTTGATGGTGATGGTCTTATAACAGATAACGATAGAGATTTCTTAGGAAGTTCAATTCCTAAAGTAACCTTCGGATTTACACTTAATTTAGATTACGAGAATTTCGATTTAATGGTATTTGCTCAAGGAGCTAGTGGTAACAAGATTTTTCAAGGCTTAAGACGTTTAGATATCGGAAATGCTAACTACCAAACCACTGCCTTAGGAAGATGGACTGGAGAAGGTACTTCAAACGATTTCCCAAGACTTACTACGAACGATACCAACAAAAACTTTAATAACCCATCGGATTTTTATTTAGAAAAAGGCGATTATTTAAGATTTAAAACAATCCAATTTGGGTATGTTTTACCTAAACAAGTTATAGAAAGAGTAGGTCTTGAAAAAGTAAGAATCTATTTAACAGGTGAAAATTTATTCACATTTACTAAATACTCTGGATACGACCCTGAGATTGGAGGCGGAATATTTGGAATAGATAGAGGGTACTATCCTCAGGCTAAAACAGGCATGTTAGGAATTAATTTACAATTTTAAAAAAAAGCATTATGAAATTTAAAAGTATAAAATTTACAATGTATAGCTTACTGATGTTTTTAACCATTATGTCATGTAGCGAATCATTTTTGGAAGTAGAACCTAAAGGAACTGCGTTAGAAGATAACTATTATCAAAATGAAAGCGAAGCCTATGCTGGTTTGGTGGCAGTTTATGATTTATTAAGAAAGCAATCGGGTGGTTTTGATAATATGATTGCATGGTTTAATGCAGGGTCAGACGATCATTATGCTGGCGGTGGTGGTGCTACCGATGGTACCGGAATTCAATCCTTCTCAGATTATTCCATCAGCCAATCAACTATTCCAGTAAGTTATTGGAATGATTTTTATCAAGGTATTTTCAGAGCCAATGTTTTATTGTCCAAATTACCAAATGTATCTATGGACGATAGTACAAGAGCAAGATTTACTGCCGAAACCAAAGCATTACGTGCTTACTACTATTTTGAATTGGTTAGAATGTTTAAAAACATCCCATTAATTACAGCGCCTATCTCTTCAAGCGAAATTTATAATGTTGTTCAGGCAACTCCTGAAGCAGTTTACGCTCAAATTGAAACCGATTTAATGGATGCTATGCAAAGCTTGCCAAATACGGTGGTTGTTGCAACCGAAGGCGGACGATTCTCTAAAGGTTCAGCACAAGCATTATTAGGTAAGGTATATCTTTATCAAGGAAAGTCTGCTCAGGCTGCGGCAGAATTAGCAGTAGTAAATGGAACACCTGGAGGGACCAGTATATACGGGTACAAGCTATTATCAAATTTCAAAGATTTATGGACAATAAGTAATATATATAATTCTGAAGCTATCATAGAGATTGCGCATACAGATAAAAGTAATGCCGATTGGGGCTTTTGGGGTACAGGAGCTGATGAAGGAAATACATTAAACGTAATGGTAGGCCCAAGAAGTTATTCAAGAACTAGTGGTTCTACGGCTCCAGATTATGCTTCTGGATGGAGTTTTAATGTAATTACTCAAAGCTTATACGATGCTCTTAATGGCGACCCTCGTTTTGATGCTACTATTGCAGATTTAAAAGCATTAAAAGCAGCAGGTCAAGTAGATTACACGGCTGGATATTTAGACACAGGTTATTTCCTTAAAAAGTTCATGCCTTTAACCACAGATGTTTCTACAGGTGGTGGAGCAACCGTTTTAAATTATAAGCAGCACGTGTATGCTATTAGATTAGCCGACACCTATTTGTTAGAAGCAGAAGCTTTAGGTGGAACTGGCGCAAGAGCACAAGCATTATTAGATGCTGTAAGAGCTAGAGTTGGTTTACCTTCTGTTACTGTTTCTATGGATGCTATTTTAAAAGAAAGAAGATTAGAATTAGCAGGAGAAGGACACCGTTGGTTCGATCTTGTAAGAACTGGTAGAGCTGCAACAACCTTAGCTAGTAGAGGATTTTCTGCAGGTAAAAATGAAATTTTACCAATTCCTTTAAAAGAATTAGAGAATACTAAGATTGTACAAAATCCAAATTATTAATTATTAAAATTGAAAAATTATGAACATGAAAATAATATTCAATAAATACGCATATGTAGTGTTATTAGTACTTGGTTTAGGTACTATAATAGGCTGCCAGCCAAACGATTCTGTAGAAGGGAATGGTTTATCAGATGCCAATGTAGATGCTTCATTTACTATAACACCTGTTGAAGGTGCCGTTAATACCTATTTATTAGAGTCGCAAACTACTAATGTTATCGCCTCCAAATGGGATATAGGCGAAGGAAGCTATGTAGGCAAAATGACTGAAAAAATTTATTTGCCAGATGCAGGAACTTATACTATTACCCATACCTCAATAGGTCGTGGTGGCGAATCAAATTCATTAAGCAAAGAGCTTATTGTAGCCGAGTCAGATCCTGTTGCAGGAAATCTTCTTAAAGGCAGTAAATTTGAAAGCGTTGATGACTTTAATGAATGGACCATATTAAACATTAGTGCCTCTGGAGCAGCTTGGTCTTACATACCTGGATATATTAATATTTCAGGTGGCGGATGGAGTCAGCAAGGTATTTACCAAGCGGTAGAAGTTGAAGCAAACAAGAACTACAAAGTAGACATGAAAGTTTGGGGTGATGGTTCTTCAAATACTTGGTTTGAGGTGTATGTTTCTAAAACAGTGCCAGTTCAAAACAACGATTACTCAGGCGATATTCGCATGGCATTAAATACGTGGGCTGGATGTGGTACGTCTGCTTTTACTGGTAAACTTTCGGCAGTTGGCTGTAGTGGTTCTGGAAACATCGTTAATTTTAGTGAAGCCGGTACTGTTTATATAGTTATAAAGTGTGGAGGTGAAAATATTGGTTCGTCTGGAATTAACGTAGACAACGTTGAATTTAGAGGAAGCTTATAATCATTGAATCACCCAAGTTTAATTTAGTTTAGTTGATGGGGCAAATAGCCTATAATGCTTATATTATAGGCTATTGCTTTAATAACACGATTGCAACTAAAATTTTTAATAATTATTATTTCATTAAAAGGGTTAATAGTGAATTGTTTAAGGCATGTATGGTATAATCTTTTGTGAAATTAAGTTTGAAGAGAATATAAAAATATAAAAAAATGAATTTAAAATATGTTAAAATGGTTTGCTTGAGTTTTTCTTTGGTAGCTTGTAACTCTCCTAAAGAAGAACAAAAGAATTTGGAAGAATCGCCAATTCAAGCACAAGAATTTTCAACTGAAAATAAAAAAGTTACGGTATATACAACAGCCAGCGATACAGATTTTAGATTAACCATAACAGATCAGCGATCTTTTTCCGAAGGTGTTCAACCATTAGAATCAGAAATTTCGGTTTTTGTAGAACCTAAAAAAACATTTCAAACCTTTATTGGTGTTGGAGGCGCTATTACCGATGCGAGTGCAGAAGTTTTTGCCAAATTAGACCCTAAGAAACAACAGGAGTTATTAACATCCTATTACGATACTGAAAATGGTATTGGCTACACGTTGTTAAGAACCAGTATCCATAGTGCAGATTTTGGTTCAGGCAGTTTTACCTATGTAGAAGAAGGCGATAAGGAATTAAAAACGTTTAGTATAAATCACGATAAACAATTCCGTATCCCCATGATAAAAAGAGCTATCGAAATGGCAGGCGGAAGTTTACTGTTTTATGTATCACCGTGGAGTCCGCCCGCATTTATGAAAAGCAATAACAACATGCTTCAAGGAGGAAAATTATTGCCAGAATACTATCAATCATGGGCAAATTATTACGCTAAATTTATTAAAGCCTACGAAAAAGAAGGGATGCCAATTTGGGGATTAACCATACAAAATGAACCTATGGCAACTCAAACATGGGAATCGTGTATTTATACGGCTGAAGAAGAAAGAGACTTTTTAAAAAATTATTTAGGACCAACGCTTGAAAAAGAAGGCTTGGGCGATAAAAATATTGTAGTTTGGGATCATAATCGCGATTTAATGACGCAACGCGCCAATGTGATATATTCAGATCCTGAAGCTGCAAAATATGCTTGGGGGATGGGATTTCATTGGTATGAAACCTGGGCAGGTGGCGACCCAATGTTCGACAATTTAGCAAAAGTAAATGAAGCCTATCCTGATAAAAAGTTATTGTTTACAGAAGGTTGTAACGAAAAATTTGATCCGGCTAAATATCAGTTTTGGCCAAATGCAGAGCGTTACGGAAATTCTATGATTAACGATTTTAATAACGGAACGGTTGGTTGGACCGATTGGAATATTTTATTAGACCAAACTGGCGGACCAAACCATGTGGGTAATTTTTGTTTTGCACCTATTCATGCCGATCTTAATACCGGAGAATTAATATATACACCTTCGTATTACTATATCGGGCATTTTTCAAAATTTATAAGACCAGAAGCAAAACGTGTTAGTACAACCGTAAGCAGAAGTACTTTAATTAGTACCTCATTTTTAAATACCAACGGTAAAATGGTAACTGTTGTGATGAATGCAAGTGATGAAAAAGTAAGCTATAATTTATTTGTTGGAAATCAAAAAACCGTTGTTGAAATTCCAGCGCATGCCATTCAAACTTTAGTTTATTAATTCATAAAAACACGTGTAAATGATTTTTTTAAAAAAGTATATTATGAATTTGTGGTCGTTGTTTTTAGTATTTGCCTTTATAAATTGCTCATCTTCTGGCGATAAAGAGGATAATCCAAATCCAATTGAGCCTCCCGTTGTAACAACAAGCGATGTCGATTTCTGGTTAACTAAAGGCAATCAGAGTGTGCTTTTGCAAAAACAATCATCTGTTTTAAGTTTCGGGACAGCTTCAAATATTTATGCAAATATTGAAGTATCCGATGCTCAAAGTTATCAAACTATCGATGGCTTCGGGTATACCTTAACAGGTGGCAGTGCACAGGTTATTAATCAATTAAGTGTAGCTAAAAAGCAAGAATTATTACAAGAGTTGTTTGGAGTTGCAGAGAATTCAATCTCCATAAGTTATTTAAGAGTTAGTATTGGGGCATCCGATTTAAATGCAACTCCTTTTACTTATAATGATCTAGCTACGGGCGAAACCGATGTTACTTTAGCTAAGTTTAGTCTTAGTAAAGATGCCGAAGTAATTGCAATGTTAAAAGAAATACTAGCCATAAATCCGAATATAAAAATATTGGGTTCGCCATGGTCTGCACCGGTTTGGATGAAAGATAATAATAGTTTTATCGGTGGTAGTTTACAACCTCAATATTACAGCGTTTATGCACAGTATTTTGTAAAATATATACAAGGCATGAAAGCAGAAGGAATCAACATAGATGCTATTACCATTCAAAACGAGCCTTTGCACGACGGTAATAACCCAAGTTTGTATATGACGGCAAGCCAGCAAGCCGATTTTATTAAAAATCATTTAGGGCCTGCTTTTGTGGCGGCAAATATAAACACCAAAATAATTGTTTGGGATCATAATTGCGATAATCCGCAATATCCTATAGAAGTTTTAAACGATTCGGGCGCCAACCCTTATATTGATGGTGCAGCTTTTCATTTGTATAATGGCGATATTACTGCGCTTTCAACAGTGCATAATGCTTTTCCTAATAAAAATGTGTATTTCACAGAACAGTACACCTCTTCTACAGGCGATTTTTCGGGCGATTTAAACTGGCATCTTAAAAATGTTGTTATTGGGTCTATGCGAAATTGGAGTAAAACAGCCTTAGAATGGAATCTTGCTAATAATGCAGCTTTTGGTCCGCATACAGACGGCGGATGTACCGTTTGTAAAGGTGCAATTACTATCAATTCCAGCGAAAGTTTTCAAAGAAATGTGGCCTATTATATTATTGCGCATGCATCAAAATTTGTTCCTGCGGGTTCGGTACGAATAAATAGTAATATAAGCGGAAATTTAAATAATGTAGCTTTTAAAACGCCCCTGGGTAAAAAGGTGTTAATCGTTCAAAACGGCGGCAGTACCAATCAGATTTTCAATATAAAGTTTAATAATAAATGGGTAACAACCTCGCTTGATGCAGGTGCTGTTGGAACCTTTACCTGGGAATAGCCACATAAATTTAAATTTATACAATGAAGCACTTGGTTTTAATATTGTTTTTGGTAACATCTTCTATTGTTCAATCGCAAAATTTTTTACATCGCGACGGACAAAATATTGTTGATAAAAACGGAAACAATGTGTTGCTTCGAGGTTTAGGACTTGGAGGATGGATGGTACAAGAAGGTTATATGCTGCAAACTGGAGATTTTGCAGGACCGCAACATGTTATTAAACAAAACATAGAAAACCTTATTGGCAAGGAAAAAACAAAACTATTTTATGATAGTTATTTGGCCAATGGTATAACCAAAAGAGATATAGATTCGCTTGCAGCCTGGGGGTTTAACTCTGTGAGGTTGCCTATGCATTATAATTTATATACGCCACCTATTGAAGATGAAATAAATGATGAAATCACCTGGCTTGATAAAGGATTTCAAATGACAGATGAATTGCTGGAGTGGTGTAAAGCAAATAAAATGTATCTTGTTTTAGATTTGCATGCAGCTCCAGGAGGTCAAGGAAATGATGCAAACATTTCAGATTACGATAAATCTAAACCGTCGCTTTGGGAAAGTGAAGCTAATCAGAAAAAAATGATTGCCTTATGGCGAAAGCTCGCCGACCGCTATAAAAACGAGCCATGGATAGGTGGGTACGATATTATTAACGAGCCTAACTGGAATTTTACAGGCAAAAATAAAAATGGTTGCGATGAAACATCTAATGCGCCTTTAAGGGAGTTAATGATTGCTATTACAAAAGCTATCAGAGAAGTCGACACAAATCACATTATTTTTATTGAAGGTAATTGTTGGGGAAATAATTACGAAGGAATTTTACCAGTTTGGGACGACAATATAGTTTTAAGCTTTCATAAGTACTGGAATTACAACACGATTAAGTCCATACAAAAAATGTTAGATTATCGTTCGCAATACAATATTCCCATTTGGCTTGGCGAAAGTGGCGAAAATTCGAATGTGTGGTTTAAGGAAGCTATTAGTTTAGTGGAGAGTAATAATATTGGTTGGGCATTCTGGCCAATGAAAAAAATAGAAAATATAGCTGGTGTTACCTCTGTTACCAAAAATCCGGAGTTTGAAATTATTCGCAATTATTGGAAAAATGGAGGAGAAAAACCTACTGAGGCATTTGCGTTTAATGCGTTAATGCAACTAGCCGAAAACTATAAAATGGAACATGTAACAATTAAACGCGATGTTATTGATGCTATGTTTCGGCAAGTTAAAACAAACACTACCAAACCTTATAAAAAACATGTTGTTCCAGGGTTGGTTTACGCAACAGAATACGATTTAGGAACCAATGGGTATGCCTATCTAGATAACGATTTTGTAAACTACAGGGTAGATACTGGTAAAGCTGTAAAATGGAACAGCGGTAATAAAATGCGGAATGATGGTGTCGATATCCAGATTTGTAATGATAAAATTTCAAATGGATATGAGGTTTTTGATATTCGCGATGGCGAATGGCTGCAATATACCGTTACCGCAAATAAAAAGGGTTCGTATAATGTACTAATTAGGTATGCCAATAATTCTAAAAAAGCTAAAGTGCATTTAGAAAACGAAAAAACACATATTTCTAAAAAATTCAAACTTCCTGTTGCCACAAACAACGAAGCACCTTACAGAACGTTTACCATTCCCGATGTAACATTAGAAAAAGGAGAAAATCAAATTAAAGTGGTTTTTGATAAAGGAGGCTTTATTTTAAACTCTTTAGAATTTAAATCAAATAATTAAAAAACTAAGAAAAATGAAAAGATCTATTTTTTTTGCACTCATAATACTGATACTCTCATGTAGTGGGAATGATGATAGTGATAACGGAGGCCAAAATAATTTAAAACCGTCGGATTTAACAGTAGTAAGTACCGTAGTTGGTACCGATAGTAATAACCCTAATGGTGACGGTAGCGGAAAAGTTGATTTCACAATTTCAGCTACAAATGCAACGTACTATAAAGTATTAATAAATAACGAAACCTTAGAGTTTACACAAAACACATTTAGTTATACATTTACTAATGGTGGAACCAATACTTATTCTATTATAATTGCAGCCTATAATGGCGTAGGGTCTGTTAGTATTACGCATACAGTAAAAGTTTATGTGTATAAAGAGTTGCTGCTCGTGTGGCAAGACGAGTTTAACCAAGAGGGCGCACCAAATACTTCTAATTGGGGCTACAACACCGGCACTGGAGATAATGGTTGGGGAAATAACGAATCGCAATATTATACAAACAGACTAGATAACGCTAAAGTTGAAAATGGGGTGTTAAAAATAACTGCACAGAAAGAAGCTTATCAAGGTTCTCAATACACTTCTGCAAGACTTCTTACTGCTGGTAAGTTTGATTTTACCTATGGAAGAATTGATGTACGCGCTAAATTACCTGCAGGTGGTGGGGTATGGCCAGCTATTTGGATGCTTGGTTCTAATATTAGTTCTGTAGGATGGCCCGCTTGTGGCGAAATTGATATCATGGAATATGTGGGCAACAATTCAGGAAAAATATCTAGCGCTATTCATACAACTAGTAGTTCTGGTGCTACCGTTAATTATAAAGCTGTTTCCATTGCCAATGAGACCACAGAATTTCATATATACTCTATGGTTTGGACAGCAGAAAGTCTAACGTTTATGTTAGATGATGTGGCTTTCTACACTTATAATCCAACAACAAAAAACGATCAAACGTGGCCCTTTTATAACAAGCAGTTTATTATTCTAAATATTGCCATGGGCGGAAATTTAGGCGGTACTATCGATCCAAATTTCACATCTGCAACTATGGAAATTGATTACGTAAGGGTTTATCAATAAAACGAAATTAAACGAAATACAAATAGATTAAAAATAAGACAAATGATTAAAAAAAAGGATTTGAAACGAAATTTAATAGTAACAAGCATCTTGTTATTGGTGGTCGCTGCTTTCGGATATTCCCAAACTAAAACTAAAATTGAATTAAAAGACAACTGGTATTATTTAAACGGACAAAAGTTTTTTATTAAAGCGATTGGCTATGAAATAGGCGCTCGTCCGGGTGAAAATCCTTATGAGGATGCCAGAAAGGATCATCTGGAATTAATGAAATTTGATCTTGAAAAAATCAAAGAAGGTGGTTATAACACAATTAGAACCTGGAGTCAATATTCTGAAGCGCAACTAAAACTTGTTGAAGAGTCAGGTTTAAAACTCATTATGGGTTTAGAAATAAATCCTGAAGCAGATTATGGCGATCCAAAGTTTATAGCGCAGTGTAAATTAGATATGAAAAAGCTTATGAGTTACGCGAAAAAGTACGATTGTATCATTTCGTATCTAGTTATTAACGAGCCGCAAACAGACCATATTCATAAGGTTTCCGGAAAGGCATTTGTTAATTTAATGAAACTACTTATAGATACCATCCATAAAGACCATCCAGGAATTCCGGTAACACTTTCTGCAAATGCGATGATTAGCGATTATATGGATGAAAGTATATTTGATGTATATGCCTATAATTGCTACGATCATAATGAAGGGCAAACGGCAACAATGGGCTTTAAAGATTACATTAAAGGCTTGAACGAATTAAACGGATTAGATAAACCATTTATAACTACCGAATTTGGATATTCGGTGTCGCCAGAAGGCGGATTTGGTCAATATGGCTCAAATACCTTAACTCAGCAAAGTGATGGGTTAATCTCAAATTATCGCGATCTAATTGATGCAGGCGCTGTTGGCATGTGTCCGTTTTATTACGCCGATGGTTGGTGGAAAGGTGGAGACAAAAGTAAGCACAACATCAATCAACCAGAAGAATGGTTTGGGTTTTGGGGCTATAAAGATGTAAACGATAAATATGGGTCGCCTCGTCCGGTTTGGTTTGCAATGCGAGATTATATGAAAGGATTAATTATAAGTCCGAAAAACAAATCAATTCATACCAACACGCAAATACCTTTAGAACTTTATAATTCTGAAGAGGTTAAAAAAGTTGTTGTAAAATATCTTGATAACGTTATCTTCGAAAAAAAGATTACAAACGAAGGTTATTTTGCCGATACAATAACCATAAATCCAGATGGTATAGAAGATATGGAGCTGGCATTCGAATTTTATGATAATGATAATAATATTATTAAAAATGAATCGATCATGATTTTGGCATCAAAATCAGCTTTCGAATTGCCTAAATTAACCATTGAAGTAACTCCAGGAAAAGATTTAAATGAAGGAAAAATAGGGAGTATAAAAACAAAGATTGAAACCAAAGAAAACTTTAAATTAGTGGGCGATTTAAAATTAAGCTTTAACACACATCTTGGATGGGATGTTGGGCCACAAACATCGGTTTCAATTACGAATCAATCGCAACAAAAAATCATTACTTCCGAGAATTTCTTTAACATCCCAGATAATAGTTGGGTAGTTAATGCATCGGCAGGTGTTTTCGTGCAATATGGTAAATTCATATTTAAAATTCACGATCAAAAAATAATTTACAGGGGCGATTGGGCAAAGGAAGTTGGCCGAAAATAATCAGTCTAAAAATATAATACCGACGTAATCGTCAAATTGATTATTAAATATAAAAGAGAATTTAAATATGTCTAAAAAATTATTACTCATTGCATTTGTAGTTTCCTTAGGAGGCTTCCTATTTGGATTTGACGCCGGAATTATTTCGGGCGTCATGTCTTATGCAGGTCCAGAATTTAATCTAAACGATATACAATCGGGCTGGGTAGTTAGCTCACCATCATTTGCAGCTATGATTGCTATGATTTTTTCTGGACGATTAAGTGATATTGTTGGGCGAAAAAAAATTCTTATTGTAGTGGCTTTTTTATATGCTGTGTCTGCATTACTCTCGGCCTATGCCACATCATATGAAATGCTTTATATAGCAAGAATGATTGGCGGATTAGCTTTTGGGGCAGCATTGGTTTTGGCACCAACATATATTGCCGAAATTTCTACAGCAGAGAATAGAGGAAAACTCGTTTCTATTCAGCAATTAAATATAGTACTTGGGTTTTTCGCCGCATTTTTAAGCAATTATTATTTCAATAAAATAAATATTGAAGGTGGATCTTTTTTTACAGATCAAAATGTTTGGCGCTGGATGCTTGGTGTCGAATTAATTCCAGCGCTTCTATATTTTATATTATTATTTTTTATTCCGAAAAGCCCACGGTGGTTATTTACTAAAAACAGAAACGATGAAGCTAAACAAGTGTTGGTAGGTGTGTATGGCGAGGAAAAAGCAAGCATAGAAGCCAACACCATACTTAGTAGTTTAAAGGGTGCCACAACTAAATTAGAAGAAAAGGTAAAACTGAAAGATCTTCTTAAACCATCTTTAAGATTCGTTTTAATAGTGGGATTGGTAGTTGGGGTTTTACAACAAATAACAGGAATAAATGCTGTTTATTTTTATGCAACATCCATTTTTAAACAAACTGGTATAGGCACCAATGCGGCATTTGCGTCGGGGATATTGTTAAGCACTATCACAGTTATTTTCACCCTAGTTGCCATGTATTTGATAGATAGAATGGGTAGACGCCCTTTACTTTTAGTTGGTACAGCGGGCATCGCCATTAGTTTATTAGTATGCGCCTATGGTTTTAAACAAGCTACGTATCAATTAACGCTAGAAACTATTTCAGAATTAAAATTCGAAGGTGCTAATAAGCTTAACGCTTTCGCGGATAAAGTTTATAATAGCGATGTCGATTTTAAAAACGATATGATATCTGTTTTAGGTAATAAAGTGTATAGCAAAAATGATGGCGCTATTTTAGAAATGGCAACCACCATAAATGCTACCTTAGTATTAATAGGAGTTTTAGGTTTTATCGCCTGTTTCGCGTTTTCTTTGGGACCAGTAATGTGGGTGTTACTCTCAGAATTATTTCCGAATAAATACAGAGGATTTGCCATTGGCGTTATAGCCTTTGTAAACTCATTTATAAGTTGGATGGTTCAGTTAATTTTCCCTTGGGAATTATCAAACTTTGGTAATGCCTTAACCTTTTTTATTTTTGGAGCGATTGCTTTTATTGGATTTTTTGTGATGTTAAAAATACTGCCGGAAACCAAAGGAAAATCATTAGAACAAATAGAAAACGAATTAGTCACAAATTAATGAAAACAAGCATTAAAATTATTTTCACAACGTGTATGTGTCTTTTTATGCTTTCGGCGTGTAAAATGAATAAATTTGAAGAACAAATCACAAAAACGACAGATAAAACAGTGGCTGCTAAAGTAACATTAAAAAATACAGACGGGAATTATCAGTTGTTAGTAAATAATAAACCATTTTATATTAATGGAGCAGGCTTAGAATTTGGAAACATACCTGCTTTGGCGAAGCATAACGGAAATTCATTTAGAACATGGCGTACCGATAACGGCGAACAAAGTGGAAAAGAAGTTTTAGACGAAGCGTTTAAGTATGGGTTAATGGTAACTATGGGAATTGAAGTTGCTAGAGAACGCCATGGTTTCGATTATAATGATGAGGTCGCAGTTAGGGAGCAAAAGGAAAGAATTAGAAAGGAAGTTTTAGAATATAAAGATCATCCGTCATTACTTATTTGGGCTATAGGAAATGAACTTAATTTACGAGCAACCAACCCAAAAGTGTGGGATGCCGTTAACGATATTTCTAAAATGATTCATGAAATAGATCCAAATCATTTAACAACAACAACACTCGCGGGAATTTCGCAACAAGAAATTAATTATATAAAAGAGCGTTGTACAGATATTGATATTCTATCGGTTCAATTATATGGAAAAATCGAGCACTTGCCAGAATATATAAAGGAGTTTGGATGGACAGGACCTTATATTGTTACCGAATGGGGCGCTACAGGACATTGGGAAGTACCAAAAACCTCGTGGAATATTCCTATTGAAGAAAACAGCACTGTAAAGGCTGCAAATTATTTAAAAAGGTATCAAATAGCCATAGCAGGAGATCCGAAACAATGTTTAGGGTCTTATGTGTTTTTATGGGGACAAAAGCAAGAACGAACGCCAACATGGTACGGTGTGTTTTTAGAAGATGGTAAAGAAACACAATCGGTAGATGTGATGCATTATATCTGGAATAATAAATGGCCAGAAAACAGAACGCCTCAGGTAAAATCGTTTACCCTAAATAATAAAACGGCGTACGAAAGTGTCATCTTAGAAGCACAACAAGAACAGGTTGCGGTTTTTAAAGTGGTGGATCTAGAAAACAATAACATCAATTATCGTTGGGAGTTGCTACATGAAAGCACATCTTTACAAGATGGTGGCGATTTTGAAGAGCGACCAGAAAGCGTGAAAATCGACATAATAAGTGATAAAAAAGGCGTGTTAAAATTTAAATCCCCCAAAAAAGGAATGTACCGATTGTTTGCTTATGCCGACGATGGTTTTAATCATGCTGCCACAGCAAACATTCCTTTTTTAGTAAATTAAAACCAGCCAAACATCTTCGGGATTTTAAGATGTATTAAGGCAACAAAAAGGCAAAACTGTGTTTTACAACTTCGTTTAACTGACTCGATACCTTTTCTTTCTGCCACGGATGTTGCGTCTCAAATACATGATTAGCGCCCTCAATAATAATCAATTTACTTTGAGGGTTCCATTGGTGTAACTGTTCGGCTTCGTCTATTAAAACACTCGTATCAGTATCACCATGAATTATTAGATGTGGTATGTTTAAATTAGAAACGGCACGTTTAATGGTGAGTCGTTCCTTGTTAGCTTTAAAATCTTCGTAAAATTGATAGAAATGTGGCATTTGCTGCTTTGTTCTGCCGTTTAGAACATATGTAACGCCTTCTTCCTTCCACTGCTTTAAATCGCCAATTGCGGCGGTTCTGTTTGCAAAATCGCAAACACCTGCTAGAGTAATAACGGTTTTAACTCTTTTATCTTCTTCAGCTTTTATTAAAACAATGCCACCACCGCGGCTATGTCCAATAAGACTAAGCGTATTTACGTCTGTTAGTTTAGTAACCTCCTTAGTGTTAAAAACCCAATCTATAACAGTTTCCAAATCGTCTAATTCTTTGGTATAATTATTATTTCCAAATGCTTCTAAATCCGGAAAATCTATGGGTTGCTCAACGGTGCCGCCATTATGTGAAAAATTGAATTTTATAAAATAGAATCCTGCTTTGGCAAAGGCTTTTGCCATAAGGTTCCATGCGCCCCAGTCTTTAAATCCTTTGTAGCCATGACAAAATATAATAATGGGCAGCTTTGTTTTATTTTCGGGGTAAGAAACATCAATTACAATTGGTTTTTGGTGTTTCCCATGTATTACGAAGTGTTTTTGAGTTTCCATTTAAATATCTTTTTCGGTGAAAGGGATGTTCGGATTACAAATTTCTAAAATAAGTCGGTTTAATTCAACTTTAAAGTTATCCAGCGTTTCGTTGGTTATCAAGAAATCTTTCTGAGCTCCTCTGCCAGATTTATCTTTTTTAGCAAATTTTAAAAAGCCCGCATTCAAATTTTTAAAGGAGATAATACCAGCTTCAACTGGAAGTTTTATAGCGCCCATTAAATGCATCATATAAGCATAGCTAAGTACTTGAAAGGGCTTGCTGTATTTTTTATAATCGGTTGTAATAGCTTCCCAGTCAACAATTTCTACATGACCTTGTTCTACACTGCCTGTTTTATAATCTATAATTCTGGTAATGCCATTGTATTCATCAACTCTATCTACTTTTCCAACCAGTTTTACAGGAAAATTAAGCTCGTGTATCTCTAAAGTAATGTCGTTATTTGCTTCAATAGCGATAATTTTTATCTGATTTCCTGCTTTTAAATCGCGAATTTCTAAATCTAAAAAATTAGACACATAACGTTTTGCTATTTCAAAAACAATCAGGTTTTTACCTTTGCTAATATCCCCTTCTTTGTATTCATTCTTAAAATGATGGCTTACTTTTTCGTCAATATGCGACTTTAATTTTTTAATATTCTCTACCGTAATAAAAGTGCCAATGAAGGGTTTGTAGAAATCTTCTAAAGTGTTATGCACTACTGTTCCTAAGGTGTTGGCGGCTACAG
This sequence comes from Mariniflexile aquimaris, assembly GCF_042676825.1. Classification (NCBI taxonomy): domain Bacteria; kingdom Pseudomonadati; phylum Bacteroidota; class Flavobacteriia; order Flavobacteriales; family Flavobacteriaceae; genus Mariniflexile; species Mariniflexile aquimaris. The sequence goes on from NZ_JBHTIB010000002.1 coordinate 868,397, forward strand.
TTTCTTCAACATCATCGTGTTCTTTTATTTTCAAAAGTTTCTGATTATAAAAATCAATTGGATTTCTAATGTATGAAGTCAGTGATGACGGCGAAAAGCCTTTTTCGGCAAGTTTCATTATATCGTTAACAAGGTTTTCGTTCTTTTCAACTGTTTGTAAAGCAGCTTGAATAACGGGTACTTGAGGCGAAACAATTTGATGATTTATAGCGTGTTTACCTTCTAATTCTAGTTGGGTAATAAACCTGCTTTTTTCGCCACCAGTTAACACATCGGCTTCAGTATTGTACAAGATATAAACTTGTTTGGCGCGCTGTAATAGTCTGTAAAAGTGATAGGTGTAAACAGCGTCTTTCTCTTTGTAAGTGGGAAGCTTGTTTTCCAATTTTACATCAAAAGGGATAAACGAATTATTACTTTTTCCAGAAGGTAGTACGCCTTCATTTACCGAAGAAATAATGACGGTTTCAAAATCTAAAACGCGCGATTCTAGCATTCCCATAATTTGTAGGCCTTGTAAAGGTTCGCCTTGAAAGTCTAAAGTTTCAGAGGTTAGTAATTCTTTATAAATGCTAAACAGTGTTGAAACATCCTTTATATGGCCGAATTCTATGTTTAATCGAGCCAATTCATTAAACAATTCATTGAAGCGGTATAAATATTCCAATGGAAGTAAATTAGCGGCTTTATTGCTGTCTAAATGACTTTTTATAATTAAGATGAGCGCAGAACAGTTTTTTAGGGTTTTTTCAATTGATTGGTCCCAATTCGAGAATACTATGTTGATGAGATCTTCATGTAAAGGCGCCATTTGCTTTAGGCGTTCTGTGGAAACGTAAATAATATTGTTACTCTCTATAGTTTCGATAATTTTTGAAGCATAGTCTATCGAATCTTCATAAAATAGTGGTCTGATGAATTGGTGCGCTATGATATTAATAACATCTTTATAATAAAATGCTTTAGATGGGTTTTTATGAAGATGAAATAGCGATTCGAATAACGAAGCAAGTGGGATAGACTTTAAAGGAAACCCCATGGTTATATTTAAATCCTCAATATTTTGTGGTAGTGAATTTAGAACCGGAATCAATAAATTTTCGTCACCTAACACCACCGCTGTGTTTTGTAAGGACTGATTTTCTTCTTTTAAATTGTTTAAAAGCGACCCAATAAATTTGGCTTGCCCAATGTTTTTAGGAACACCAAAAACCGAAATATTTTTTGGGGATGAATAGTTTTCTGTTATCCAATTAAACGGGTGGTTTTTAAAATAAATCCAATTGGTTTTGTGCTGTCTCGTAAATAAGGCGGCGTCATGACTTGTATTATTTATAAATACCGCATCGATATCCCAATAAATTTTGGCAAGATCGTTTTGAAGTAATTCTTGAATAATCGTTTCTTCGGCCGTATTTAAGGCATTAAAACCTAAAAATACGTGTTGTTTATTGGAATTGTTTTGAATGTAGGCTTCTAAATTTTCAACAGCTTCTCTGTAAATTAAACCTTGATACCCAATTTTTTTGTTTAGTAATTGTTCTGTATAATGCTGGTAATAAACAGGAAGTTTTTTCCAGAAGGATAAATATTTTTTAACAAAATCGGTTTTGTTTTCTTCGAGCGACCAATGTTTTAAATCTTGAATAGCGCTTAAATAATCGAAAATATTCTTTTGCAGAATAAGATACCTGTCAATTTCATTAAAGTCTTGAAGTAAGATTTGCGCCCATTTTGAAAACGTTTCGAATGAATCGGGTTCAGACTCTTTAGTTAAGTGAACGTAGGTGTTATAAAAATGGAAAAGCAGCTCAGAATTTGATATAGATTTTAATTGCGACATTTCTTCAACAAACTCTTCAATACTGAGAATGTGTGGTGAAAAAATGGTTTGATTGGTAACTTTTGAAAGTTGATGTTTTAAAAAGAGACCTGCTCTTTTGCTAGGTAAAATGAAGGTTAATTTAGAAAAGTTTACATCTCTTGAATGTAAATCTTTAAGCACATCAAAAATGAAAGTTGTCATTGTATAAAAATAAAAAACGCTTCGGATATCCGAAGCGTTTTTAAAAACTTATTTTTAAGTTAACTCGCTATAATTATTTAGCTAAGTTAATTTCAACACGTCTGTTGTTAGCTCTACCTTTAGAAGTAGTGTTTTTGTCAATTGGTTTAGACTCACCGTAACCCATTGCAGATAATCTAGAAGCTTCAATTCCGTTAGCTACTAAGTATTCTTTAACAGAGTTAGCTCTTGCATCAGATAATTCTTGGTTTAATTTATCGCTACCAACGCTATCAGTATGACCTTCTACTGTAAAGTTAGAATTTGGATACTCATTAAGTATTTTAATGATATCTCCTAATACAGCTTGAGATTGTTTTTGGATAGAAGATTTACCTGTATCGAATAAGATAGTTTTAGCGTAAGCATTTAAAGTTTTTTGAACTTCTGCAGAAACTTCAGGACAACCATTGTTAGCAACAGTTCCTTTTACTTTAGGACATTTGTCATCTTTATCTAATACACCGTCACCGTCTGTATCTGGCCAAGGGCAACCTAAGTTAGCAGCAGGACCAGCAACTGTAGGACATTTATCGTCAGCATCAGTTACACCGTCACCGTCAGCATCAGGACAACCAGCTAAAGCTTTTAATCCAGCAACTGTAGGACATTTGTCATCTTTATCAGCGATACCATCACCGTCAGCATCAGGACAACCGTTTAACTCAGCTAAACCAGCTTCGTTAGGACAAGCGTCTTTGCTATCTTCGATTCCATCACCGTCAGTATCAGGACATCCGTTGAATGCAGCAATACCTTTAACGTCTGGACAAGCATCATCTTTATCGTAAATACCATCACCGTCAGTATCAGTTCCACCAAATTTGATAGAGATTCCAGCAGTATGTTGGAAATGAGGTGCTAAATAATCTTCGAAAGAATGTTTGTAAGCAGTTTGTAATGTTAAACCGATGTTTTCGTTAAACCAAATGTTTAAACCAACAGTTCCGTTTAAAGTACCAGCTCCGATTTCATCAATCCAAGTGTAACCACCACCAACTCCTAAATAAGGATCGATAGTTGTTCCTTCTAAGAAGTTGTATTTAATTAAACCGTCTAAACCATAGTAAGATAAATCACTTACTGATCCAGCGTTCCAATTTTCAATTTTATTTAAAGATCCCGCAACTCCAAAAGAGAAACCGTCACCTAAATTTTTAGATACAGAAATTGTTGATAAAGAAGGTAAAATATTCCAGTTATCTCCAACATTAAAGAAATCTGAGAACATTCCGCCAACATCTTCCGTTGGGTAATTATCAACCGCATTTGCACCAATAGTAATTTGCCATGGGTTATTCTTGTCTTGCGCATTAGCGTTGCTATAACCAAGTATAAGCAACATAGCGAACATTAATCTGCTAAGATTTTTCATATTCAAAAGTTTAATTTTTAAGTGTTAATTGTAAACAAAAGTAAGTTGTTAAATTTTATTAACAAAGACAAATATATAAAAAAATCATTTATTTCGTTCTATAACGGCTTGTTCAGAATGATTTTATATAATATTTAAATTCTTACCTACTTTCGAAAATGCAAGAATAGCCTTGTCTAGATGCGCTTTTGTGTGGGCAGCTGAGAGTTGCACACGAATTCTAGCCTTATCTTTTGGCACTACTGGAAAAAAGAATCCAATAACGTAAATACCTTCTTTTAATAACAAGTTGGCCATATTTTGTGCTAGTTTAGCGTCGTAAAGCATCACTGGTACAATTGCCGAATCGCCGTCAATTATATCAAAACCAGCATTTTTCATCCCTTTTTTAAAATAATTGGTATTATACTCTAAAGTGTCTCTTAATTTGGTGTCGTTTGCCAATAAATCAAATACTTTAATAGAAGCTCCTACAATGGCTGGGGCAAGAGAATTTGAAAACAAATAGGGTCTGGAGCGCTGGCGAAGCATATCAATAATCTCTTTTTTACCCGTGGTATAGCCACCCATAGCGCCACCCAAGGCTTTTCCAAGTGTTCCTGTAATAATATCAACTCGACCCATAACCCCTTTTTCTTCCAGGGTACCACGACCGGTTTTACCTATAAATCCGGCGGCATGACATTCGTCAACCATCACCAGTGCATCATATTTATCGGCTAAATCGCAAATGGCATCAAGCGGTGCTACAACGCCATCCATAGAAAACACACCATCGGTAACAATTAGTTTAAACCTGGCGCCATTTTTATCAGCTTCAATAAGTTGGGTTTCTAAATCTTGCATGTTACTATTTTCATAGCGGTATCTGGCCGCTTTACATAAACGCACGCCATCAATAATAGAGGCGTGATTTAATGAATCTGAAATAATAGCATCTTGCTCATTTAATAAGGGTTCGAAAACACCGCCATTAGCGTCAAAAGCAGCGGCGTATAAAATGGTGTCTTCGGTTTGATAGAAATCTGCAATCTTTTCTTCTAAAGTTTTGTGAATATCTTGGGTGCCACATATAAAACGAACAGACGACATACCAAAACCATGTGTATCCATAGTATCTTTGGCAGCTTGAATAACCTCTGGATGCGATGATAAGCCCAAATAATTGTTTGCGCAAAAGTTTAATACTGTTTCGCCCGTACTTAAGGTGATTTCTGCACCCTGTGCCGAGGTAATAATACGTTCTTCTTTATAAAGTCCGTTATTTTTTATGTCTTGAAGTTCTAATTGAAGGTGGTTTTTTAGTTTTCCGTACATATTTTTGCGATTTTAGCAAAGTTATACTTCTTTTACTGAAATATCATTATTTATATACACAAGAATCTTCTTTTTAACAGATATTTTCATGTCCTCTAAAACATCTTGGTAGAGTTGTAATTGTTGTGCATGTTTTTTGTCTTCGGTACCCGTTTTGTAATCAATAATAACCGCTTCGTTGTTGCTATTTACAACAATACGGTCGGGTCTTAAAATAATGCCTTCTTTGGTAATAATATCGCGCTCATTATAAACCGTCTCCGTGGTGTTGAAGAAAGTTGCTAGCTGTGAATGATTAACAAGTTCTAAAACCTGATGTTTTAAGGTTTCGGCTTGTTGGGTAGTTATGGTGGCTTCGTTTATCAAATCATTCATCACAAAATCAACATCATCTTTTGTAATTATTTTTGACATGATGTAATGCAAAATATTTCCTTTTTCGATGGCTTCTTTTTGACTGGTATCCCATAGCAAGCCAGATTTTGTAACCACTCTAATATTATGCGTTTCTTTTGCAGTAGAAATAAATTCGGGTTGAATAGCGTTTTCAGTGGATGTTGGTTCACTTCGACTCGTTTTTGTAGCGTTACCGAAGGTGTATTTAGATTCTGTAGCGTTCCAAACACTTAAATGTTGTAAAAAATTGATAAATAACCCCGAGTACTTTTTGCTATTACCGTCGCCACTGCTCGAAATTTCTTTTGTAGAAATAATATATAATTGCTCGATAGCTCTGGTTAGCGTTACATATAACAGGTTTATATTATCGAGTTCTTGTTCTGCCTTATGATTGTTAAAGATTTCCAATCCGCTGTCGCCAAAATATTCAAAATCTTTATTAAAGTTTAACAAGGTGTGCGAAAACCCGTTGTAAATATCTTTGTTAATTGGAAACCATTCCTTCGGCTCTAATTCTCTATAAATATCTAAATCGGCATAAGGAAAAATAACCACCGGAAATTCTAATCCTTTCGATTTGTGAATGGTCATTATTTGTACTGCATTTTGTCCTTTGGGCGATACAATGCTTAACGTGTCTTTTTTCTTGTCGAAATAGTCTAAAAACCCAGAAATATCAGAACCCTTTTTCTGAGAAAAATCTAAAACAACATCTAAATAAAACTGAATGTAGGCATTCGATGTTTTAACTAAATTAAAGCTTCGAACAATAGCTTCGGCTAAATCGAACAATGGCAGTTGCAATAAATTAGCAGCATCAATATAAACATGGAAAGCTTCGAAACTTTTAAATAATTGTGGAAGATTTAATTTTAAATGAGCGGTATAAAAATCGTGTTTGTTCTCAATCTTAAACAAACCGGTTAAATAGCTTAAAACCTTAATTTTAATTTCGCTGTTTTTTGGCTGAATTAAAAGTGCCATGAGGTTGTTTACAAAAACAACTACAGGCGAATTATTCAGCAATAGTGTTTCCGACGAAACTATTGGGATATGATGCTGACTTAAATAATTGGCAACAGAAACGCCTTCTTTTTTCTTGCGAACCAATACACAAATGTCTTGGAGTTTAAAACCATTTTCTTGGCAATTTTGAATGGTTTTTAAAATAGTTTCTGAAAATATTTCGTCTCTATCATCTTCTTTATCAACATCTAAAAATAATAATTCAACATAACCTGTATCTTCTAAAAAGCTGTTTTGATGCGCTGTTTCATAGAGTGTCTGATATTCTTTTTTGGTAAAAACTTCGTTAGACAAATACTTGAAAAAGGAATTATTAAAGGCAACTATTTCTTTAAAACTTCTATAGTTAGTCGGAAGGTTTTTAACTCCTTTTTCTATTTGAAACGGGTTATCGTCATTAAACAAGCCGATAAATTGTTCAGCTTTGCCACCACGCCAGCGGTAAATAGCTTGTTTTGCATCGCCCACCAACATAGCGCTTCCTGTTTCTGCAGACAAGGAGTTACTTAATAGCGGAATTAAATTTTCCCATTGTAAAACAGAAGTATCTTGAAATTCGTCGATAAAATAATGTTTGAATTTTTCGCCAATACGTTCGTAAATAAAAGGTGTTGGTTGGTTTTTTATTTCGTTGCTAATAATGCTATTAAATTCTGAAATAAGCATTTTGTTCTGCTCTTCTTTTAGCAATTTTAGCTCGTTATTAATAGCGTTAAGTACCGATAGCGGTGTTATATTTTTGTAAAAGGCTTTGATGAATTTATGATGAAAAACAGCTTTTTTAGTTTCATTAAAAGCGGTTGCTAATTGCGGTTGAATTTGCTCTATGGTAGATGCAATCTCCTTCGAAACTCGTTTTGGGTACAGTGTTTTACATTCAATATCTTGTTGCCAACCTGCTTCAAAATTCACATCAAATGTATTGTTTGCTAAATTATTAAAGTGTTTTGGCAAATAGCCTCCAGAAAAATCGCCGTGTTCTAAACCAGCTTCTGTTATTAGGTTTAAAACACTTTGCGCAGTTTCAATAATGGTCGTTTCTAAAGTCGATATATCTTTTTTTAACTGTGTTTTAAGAGCATTAAAATCTTCTAAAGTTTTATCTTTTAATGTTTCAATAAAAGGTATGTCGTTTTCGTTAACCAGTAATTTTGCAATCTTGTTAAAATCGAACGATACATCCCAACTTTTATCGTCATCTGCTTTTTCAATGGCAAAATCCACTAAAATTTTAGTTAAAGCAGTGTCTGTTCCGGCTTTAGAAATCAGGCTATCTACGGCTTCATTCAACAGTGCATCCTGGTCTAATTCTACTTCAAAGTTTAAAGGTAATTTTAAATCGTAGGCAAAAGTTCTAATTATTTTATGCGTAAATCCGTCAATGGTCGAAATATCAAACGCCGCATAGTTATGTAAAATAGTGTTTAATAAGGTTTTAGATTTTTCATGAAGCACATGAGGTTTTGTTTGTGTTTCTTCACAAATCGCATTAAATATACTATTCGGATTTTCTAAAATGTCTTTGTTAGAAAATTGTTTTAATGTAGCAATAATACGGTCTTTCATTTCGGCAACCGCCTTATTGGTAAAGGTAATGGCTAAAATGCGTTTAAATTGATCCTGATTATTCGATAAGAATAATATTTTTAAATATTCTTTTACAAGTGTAAATGTTTTTCCGCTTCCTGCAGAGGCGTTGTAGATAGTAAAAGAAGGGTTTTGTGGCATAATTTAGAAATTTGGATACAAGATAAAAACTATCGATGAGCCGATAACTATTTATTATTTTTAATTGATGTGTTTTATCCGTAAATTTGAAAATAAAATAAATATTAACAGAAAAATAAAAAATTATGGCTTTCGAATTACCAAAATTAGGATATGCTTATGATGCTTTAGAGCCTCATATAGACGCAAGAACTATGGAGATACACCATACAAAACATCACCAAGGTTACACAAATAATTTAAATGCGGCCATTGAAGGAACCAATTTAGCTGGAAAATCTATTGAAGATATTCTTACTAATTTAGATATGAATAATGCTGCAGTTCGAAATAATGGCGGTGGATTTTACAATCACTCTTTGTTTTGGGAAATTATGAAACCAGAAGGAAAAGGATATTTATCTGGCGAATTAAAAGATGCTATTATCGCAGCTTATGGTTCGGTTGATGCTTTTAAAGATGTGTTTAGTAAAGCCGCAGCAACGCGTTTTGGCTCTGGTTGGGCATGGTTATGTGTACACAAAGGCGGAAAAGTTGAAGTGTGCTCAACGCCAAACCAAGACAACCCATTAATGCCAGGAGTTTCTTGTGGCGGAACACCAATATTAGGTATTGATGTTTGGGAACACGCGTATTATTTACACTACCAAAACCGTCGTCCAGATTACATTAATGCATTTTTTAATGTTATTAACTGGAATGAAGTAGAACGTCGTTACGCAGAAGCGAAATAGTTCTTTTTACAGTATATAAAAAACGTCTAGAAATTTTCTAGGCGTTTTTTTTGTGCTTAAAGTCATCTTTTTTAAAGCTAATATGGTTTTAAATAGGTAAATGTGGTATCTTAATGTGACTTTTTAAAAATAGAGCAGTCATAATAACATAATTAATTATAACTAACGTGAAAACCGACTATACAAGTCTTCTGTCGGATGAAGAACTTGTAGAACAAATTGTAAAAACTAAGAACGATATTTTGTTTGGAGTACTATATGAGCGATTTGCCCATGTAGTCTATAACAAGTGCTATGGATTTACAAGAACAAAAGAAGAGGCGCAAGATTTAACTCAAGAAGTTTTTGTTAAACTTTTTGTGAAGCTACCTTCGTTTAGCGGAAGATCTAAATTTTCTACATGGCTTTATGCGTTTACGTATAATTTATGTGTTGATTATGTTAAGAAAAATGTACTTCAGAAAGTGCATAGTAACGATTTAGACCCCGAAAATTATGAGCAAGCTCACTTACAAATAGAAGTCGATGATTCGTCTTTATTTAAGTTAAAAGAAGAAACGCTCAAAAAAGCTTTAGAAATTATAGCTCCAGAAGACAAAATGATTTTGTTATTAAAATATCAAGATGATTTTTCAATAAAAAACATTATGGAGGTATTGGAGATTGGCGAAAGTGCAGTAAAAATGAGATTGAAGCGAGCCAAAGCTAGAATTATAGTGGCGTATAATAATTTAAGAAACTAAAATGGAAAATCCGTTTAAAAAAATAGCCTCACCACCACAGGAAGTTCCTGAGGAGTTGAAGCATAAAATTATGGCAGATGTGGCCAGAATAAAATTGTTTGCCGATATAACAGATTTATTCACGTCTAATTACCCATCGGCGGCTAGCGCTTTTTTTGAAAAAAAGAAAAAAGAATAAAAGATTTAATTTAATAGAAAACTATGGAAACCATTAAAAATATTAAGGATTTAACCTGGGAATCACTAAACCAATTGGCAATAAGCACATCCGAAATAGCTCCCAAGGTAATATCAGCCTTATTAATTTTAATTTTTGGGTGGTTAATAACCAAATTTATAGCATATATTTTAAAACGGACTTTAACATTTGCTAAAGTAGATAAACTTACAGACGTTGTTAACGAAAAGAAATTGTTTGGTACAAGCGATTTAAAATTCAACGTTACAAACGTTATTGTTGGGTTTGTTAAGTGGGTAATGTATTTGGTTTTTTTAATAATTGCTTTCGATGTCATGAATTGGGAAATTGTATCGATAGAGATAGGCAACTTACTTCGTTATCTACCTAGACTTTTTAGTGCCATTGCTTTATTTATGATTGGTTTGTATATCGCAAACTTTATAAAAAATGCCATCAGCGGATTGTTTCAATCATTTAATTTACATGGCGAGAGAGCCATTAGTAGTTTGGTTTTCTATATCATAATAATTACCATCACCATTACAGCATTAAATCAGGCTGGAATTCAAACCGAATTAATAACAAATAATCTTACCATTATTCTAGGAGCATTTCTAGCAACTATAGCCATTGCATTTGGCTTTGGTTCTAGAGAGGTTATAAAAAACCTGCTGTTTTCTTATTACACAAAGAAGAATTTTGAAGTGGGACAGATTATTACAATAGATAATATAACAGGAAAAATAGTGTCCATCGATAACATCTGTGTAAGTATTGAAGTAAAGGACGATATCATTGTCGTTCCAGTAAAAGATATTGTTGATGCACGTGTAACAAAAAAAGGAAATAACAAATAATGAAACAAATGAAAATAGTATTATACGCATTAACCATTCTAATATCTTTTACTGTTACTGCACAAAAAAAGCAGAAAGTAAAGGGCAACAAAGAAGTTATTGAAGTTCAAGATAATTTACCACCCTTTAATCAAATAGAAATTATGGATGGGCTGGAAGTAACTTTAATGCAAACCAGTACTTCGGGCTACCGTTTAAAAACAGATTCTAATTTGGTTAACGTTATAAAAATAAATGTACTAGACAGCATTTTACATGTTTACAGCACACATAAAATAACATCCAGTAAAACCATCGAAATTGATATAGATTTTCTGAATTTAGATCAAATTGTTATTCATGAAGATTCAAAACTTACGGGAAAAAATCTATTCAATTTAAATGCGTTAACAATGAGTACCGATGAAGGCTCCAATTTTGAGCTTGATTTAAAAACAAATGCGTTGTTGTTACAAATGAATGGAAGCGCCAAAGGAAAATTAAATTTAAATGCCGATACAACAAAAATAACTTTAAATGATAAAGCCTTTTTAAAAGGCACCATTTCATCCAATAAACTTGAAACCTTCTTAAAGGAAAAATCAGATATGACTATTGAAGGCGATACCGAAGATTTTAATATTCAAATTGCGGGATCATCAAATATGAAGGCTAATAATTTAAAAGCTACCAACGCTTTTGTGAATGCGGCAAACAGTTCAGACATTGCTATTTACGCAAGTAAAAATTTGAATCTATATGCAAAAGGAAAAAGTAATATTTACGTATATGGCAATCCAGAAATTAAAGTAGAGGGGTTAAACGACAAATCTCAAATTATTAAAAAGTAAATGCTATGAAACTAAAAACAATTTTAGCATTGGTTTTTGCGGCCATAATTGTTGTGTTTTCTATTCAAAACGCAAGAGTTATTGAAATTAGTTTCCTTTTCTGGAAATTAGCGGCATCAACAGTTTTAGTAATATTAGGTAGTTTTATTATTGGGATATTGGTTGGGGTACTATTATCATTAAAACGAAAAACTAAATCAAAAACACTTTTATAATGGCAAAATTAGATGCTGTTTTACTTAAATCAATTCCAGAAGTTATTAATGTTGGAGACGACATTAACGACATTACTATTATTACAAAAATAGAATTTCACCCCTTAGATGTAAGTTTGAAAATGGAATACTTACTTTATCTTTTAGTATACGATGTTCATGGGAAACCAGACGTGCCAGTAATTATAAACAATTGGGATGAAAGTGAAGTAATCGGTTTAAAGCAAGAGAATGAAGATGATTTTTTAGGACGAAAAATTGTACCCATTTGCGCCGACGAGCTTATTAAAACAATCGAGACTCCCATAGCCTTAAAATTGGGGAATTTAAAAGATAGTGGTTCGTTTTATAAACGGAAATTAGAAGTGCTTGCCACTATTATTCCTGCTATTGGTAGAGCAACCAAATGGTCTGAGCCATTTGAATGCGATTTAGTATATTAAATTACTATTTTAAAACTCTTGAAACCTCTGTTATTAAAAATTATAATAAGAGGTTTTTTTATGCTTTACTTTCTGGAAAGTATAATAAAATGAAAAAGGTGAACGAGTGTTCACCTTTTTGCCCCAAATCTACCATGAACTTAACCTACTTATGTTATGGTGAGGTAAATGTATGCATGTAAAATAGTTTTGCGAAACATATTGGTTAAACGACTTATATTTTGGCTCAAGCGGTTTTTATAAATTTAGAATCTCTTTTAAGTATGGATTTAAGAATAAAAAGGGCACAAAAAAAGGTGAACGAGTGTTCACCTTTTTGCCCCAAATCTACCATGAACTTAACCTACTTATGTTATGGTGAGGTAAATATATGTATGTTAAATAGTTTTGCGAAACATTTTAGTTAAACGACTTAAATTTTGGCACAAGCGGTTTTTATAATTTAAAGATCTATTTTAAGGAAGAATTTAAGAATAAAAAGGGCATAAAAAAAGGCGAACAAGTGTTCACCTTTTTTTGCCCCAAATCTACCATGAACTTAACCTACTTATGTTATGGTACGACCAATTTATGCGTATTTTATATAATTCGATTATTTATTAGATGAAACGCGTTTTTTTCAGATTAAATGCATTTTTGCCAATATAGATACGCGGTAATCAACGATTTAATAATTAATAAGCACGTTCTTTGTTGCCTTCGTAAAAATTTATGAATGCACGGTTCACCACACGATTACCTCCTACTGTAGGATAGTTTCCGGTAAAATACCAGTCTCCTAAATGTTCCGGACAGGCTTTATGTAAATTGTCTACCGATTGAAAAATAATCTTTACTTCTGCCTTAATAGATTCGTCACTTAAAAGTTCTGCAATCTTATCAGAAATTTGTTCATCGGTAAACGGATCATAAATTTCCTTGACAAAATTTTGAACATATACATCTTCCAGTTCGGTTTGATCAACACATTTTTCGTAAACTTCTTTTACAATGTGGTATTTGTTGGCGTCTTTTAATAATGCTAAAGCAGCTCTAAAGGCTACTAAGCTTTCTAGGTTAGCCATATCAATTCCGTAGCAATCTGGATAGCGTATTTGCGGCGCAGACGATACCACTACAATCTTTTTAGGACTTAAGCGGTCTAACATTTTTAAAATACTCTTTTTTAATGTGGTACCGCGTACAATACTATCGTCAATTATTACTAAGTTATCGTTTGGTTTTATAACACCATAAGTAACATCGTAAACGTGTGCTACTAAATCATCGCGACTACTGTCCTCGGTTATAAAAGTTCTAAGTTTTACGTCTTTAATGGCAATTTTTTCTACGCGAATGCGCTCCGATAGAATTTCGGTTACTTTATCTGCCGAAATAGAACGTTGACCATTTAGAATGGCATTTGTTTTTTTCTTGTTTAAGGCAGCTTCGGCAGTTTCTATCATTCCAAAAAAGGATGTTTCTGCAGTATTTGGAATATAAGAAAACACCGTGTTTTTAGTGTCATTATCAATGGCTTCTAATACCTTTGGCATTAATAATTTACCTAGCATTTTTCGTTCTTGGTAAATTTCTGCATCACTTCCTCGCGAAAAATAAATGCGTTCAAAAGAACAGGATTTGCGCTCTAATGGCTCAAGTATTTTTTTAATTGAAACTTTGCCAGATTTTTTAGTAATAATAGCATGACCAGGTTCTAATTCGTGAACATCTTCAAATTTCACATTAAAAACGGTTTGAATTACAGGACGCTCTGATGCGATTACAACAATTTCATCATCTTGATAGTAATACGTAGGTCTTATTCCCGCCGGATCGCGTAAAACAAATGAGTCTCCATGCCCTATTAATCCAGCCATGGCGTAACCTCCATCCCAGTTTTTGGCCGCTTTTCTTAAAATTTTCGCAACGTTTAAGCGTTCGGCAATTAATGGAGACGCCTCCATTTTGTTATAACCTTCCTTTTTTAGGTCTTTGTAAATTTTCGCAACTGCATCATCTAAGAAATGACCAATTTTTTCCATTATGGTAATGGTATCGGTATATTCTTTTGGGTGCTGTCCTATTCTAATAAGGTTGGCAAATAATTCTTTAACATTAGTCATGTTAAAGTTTCCGGCCATAATTAAATTTCTGTGCATCCAGTTATTCTGTCTTAAAAACGGATGTACACTTTCTACACTATTTTTTCCGAAGGTACCATAACGCACATGGCCTAAAAGAACTTCACCTATATAGGGAATATGTTTTTTTTGAAGCGCCACATCTTCTAGGTATTCTGGATGAGCAACAAACTCTTTATTGACTCTATCGTTTATTTGCGCAAAAATATCCTGGATAGGCTGTTGCGCAATGGAGCGAACTCTACTAATGTAACGTTCGCCAGGTTTAGTGTTTAATTTTATACTTGCAAATCCGGCACCATCTTGACCACGATTGTGCTGTTTTTCCATCATAAGGTACATTTTGTTTACCCCATAAAAAGCGCTGCCATATTTTTCTTTATAATATTCAAGCGGTTTTAAAAGTCTTATAACGGCTATGCCACATTCGTGTTTTAATATATCACTCATTTGTAAAGGGTTTTTGCACTATTGTTGTCTTAAAGTAGATTTGCGAAAATGATAAATTACTATTTAAATTAAAAACGCGCTCTTTTTTAGAGCGCGCTGGTTTGTGTTAATTTTATTTCAAATTGTGTTAATTTCTTAAATTGTAATAAACGCTTTTGAACCTCGTCATGTTCTAATTTTTCCATGCGTTCTGTTCCAAATTTTTCAACACAAAATGATGCTAATGTAGACCCGTAAATAACGGCGTTTTTCATATTTTCAAAAGAGATGTCGTTTGTGCTTGCAAGATAGCCTGCAAATCCACCAGCAAAGGTATCGCCAGCACCGGTTGGGTCAAAAACTTCCTCTAATGGTAAGGCAGGAGCATAAAACACGTTGTTATTGTGAAATAATAACGCACCATGCTCTCCTTTTTTTATGACCACATATTTAGGTCCCATAGTATGTATTTTTTTAGCTGCCACAACTAACGAATATTCACCAGTTAATTGTCTTGCTTCCTCATCGTTTATTGTAATTACATCTACACGTTTCATAACGTTATGTAAATCATCAAGAGCGCTATCCATCCAAAAATTCATGGTGTCTAAGACCACTAATTTTGGTTTGCTTGACATTTGATCTAACACACTAGATTGGACGATAGGATGCAAGTTTCCTAACATAACTACCTCGGCATCGCGATAATTTTCGGGTACAACAGGGTTAAAATCGGCAAGCGTATTTAATTCTGTTACTAAGGTGTCTCTAGAATTCATATCGTTGTTATAACGACCACTCCAAAAGAATGTTTTGCCTTCTTTTACAATTTCGATTCCAGAAATATCTATATTTTTTTGAGACAAAAGGTCTAAATATTGTTGAGGAAAATCGCCGCCAACAACCGAAACCGCCGCAGCATCAACATTAAAATGCGAAGCAGCCAATCCAATAAAAGTTGCAGCACCACCAAGAATTTTATCGGTTTTCCCGAAAGGCGTTTCAATAGCATCGAATGCTACGGTGCCAACAATTACTAATTTACTCATAAAAGTAGTGTGATATTTTGGTGCAAATATAAGCCTTTTAAATACTAAGGCAAGAATATTTTTGTGAATACTATCTTTTTAAAAAGCATTAAAAAAAACAGTTATTTTCTTCCAAAATCAGCAGGAATTTCTCCCCATGCTTTAGTTTCCCATTTTACAATAGTAGTATTGTAGGTATTGGTTTTCAACCAATTGATAGCGCGGTCTACCAATTCGAACAGTTTTTCGTTTTTTGCGTTACGGTTTAATTTAGTATTACAGGTTTTCTTTTTTACCCAACTAATGGCGGTTTTAGAATCGGTGTAAATAATTTTATCGCTATTGTGTTTTTTAAGCAGCGCCAACCCATGCACAATGGCTAAAAACTCGCCTATATTATTAGTGCCTTCTGCAAACGGACCTTGAATAAACAGTTGTTTTTTGGTTTTAGTATCAACACCACGGTATTCCATGATTCCGGGGTTGCCGCTGGAAGCAGCATCCACTGAAATGGAATTGTAATTTGGCTGGCCAATTTTTTTTAATTGCTCTGCAGATAATTCACTTTTAAAACTTGTCTTTTTTCCAATATAATCAAAATAGTTGCCTTTTGATGCTTCTTTAGCAGCATCAAAACTGTCAAACGATTTATATTTTGCACCTTCAAAATTGGTAATTTGCGCTTTACAATCGTTCCAAGTTTCGAAAACACCAGTATGATGTCCTTTCCAAACGGTATAATATTTCTTTTTCTTTTTAGACATTTTATGTCATCCTGAACTTGTTTCCGGATCTCATCTATTTAAATTTCTAACTTCTATTTTAACAATTCTTCTACAACCTTCGGGAAATGTTCCATTTCCAAGTCATGAATTTTTGCCGCAACATCTGCTGCGATATCAGTGGGAGCTACCTCACATTTTGCTTGAAATATAATAGCGCCTTCATCATAATGCTCATTCACATAATGTATGGTAATACCTGTTTCGGTCTCTTTGTTTGCCACAACAGCCTCATGAACATGCATACCATACATGCCTTTGCCACCATATTTAGGCAAAAGCGCCGGATGAACGTTAATTACCTTGTTTGGAAATTCGTCAAGGATAAATTCAGGAAACTTCCATAAAAAGCCAGCTAAAACAATTAAATCGGGGTTTGAAGCTTTTAAAATATTAAGAACATCGTTGGTTTTTGTAAGAGCTATAGTATTAAAAGATAACGCACTAACTTGAAGTGTTTTGCATCGATCTAGAACTTTGGCATGAGGATTGTTGGTAAGCACCTGAATAACAGATGCATTATCGCTGTTTCGAAAATATTTGATTAAATTTTCAGCATTCGTTCCACTTCCGGACGCAAAAATTACAATTCGCTTCATTAAATGAGTTTTAAATGTTTATTGTAAATTGGACTAAAGGCATGATTTGTAAAATTTTTCATAATTACTTCAAAATACAAAACAATAATGTTACTTTTATTCAGACAAAAAAAAGAATAAATAATAACAAATTAGTGCTTAAAATAAAATACTTAAAACTATTTTACTAAATTACAATCACATTTTTGAATTAAAGATGTGTTTTAAAAATAAAGTTTTTTATTTTTGCCACTTAATTAAAACTTAAAATTAAAAGATTATGTCAGACATTGCATCAAGAGTAAAAGCGATTATCGTAGACAAATTAGGAGTTGATGAAAACGAAGTTGTAACTGAAGCAAGCTTCACGAACGATTTAGGAGCAGACTCTTTAGACACTGTAGAATTAATAATGGAATTCGAAAAAGAGTTCGATATTCAAATTCCAGACGATCAAGCTGAGAATATAGCAACAGTTGGTCAAGCTATCTCTTATATAGAAGCAGCAAAATAAGCAAAAACAATTTATGGAATTAAAGCGAGTTGTAGTCACGGGTATAGGGGCTTTAACACCTATTGGCAATACCAAAGATGAATATTGGGAAGGTTTAATAAGTGGAAAAAGCGGTGCTGCGCCTATAACATATTACGATACCGAAAAGTTTAAAACAAAATTCGCTTGCGAATTGAAGAACTTTAATGCTACCGACTTTATTGACAGAAAGCTAGCAAGTAGAATGGATAAATTTACGCAATATGCTATGGTGGCAGCCGATGAAGCCATTGCAGATGCTAAATTGGATATTGATTCTATGAACAAAATGCGAGTTGGAGTTATCTGGGGAGCAGGTATTGGTGGATTAGAAACCTTTCAAGACGAAGTATTAAATTACGCTAAAGGCGACGGAACACCAAGATTCAATCCGTTTTTTATTCCAAAAATGATCGCAGATATTGCTCCAGGAAATATTTCCATTAAGTATGGATTTATGGGGCCTAATTACACAACAGTTTCTGCATGTGCTTCTTCTGCAAACGCTATGTTTGATGCTTTAAACTCTATACGTTTAGGGCATTGCGATGTGGTTGTTACCGGAGGTAGCGAAGCAGCAGTTACTATTGCTGGAATGGGTGGATTTAATGCTATGCACGCCTTATCAACTAGAAACGAAAGTCCAGAAACAGCATCGCGTCCATTTGATGGCACAAGAGATGGTTTCGTACTTGGAGAAGGTGCTGGTGCACTTGTTTTAGAAGAATACGAGTATGCAAAAGCAAGAGGCGCAAAAATTTATGCTGAGTTTATAGGTGGCGGATTATCATCTGATGCGTACCACATGACAGCACCACATCCCGATGGAATTGGTGTTATTGCCGTAATGAAAAATTGTTTAGAAAACGCTGGCCTAAAACCAGAAGATGTAGACCATATCAATACTCATGGAACATCTACACCGTTAGGAGACGTTGCAGAATTAAAAGCAATTTCAGAAGTATTTGGCAGTCATGCTAAAAATATAAATATTAATTCAACCAAATCAATGACTGGGCACTTATTGGGTGCAGCAGGCGCTATTGAAGCAATTTCGGTTATTTTGGCGATGCAACATGGTGTTGTGCCGCCTACAATAAACCACACTACAGTAGATGAAAACATTGATCCTGAGTTAAATTTAACTTTAAACAAAGCTCAAAAACGCGACATTAAAGTAGGAATGAGTAATACATTTGGATTTGGCGGACATAACGCTTGTGTATTATTCAAGAAATTAGACTGAATCCCGAATGAAATACATTCGTAACATATTGAATTCCCGTTTTAAACGCAACGGGAATTTTTTTATGGCATTAATTAAAATTTTAGAATTTAAACCTAAAGACATTAAATTCTACAAAAAAGCCTTTACACATCGTTCCATGAACATAAAAGATAGCAAAGGAAATGCTATTAATTATGAACGATTAGAGTTTCTGGGAGATGCCATGTTAAGCGCTGTTATTGCATCTCATTTATATCTTGAAGTTCCTGCGGGCGATGAAGGTTACTTAACCAAAATGCGCTCTAAAATTGTAAGCAGAGAACATTTAAACGAACTTGGCAGAGAGTTAAACTTAATAAGTTTAGTTGAAAGCAAGATACCTCCTGGTCAGTTTGGAGATAATATTCACGGTAATTTATTTGAAGCTTTGGTTGGCGCCATATTTTTAGATAAAGGCTATAAATACTGCGAAAAATTTATTTTCAAAAGAGTCATTATTCCGTATGTAGATATTGAAACTTTAGAAGGAAAAGTAATAAGCTACAAAAGTTTGCTTATTGAATGGTGTCAAAAAGAAAAAAGAACCTTTAGTTACAATGTTTACGAAGACACTGGTAACGATGAGGTTAAACATTTTTCTGTAAAGCTTTCAGTAGACGATAAAGTCATAGCCAAAGCCAGAGCAACTTCAAAGAAAAAGGCAGAAGAAAAAGCGTCTAAACGCGCGTTTTTTGTGTTTCAGAGCCAGATTTCTAAAATGATTTAAGAAATTCGTAAAATAAAGGCTATAACTATAACGTTTTAGTAGCTTAACCCATTAAGAATCGTTAAACTTTTATAATGGAAAGTTTTTAAGTAGTATATTTGCGGCGTTTTATGTAAGTTATGACTGTTCACAAACTTATTCTAGATGATGTTTTTGAAGAAGTAGAATGTACTCTAATTGGAATTCATTGTACTATTGAAGATTATCGTTTAGCCTATTTGCTAAACAAACATTTAGGGATAAGTCTTTCGAGAAAATCATTAGATTTAGATTTTAATGAACGTAAATGTGCTTTTTCAATTTTTGATTGGGAAGATACAAAACAACTTGAAACCTGGAGTTTGGTCTCTAACGTATTTAAAACAGAGGTATATCAATCGGGTAACCAATCATCTTTGTTCGATACTCAACAAAGCATTATTAAAACAACCTATTTAATACCAGAACAAAAGGCTGTGAATTATTTTTTAAAAATAAATAACACCTTCAATTTAAATAAAGAAAAACAAATTTTAAATAATATTATCAAAATACCACTGGTTGCAACAGCTTTTAGTATTGATATCAACCAATTAAAATCCAAAGACAATTTAATTTTTAGCTAATGCCAATAAGAAAAAAGACCAAAATAGTTGCCACATTAGGACCCGCAACAAGCACAAAAGAAGTTTTAAAGGGAATGCTGGAAGAAGGAGCTAACGTTTTTAGAATCAATTTCTCTCATGCCGATTATAATGATGTAGCCGAACGAATTAAAATGATACGCGAGTTAAACGATGAGTTTGGCTTTACCGCAGCAATTTTAGCAGATTTACAAGGACCAAAACTTCGTGTAGGAGTTATGGAAGACGATGTATTTGTTGAACCAGGCGATGAGATTATTTTCGCTACAGGCGAACGCTTTGTTGGAACAAAAGAACGTGTTTACATGACTTATGAAAGGTTTCCGCAAGATGCCAATCAAGGTGAAAGAATCCTTCTTGATGACGGAAAACTTATTTTTGAAGTTGTTTCTACAAACAGACAAGATGAAGTAGTTGCCAAAGTTATTCAAGGTGGACCATTAAAATCTAAAAAAGGTGTTAATCTTCCAAATACAAACATATCGCAACCAGCTTTAACAGAAAAAGATATTGAAGATGCTATTTTTGCTATCAGTCAGGATGTAGATTGGATTGCTTTATCGTTTGTGCGTCATGCAGAAGATTTAATGCAATTACGCGATTTAATCGAAAAACATAGCGAGCATAAAATTCCAATTATAGCTAAAATCGAAAAACCAGAGGCCGTTACAAATATTGATAAAATCGTAGCACATTGCGATGGTATTATGGTTGCTCGTGGCGATTTAGGTGTAGAAGTTCCTGCTGAAGAAGTACCACTTATTCAAAAACAGTTAGTACTTAGAGCCAAAAAGGCTAGAATACCTGTAATTATAGCAACCCAAATGATGGAGACTATGATTACGAGTTTAACACCAACAAGAGCTGAGGTAAATGACGTTGCAAATTCAGTAATGGATGGAGCGGATGCCGTGATGCTTTCGGGTGAAACATCTGTAGGTGAATATCCTGTTCAGGTTATCAAACAAATGAGTAACATTTTAATTAGCGTAGAAAATTCTGCATTAATTAAAGTACCTCAATTACCACCTCATATTCGTACTAACCGTTATATCACAAAATCTATTTGTTATCATGCGGCTAATATGGCCAACGAAATCAGCGCTAAAGCTATTTCAACATTAACAAATAGTGGTTATACAGCATTTCAAATTTCGGCTTGGAGGCCATTATGTCACATCTTAGTTTTCACATCAAACAAACGTATCTTAACCCGTTTAAGTTTACTTTGGGGAGTTCGTGCATTTTACTACGATAAGTATGTAAGTACCGATGATACCATTGAAGATGTAAATGCGATTGCTTATGAAAAAGGTTACTTAGAAGAAGGCGACATGGTAATTAGTTTAGCTGCGATGCCAATTCAAGAAAAAGGAATGGTAAATACATTACGCGTTAGCGAAATCACCAAAAAATAATAAGTAAAAATATATTGTAACGTTACCCATTTTAAATAAAGTGGGTAACGTTTTTTAATTTAAGCCTGCCTATAAGCAGGTTTTTTTGTGCCAATAATCAAGATAATCTTGTATGTGCAGGCGAAGTTAAAACTCAAATTTTAATTGTACACTCACACTTTTTTGTTCTACGGGTTTTTTAGTTTCGGTATTTAAATTAGACATCGAAATACCCAATAAGCGCACCGAATTACTCAGTGTTTCTTGATATAAAAGGTCTTTTGCAGTTTCTAAAATTAAATGCGAGTCGTTGATAAAATAGGGCAGCGTTTTGCTCCTAGTTTGTAATGTAAAATCGCTGTATTTTATTTTTAAAGTGACCGTTTTTCCAGAGACGTTACTTTTTAATAATCTTCTTGATACTTCTTCGGCAATATGCGTTAGTCTTTCAAGCATAAACACTTCACTCGATAAATTTTCGCTAAAAGTACGCTCGGCAGCTAGACTTTTTCGAATGCGATTCGGTTTCACTTCACTATTATGAATGCCGCGTACCACATAATAATAATAACTCCCAGATTTTCCGAAGTGTTCTTCTAAATAATCTATAGATTTTAATTTTAAATCCTTGCCGGTAAATATACCTAGTTGATACATTTTCTCCGCCGTTACTTTGCCAACACCATAAAATTTCCGAATGTCCAGTTGTTCTAAAAAAGTGATGACTTCTTCAGGATTTACTGTTTTTTGGCCGTTTGGTTTATTGTAATCGCTCGCTACTTTAGCAATAAATTTATTAATAGAAATACCCGCCGAAGCAGTTAAGCCAATCTCATCATAAATTCGCTTACGAATTTCTTTTGCTATTAAAGAAGCACTTGGGTTTCCTCTTTTGTTTGTTGTAACGTCTAAATAGGCCTCATCTAGCGAGAGAGGTTCCACTAAATGGGTATAGTCATAAAATATTTTGCGTATTTTCTTAGATATTTCGGCATACCTTTCAAATCGCGGTTTTACAAAAATAAGTTCGGGGCATAATTTAATAGCCAAATTGCCCGCCATAGCGCTTTTAACACCAAATTTTCTGGCTTCGTAGCTGGCAGCACTTATTACACCACGCTTTTCGCTTCCACCAACCGCAACGGGTTTTCCTTTTAGGTCTGGATTGTCCAATTGTTCAACAGACGCATAAAAAGCATCCATATCGATATGAATAATTTTTCGAATTGGTAAATCGCTAAACATACTGTAAATTTAGGCATTAAATGCTATTTTAGTATGGCCACTTTTATAAGATAATTAATGATTGAAATAGAACGTAAATTTTTAGTTTTATCAAATGCATTTAAAGAAGAAGCATTTAAAAACACACGAATAATTCAAGGGTTTTTAAACACCCATAAAGAACGCACAGTACGTGTAAGATTAAAAGGTGATAAAGGATTTATAACCGTTAAAGGGCTTTCAACTAGCGATGGACTTTCCCGATTTGAATGGGAAAAGGAAATCTCTAAAGAAGAAGCCGAAGCGCTATTAAAATTATGTAAACCTGGAGTTATGGACAAAATGCGATATGAAATTAAAGTCGGAAATCATCTATTCGAAGTCGATGAGTTTTTCGGTGATAATGAAGGTTTGGTTATTGCAGAAATTGAACTCGAAAATGAAAGCGAAATTTTTGAAAAACCAAGTTGGTTGGGGAAAGAAGTTACAGGAGATGTAAAATATTACAATTCACAAATAAGTAAGCATCCGTATAATTCTTGGGTTGACACTGAAAAATAAAATAGAAAAATGAAAAAAGTAATATTATTTAGTCTCGTTATTATAAGCATTTTTGCGTGTAGAAAAGTAGTAAAAGAAGAGTCAAATCCGGTGGTTGAAACACCTCAGGAAGTTGTAGGTGATTCTACTGAGCAAGATTTAAAGGAATCCGCCGATAAAATAGCGGTCGTTAAATCAGGAAAGCAATCAGATATTCAATCAACAAAAAAATTAAAAGAATCGTTAAAGGCTAATGGCTTTCAATTATTTGACTACGTTGATGAAAAGACAAAAGACACGATTTTAATGCAGCAATATTTCATTGTCTTTTTAAAGAAAGGTCCGATGCGCTCACAAAGCGAAGAGGAAGCTGCACAATTACAAAAGAAGCATCTGGCGCATTTAGGCAAGATGTACGATTTAGGATATGCCGATATTTCGGGTCCTTTTGGAGATAACGGAGACATTCGCGGCATTACCATTTACAATGTACCCACACAAAAAATGGCTGATAGTTTAGCCAATGCCGACCCCATGGTTAAAGCAGGACGTTTAGTTATTGAGGTACATCCTTGGTGGGCAGCAAAAGGGTTTTCTCTACGATAATGTGGCGGTTAATTAAAATTCTTTATTGGATTGCAAACCTTTTAATAATAGGTGCGTTGTTATCTGTGCACTTTGTTTTAAAGGAACGCAGTTATATCGATGCCTTACGATTTTACATGTTTCCTTTGCCTGTAATTATAGGAATAATCCTTTGTTTGTCCGTTTTTGTTAAAAAAAGAAGATATCATTTAATGTTAGCAGGGGTTTTATCCTTGGTTTGGTTAGGACGAAGTTTTAAAATTCACATACCCGAAACTATAGATAATTCAGATATTGAGGTTGTTTTTTGGAATGCTTCTCGGGATAATGGTTTTACAGAAGCTTTTAATTTACATAAATCGATTCCAGATGTTATGGTTTTGGTGGAATCTAAACCTAATAACATCAAAGAATTTCAATCAAAATATCCAGAATATTACTTTTACAAATCGAACGTAGGTATTTATATATTTTCTAAAAATCCAATTGAAATTGAAAATGAAGTAACTTCTAAATATAATTCAACCGTTATAAATTTTAAAAGCTATGGCATTAATTTTTACGTGGTAGATGTTACAGGTAGCACCGATGTGCCCCGTAATTGGGAGTTGAATTTTGTAAATGATTTGATTAAGGAAAACAAAAACACGATTGTTTTAGGCGATTTTAATGTACCTTTTGAATCGAAAAATTTAAACAAAATTAAAAGCACTTTTAATCATGCTTTTAACGAAAAAGGCAATGGATTTAGAGAAACCTGGTTTTGGAATTTGCCTTTACTGTCGCTAGACCACATTTGGGTTTCTAAAGATTTAAAAGTGCTTAAAACGCAAAAAATAAACACCTTTAAAAGCGATCATTGTATGCTTAAAACCTATGTTAGAAAATAGTTTTATAACTCTAATTGAATCCACATGGTTCTATGATCGGAGATATAATATTTCAAATATTTTTTAAAGTTTGAAACGTTTGTTTGCCATAAATCCGGGAATATGGCCGAATCGAAATCAAATACGCCATTTGCTTTAATTTTCGATTTTAAGGAAGGTAAAAAAGCTATTTGGTCGTATTGTTTATCGTTGTTGATATTGGAATATATTTGTGTTGAATGATCTGGGAGTTTTAATCCGCGATTCATTAACGCATCATAAGTTTGGTCGCCTTTTTCAACTTTAGGAATATTAAAATCGCCCATGGTAATAATGTTTTTTGAAAAGGCATATTTAGAATTTTTACGTAAATCGGCATAGCGCGATATAGCATAGGCTTCTAACGACCGTCTTTCAACATCTACTTTTTTTTCACTCCCAAAAAAGGAATGCACTGTTATAAAAATAAGCTTATGGTTTTTCCATTGAAATGAACATAAATAGGGGTTTCTATCAAAACCTGAAAATTTTGATTTGACGTCTTTCAATTTAATATGCCTATAATCTTTAGGTGGAATGGATATTTCGGCAACCAATTGAAGTCTGTCAACTTTTTTATTATTGAAAATGAAAACCGACCGTTCGTTATTACCACCAGCATCAGAAAAAACTAAATCGTAATGGTTTGGCAATTCTAATTCTATATTATTTAACCCTTCAAGATTATCGTTGGCTTCTTGTATGGCAATAACATCGAACCAGCTAATAATTTCAGCAAGCATTTTGTAATGTTCGTTCCATCTTTTTTGTAAACCTAAATTAGCAATGTTCCATGTTGCGATTAGTAATTTGTCATCCGATTTTTCAGGAATATTCCGTTTGGTTTTGTGGTTTATTAAATTTTGAATTTCTTGGTTAACATCAAAATTATAAACAAAATTGGGTTTAGGAAATGCAGGCATATTTCAACAGTATGGTTTTCATAAAGTTACACATTATTTTGTGATACTAATACGTCTTTTTGCTTCATTTCCAAATTCGTCCACCACGGTAATAATGTGTTTACCTTCTTTCGGTATAATAGCCAATTCATGAATGTCTTTGGTAGTTCCTAAAAACATTTCATTTAAATACCAAAACAAAGTTATATCTGGTTTAGAATGCGCTATTTTTAAGATTAAATCGTTGGTTTTTTCATCAAAATCCTTTGGTAAAAAAATGGTGCTTTGGTCTTCAGGATAAATAAATTCCATGGTTACGGCATTATCGCCCAAACAGTCGCTTCTAAATTTTGGCAATGGTTTGTAAAAAGGGTTTTTAGTTTTATAATAATAAGCCATTAATGGGGGCAACACAAACCACGATTTGTTTAAAATATTACTTAGGTCTTCGCAGGATGAATTTACTTGATAGGTTTCAGAAGCATCTACATGCACCAGGATATGATACGGACAAGACTTCGTTTTTAAACCGCTTAATTGAATAAATTTTTCTTCAACATCATCGCAGTATTGAGAGGCTCTGTAACCACTTTTTTTGCAGATTGAAACTTCTTGCATCTCATCAAAAGGTTTTGAAAACCAATTGCTTTTTGGTAAAAGGTCGAATACATCGAATAGTATTGGAGCTGCAACTTGTACACCAACTAAACCCGGTCTGCCTTCGCCATCGGCATTTCCAACCCAAACGCCCACTACGTAATCCTTAGTGCTGCCAATAGCCCAAGCATCGCGAAATCCAAAACTTGTACCTGTTTTCCATGCTATTTGTTTGGAGCTATCAAAAAACTCCCAACTTTCGTCACCTTCAGGACGGTTTACTTCTTTTAAACTTTCATAAGTTAAATAGATTGAAGCAGCGTCAAAAAGTGTTTTGTTGGATGTTTTCTTTCCGAAGTCAATCTTCTCTGACGCTAAAAAAGTAGGTTCACAAAATTCGTTGCTGTAATATTCGCTAGACGTATCGGAAAAATGATTTAAGGTTGAAGATAAGGCCGCATAACTTTTACATAAATCCCACAGATTACTTTCGGCGCCACCTAAAATGAGCGATAACCCATAATGATTGGCGTTATATTTTAAATCTTTAAGCTTTAGTACTTTTAAATAATGATGAAAACGATCTAAACCAAATTCCTGAAGCATTCTTACGGCAGGCACATTCAAAGAGCGCGATAATGCACGACTAGCAGTTACAGCACCATCGTAGGTTTTGTTATAGTTTTCTGGGTTGTAGCTTCCAAATTGGGTAGGAACATCAGCAACCAAGGTATTTGGGAGAATGTCTCCAGCATCCAACATGGTTGTGTAAAGAAAGGGTTTTAAAATGCTTCCAGTACTGCGTGGCTTATCTATAACATCTACGTCTTTTTCATGTGTTTTATCGGTTGGCGTATTACCAATATAAGCCATTACTTTTCTGGTTTTAACGTTTAAAACTAAAACCGCGGCGTTGTAAATTCCATTCTGGCTTAATTGATTGTAATGGGTTTGTACAATGTAGTTAATACGTTCTTGCAAACGCAAATCGATACTGGTTTGAATACGTTTGCCGGCATGTTCTTGAGATACCTTTTGAAGCAAATGAGGTGCTATTTGGGGCAATGCGTATGGCTTTTGTGGCAAACCTTCTGCAATAGATAAATGGTAAGTTAATGAATCTATTACCTGATTTTCTAGAAGTTTTTTAAGCAGCGCATTTCTTTTTTGAATTAAGCGTTCTTGGTTTTTTCCGGGATAAATTAAACTAGGAGCGTTTGGTAAAACCGCAAGAGTAGCACTTTCGGCCCAAGATAAATCGTTGGCATTTCTATTGAAATAACGCCATGCGGCAGCATCAATACCAACAACATTACCCCCAAAAGGCGCATTGCTACTATAATAAGCCAAAATTTGATTTTTTGATGCCCTAAACTCTAATCTGGTGGCAAGAATAATTTCAATGATTTTTTCAAAATAAGTCCGTTTTTGTCCTTTTCTTGATAAACGAATTACTTGTTGCGTAATAGTGCTTCCACCCCGTTTTACGCTGCTCGATTTTAAGTTATCGCGTAAGGCTTTAAAAATAGAAATAGGGTTAAACCCCGGATGTTTATAAAAATATTCGTCTTCAAAATGAATGATACAGGTTTTGAATTTATCGGGAATAGAATCATTTTGCGGAAATCGCCATTGGCCATCAGTGGCAATTTGCGCTCCTAAAAGTTCGTTGTTGGAACTTGTGATGACAGTCGCTGTTGGTTCTTTAAAAAGTTGTCTTGGTAAACTGAAATAATAAGCAATTATAATCAATGTAATAATTGCTGATTTAATTTTATGGGATTTTATGTAGGCTATTATACGTTTCAAATTTTAATTGAAGGGTTAATGCGAGGCGCGAAGCAATCTGTCTAACTTAAATTTAATTGCAAAGATTCATTTAAAAAGATTACTTCAGTCATGCTTCCTTCGTAATTACGACACAGTTTTTATCTATTAAATTCATACTCACGCTCCACTTTACAAATCCGCACGTTGTACCAACTATACCAGTTTTCTCGACCTTTTTGTTGCGCTAACATATGGTCTGTATGTTGTTTCCAGTTTTTTATGGCTTCTAAACTTTCCCAATAACTTACTGTAATACCAACATCGTTTCGTGCGCTATCCATTCCTAAATAGCCTTTTTGTGTTTTTGCCAAGTCTTCCATTTTTGATGCCATTTCATCATAACCTTTAATGTTTTTGTTTTGGGTTGAGGTGAAGATTACGGCGTAATAGGGTTTAAAATCTTTTGTCATAGGTTATTTTTCAACCGTTATCCATTGTCCTTTTGTTCTCACTAAATACTCATTATCATACATGGCTTCAGCTTGAATTCCTGGTAAATAATACGTTCCTAAGTAGGATGCATTCAGCATAACGTTAAATGTTTTTGTGCTGTGTTTTCCTTTTTCGGGCAAATCAAAATAGAAATTTACACGGTCATCTTTTATATCTGTGTAGCGCGCTTGACTTGTAGTAGCATCTCCAAATTCGGTAAAGCGGGTATTTACAATTTCCCATCCCGAAGGGAAAATTTCGGTTAGGGCTACATTTTGAACAGCTTCATTCTTCATATTACTAACGCTAACGTTAGCCACAAAATCTTGACCTTGTTGTAATCGAGATACGTCTATTTTATTGCCTTTTAAATCTTTGTATTCAACAGAAATACTCAATCCACGTTGTTCTGCTATTTCTTCGCCTAGCGGTAATTTTCCAGAGTTTAAAACACGCACGTAAACAACGTTATCTTTATTATTGGTAATTGTTAAATTGTTGGCTCCGTCAATCACTTTTAAATCGCGTTGCGCAATGGCACTTTTAGAATTAATGGTTTCTGTTTTGCCATTTATAGTGTAACTAATATTCAACGCTTTTCCGCCATTAGAAGTTACCATTTTTGCCATGGCCAATAAACTATAAGCGGTGGTTTGGGTGCTCATCCAGCGATTGCTAGATAAATCTTTGGCAATATATTGCGCCAATTCTCGTGTTTTAGAATTTTTGGTAAGCATCATGGTTTCTAGCGCCATAGCTCTGTTTCTATCTACCGATCCGTACGTGTAATAGTTATATTTTGGCGGAACGAAGTTAATATTTGCTGTTTTCGAAATGCTATTACTAGCCTCTTTTTGTCCTGCCAATGCATAAGCTGCGGCAAGGCGCCATTTGGCTTCGTTTGAAATTTCGCTGAATTCCCGCAATCTATTCATAGAAGCTAAATCGGCATTGCCGGAAAGTGCTAAGGTATATAATCGGTAAGCCTGCGCTAAATCGGAATTGTAGGTTCTATAACTTGGCCTCCAATCTCTAGCAGCCTGTTTTTGGTATTTTAACCAATTGTTTTTAAAGGTTAATGGTAGCACATAGCCTTTTTTCTCTGCCTCAATCATGAAATGGCCCGCGTAACTGGTTCCCCAATCGTCGGCAGTACTTTCTCCAACCCAATAACTTAATCCGCCATTTGGTTGTTGAAAATATCCTAACTGAATGATGCCTTCTTTAATATTACTTTCAATTTGCTTCTTTTTATCGTAAGTTAAATCGAAAATATCTCCTAAGAATAACTGCGGGAACACGCTCGATGTAGTTTGTTCTACACAGCCATGAGGGTATTGAATTAGGTATTGCAAACGACGAGAAAAATCCATGGGCGGCATGGTTGAAAACTCAATGGTTGCACTATTGGTTCCAGCAACACCAAAGGTTGAAAACTCTAAAGTTTCTTTAGTGTTGGCTTCTAGGTTTTTATCAATAGGAATTGAGGTGATTGGGTTTGGATTTATAACATCTAATTCAACCTTATAGGTCGATGTTTCACCATTGCCAGTTGCAATTACTTCAACTGTATTAATTCCTTTGGCTTTACTTACATCCAACTCAAAATAAGTCATTTGTTCATCGGGTCTTGTAAATGATAACTGCTTCGTTTTTTCTCCTACTACCGAAATTCCATTGCTTAATTTCAAACTGATGTTTACATTTTTCACATGGTTTTCCATAGCAAACACCGTTACTGGAAGTGTTACTTTTTCACCTGGACTTAATTTCCGCGGAAGCGTAGCCAATACCATTAAAGGTTTTTTAACTTCTACCGATTTATCTGTGCTGCCATAAGCTTTGGTAGTAGGATTTCCTGCAACGACCATAGTGCGTACTGCGCCTATATAATTTGGAAGTTTTATGTTATGGTTTTTTGTTTCGCCAGCTTTTAAGGCAAACGGACCTAAATAAATAACCACAGGTTTAAAGCGGTTGGCTTTTTTGTTTTTTCCTGCGGTTGCATTTCCGTCGCCACCAATGGCAAAAACTTGGTCGATGCTACCGCTATAAGCACCAATAACGTCATCAAAAACATCCCAAGTTTTTACGCCCAAAGCTTCGCGGGTATAAAATGCATCCCAAGCATTTGGGGTTTTAAATCGTGTTAAATCCAGTAAACCTTCTTCAACTACGGCGATGGTATAGGTCATAGCTTTTTTGTTTTTTTCTGAAACAGACAGCTGAAAACCTTGTTCTGGTCTTAAAACATTTGGCATTTTTAATTGAGGTGCTAATTTGGTTGATGGGTCTTCGACCATAATTGGAATTACGCCGTATAAACGTATTGGTAAATCGTTGGCTGTTATGGCGTGCGGTTGTAAAAGGGAGATGTTGATAAATACATTTGGGGCCATTTCTGAAGTTATGGGAATTTGAACCGTGGTTTCTCCTTTGGTGGTTTTTACCCATTTATAATCTAACACTTCGGTGCCATTTTCTACACTTACTAGCGCTCGACCTTCACTACCCGATTTAAATTTAATTTTAGCCGTTTCACCTACGTTATAATTTTCTTTATCGGCTGAAAATACGAGCATTTTAGCAGCTTCTTTATCGCCAGCAGGGGCATACCAGTTTTTATAAAAATAAGCCGTTTGTCCTGTGGCATGACCACTAACAGGATCTACAATTCTAATGAGATATCGACCCCGTTGGTTGTCTGGAATTTTGATGTTGATTTGTGCTTTTCCGTTTGAATCGGTATTTATTTTGCTATTTAAAAATGGCTTGTGAAATGAACTAGACACATAACTTGATAGGTTGTCGTAAGACGAATTCCACCACCAACGCCATTCTACTTTATACACTTTTACTTCCAGATTGTTGCGATTTACAGGTTTTCCATTAGGATTAACAACGGCAATATCGAAGGTTTGGTTTTCGTCTGTAAAAAAGGAACTATACGCATTTCCTTTTGGGGCACGTAAACCTACAAACGACTCGTAAGGGGCATATTGTTTGGTAAAGGCATCCATAGAAAAATCGCCACCGTTCTCAAAAGCACGCACCAAAAACTGAACGTTTAACATGCCCGGAGCATTTTTACCAATTTCTAGTTTATTGTTTATTTTTGCTAATCCTTCAGCATCCACAGAGCCTTCAAAAACATTAATTTCTTCGGTATTAAATTCTTTTGTTGGGTCGTTAAACGTGTAATCCTTATAGTTTTTAAAAGCCGTATTGGAACTGCTAAATTTGGCTTTAATTTCGGCTTTTAAATTTTTTCCAGGCGCACCATGAAGCCATTTTACATCTAAAGTTCCTTTTAAAGCTTCTTTGCTTGAAAGAATGTCGTTTTCAAAATCTACTTTAATTTTTAAACGGTTTGGTTTAACGGTTTCAATTTTTAATCCTTTGTAAAAGGTGGCGCCACCAACCGAAACTTTGGCGTTGTAGTTGCCTGTTTTGTCTTCAGAAGACGTTGGAAACGTAAATTTATAAAAGTTATTTACGTTGTACGATGTTACGTTTTTATACACCAATTTCCCATTTGGGTCTGTAATTTCCATTTTAACAGGATGTCCTTTTGGTAAAGGATTGGTAAAATCGTTCAATATAAATGTTAAATGTAGTGTGTCACCAGGGCGCCAAACTCCGCGTTCGCCGTAAATGTAACCTTTTAGTCCGCGTTCTAATTTATTCCCAGAAACATCAAACTTACTAAGCGACAAGGAGTTTCCATCGGCGAGTTTTATATAGGAGGTATTTTTTCCTTTTGAAACAATTGCAAACGCCGCATTTTTGTTTAAGTCTACTAAGGTTAATCCATCTTTATCGGTTAAAGCACTTGCTAATTCCTGTTGTTGAAAATTGTATAATTTAACGGTTGCATTGGCTTCTGGTTCGGTGGTTAGAATATTGGTAACCGCAAAATAATACGAGTTATTGGTACCTTGTTTTGCTATAACACCTAGGTTAGATGCCAATAAGTTTTGTGAAACAATTTTAGATTCGTTATAGTAGGCATTATGGCACGGGTTGTTTTCTTCGTTCCAATTGTAGCTGTAATTTTTGTAACGGTACACTAGGTTGTCCCAATAGGCTTCTTCACGTAATTCTTCTTCTTCAGGAGTGCTTTCTGTGGGATTGTTATCGTAATATTCATCTTCATAATACGCGTCATATTCGTCGTTTTCCGTATTTGTTGTAGAAGGGTTGGCATCACAATTATATAAAGAGTAATCTTTATTAAAACTTAATTCTACGCGATAAATAGCACCCGGATCTGCCTTAAAAAACTTCGATAAATCGATGCTGTATGCTTTCCATTTTCCTGTGTTTTCGGCAGGGGTTTGTAGTTGAATGGTTTGTTTTGCAATTCGCCGCCCTACTTGTCTAATCGTATAGGAATCGCTATTATTTAAATCGTTATCTTGTAAAAATTGCAGGATGTTATCTTTAAAAATTTTAATAATTCTAACATCAACTGCTTTTAGATTTACGGCTTCAAAATTGAATTTAAGTTCTTGCGAATTAGGCAAAATAGTCCCATTGCTAATTAACCGAACTTGAGGTTTTAATTCTTCAAAAGCTATAATTTCGGAAAAAGGTTTTTTAAGTTTAAACCCGTCGGTATTAGAAATGCCCTGAAATACATCAACTTGAATATTT
Organism: Mariniflexile aquimaris; assembly: GCF_042676825.1. NCBI lineage: Bacteria > Pseudomonadati > Bacteroidota > Flavobacteriia > Flavobacteriales > Flavobacteriaceae > Mariniflexile > Mariniflexile aquimaris. The sequence continues at coordinate 901,470 of NZ_JBHTIB010000002.1, forward strand.
CCAACTAATTTAGATTCAGGGTACACTTTAAGCACATTGCCATCTACTACATATTTTGGATTTTTTACCGTTTGAAGGGTTACCAATCCATCAAAGTTTTGCTGAGTTTTTAAGGGGTCGGAAAAGTTTATTGAAAGGTATTGTTCTGGCGTTTGAATCACTTCAACATTAACAATTGTAAAGTTGTTTATTCCTGGAATAAACACTTTGTTTTCGCCTTCGTTATCTGCCTTAATTGCTTTGCCGTTCCATCTTACCAGAATTTCGCTATCATCAATTTTGCGGTTAATGCTATCAATTTTAAACTCATATAGTCTGGCATGTTTGCTCGTTTCATTAAAGGCAATAGGTAATTTTTTTTCACCTTGAAAAGCTTCAACTAATTTTTTGGCATCTTCTAAAGAAATAACATCTGCCGAGCGCAAAACAGCTTCTAAATACTGCCAATTTTTACTGTACGATTGTAAATTATTAGTAACAATATTGAAATTTGGCGTGATGGTTTTAAATTGAAAAGTGTATGTTTCGAAACCTTTTTTAACCTTTTTATAGATGTCGCTTAGCTTTACACTTACAGTATATTCGGTTGATGGGTCTAAATATTCATCGGGGGTAAAAAGTAAGGCGTGGTTATTTGCAACAGTTAATGTTCCTTGAACATGGGGCGTGATGCTTATAATATTTTGGTTAAGATCTTTGCCCATTTCCCAACCGGCAACCTCTTTTGCTAAATTGATTTCGATAGGGTCTGCAACCGAAACCAACCCAGAAGTTGTATAGCTTATATATTCTCGAAATTTGAATAAATTATCGGTTTCTACTTCTTTATTTTTACATGCTGCGACTAATGCGATTAGAATAACAAGGACATAAAACTTTTTAACGGACATATAATGGTGCTTTATTTTGAGAGTGAAATTTACAAAAAGAAATAGTAAGTTGTTTCTTATTGTTTAAATAGCGTTTGAATTTTATTAATTTTCGTACAAACCAATATAAAGTTCTCCTTTATCATTCATGCTTGCCCTAAACATACCAGGAGTATTAAATTCCATCGTCATATTTCCATTTTTATCAACGGCAATGATACCACCATCGCCACCTAGTTCCGGAACTTTCTTCTGAATAACTTCAAACGCTGCCTCTTTTAAACTTAGCCCTTTATATTCCATTAAAGTAGAAATATCGTGTGCAACAACGGCGCGTATAAAATACTCACCCCAACCTGTGCAAGACACCGCGCAAGTGCTATTATTAGCATATGTCCCAGAACCAATTATGGGCGAATCGCCAATGCGTCCCCAACGTTTGTTGGTCATGCCACCTGTAGAGGTTCCTGCCGCTAAATTGCCTTCCATATCTAAGGCAACACAGCCTACTGTTCCGAATTTAGAATCTTTTATGGCTTCATTATAAAATGCTGTTTTTTGCATGTCTTTAACCCGTTGTAAAGCCTTATAACTTTTTTCGGTGTAGAAATAACTGGGGTCTACAATTTCTAAGCCTTGTTCTTGGGCAAAGGTTTCGGCGCCTTTTCCAGAAAGCATTACGTGTGGCGAATGGTCCATGATGGCACGCGCCAAATTAATGGGGTTTTTAACTATGGTTGTTCCTGCTGACGCTCCGGCTTTTAATGTTTGTCCGTCCATAATAGATGCATCGTGCTCATTCGTTTCGGCATTTGTAAAAACCGCGCCTTTACCAGCGTTAAAAAGCGGAGAATCTTCTAGAATATTAATTGTTTTTTGAACCGCATCTAAACTAGAACCGCCATTTTTTAAAATCTCATAACCAATGCGAATGGCTTCTTCAAGTTTTGCTTTATATAATAGTTCTTGTTCGGGCGACATATTTTTCTTTAAAATTGAACCGGCACCACCGTGAATTACTATTGAAAACTGTGCTTGTTTTGGCTCAGTCTTTTCAATCTTTGAATTTGAATGATTTTTACAAGACACAAACAATACAATTAGCGCAAGAAGAATGATATTTTTCATGATAGAAGAATAACTAATAAGTTGCAATAAAGTTAATAGTTTTATCTTTAATAAACTTCAGCTAAAACGACTTTTTATTGCTATATTCGTAAGTAAATTTCAATAGAATAATAATTCAATAAACATGCAAGCTACAGCAACCAATTTCGGAATGCAAAATGCCCTAAATATTTTAGGGGTAAAAGATATAAACGACGGGACTTCTACGGGTTCTAATAATTTTTCTAATGGAGATGTTTTAGAGTCATATTCGCCAGTTGATGGGCAATTAATAGCGAAAGTAGCCACTACTACGGTCGAAGATTTTGAAAAAGTAATGGATGCCGCCACCAAAGCGTTTAAAATTTGGCGATTAATGCCAGCACCACAACGCGGGGAAATTGTACGTCAGTTTGGAGATAAATTACGCGAGAAAAAACAGGCTTTAGGAAAATTGGTTTCGTATGAAATGGGGAAATCCTACCAAGAAGGTTTGGGTGAGGTTCAGGAAATGATTGATATCTGCGATTTTGCAGTTGGTTTGTCAAGACAGTTGCATGGGTTAACGATGCATTCTGAAAGACCAGGACATCGCATGTACGAGCAATACCATCCGCTTGGTGTGGTTGGTATTATTTCAGCATTCAATTTTCCGGTGGCTGTTTGGAGTTGGAATACGGCATTAGCTTGGGTTTGTGGCGATGTTTGTGTTTGGAAACCCAGCGAAAAAGCACCACTTTGCGGCATTGCCTGCCAAAATATTGCGGCCGAAGTTTTTAAAGCAAACAATTTACCCGAAGGTATTTCATGCTTAATTAATGGCGATTATCAAGTTGGAGAGTTAATGACTAAAGACAAGCGTATTCCGTTAATTTCGGCGACAGGTTCTACTAGAATGGGTAAAATTGTGGCGCAGGAAGTGGCAAAACGTTTAGGCAGAAGTTTGCTAGAATTAGGCGGAAACAATGCCATAATTGTAACCCCAGATGCCGATATAAAAATGACGGTTATTGGCGCTGTTTTTGGTGCCGTTGGAACCGCAGGACAACGTTGTACGTCTACGCGTCGTTTAATAATTCATGAATCTATTTACGACAAAGTAAAAACCGCGCTTACCGATGCATACAAACAATTACGTATAGGAAATCCTTTAGATGAAAAAAACCATGTGGGTCCTTTAATCGATACAGACGCTGTAAAAATGTATCAAAACGCTTTAGCCAAAGTAGTTGAAGAAGGAGGAAAACTTATTGTTGAAGGCGGTGTTTTACAAGGCGAAGGTTATGAAAGTGGTTGTTATGTAAAACCAGCGATTGCCGAAGCCAAACCCGAATTTAAAATTGTACAACATGAAACATTTGCTCCAGTTTTATACTTGTTGAAATATACTGGTGAGGTTGAAAATGCTATTGAGATTCAAAATAATGTGGCGCAAGGTTTAAGTTCTGCAATTATGACGAATAATTTACGTGAAGCAGAGCGATTTTTATCGGTTGCAGGATCTGATTGTGGCATTGCCAATGTAAATATAGGAACATCGGGAGCCGAAATTGGAGGTGCTTTTGGAGGTGAAAAAGAAACGGGTGGCGGACGCGAATCGGGGAGCGATGCTTGGAAAGTGTATATGCGACGCCAAACGAATACGATTAATTACACTACTAGTTTACCTTTAGCGCAAGGCATTAAATTTGATTTGTAAAATTCCTGCGAAAGCAGGAATCTATTTGTTTAAAATATAGATTATTCAAGACCTCACAGGTTTTAAAAACCTGTGAGGTCTTTTCTTCCGCGTTAGGGATTGAAGCGATATCCTTTTTAAAAACTTAAGGAATATATTTAGGATAGAACACGGTGTGGGCAGATTGCTTTGTCGTGCCTCCGCGCAATGACGTTTTAAAAAGATTTAGCGTAAAGCCCGACCGCCTGCCCTGAGCGGAGACGAAGGGTGTGGTAACGCCCAAATAATTTATAAGGATTTAACTATATTTGTTTTTTAGAAAACATTGATTTTAAAACCCCCAATGTCCAAAAACCAAGAACTTGAGTTAGCCTGGGATTTTGTTGAAAAAACAGATAGAAACGTTTTTTTAACCGGAAAAGCAGGTACCGGAAAAACCACTTTTTTACACAGTTTAAAGCAAAAATCGTTTAAGCGATTGGTAGTTGTGGCACCAACAGGTGTGGCGGCCATTAATGCGAAAGGAGTCACTATACATTCGTTTTTTCAAATGGCTTTTGGTCCGGTTTTGCCAGAAGAAACTGGTTTTCAAAGATCGGAATCCGGCTTTCAACGAAAATTTAATAAGACTAAAATTGATATTATTAAGTCGTTAGACCTTTTGATTATTGACGAAATTAGTATGGTTCGCGCCGATTTATTGGATGGTATCGATCAGGTTTTAAAACGCTATCGAGACCGAACTAAAGTGTTTGGTGGCGTGCAAGTGCTTATGATTGGCGATTTGCAGCAACTCTCGCCCGTGGTGAAGGACAACGAATGGGACCTACTTAAAAACTACTACGATACACCTTATTTTTTTAGTAGCAAGGTGTTTAAAAGTTGCAACCCCATTAGCATTGAGCTGAAACATATTTACCGGCAGGATAACGAAGTGTTTATTAGTATTTTAAACGAAATTAGGAATAATAAACTAACTAGTAAATCGGCGGCACTTTTAAACGAACGCTATATCGTAGACTTTGTTCCGAATAAAAACGATGGTTACATTACCCTTACCACGCACAATAACAGAGCCAATGCAATGAATGATTTGGAGTTGCAAAAAATAACATCTAAAAGCTATTTTTATAAGGCGGCGGTTGAAGGTAATTTCCCTGAATATTCGTATCCAACACATGAAAAGCTAGAGTTGAAAAAAGGCGCTCAGGTGATGTTTGTTAAAAACGACAGCACAAGCGAAAAGCGCTATTTTAATGGGAAAATTGGCGAGGTTATCGAATTAAATAAAGATGAAGTTACCGTAAGATGTCAAGGTGACGATTTTGATATTGTGGTGACACCCGAAATTTGGGAAAATATTAATTACAGTATTAATAAGGAAACCAAAGAAATAACCGAGCAAGTTTCGGGAGCGTTTTCACAGATGCCGTTACGATTGGCTTGGGCAATTACAATTCATAAAAGCCAAGGGCTTACTTTTGATAGAGCCATTATTGACGCGCAAGCATCGTTTGCGCATGGGCAAACCTATGTCGCTTTAAGTAGATGCAGAACCCTTGAAGGGATTGTTTTAAAAAACCCGATTAGTGAAGACAGTATTATAAACGATATGCGCGTGAGTTCGTTTAACGAATCGGTTGAAAATAAGCAACCAAACGAAGCAATTTTAAACGAATCGCAAAAAGTATATCAGTTAAACTTAGTTGAAGAACTGCTTAATTTTTATGACTTTATGTATCCTGTTAACCGATTAATGGATATTTATTATAAAAATTCCAGTAGCTTAAAAGGAAATATGATTGAACCTTTAATTGCGATTAAAGACGAAGGCATCACCAAATTATTAAAGTTAAATACCAGTTTTTTAGCACAATTAAAATCGTTGTGTGCTGATGTTTTGGAGCCGGAAAAAAGTCCAGTTATTCAAGAAAGAATTCATAAAGCTTTAGAATATTTTACAAAACACACTTTAGAATATATAAAATCGCCTTTTGATTTAATTACATTTTCTACCGAGAATAAAGAAATTGATAAAGAAATCAATAAACAGTTAGATACAATTGAAGAACAATTGGCAACAAAACTATTTTGTTTAAATGGGTTAAAAGATAACTATAGCAGCCTAAAATATTTGGAATTGCGTGCGAAGGCTGTTTTGCAAAAAACCAAAACCACCTCGGTAAAAAAGGAGCGCAAAGATACCTCAGAACATCCTGTGTTATTTGAAAAGCTAAAAGCATTGCGAGCGGAATTTGCAGACGCCGAAAATGTACCACATTATGTTGTTTTTACTCAGAAATCATTATACGATTTATGCGATATGCTACCGCTTACTAAAAAGCAGTTACTTGCTGTTAACGGTATGGGAAAAGTGAGAGTGGAAAAATATGGCGACGAAATTCTGGATATTATTAAAGAGTATTGCGATACAAATGAACTTGAAGCGAGCCAAACAATTTCAAAAAAAGAACCTATAAAGAAGGAGAAGTCAAAAAAAGAAGACACTAAAAAGGTGTCGTTAGACATGTTTAAAAGCGGTATGTTGATTGCAGAAATTGCTAAAGAACGCGGTTTTGTTGAAACTACTATTCAGGGGCATTTAGTGCATTACATTCCAACAGGCGAAATAACAATTACAGATTTAATGCCAAAAGAAAAGTATCTAGAGTTAAAAACAATTATTCAAGCTACCACCTTCGAAAATCTGTCTGATCTTAAAAATAAAATTGATGATAAATTCACTTATAGTGAGATAAGATTGGTATTAGGATCTCTTGAAATTAACGCATAAAAAAAACCCTGCCTCAATGCCGGGTTATTACGGGAGAGACAGGATTTACATCTTGAAAAGATTAATAGCGCTACAAATATATGTATTTTTTCTCACGAATTGAAAGCTAAAAGTTAATTTAAAGTTAAGTCTTTAGCTGTATTTTACTTTTCTTAAAATTCGCATAGATTCTTTATATAATTGATATATTTCTTCGCTATAATTTCGTAAAAATGGTTTTGCTTCTTCAAGTTTATCTATAGCTTCATGAAATAAATTCAGGTAACAAATTAAATACGTTACGGGTAAATTTTTTAGATCTAATTCTTCGTTTTTAGTAAAGGGAATGCCTTTTTTTAGCTTTTCTAAAATCGCATTGGTAGCGTTGTAAATGTGGTGAAGTACTTTCTTGTCGTATTGTGGCGCTTCAAAAAGTAATTTGGTTTCAATATTATAATTGGCGTTGTTTTCAAAGCTAATTATAGTTTCTTCCAGTTGATAGTATTTGTTAGAGTTTTGAAACCCTAGATTAACATATTCAATAATTTTAAAGGATTCTTCATCAATAAAAATGGCGACTTCATCTAAGGCTGAAAAAAACAACCGAACCTGTTCGTTAATAAGTTCAATATCAACTCTAGAATAAAAAACTTCATTTTTAACCAGCTTCTTTTGTCCGGCCCAACAGACTACAAAATACTCCTTAAAAACCTTGTATTGCGGATTGTAATCTTTTCTCTTTTTAAAAAAATCGAAAACCCCGTTTAAGGTATGTTCAATATTGTTTTGCGCATTGTTTTCGATAGCTTCAACGATCTTAGAATTATTATCTTGAAGTTCTATATCGAATACTTTGGGCATGCTCATACTGCCATCTCTAAAAAACACGGAGCCGCCGTAATATTTCCAGATGTTTTTTCTCAGAGAAGTTATTTTTCCTGTTGGCCTAATGGTTACTAATCCCACAACTTTATCGTCTGGCAAATGTGGAAAAGGAATGTTTTCGTATTGAACAATAGGCGGATTGGTTAAATATGCATTAATAAGATTTTGAATTTTACTATCATCAAAAAAATCGACACCTACTATTTGGTTGTCTTCATCTTCAACACCAATAACAATATAGGAGTTGTTATTTGGATTGCTGTTAGAAAGCGCGCAAATATGTTTTAAAAACTTTGCTTTTCCTTCTTTAAAACTAATATCCACTTTACGTTTTTTATCGTAAAAACTGTTTTCGTCGTTATGCGACAACAAGTGTTTTATAAGTAGGCGTTTGTTAATCATCTTTTTGTCATTCCCGCGAAGGCGGGAATCTTATTCTTATCAGTTCTAAATATCCTTTTTCAAAATAGTGCTATTCGCCTGCGCCGTACAAAACATCAACACATCGGCAATATTTACATGAGCAGGTCTCGAAACAACAAAATATATTACTTCTGCAACATCTTCGGCTTGAAGAGCCTTGAAACCTTTGTACACAGAATCGGCTATTTTATCACCCTTAAAGCGTACTTTCGAAAATTCGGTTTCAACTAACCCCGGATTAATAGCACCAACTTTTATTCCGTAAGGGTTTAAATCTATGCGCATGCCTTCAGTAATAGCTAAAACGGCATGTTTGCTGCCACAATACACGTTTCCTTTCGGGTATACTTCTTTTCCCGCCGAAGACCCGATATTGATAATATGCCCCGATTTACGTTCGGTCATTTGCGGAATTATAGCGCTACTAACATACAATAAGCCTTTAACGTTTATATCCATCATGGCGTCCCAATCATCTAAACTTCCTTCGTTTATAGGGTCTAATCCATGCGCATTACCGGCATTATTAATTAAAATATCTATGGTTTTAAATGGTTCCGGTAGCGATGCAATGGCTTTTAATGTTTCAGCTTTATCTCTAACATCAAAATTTAAGATGTGCACATGGGTTAGTTTTTCTAAGGCTTTTTGTATGGTAGTAAGCCGGTCTAAACGTCTGCCACATAACACCAAATTAATGCCATGTTTAGCAAATTCGAAAGCCGTGGCATGTCCAATTCCACTTGTTGCTCCAGTTATTAAGGCTGTTTTTGTCATATTTTTTTATTCTTTAATTAGCAAAACAACATTTCGTATAAGTATTTATGCAATTCATGTATAAAAATACTTAAATGAATTTTAAAATTGTATTATTGAAAATAAATAATGTGAAGTGTTGATTATAAGCGATTTAAAAGGTATCGGAATTCTAACATTTTTATTTTCCATCTAAAAAGAACTTTTTTCACGTATATCTAAATATAATATTTTAAAAAAATAGAATGATGAGTAAACTGAAAATTTTAAAATTAATGTTCCCTTTATTTTTTATTGCATTTTTATTTTCATGCGATTCTAATAAATCGGGAGACATGAATGATGTTGCGCCAACTATTAGCGTAAGATTAGTGGATGCACCTGGTGATTATGAAGCTGTTAATGTCGAAATTGTTGATGTTATGATTAAAATGGATAACGACAATACAGATGATAATGGATGGATATCTCTTAATGCGTCAAATGAAATAGTTAATTTATTAGATTTCACAGGTGGTTTTAGTAAAGTGTTAGTGGATAGATTTCCAATTCCCGCCGGAACATTAAGTCAAATGCGATTGGTGTTAGGTAATGGAAATACAATTGTTATCAAAAACCAAAATAACGAAAACGAAACGTTTGAACTAAAAACACCAAGCGCACAACAATCAGGTTTAAAACTAAAAGTTAATACTTTAATTGAAGAAGGTTTCACCTATGATTTTGTTTTAGATTTCGATGTTGCAAAATCAATTGTTCATGCAGGAAACTCAGGGAACATTATTTTAAAACCAGTACTTTATGTAAATGCAGAAGCTAGCTCTGGTATTATAAAAGGCATGGTTAGTCCAACAGATGTGCCAGCAATGGCATCGGTTTTAGTGGATGATAATGGAACGCCAGAAATAGAAGATGATTTTATTATTTCGGCATATACAGACAACACAGGCGCTTTTGCATTATGGGGAGTGCCGGCAGGAACATATGATGTGGTAGTGACACCTTTAGACGAAACATCGGATTATGCTTCCGGAAGCGCAATAGGGGTTGTAGTTAGCAACGGACAAATTACAACCATTACAAATCCTATTGAATTACAATTTAAACCAGGCTCAATAAGTGGTGATGTAACAAATAACATTGTAGTTACTGTAACTTTAAAATTAAAAGGCACCACCGAAAATATAGCTACCGTAAATTCTAATGCTAATGGAGAATTTCTTTTAGAAAATGTGCCAGTCGGAACTTACATCGTTACTGTTAGTGCAACGGGGTATGTTTCCCAAGAAATTGAAGCTGTAGTGGTACCACAAACAGAAACAGCATTAGCCGATATTACATTGGTAGTCCCTTAAAAACTTATCTTAGGGTATTGTTGAAAAGAGCAGTTTCTAATAAAACTGCTCTTTTTGCATTTAACCTATTATTAACTATTGATAAAAATTATTTTAACCAATCTTTAACAGGGTTCAAAGAAAAATTTTAACAATTTGCACTGCTCAAATAAGCTTACTATATTCGGGCTTTTAAAAATAATAAAAATGATAGAAGACGCAGGTACAATTGATATTAAAACAATTAACGAGAAAATTGAAAAGGAAAGTGCTTTTGTTGATTTATTGATGCTAGAGATGAACAAAGTCATTGTTGGGCAAAAGCATATGGTAGAACGTTTGCTTATTGGATTGCTTGGACAAGGACATATTTTACTTGAAGGTGTTCCAGGACTCGCAAAAACCTTAGCCATTAATACCTTGGCGCAAGCTGTAGATGGCAGTTTTAGTAGAATACAATTTACCCCCGATTTATTACCTGCCGATGTAACAGGAACCTTGATTTACAACATGAAGGTAAATGACTTTTCTATTAAAAAAGGTCCGATTTTCGCAAATTTTGTGTTGGCGGATGAGATAAACCGTGCACCTGCAAAAGTGCAATCGGCGTTGCTTGAGGCCATGCAAGAAAAGCAGGTTACTATTGGCGATGAAACTTTTAAACTTGACAAACCATTTTTAGTAATGGCTACTCAAAACCCGGTAGAGCAAGAAGGAACCTACCCATTACCTGAAGCACAGGTAGACCGTTTTATGTTAAAAACGGTAATAGATTACCCAAAAATTGCAGAAGAGCAATTAATTATGAGAGCGAATTTAAAAGGCGCTTGGGACAAAGTGAATTCGGTTATAACTACCGCACAAATTCTTAGAGCACAACAAGTAGTTCGCGAGGTGTATATGGATGAGAAAATTGAGAAATACATTCTCGATATTATTTTTGCCACTCGATACCCAGAAAAATATAAACTTGCCGATTTAAAACCATTAATTTCATTTGGAGCTTCACCGCGTGGAAGTATCAATTTAGCTACTGCTGCTAAATGTTACGCTTTTATAAAACGCCGTGGCTATGTAATTCCAGAAGATGTTCGTGCCGTTGTGTACGATGTGTTACGACACAGAATTGGTATTACTTACGAAGCTGAAGCCGAAAATGTAACTTCAGAAGATATCATCACCAAAATAGTAAACGAAATAGAAGTACCTTAAAAGAGTTTCCAGTATTCGGTCTCAGAAAGCAGTTGCTTACTCAACTGAATACTAAAAAAAGCTCAACGGTTTAATGATAACTGAAAACTGCGACTGAAAACTGTTTACTGAATAAATGGATACTAAAGAATTACTAAAAAAAGTACGAAAAATAGAGATTAAGACACGCCGGTTGTCTGATCATATATTTGGAGGTGAATACCACTCAACCTTCAAAGGGCGAGGTATGACTTTTAGTGAAGTTCGTCAGTATCAATTTGGGGACGATGTTAGAAACATAGACTGGAATGTAACCGCGCGTTACAACGAACCGTTTGTAAAAGTATACGAAGAAGAACGTGAGCTTACCATGATGCTAATGGTAGATGTATCGGGCTCTGAATTATTTGGTACCAAAGAACAATTTAAAAAAGAAGTTGTTACCGAAATAGCAGCAACTTTAGCATTTTCGGCAACACAGAACAACGATAAAATTGGACTTATTTTATTTTCAGATAAAGTCGAGCTTTATATTCCGCCAAAAAAAGGACGCTCGCACGTGCTTCGTATTATTCGCGAATTAATAGAATTTCATCCAGAAAGTAAACAAACAAATTTGGCAGAAGCTTTAAAATTCATGCAAAATGTTATGAAGAAAAAGGCTATTGTGTTTGTGTTATCCGACTTTATTGCAGACGATTACCATCAAACCATGAAAATTGTTTCTGGTAAGCACGATGTTACAGGAATTCGAGTGTACGATCAACGCGAAGAAGAGATACCAAATATTGGTATCGTACAGATGGAAGATGAAGAAACAGGCGAATTAATGTTGGTTAATACGGCATCGAAAAAAGTGCGCATTAATTACGGCAAATATTACAAAGAAAAAGTCAATTATTATAGAGATAGTTTTACCAAATCGGGTGCAGGAACTATTGATTGTCGCGTAGACGAGAGCTATGTGAAAAAACTGTTGGGATATTTTAAACGAAGAGGATAAGAGCATTATGAATTACGAATTACGAATTATGAATATGAAAACGATGGTCATGAGTCTTCGGTATTCGGTCTTTTTTACTTTCGTCTTGGTATTTTCATCTTGGTTCTCATTCGCGCAGGTAACCTCTTCAATCGACTCCACTAAAATAAAAATAGGCGCGCAAATTACCTATAAAATATCGGTTAACGCCGAAGCGAATACCTTTGTGGTTTTCCCAGAAGGACAAACATTTGCGCCTTTAGAAATGATTGAATCGTATCCTATCGATACAGTAAAAAACAAAGACAAATTCAATCTTATTAAAAAGTACGGATTAACTCAGTTTGATTCAGGTAAATACACGATTCCAAGACAAAAAATTATTATTGGCGATAAAACATTTTTCACCGATTCCTTACAAGTTGAAGTAAATAATATAGTTGTAGACACCACAAAACAAGGGCTTTACGATATAAAACCGATTATTGAAGTTAAAAAACAGGGTGGCGATTGGTGGAAATGTCTGTTAATAATACTCTTGATAATTGGCGCCATTGGGTTTTTAATGTATTGGTTTATTTGGAGAAAAAAACCATTAACCGAAGAAGAACAAATTGCTTTATTACCACCTTACGACAGAGCAAAATTAGCATTAAAAAAATTAGACGACAGCAAGTATTTAGAAACCGAAGCCATAAAAGAATATTATTCCGAACTTACCTTTATTATTAGAAAATATCTCGACGAAAAAGTGTACGATCGTGCTTTAGAAAGTACGACAGACGAGTTAATTAGCAGACTAAAATTACTTAAAGAAGGTAATCAGGTTGATTTAAGTAACGACGATATTAAGAACTTAGAAAGCATTTTAAAACGAGCAGATTTGGTAAAATTTGCTAAATCAGCTCCAGATATTGAGCTGGCAAAAATAGATAGAAACACGATTGATATCGAAATTGATAATGTTAAAGAAGCATTGCCAGAACCATCTGAAGAAGAAAAGCTTTTAGATGAAAAATACCGACAAGAATTAGAACGTAAAAAGAAGCGCAAAAAAATAATCATCACCGTTATTATAAGTGTGTTTTTACTAATGGCAACATTTGTTGGGTTTTCTATAAAATACGGATTTGGTTATGTAAAAGACACTTTAATAGGGCATGATAGTATTGAGTTGTTAGAAGGCGATTGGGTAACTAGCGAATACGGCTATCCACCATTAACTATTTCTACACCAAAAGTGTTAAAGCGTATGGATGCGCCGCTGCCAGAAGAGTTAAAAGCACAAATAGAAGTAACTATGTTTGGTTACGGAAGCTTGTTAGAAAGTCTTAACATCGTAGTGGGAACCACGAAGTACAATAATTTAGGAGAGAATAAAATAGACTTGCAAAAAGCGGTTGAAGGCAGTTTTAAAAACTGGGAGTCTATGGGAGTTCAAAACTTATTTGTTAAAAATGAGAAGTTTGTTACTCCAAATGGTGCAGAAGGATTAAAAGTTTTCGGTTCTGCAGATTTCCCTACTGTTATACCAAATAAGCTCGAAAGAGGAAACTATGTTTTATTGAATTTTACGACCGAAAATTATATGCAGCAAGTGGTTTTAACCTGGAAAGAGCACGATAATTACGCAGATCAAATAATGGAACGCATTATAAATTCAATAGAACTTAAAAAAGCGGAACAATAATGTTTGAAGGAATAGAGTTTGTAAATAAGCAATGGTTTTGGGCACTTTTAGTGTTGCCAATAGCCATACTTTGGTATGTTTTTAAGCATAAAAAGCAAACAGCAGAATTAAAAATATCGAGTTTAAAAGGTTTTAAAACCAGTGCATCTTTGTTGCCGAAATTAAAACACGGCTTATTTGTTTTGCGCCTTTTGGCTTTAGCATTATTAATTACCGCGTTGGCAAGACCACAATCGGTTGATGTATCTACAAGAACAAAAACCACTCGTGGTATCGATATTGTTATGGCAATAGACGTATCGGCAAGTATGTTGGCAAAAGATTTATCACCCAACAGATTAGAAGCCTTAAAAAATGTAGCCGCAGAATTTATAAAAGGCAGACCCAACGATCGTATTGGTTTGGTAGAATATGCTGGCGAAAGTTATACAAGAACACCTGTTACAAGCGACAAGTCAATTGTTTTAAGCTCATTAAGAGATATTAAATACAACACTATTATCGATGGCGGAACCGCTGTGGGCATGGGCTTAGCCACCGCCGTGAATCGACTAAAGGATAGTAAAGCAAAAAGCAAGGTTATTATTTTGTTAACCGATGGGGTAAACAATACAGGTTTTATAGACCCTAAAATAGCTAGTGAACTGGCGGTAGAATTCGATATTAAAACCTATACGATTGGTTTAGGAACCAACGGTATGGCACTTTCTCCTGTGGCGATAGACCAAAGAACTGGGCAATTTCAATACGCACGTGTTCAAGTAGAAATCGATGAGGTTTTATTAAAAGAAATAGCTCAAGTAACCGGCGGAAAATATTTTAGAGCAACCAACAACAAAAAGCTTGAAGAAATTTATAGTGAAATCAATAAGCTTGAAAAAACAGAAGTAGAAGAGTTTAAATATTCAAATTACGACGAGAAATTTAGACCATTAGTGATTTTAGCCATGGCACTTTTGCTTTTAGAGTTTTTATTAAGGAACACAGTGTTTAGAAGTTTTGTTTAGAAGCGAAAAGAAAATAGAATAAAGAGAAGAAACAACAAGTTTAACGAAAATAAAAAGTTCCCTTTGGGGATATTTAGGGGATAAACAAATCCACGAAAAACGAATTAACAAGTAATGTATCAATTAGAAGAAAAAATATGGTTTTGGGTTTTAGCAGTTATTCCGGTAATTGTGCTGTTCTTTTTGGTGCTTCAATTCTGGAAATACAGAACCCAACGTAAATTTGCAGATAAAGAGTTACTTAAAAGGTTAAGTCCTAACACCTCGTTTTTTAAATCAGTTTTAAAAATTATAGTACTTTGTTTGGCTTTTGCCAGTTTAGCCATTGCATTGGTAAACCCAAAAGTGGGTACTAAATTAGAAACTGTAAAGCGCGAAGGTGTCGATATCGTATTTGCTGTCGATGTTTCTAAAAGTATGCTTGCCGAAGATATAGCGCCTAACAGGTTAGAAAAGGCTAAACAACTGGTAACACAAATCATTAATAATTTAGCAAGCGACCGCGTTGGTATTATTGCTTACGCAGGAAAAGCGTTCCCGCAGTTACCAATTACAACCGATTATGCTTCGGCAAAAATGTTTTTACAAAACATGAATACCGATATGTTATCGTCTCAAGGAACTGCGATTAACGAAGCCATTAGATTAGCAACAACCTATTTTGATGACGAACAACAAACCAATCGTGTACTTATTATTATTTCAGATGGTGAAGACCATAGTGAAGAAGCAGCAAGTGTCGCCGAAGAAGCAAATGAAGAAGGAATCCGAATTTTTACAATTGGTGTAGGTGATGTTAATGGCGGACCAATACCAGAAAGGCGAAATGGCGTGATTGCAAATTATAAAAAAGACAGCCAGGGCGAAACGGTTATTACGCGTTTAGACGAAGAAACGCTCAAAAGCATAGCATCCTTAGCCAATGGCGTTTATATAAATGGGAAAAATACGAATGAGGTAGTAGAAACGATTAGCGAGATTTTAAATGCTATGGATAAAAAGGAATTTGAAACCAAACAATTTTCAGATTTTAAAGACCAGTTTCAATGGTTTTTAGGCTTTGCCGTTTTCTTTTTATTACTTGATATTTTCTTATTAGAGCGCAAAACCGCTTGGTTGAAAAAACTAAATCTGTTTAACGAAAACCTATAGAGAATAACGAATTTAGAACAACGATTTTTGAAATGTACACATTAATGGAAATAGCAATTTGTCATTCAGCAATCCAAAATCATCAGTCGTTTCCGGTTAAATATTGAATTGGTTTTTTATAAAACCTTTAACTATAAGCATTTATTAGGTTTTATATATTTATAAACTGAAAAAATTAAAATGAAACATATACTATTAACCATAATAACTTTAATAACATCGCTTTCTTTTTCGCAAGAACAAAATAAAGAGGCGTTATTAGCTGCGCAAAAAAAGGCTAATAATTATGTGTATGAAGCTAATAATTTAATTAATGAAGACGATTTTGTTTCCGCTGAAATGGAATATCGCAAAGCCCTTTCTGAACAAGCATCATCGGTTGCAGGCATTTACAATTTAGGAAGTTCCTATATTAAAAAAGGCAGTTATGAAGAAGCACTATATCGTTTGGAACAGGCAACAAAAGCGTCTACTTCAAAAGCAGAAAAACACAAAGCATTTCATAATATTGGCAACGTTTTAATGCAGAATAAAAAATGTAAAGAAGCGGTTGAAGCTTATAAAAATGCCTTAAGAAACGACCCTACCGATGAAGAAACCCGTTATAATTTGGGCATAGCAAAAATTTGTGCCGAAAAGCAAAAAGACCAGCAAGATCAAAATAAAGACGATAAAGATAAGGATAAGGATAAGCAGGACGATAAAAAAGATCAGGATAAAAAAGACGGCGACGACAAGAAAGATCAGGATAATAAAGATCAGCGCGATAAAGATAAGAAGGAAGGCGACGATAAGAAAGATGATAAAGGAAACCCTAAAGATGACAAAAAGGATAAAGGGAAAGATGGCGACGATAAAGACAAACAGCCACAGCAACCTAAACCACAACAAGGACAAATGTCTCCTCAGCAAGTAAAAAACTTACTAGAAGCGATGAACAATCAAGAGCAAAAGGTTCAGGAAAAAATGAATGCCGAGAAACAAAAAGATGTCAAAATAAAAACAGATAAAGATTGGTAGTATAGAATGTTGATTAACGATTAGCGAATTTTGAAATTAGAATTGGATGAAAACGAACGATTTAGAAGAAAGAATTATAGATTTTTCGGTCCTAATTATTAATCTCGTTGAAGAAGTTAAAAACAATTACGCGGGAAATTATTATGGAAATCAGCTCATCAGATCTTCTGGTGCACCAGCGCTAAATTACGGAGAAGCAAGAAGTGCGGAATCGCATAAAGATTTTGTTCATAAAATGGGGATTTCCTTAAAGGAATTAAGAGAAAGTCATAATTGCTTAAGGATAATTAAAAAAGCAAATTTATATAAAGGAAATGACGAAATTATTTTAAAGGCTATAGACGAAAACAATCAGTTAATTTCAATTTTTGTTGCTAGTATTAAAACATCAAAGAGCAATAATTCAAACATCAAAAATCGTTAATCGTTGTTCGTTAATAAATATGAAACTCAAAAAATACATATCGATATTAATTCTCATACTTACAACAAGTATAGCTTCAGCACAAGTAAGGTTTGAAGCAAAAGTTAGTAAGCAAAAATTAGGCGTTAACGAACGCTTGCGTGTAGATTTTGAAATGAATCAAGATGGCGATAATTTTAATCCGCCAGATTTTTCAAACTTTACAGTCATTGGCGGACCCAACCAATCGGTGAGTAATTCATGGATAAATGGGGTAAGAAGTTTTAGCAAAACCTACAGTTATTTTTTAGCGCCTAAAGGTCGCGGAACCTTTACGATTTCTCAGGCTACTATAAATATTGGTGGTGAAACCTACAAAACAACACCCGTTAAAATAGAAGTTACTGCTGCGGTCGATATTCCTAAAGACCCAAATAACCCGGAATATATAGCATCAGAGAATATTCATTTAGTTGCTGAGGTTTCTAAAACCAACCCGTATTTAAACGAAGCCATTACGGTAGTTTATAAATTATACGTATCACCAAACATTGCGGTAGATAATTGGAATGAAATCGATAGTCCGAGGTACAACGATTTCTGGAGCCAGAACATCGATACGCAGGGTCAGAAAGTTCAAAATGGCACCTTTAAAGGCGAAGAATACCGGTTTTTAGTTTTAAGAAAAACCGTTTTATACCCGCAAAAAACTGGAAAATTAAATATAGAACCCTTAAGTTTAGATATTGCATTGCGGGTACCTACCAATAGACGCGATATTTTTGGAAGTCAACTCTTATCGCGAGTTAATAAAGTGGTGTCTGCGGGCAATAACACCATTACAGTTAAACCATTACCAGAAGCAGGAAAGCCGTTAGATTTTTCGGGTGCTGTAGGGTCGTTTAGTTTCGATGTAAGTACCACAAAAAAAGTGCTAAATGCTTCAGAATCGTTTCAGTTAAAAGTTGCGGTGAAAGGTAACGGAAATTTAAAACTGTTTAAATTACCAAAACTGTCGTTACCGAGTTCGTTAGAGGTTTATGAACCAGAACATTCCGAAGACGTTAATACGTCCTTGTCTGGTATGCAAGGAAGTATTTCTGATAGTTATACGGTAGTACCGCAATACAAAGGAAAGTATCCAATTCCAAGTGTGTCGTTTTCATATTTCGACGTGAATTCTGAAACGTATAAGCGGTTATCTTCCAATGAAATTATTGTTGATGTATTAGCTGGTCCGTTAAATAATGCTGGTAATAATTCTGGCCTTGCCAATAATGGAAAACAACCCGTAACATTAAGCAATAATCAATTTGCGTATATTAAAACAAAAACGGATTTTACTAGTGTAGATAGCAGTTATTTCTTCAAAACTAAAGGCTTTTGGAGTTTAATATTATTACCATTTTTAGCCATTCCATTGGCCATAGTTATCAGAAACAAAAAAGCTACCAGAGATGCCGATGTTTATGGCAATAAAATTAGAAAAGCCGATAGATTAGCGAAGAAATATTTAAGTCACGCCAAAAAATCGCTGGGTAAAAAAGAAGCCTTTTATATTGCGTTAGAAAAAGCGTTACATAATTATTTAAAAGCAAAATTACATATAGAAACTGGCGATTTAAGTAAAGAAAACATCAATGAACTACTTGCGAAAAAGCAGATTGATAACGAAGTTATTTTAGAATTTAATAAAATTTTAGAAAGTTGTGAATTAGCACGATATACGCCTATTGACATCGTTACCATGCAGGAAGATTATGATAAAGCAGCTAAAACTATTTCTTTAATTGATAAACAAGCGCGTTAAGATGAAAGCAAAATTCTACATACTATCGTTTTTGTTTAGCCTTGGTCTATTTGCGCAAAATAATGTGCTTTTTGAAAGAGCCAATGCTTTTTACAACCAGGGAAAATATGCTGACGCAATAAGCAGTTATGAAGCTATTTTAGCAACAAAAAAACATTCTGCCGATTTGTATTTTAACCTAGGGAATGCGCATTACAAGTTAAATCATGTCGCTCCGAGTATTTATTATTACGAAAAAGCGTTGAAGCTAGCCCCGAATGATACCGATATAAAGAATAATTTAGCATTGGCAAAAAACATGACCATTGACGCTATAAATGTGATTCCAGAAGCTGGATTATCAAAAGTATTAAATAATGCTGCTAATACTATGACTTTTGATGGTTGGGCAAAAGTATCTGTTGCTTTTGTGTTTTGTTTTGTGGTATTGTTTTTAATCTATTATTTTGCGTACTCTACATTAAGAAAGCGTCTTACTTTTTTAGGAAGTATGGCATCATTGCTTTTAATGTGTGTGAGTTTAATATTCGCGTTTCACAAGTTTAACTTAGATAAGCGCGATAAACCGGCGATTGTTTTTGCGCAAGAAAGTCAGGTTAAAGAAGCACCAAATTCTAATAGCGAAGAATCGTTTACCTTACACGAAGGCACAAAAGTACAGGTTTTAGATACCGTTAATAACTGGAAAAAAATAAAAATTCAAGACGGCAAAACAGGTTGGATTTCTTCATCCGATATAAAAGCACTTTAATTAATTATTTGATGTATATTGAAGTCAAATAAATGTGCTACTATGAATCTTGACAAAGTATTTGAAAACAACGAAAAATGGATTAAAGAAAAGCTCGCTGTAGACCCACAGTATTTCGAGCATATGGGCCAAGGCCAAAATCCAGAACTTTTGTTTATCGGGTGTTCAGATAGTCGTGTAACCGCCGAAGAATTAATGGGATTAGGCCCGGGCGAAGTGTTTGTTCATAGAAATATTGCCAACATGGTAATTAGTATCGATTTAAATGTGATGTCTGTTGTTAATTATGCGGTAGATCATTTAAAGGTAAATCATGTGGTTGTTTGTGGGCATTATGCCTGCGGTGGTGTGCATGCCGCCATGCAATCGGCAGATCTGGGTATTTTAAACCCATGGTTAAGAAACATTCGCGATGTGTTCAGAATTCATAAAACCGAATTAAATGCCATTACCGATGAAGAAAAAAAGTACGATCGCCTTGTAGAACTAAATGTGCAGGAACAATGTGTAAATCTTATTAAAACGGCGGCAGTACAAAAAGCGTATAGAGACAGAGGCTTAAAAGTACATGGTTGGGTGTTCGATATACATACAGGAAAACTAATCGACTTAAAAATTAATTTCGACGACATTCTAAAAAACATCATGGAAATTTACCATTTAGATTAGATGCTCATTCCTATAAATACAAGAATCCACTTTCTATAGTTAATTCGTTGCTTTCCAATTCTTCACCAATTGGTTTTCCGTTAATAATCAAGCTGGGAAAAATTAAAGGAATTATAGATTTTACGGGTTTGTAGAGCGTCGAAATCTCTTTGTCTTCTTCAACAGTAAACGGAATCGTTCTATTCATTTTTTCAAATATAATAAGTATCGCACTTAAAATTACAGCTACTTTCAATCCACCAAAAAGCGCTCCCAAAAGTTTATTAATCAAACCTAAGGATGCAAAATCAGCAATTTTTGTTAAAGCTTTACCAGCTAAAGCAATCACTATTACAATAACTAAAAGTGTAGAAAAAAAAGCCGCAATGTTTATGGAATTTTGGTTCCAATCAAATTTAGCTTCAAAAAAATTAGCAGCAAAATCACTAAAATGAAATGCCCCGTAAACACCGGCTACCAAAGCAACAAGTGATGCTATTTCAACAAAAAGTCCACGCCAAAATCCTCTAAACAGGCCAAAACCCAAAAAAGCTAATAAAACTATGTCTAAAACATTCATTAAAATCAGTTTCTGTAAATATATAATTTTTTAGGAAGAGATACGGCAAACAGACCTGAGGTTTATTAACTTTGCTCCTTTAAAACAATAATTTTCATTAGTAAAAAATGGCAAGAGACGAACAATTAAAAGAGCGCTGGCAACTGGTAGTAACAAAGCTATCAAATCAATTTGCCGATGGAGATCTTCTGGATCTTGATGCCATAATATATTTAATTGGCGTGCAAGAATTAGGGCAGTTAGATCGGGAATTTAAAAAAGAACAGAAGCTCGATTTAATGCATATAGCTATTTGTAAATTACTAACTCCTTATGGCTATTACACGCTAGATTTTGTCGATGCCGAAGGTTGGCCGCATTATAAAGCCATAGAAAGTTTGCCAAATTTAAAAGCTGGCGAACAAAGTGTTTTAATGAAAGAAGCCATAGTAAACTATTTTCTTGAAACCGAATATATCGATTAATTTTTGGGCGTTACCACAAGGGTCGGGCTTTCTGTTGCAATCTTTTTTGTGTCATCCCAAAGAAATAGTTTAATTTTCTATGGCAATCTCATAATCAAAAGAGAAGGCGTATCAGTTTGCAAAAAAGGATTTCCACTTCAATCCCTAACGCAACCAGTTAACTTTTTAAAGACATTACCAAGTAAATTGTTTGTTGGCTATGGCAATTGCTTTACTTTTTAAAAGATTAGTTGGTAGTTTCCGCTTCGTAATGAGGATATTTTGATTAAATTTGCCGTCTTATTAAGGATGTTATGATAGACAAGATAAAAGAATTAATAGCCGAAGCCGAAGCCTTTAAAGCACAAACTAAAGAAGAGGTAGAAGCTTTCAGAATAAAATTTTTGGGTAAAAAGGGACTTCTAAATGAGTTTTTTGCAGAGTTTAAAAACGTTGCAAACGATCAGAAAAAGGAATTCGGACAAACCATAAATACCCTTAAAAAAACAGCCGAGGATAAGGTAAATGCCTTAAAAGAAGAGCTTGAGAGTAAAGTCGAGGTAAAAGGGGTTTATGGCGATTTATCAAGACCAGGAGATCCCATTCAATTGGGTGCGCGTCATCCTATATCCATAGTAAAAAATCAAATTATTGATATTTTTTCAAACATAGGTTTTAATGTAAGTGAAGGTCCGGAAATTGAAGACGACTGGCACAATTTTACGGCATTAAACTTGCCAGAATATCATCCGGCACGCGATATGCAGGATACCTTCTTTATTCAAACCAATCCAGATATCTTATTGCGTACCCACACCAGTTCGGTACAGGTACGTTATATGGAAAATAATCAGCCACCTATTCGTACTATTTCACCAGGTCGCGTGTATAGAAACGAAGCCATTTCGGCGCGTTCGCACTGCTTTTTTCATCAGGTAGAAGGTTTGTATATAGATAAGAATGTAAGTTTTGCAGATTTAAAACAAACACTTCAATATTTTACTACCCAAATGTTTGGTAAAAGTAAAATACGCTTACGTCCGTCGTACTTCCCATTTACAGAACCAAGTGCAGAAATAGATGTGTATTGGGGTTTAGAAACAGAATCAGATTATCGTATAACCAAAGGAACCGGATGGTTAGAAATTGGTGGTTGCGGTATGGTAGACCCTAACGTGCTCGAAAACTGTAAAATCGATTCTAAAGAATATTCTGGTTTTGCGTTTGGTGTTGGAGTAGACCGTATAGCTATGCTACTGCATCAAATAAGCGATATTCGTTTACTAAGCGAGAACGATGTTAGGTTTTTAGAGCAGTTTAAATCTGCGTTATAATTTTGAAAAAAGATATTGAAATCCCTAAGGTTGAAGACGTTTATATTGCCGTTGTTAATGAGTATAACGATATTTATAAAACTCAAGATTGGAACGCCTATATTATCAATACCAAAGAAGTTGATTTAGAAATGGTGCTTATTGTTAGCACGGGTTACACCGATGAAAAAATAACATCAACCTTTAGGAAAAAGCTAGATGTTTTACCTAAAAAAAGTTACGCCAAAATAGAGTTGATGCAAGAAGAATTATTTGCATTAAACAACACTTTTAAAGTGTCTTTTTTTGAAGGAAACAGAATGTTCGATAAAACCTATTTGTTTAGAAAAAACACCATTAATTTAAAAGCTTTACAGCCAATTCCTTTAATGGAAGCACGAGGTGTGCTGGTGAAATAATAAATTCCTGTGAAGACAGGAATCTCATTAAATTTAGACTTGTATATAATTGGAAGTTCTGAATTGCATTAGGGATAGTAGTGGAAACCCTTTTTTGAGGCACGAAAAAAAGATTGTAACCCTTCGACTGCGCTCAGGATAAACTTTAAGCCCGACCCAGCTCCTATACTTGTTTCAGGAAAAGGGTAACGCCCAAATAAACAGATTGCTTCACGTTGTTCGCAATGACGAATTAATCCACCTTCCCTTTAAAAGTGAAGGATTTAAATACCGATTAACTTTTAGTCAAATGACTAGGAAATTCTCCTCCTTTTGAAGGAGGAGTGGATTCTATTTCGACACCTCGAAATAGAAGACGAGGTGGTTATTCGCCATTTTTAAAATTGCTAATAATTTCATTTAAAACTCCCTGTAAATTTTCAAACACTAATTTGTTTTCAAAGCGAATAACATTGAAACCTAAAAACTCTAGTTGTTTTGTTCGTTCAAAATCGTATTGTTGTTGTGCAAAGTCTAAATGATAGGCGCCGTCTAATTCGATAATGAGCTTTTCTTTCGCACAATAAAAATCGACAATAAAGTTTTTAATGCTATGTTGCCTTCTAAATTTTCTACCTTGTAATTGGCTTTTTTGAAGGTATTTCCACAAAGTAGCTTCAGCAGATGTTAAATTTTTTCTGAGTGCTTTTCTGCGTTCTTCAAGATGTTTTAAATTGTGAATGTTTTGTTTC
Source organism: Mariniflexile aquimaris (assembly GCF_042676825.1). Taxonomy (NCBI): domain Bacteria; kingdom Pseudomonadati; phylum Bacteroidota; class Flavobacteriia; order Flavobacteriales; family Flavobacteriaceae; genus Mariniflexile; species Mariniflexile aquimaris. The sequence continues at coordinate 925,435 of NZ_JBHTIB010000002.1, forward strand.
ATGGTGTTTAACCCTTCCGTCTTTCATTTTTATCAAAATGAAATCCACCTTCCCTTAAAAAAGGGAAGGAATTGAAGTGCAGTCATCAATCCAACTTCTCGGTTAATTTTTTAAACGTTTTTTTCGGGTCTTTACCTTCGTAAAGTATGTCGTAAACCGCATTTATAATAGGTAAACGCGTTTTCTTTTTGTTTTTTTCGTTAAGTATGTGGGCACTTTTAGTAGCGTAATACCCTTCGGCAACCATACTCATTTCCATTTGGGCCGATTTTACGGTGTAACCTTTTCCAATCATGTTTCCAAACATGCGGTTTCTGGAAAAAACGGAGTAACCTGTAACTAATAAATCGCCCAAATACGCCGAATTGTTAATGTTACGTTTCATTTTATGCATCTTTTTAATAAAACGTTTCATTTCACGAATGGAGTTACTCATAAGTACACTCTGGAAATTATCACCATACCCTAAACCGTGTGCAATTCCTGCAGCAATAGCATAAATATTTTTTAGCATAACGGCATATTCCACGCCTATTATATCGTCGCTAATTTTAGTTTTAATATAATCGCTAGAAAGTTTGTCGGCTATTTCCTGAGCTTTTTCAGCATCAGAACATGATATTGTTAAATAAGATAAGCGTTCTAAAGCCACCTCTTCTGCATGGCAAGGGCCAGCAATAACCGCAATGTTATTATAGGGTACTTTATAAGCCGCATGAAAATGTTCTCCCACTAAAAGTCCAGACTCGGGCATAATACCTTTTACAGCCGATACAATTATTTTATTAGAGATATCAACAGTTAATTTTTCTAATTCACTATGTATAAATGCAGAAGGAATAACAAAAATTAAAACATCGGCATAATCGGCAATTTCGTTAATATCATTACTAAGCTTTAATTGGTTTATATGAAATTCAACCGAACTTAAATAATTAGGGTTATGATACTCTCTTAATAAATGCTCTTTGGTGTAAACACTGCGCATATACCACCCCACTTCATCTAAATTTTCACAAAGCATTTTTACAATGGCAGTTGCCCAACTCCCCGCACCAAAAACCGCGTATTTTAAAGGTTTATTCATAATAAGAATGATTGTTAGTGATTCAAAAATACATAAAATATCATTGAAAGTTAAGAGATGAAAACAATAACATTTCTTTTTTGGCACGCGTTTTGAAAACTAATAAAATAGAAACTATAAAAACGTTTGATTATGAAGACTATAAAATTACTTTTCGCATTTGCTTTATCAGCAACCTTATTTACTTCTTGTTACACAGAAGTGATTGTAGACGATTATAATCCTGCACCTCAAATATCATTAAATCAATTATTGAATTCTTACGAGTTGTGGTATGTAGATATTAATGCTACTAAAGGGTATGGAGAAACACCTTTTTTGCAAAAAGCTTTTACCATATCGTTTAGAAGTGGGAATGTTTATGCGAATAATAATATAGTAGGTCTTGGAAATACAGGAAACGGTTTTGGTATTAAGGTAGGAAACTACGATGCGTATGATATGATATTAGATGTATACCATGTTATTGATGGGTTTGAAACTTTTGATATTTATCAGATTGATAACAATACCATCGAACTTTATAATCCAAATAACGATACCTCGTACTTTTTAGATGGCTACCAACGCAGTAATTTCGATTACGATTTTGTATTCTACGATAACATTCATTATTTCTTACAAGAATACAATGCTTGGGAAAAAGTATTTACCAGTAATTACGGAGCTATAAATGAATTTGATAACGAAAACTTTTTACAATTTTTATCTGGTGGTAACGATTCGGAGTTTAGAAGTTCTCAAGACCCTAAAGGCACCAATGTTAATAATTTATATTGGGATTATACAGGTTTGTATGGCGTTGGAAATATAGCTGGGAATAACAAGCTTAAAACTTTAACATTAGATTATGATTATTTCGACAATGAATATTTCGAATTGAGCGTTATTAATGATGGAAGGATAGAATTGTACCATAACGCTTCTGGAACAGCTTATGAGTTTGTAGGCAGAGGTTATATTCAATATTTAAAAACTACAGATTCCAAAGGGAAATCTGTAACAACAGAAAAAATGCGTAAGTATAGAAAAGATAAAGTAGAAAACCCTAGAGAAAGTACTAGAGTTTTATAAAAACTTGGTTGGTTATTTAGTTAGAAACCGTTTAAAGATTTGTTCTTTAGGCGGTTTCTTTTTTTATTTTATGTTCTTTTTTAAAACAATCAATTTCTTACAAATAATATAATATTATAGATGAAATGTTGTGTTAGTGCGTAACACAACGATTAAATTGCTCTAATTACTATTAGTATTTTATCTTTATCTAAACCTACTTAATTTTTATGTTATGAGAAAATTTACTCTTTTAATAGGGGCATTTCTGGTTCTAACATTTAGCGGTTGCAATTTAGAACCGATAAGCGATCTTGACGCCAGTGAATCAGCGAAAAAACCTATTAAAAATGTAGAGAATACGAATCTACCAACCAATGACTATGTTAATCTAAACGATGGAACCCATTGCGAAGTTATACGTTTAATGGCGGGCCAGCATTATGAAGCAGGTATTATTACGGTTGATAATGATGGACAAAATCTTATTATAACCTATTCAACAAATGGCGACTGGACCATTAATGCGACACATTTAAGCATCATAGATTGCAGTTCGGAGAGTTTTCCAACTACGAATGCTGGAAATCCTAAAATTGGACTTTTTAAATATAGCGATACTTTTGAAGATGGCGTAAATGTAGTTGTCTATTCAATACCTTTATCTGAAGTAAGTGAAAACTATTGTTTCGCTGCACACGCAGAAGTTTTGGGTCCAACTGGCGAAGAAACTGCCTGGGGAGAAGGTAAAGACTTTGGCGGCAAAAGTTGGGCTATGTATGTTGAAGCTAATTTAAGCGACTGTAATGGAGGAGGTTTAGGTTACGGATAAAACTTAAATCAAGTCTATTTATAAAAATTCATCTCATCCAAATACTCCCAAACATGTTCTGGTAGCATGGGTTTTATGTTTTTACCTGCTTTAATAGCATTACGTATAAAAGTGGAAGAGAGTTCCATTTTCGGGGCATCGATGTTGTGAATTTTTTCGTGCCCATCAAATTGATGTTTCTCCCGATAACTATCGGGATTATCATCTGAAACGCGTGGATACACATAAATGTCGTGATTTTCAAGAATAACATCGTAGTTTTTCCATTTATGAAAACTTTTTAAATTGTCTTCGCCCATAATTAACGAAAACTCATAATCTGGATATTTTTCCTGTAAATATGCGAGGGTGTTAACCGTGTAATTGGGTTGTGGTAAGCTAAATTCTATATCGCAAGGTTTTAGTTTGGTGTAGTCTTTCGTGGCGCGATATACCATTTCTAATCGCTGATGGTCATCTAATAAAGTACTTTTCTTTTTAAAGGGATTATGCGGTGTTACAACAAACCAAACCTGATTTAAATCGCTGTGTTCTACTATATGGTTGGCAATTACCAAATGCCCAATATGTATGGGGTTGAAAGAGCCAAAATACAGTCCGATTTTCATATGTTAGTTTAAGAATTTACAAAATCGCTTACCAGTTTTTCGGCTTTAGCAAGTGCTTGTTCCAAATCGTCGTTTACAACAATAACATCGAAAAGAGGTGCTGTGGCTAATTCTGCCGAGGCTTTAGCAACGCGCATACTTATTTTTTCTTCGGTTTCTGTTTTGCGATTTTTAAGTCTTATTTTTAGTTCGTCTATACTTGGTGGTTTTACAAAAATAGCCAATGTTTGTTCTGGAAATTTTCGTTTTATTCGCAATCCGCCCGATACGTCTATATCAAAAATGACGTTTTTACCTAAGGCCCAAATACGCTCAACTTCGGTTTTTAAGGTACCGTAAAAATTATCGCGGTACACTTCTTCCCATTCTAAAAACTCGTCGTTTTTAATCTTGTTTTTAAATTCTTTTAAAGAAAGGTAGTAGTAATCTTTTCCATCAACTTCGTTACCGCGTCTTTCTCTAGAGGTTGCCGAAATTGAAAACTCTAAGTTTAAATCTTTAATACCTAATAGATGCCTAACAATGGTTGTTTTTCCAGAGCCAGAGGGCGCCGAAAAAACAATAAGCTTTCCTTTATGTGTAGTTTCTTGTTTTGTCACTAATATTTTTGTTTTTAAGGACTCGGTAGCAAGCAACCAGAAACCTTGAATTTACTGAAAACTGATACTGAATACTGCAATCTAATTAAAGTACATTTAATAATTGTTCTTTAATTTTCTCCAATTCATCTTTCATTTGTACCACCAATTGCTGCATGGGCGCATAATTACTTTTAGAACCAATGGTGTTAATCTCTCGACCCATTTCCTGACTTATAAATCCTAATTTTTTTCCGTTAGAATCATCAGAATTTATACTATCAATAAAATAATTTAAATGATTTTTTAAACGGACTTTTTCTTCAGTAATATCAAATTTTTCAATGTAATATACCAATTCCTGTTCAAAGCGGTTTTCGTCGTATTTATCTTTTAATTCTTCAACACCTTTTAATAAGCGCTCGCGAACGCCAACAATTCTTTCAGGATCCATCGCCATAACTTGTTCCAATAAATCATCAATAATTGCGACGCGTTGGTTAAAATCTTTTTCTAAAACCTCACCTTCATCTAAACGATGGTTTATTAAATCTTTAATAGCCACATTGATTTCATTTTGAATGAGCTCCCATTCGTTTTCGTCAATTTCTTCACGAACCGTATTTAAAGCATCCGGAAAACGAACCGCCATTTTTAACAATTCAATTGGGTCACCATCAACAACTTGTCGTAATTGTTCAATGTATTGTTTTACTACGGGTGTGTTGATTTGGGTTGAGGTATCTTCGGCAGTGGCTTCAACATATATAGAAAAATCTATTTTGCCACGTTCTAAAGTATCGGCAAGTAACTTTCTAATAGTCAGCTCTTTTTCCCTATAAATAGAAGGCATTCTTGCGTTTAAATCTAAGCTTTTACTGTTTAACGATTTTAACTCTATAGTTACTTTTTTAGTTGGTAATTGCAACACAGATTTTCCGTAACCTGTCATCGAATATATCATAAACATTTGTATTAAGGTTTACAAAGGTAATTAAATCCGAAGGTTTAGAAAATAGAATATACGTTCTTTTACTTTTAGGTTAAAAGGTTGTATTTATTAATATTTTTATAGCTTAAAGAATTAAATGTTTCGTTATTTTTTATGGAACAGGTAAGAGGTGAATAAAATAAACCATCGTAATATCGTAATACCGAAAACGAGTTTGGAGCGTTGTTTAAAAAATAACAACTACAATATTCGCATAAGGGAAGTAAATGGATTAATTAATACAAACTAATTATTACTAAACTGCGGGTATTGTAGTTGCTAATCACTAATATACGAAATATTTTTGAAACATACATCATAAAACATTCATAATTAACAACTTATAGTTAAATTAGGATGTAGAAATCTATAATCAGCACTGGTTTCTTCAAGAAAACCGTAAGCTAATGTTTCTAATTAATTTGGCGATGATTAAAAAGTCGTTTAAGCACCCACTAATTAGCTCCTATGTATTTGTTTATTTTATAATTTATTCAAAACAAAAAACCTATAAATCATTGATTGTGAATGATTTATAGGTTTGCAAGTACTCAAGGTGGGAATCGAACCCACACTCCTAAGAACCGGATTTTGAATCCGGCGCGTCTACCAATTCCGCCACTTGAGCTTAAACAGGGTAGCAAAAATAAATATTTTTTCCATAATAATCATAAAAATACTGGTCAATATACTTTTTAGGTTAAAATAAATGTATAAATTTGCACCTCGTTTAAAATAAGGCGCGCTTTTGCGCTATAAAACAACAAGTTAAGTATGCCAATTGTAATTACCGAGGCGAAAATTTTTGCATGTACTCAAAGTAAAGTGTTGGGTGAAAAAATTGCTAAATCTTTTGGAGCCGATTTAGGAAAGGTTATTACCTCCACGTACAGCGATGGCGAATTTCAGCCATCATACGAAGAGTCCATCAGAGGAACGCGTATTTTTATAATTGGTTCTACCAATCCGGGTCCGGAAAACTTGATGGAAATGTTGTTGATGATTGATGCGGCTAAACGCGCTTCAGCAAGACATATCACCGCTGTTTTACCATATTTTGGATGGGCAAGACAAGATAGAAAAGACAAACCTAGAGTGCCAATTGCTGCTAAATTAGTAGCTAAAATGTTGGAAGCAGCAGGCGCTACTAGAATTATAACCATGGATTTGCATGCAGATCAAATTCAAGGGTTTTTTGAAAAACCGGTAGATCATTTGTTTGCATCAACCATTTTTCTGCCGTATTTGCAAAGCTTAAATTTAGATAATTTAACCATTGCTTCGCCAGATATGGGTGGCTCAAAAAGAGCATATGCCTACTCGAAAGCATTAGAATGCGATGTAGTAATTTGTTATAAACAACGTGCTAAAGCCAATATCATTTCGCACATGGAGTTAATTGGCGATGTTACTGGCAAAAATGTAGTATTAGTAGATGATATGGTTGATACTGCTGGTACTTTAACAAAGGCAGCCGACTTAATGATGGAGCGTGGTGCATTAAGCGTGAGAGCCATTTGTACGCATCCGGTGTTATCTGGTAAAGCATACGATAATTTAAACAATTCGAAACTAGAAGAGCTTATAGTAACCGATTCTATACCCGTTAAACCTTTAAGCGATAAAATTAAAGTTTTAAGTTGCGCCGATTTATTTGCCGAGGTTATGGAAAAAGTACATAATAACAAGTCTATTAGTTCAAAATTTGTTATGTAATCTCGTTATAGAAACAAGATAGCATAACAACAGTATTAATAAATAATAGTAATAATAAATAAATAAATTTTAAATGAAATCAATTACAATCAACGGATCTCAAAGAGAAAGCGTGGGCAAAAAAGCAACAAAAGCCTTACGTAATGCTGGTCAGGTTCCTTGCGTATTATACGGAGGAGATAAGCCAGTTCATTTCAGTGCAGAAGAATTAGCGTTCTCACCACTTGTATACACACCAAATGCGCATACAGTTGTGATTGCTCTAGAAAATGGTGAAAAATTCAATGCTGTTTTACAAGACATTCAATTTCACCCTGTAACCGATAAAATTTTACACATCGACTTTTATCAATTGTTTGAAGACAAAGAAATTACTATGGAAATTCCATTAGTATTCGTTGGAAATTCAAGAGGTGTTAAAAATGGTGGTGTTTTACGTAAAAACAGACGTTCTTTAAGAGTAAAAGCATTACCAGCAAACTTGCCAGATTTTATCGAAGCAGATATTACGCCGCTTAAAATTGGTAACAAACTTTACATTACAACGTTGGCAAACGATGCATACAAATTTATGCACCCAGACAATACAGTTGTATGTTTAGTAAGACGTTCAAGAGCTTCAGTAGATGCTTTCGAAGAGGAAGAAGAAGAAGCAGCAGCAGAGGCAGCAGCAGAAGTAGCAGCCGAAGAAGCAGCATCTCAAGAATAAATAAATTCTTAGTAAAAAACTTAAAGCATCCTGATAACTTCGGGATGCTTTTTTGTTTTTACACCAAAAGCTATTTGGGCGTTACCCTCCCGATAGCTATCGGGACGGGTCGGGCTTTCGCAAGTCGCGCTCTGCGAGGCGCTCCAACAATTGCTCAATCCCTAACGCACCCATCAGCCAATAACAAAGCAAATCCAAAGTTTTAGAAAACAAAAATGTATTTTTGCTAAAAATTTTAAAAATCAAAAAATATCATGTGGCAATTTTTATTAAACCTGTTTAAAAAGAAAAGCCCACAAGACGAACAAGATACCATGAAAAAGTATTTAATAGTAGGGCTAGGAAATATCGGTGAAAAATACGCTAATACCCGACACAACATAGGCTTTAAAATATTAGACCATTTTGCATCACAAGAAAACTTCATTTTCGAAACCCAAAAACTGGGCGATGTTGCCACCTATAAATTAAAGGGCAGAACGTTTATATTTCTAAAACCAAGCACCTACATGAATTTAAGTGGAAAAGCAGTCGTGTATTGGCTAACAAAAGAAAATATTCCTTTAGAAAACATGCTGGTTGTAACAGACGATTTAAACCTACCATTTGGTAGCATCCGAGTTAAAACCAAAGGAAGCGACGGTGGTCACAATGGTTTAAAAGACATTCAAGAAAAATTAAACACCACGGTTTATAACCGATTCCGGTTTGGAATAAGCGATGCCTTCAATAAAGGGCAACAAGTAGATTACGTTTTAGGAGAATGGACCGACGAAGAAAACAAAAACCTTAAAGAACGTTTAGATAAATCTATCGAGCTCATAAAATCATTTGCATTGGCCGGTATTAATATTACCATGAATACTTTTAATGGTAAATAAGTTGTAAGATTAAGTGGAGTATAAACCTAATTTCTACTTAATAACTATCTTCTTAGTAGACCTTCTTACCCCATCATTAACATCTAAAATATACATGCCAGATTGTACATTGTTTAATTGTATTTCCTGACTAAAATCACCAGCATCGTTAGGGTACGTGTTAGCGTAAATATGTCGTCCTCTAATATCAAAGACATTTACATTAATATTGCGTTCTATTGCGCCATTTAATTGAACACTAAAGCTGCCATTGTTTGGGTTCGGAAACACAATAAAATTTTCGAAACCAAATTCTTCAATAGATAAAGTTGGTATTACATTAATCGTGTAGTCTTCAACTTCACCATCAAATCCGTTTTCGCAGGCTACAGGTAAACCGTCATCTTTATATTTTGTAGATACACGCATTATGGTACTTCCTAAAGGTGCTGTAACAGGAACGGTAATAGAACGAGGCGATAAAGCAGTTGTTCCGTTCGATACATTTGTGGCATCTCCTAAATTATATTCTTCGCCAGCATCATCAAAGCTACAGTTTTGGTTCCAGTCTATCCATACTTTGGTCGCAGTTGTATAATCGCCGTCTGTATTGACTCTAACCGTTATATTATAAGAGCTATTTCTGTTAACGGTAGTCGACGTTGCGGTGTAATCGCTATATCCCGAAGGTTTTGCAGACGATTTGTTTATAGTATTAAATTGTACCAAAGTCGTACTTGTGTTGTAATCGAAATTAGCAATCGATGAACAAAGTCCGTTATAAAAAGGAAAATTAATGCTTTTATTTTTAGACTTTGTTGAGGCAGTTCCTGTAATAGTAATCGGGTAATCTGCTTGTGTAACCCCTGTTAAGTTGCTAATTGTCATAGTAACTTCTCCCGATGTATTTAAACTAGCAGGCGAGAAAGTAACAGTAGAACTTCCCGGATTTCCAGAGGCACTAAATACCGTTGTTTCCGAAAAACCATTCGCCGTAGCATAATTAAAGTGATATGTTGCGGTGGTTTCGGCACAAGCTATAGGGTCTAAAGTTTCTTCAACTATAAAAAAATCTGGTTCTGTCGAAATTGAAAAATCAAAATCAGAAACATCGTAAAAGATGTTATCGGCAGCTTCAATCAAAACTCTAGCGGTACTGATATTAGACATTGTAGGCACTGTATAAGTAAATGAGCCATCATTAGGGGTATTAGAAGCTATGGTTGTTGGAAACGTAGCACCTCTATCTATCGATAGTTTAATATTTACATTTTGGCAATTAATAGTTGCATTTGTAGTTTGTCCTACGGCCCAGTTAATTGCAACATTGCTTCCAGGAGTCCAATTTACTGGATTTGTAATCGTAAAAGGTGTAACATCTTCAACCGTAATTTTCATAGTGTCGTAACTACTTTGTGCACCAGTAGGGTTAGTTGTTGTGCGGTCTCTAACGGTTAATGCCCAATTTAAAGTTCGTCCCACCGTCGACACAGTTTCCCAATCGCTTCCCAGACTCGGATTTGTTTGTGTTGTATTACCTGCTAAAACGCTACTGAATTTTGGAATGTATCTGTTTGAAGAGGTTGTTGGCGGTAAAGAGCGGTTCATGGAACCAGAAGTTAAATCTGGTCCGAAATTTAAATAATTTACCATGCCACTATCAATTTGCTCCCAACAATAGGTTAAATTATCATTATCAGCATCGGTAGCCGAACCTTTTAAAATATAGGCGGTTCCTGCTGGAATGGAATAATCATTACCCGCATTTGCTACAGGCGGATTATTCAAAATTGCTACCTCTGTTTGGCAAGTTTTATCAACTAAATTATCTAAGATCTGTTTGATGCTTTGGTAATGAAAATAAGTATCGCTATTTGAGGCTACGTTATTAGAGCCTTCCAAACCGGCATAAGCCATAATTGTGGTACCACTTCCTGGTTCTGAATTGACTCCCGTACCTTCAGTTTCGAAAGCAAAGGTGTGATTAGCACCCATTTGATGCCCTATTTCGTGAATTACAAAATCAATATCGAAGGTGTCTCCTTCAGGTATTCCGTTTGAAGGTGATGTAAAACCACTTCCTTTCGAGCCATTAACACAAACACAGCCAATACAACCTGCGTTTCCACCACCACCGGTAGCACCAAATAAGTGCCCAATATCGTAAGCGCTTTCTCCAATAACGCTGGTTAAGGTATTTTGAAGTTCTGTACTCCAAGCACCATCGGCGCCTATGTTTGCTGGCGAATACGGATCGCTCGAGGCATTGGTATAAATTAAATTAGGCGCATTTACTAGTTCGAAAGTAATGGCCATATCGGTTTCAAATATTTCATTAACTCGACTTAATGTCGCATTAATAGCGGCTAAAGCATCTGCCACAGCATCACCATTAGCAGCGTTTCCGTCGTTGTGATACGCGGTATATTCGCCCGTTACAGAAATGGCTACCTTAAATTTTTGAAGGGTTTTAGTATTGGCACCTCCTTCATTTAGACTCGATTTTGATGCGATGTCGTTTTTACTAGCAGCGTCATTGGTATTCCCGAATGTTTTACAGGTAAATCGATTCGTTTTACTGTTTTTAGCATTTCGCGAATAAAGAATATATTCTGCAGATCCTTTTGATGCGGGTTGCATAAAAACATCTGGTCTATCAACATAAGTTATCATGGTTTGAACGCCCTGCGGAGACACACTCATTCGTAATCGCGTGCCAGAATTATCGTTGCTAATACCTACATACGATTTAATTTCTGGGTACAAAGCAGCCAAATCTTTAGAAAAAACAGAAGCTTCATAAATGGTGAAAGCGATTAAATTACCGTCTTCAGAAGGAATATTTATAATGGTAGAGCTCTTTTTTGAACTATCATTTTTTAATGTAGCGTTTGAAAGTGATGCTTTAAACGAGGCCATATTAAGTTCGAAAGCCTGTACTTTGTTGGCGTCTAAATTTAACTTAGAAACAGATTTGGTATCTTTAATGGATTCAAGTTTTTTCCAAGACGGATTTTGAGCAATAACCGAAAATATAGACAAAAACATTGCTATTGAAAAAACATAATGTAGTTTTGCTTTCATAAAAATATTTGGAGCGATTTTATTAAACAGCGGTAACAAATCTAACTTTTTTTAATCAAATTAGCAATTAAAGGCTTGCTATGAGCAAAATAAAAAATATCAACGCATACAATTCCTCAGAACCTACAATAGTTACTATTGGTACTTTTGATGGAGTTCATATTGGGCATCAAAAAATAATTAATCGTTTAATAAGTATCGGAAAAGAAGCAGAATTAAAATCTGTAATCCTTACATTTTTTCCGCATCCGCGCATGGTTTTGCAAAAAGATTCCAATATCAAACTTATTAATACCATCGATGAGCGTCGTGCTATTTTACAGGAATTAGGCTTAGATTATTTGTTAGTAAAGAAGTTTACAAAAGCGTTTTCACGCCTTTCGGCAGAAAATTTTGTAAAGCAAATATTAGTGGATAAGCTGAATGCAAAAAAAGTAATTATTGGTTACGACCACAGATTTGGTAGAAACAGAAATGCCGATATTAACGATTTAAAGGTTTATGGCGCTGAATATGGATTTGAAGTTGAAGAAATATCCGCACAAGATATCAACGATGTAGCGGTGAGTTCTACTAAAATTAGAAAAGCTCTTATTGAAGGCGATATCGATAAGGCAAATGCCTACTTAGGTTACAATTTTATGTTAACTGGAAAAGTGGTTAAAGGAAAAGCACTAGGACGAGAGCTAGAATATCCTACCGCTAATATTCAAATAGATGAAGATTATAAACTAATTCCTAAACACGGCGCTTATATTGTGAGTTCTATAATTGAACACAAACTGGTTTACGGCATGATGAATATTGGCTTCAATCCAACGGTTGAAGGTGAGGTAGAAACCATTGAAGTCCACTTTTTTAATTTCAATAAAAACATTTACAGGAAAACAATTCAGATTGATGTGCTGCATCGTTTACGCGATGAGCAAAAATTCGATTCTGTCGATGCCTTAAAACACCAGTTATTAAGAGATAAAGAAGCATCTCTTAACTATATAAATGCTCATTTTAAATAATTCCATTTTACGCTTAAAAGAATCACAAATATCTAGGCAATTCATTAAATTTGTCCCTTAAATTTTCAAAACATGTTACAAGTCCCTTTTATAAGAGAAAACAAAGATTTGGTAATAACCCGGTTAGCAAAACGAAATATTGATGCTACAGAAATGATTAATAACGTTATTTCTTTAGACGAAGATAGAAGACGTATTCAAACCGAGTTAGATAATACCTTGGCAGAATCGAATGCACTTTCAAAGGAAATAGGGAACCTATATAAATCGGGCGAAACTCAAAAAGCAAATCTGTTAAAAGAGAAAACAGGTCAGTTAAAAGAGGCATCAAAAGAATTAAACGATGCCCTTAATTCAACATCTGAAGCTTTAAATCAACTACTGTATAAAATTCCAAATGTTCCAAATGAGATTGTTCCAGAAGGAAAATTAGATACTGATAATGTTGAAGTATACAAAGAAGGCGACATTCCTGTATTGCACGAGGGCGCTTTACCGCATTGGGACTTGGCTAAGAAGTACGATATTATTGATTTCGAATTAGGTAACAAAATTACGGGGGCAGGTTTTCCGGTTTATAAAGGAAAAGGTGCTCGTTTACAACGCGCCTTAATAGCCTATTTTTTAGATAAAAATACAGCTGCGGGTTACACAGAATACCAGTTGCCACATTTGGTGAACGAAGCTTCAGGTTTTGGCACAGGGCAATTGCCAGATAAAGAAGGGCAAATGTACCATGTAACCGAAGATAATTTGTATTTAATTCCAACCGCAGAAGTTCCGGGAACTAATATTTTTAGAGATGTGGTTTTGAATGAAAGCGAATTACCAATAGGCATTACCGGATACACACCATGTTTTCGTCGCGAAGCAGGAAGTTATGGCGCCCATGTTCGTGGATTAAACAGATTACATCAGTTTGATAAAGTAGAAATTTTACGTGTAGAACACCCAAGTAAATCGTATGAAGCTTTAGATGCTATGGTAGAGCATGTAAAAACGATTTTGCAAGAATTAAAATTGCCATATAGAATACTTAGACTTTGTGGTGGCGATTTAGGCTTTACCTCGTCTTTAACTTACGATTTTGAAGTATTCTCAACCGCACAAGATAGATGGTTGGAAATTTCATCTGTCTCAAATTTTGAAACCTTTCAAGCAAATCGTTTAAAATTGCGTTTTAAAAACAGCGAAGGTAAAAACGAATTGGCACATACACTAAACGGAAGCTCGTTAGCATTGCCTCGTGTTTTAGCAGGTATTTTAGAAAATTATCAAACAAAAGACGGTATTGTAATTCCAGAAATTCTTCAACCATATACCGGTTTTAAAATCATTGATTAAAAACAAATTTCAAACATAAATTCTGAATTTAAAACCTACAATATTGTAGGTTTTTTTCAATAGTATCGATAAAGTGCAATATTTAAACGTTTTTAAACGAATAAATTACCGTTTTCTTTGAGTTTTTCACAATAATATCGATGTTAGTGGTACCAAATCTATTAAACCTGGTAACCATGAAAAATATTAAACGATTGGTAATTTTAATTACATTAATTTTTTTCGCAAGTCAAGTGTTGTTTTCAGATTTTGAAATCACGAAATCTGAAATCAATTTAACTGCAATTGCGAACAAATAGGGATTTATTTCTAAAAAAAAGACTGTCCCCAATCTAGTACAACGTTTTTTATATTAACGGTAGTTAATGGAACATTTATTTTGGTTGGTTAGTGCCCGAATTTTAATTCGGGCATTTTTTTTATAATTATATTAGCAATATCTACAATTCACATTTGTTATATTTACCCAATCATGAGACTGCTATTCATTTTTTGCTTACTAATTAGCTCCCAAATATTCTCGCAAGAGGATAGTAATGCTCGAGACTATTTTAATAACGGCGATTTTGAAAAGGCATTATATGAGTATAAAGAGTTATATGCTAAAGCACCCTCTAACCTTACCTATATTTCTCAAATAGTATCGGCGCATCAGCAATTAGAACAATATGCCGAAGCCGAAGCTTTTTTATTAAAACTTCTTGAACGGGTTAATTACCCTGCTTTTTTGGTAGAACTAGGATACAATTATCAACTACAAAACAAGTTAGAAAAAGCAAATACAGCTTATAACAAAGCGTTGGCAAGTATTAACGAAAAACCAAGTAATGTATTTTCGGTAGCCAAAAGTTTTCAAAATCATGTATTGTTAAATGAAGCAATTGCCGCCTACGAAAATGCAATGACGCTGAATACAGAATTTAATTTTAAATTGCAATTAGCACAATTATATGGCGAACAGGGAAATATTGAAAAAATGTTTACCAATTATATAGATTTTGCCGAAGCGAATCCGGTTGCCCTCGGAACTATAAAAAAAGCGATTAACGAATTTATTAGCGAAAATCCTGAAACCGAAAACAACCTGTTGCTGCGAAAAATTTTGCTTAAAAAATTACAGCAAGAACCTAATTTAATTTGGAACGATTTGTTGAGTTGGTTATTTATTCAGCAGAAAGAATATAAAAAGGCATTTTTACAAGAAAAGGCAATTTATAACAGAGAACTTTTAAGTTTGGACAGAATTGAAGAATTAGCTTTAATTGCAGCGAATGATGATAAATTTGAAGAAGCTAAAGAGATTTTTGCATTTATAATTAGTGCCGGACATGATTTAGATTCGGTGCTTGAAGCCAATTATAACTTACTTCAAATAGAAACAAAATTAAGCACTAAAGAAAATTACGAAGCTATAGATTTAAAATATCAGGAGTTGTTAAAACAATTCGGCACGTTTTCTCAAACCTTAAAAATGCAAATTGCTTACGCTCATTTTTTGGCATTTTATAAGAATGAAACTAAAAAAGCTACCGAGCTTTTAGAGAAAGTTTTGGAGTTGCCTTTAACCGAAATTCAACAAGCCGAAGTAAAACTGGAGTTGGGAGATATTTTGGTGCTACAAGAAAAATTTAACGAAGCGTTAATTTACTTTACTCAGATACAACGAAATTTAAAAAACAGCACCATTTCGCAACAGGCCCGTTTTAAAGTGGCACAGGCCAGTTACTATAAAGGCGATTTTAAATGGGCTGAATCACAACTTAAAATTTTAAAAGCGTCCACTTCGCAACTCATCGCTAATGATGCCCTCGATTTAAAATTACTTATTTCAGACAATAAATATGAAGATTCCCTGCAAACAGCCTTAAAGCTTTATGCTAAAGCAGATTTATTGGCGTTTCAAAACAGAGTAGACGAATCTATAACGGTGTTAGATAAAATATTAGCAGAGCATAAAACAGAGCCTATCATGGCACAAGCACTTTTTAAGCAAGCACAATTGTTTACGCTGAAAGGGCAATTCGCGAAAGCCGAAGCCAACTACGAATCGATTATTGATAATTACAGGGAAGGTGTTTTAATTGATGATGCCTACTATATGTTAGCAGAACTCAACGAAAATCAATTAAACAACCCAGAAAAAGCAAAAACATTATACGAGAAAATTATATTTAATCATGCCGATAGTATTTATTTTGTAGAAGCCCGAAGGCGTTATCGAGCTTTACGAGGTGATGCTATTAATTAGATTGATAGACTTATTAGAGCAGTTAGATTGTTAGACAGATTAGATTGTTAGACATGTTAGATTGTTAGACATGTTAGATTTTTAGATTAGTTAGACCCAACGCTTAAAACCGAATACCTAAAACCCAACACCCAACACCTAAAACCCAAAAGCAATGATAATATATAATGTCACTTCAAATATAGACGAAAGCATCCATACCGATTGGCTTACCTGGATGAAAGAAGAACACATTCCGCAAGTATTAGCCACCGGAAAGTTTGAAAAAGCAACTTTAGTGAGAGTATTAGTTGAAGAAGACATGGGCGGTGTTACCTATTCTGTGCAGTACAAAACAAATTCTAAAGAAGCTTTAGAAGGCTATTATAAAGATTATGCCCCAAAATTAAGGGCAGAAGGTTTAAAAAAGTTTGCCGACAAAGTCTTATCTTTTAGAACTGAGCTTCAAATTATAGACGAGTATTCCGTTACTTTTAATTAAAAAAGAGAGGTAACGGCAGATTATTAACAACAATCATCGCAGCTTCATACCATTGCGAGAAAATCTTTTTATATTCGTGTTTTCGTGGCATAACCCAATTCCTAATAATCAATTCTAATGACAGTAAAAGCAAAAAAACATTTAGGGCAACATTTTTTAAATGATGAAACCATTGCTCAAAAAATTGCCGATACGCTTTCTTTAAACGGCTACAAGACCGTTTTAGAAATTGGTCCGGGAATGGGTGTATTAACAAAATATTTACTACAAAAAGATGTAACCACGCACGTTATTGAAATCGATACAGAATCGGTAGCATATTTACAAGCCAATTATTTAAATCTAGCCTCTAGAATTATTGAAAAAGATTTTTTAAAATACGATTTAAACGAGGTGTTTAAAGGCGAGCCTTTCGCTATTATTGGCAATTTCCCCTATAATATTTCAACGCAAATTGTGTTTAAAACCTTGGAGATGCGCGACCAGATTCCGGAGTTTTCAGGCATGTTTCAAAAAGAAGTAGCCGAACGTATTTGCTCTCAAGAAGGCTCTAAAGTTTATGGTATTTTATCTGTTTTAACACAGGCGTTTTACAAAGCAGAATATCTGTTTACGGTACCGCCAAATGTGTTTACACCACCGCCAAAGGTAGAGTCTGGGGTATTGCGATTAACGCGAAAAGCTGATTATACATTGCCATGCAACGAAGCGTTATTTTTTAAAGTGGTAAAGCAAGCATTTCAGCAACGAAGAAAAACCATGCGTAACAGTTTAAAAACATTCAATTTAAGCGATAATTTAAGAGAAGATAGTATCTTTGATAAAAGACCAGAACAATTAAATGTTCAACAATTTATAGAACTTACGCAGTTAATAGAAAAAGATAGTTAAGCAACAAATTTTGGCCGAAGAAATAGAAAATATAGGGTTTGAATTAACAGATGAACTCTTAATAAAAGTTGAACAACTTATCGCTTTAAAAAAAGATAAGGAACTTCAAAAATTATTAAGAGATTTTCACCATGCCGATATTGCTGAAATTCTAGACGAACTCGATTTAGAAGAAGCTATCTATGTAATTAAGCTGTTAGATTCCGAAACGACTGCCGATATCTTGATGGAACTCGATGAAGACAATCGAGAAAAAGTATTAAGAAACCTGTCGTCTAAAGAAATTGCCGATGAGATTGGTGAGTTAGATACCGATGACGCGGCCGACATTATTTCAGAATTACCCGAAGATCGTCAGCACGAAGTTATTTCGCATATTGAAGACGAAGAACATAAAGCCGAAATTAAAGAACTCCTCACTTATCATGAAGATACGGCTGGTGGTTTAATGGCCAAAGAGCTCGTAAAAGTGTACGATACCTGGACTGTTGCCGGGTGTTTACGCAGAATTAGAGGGCAAGCAAAAGAAGTTACCAGAGTTCACTCCATATATGTTGTAGACAAACAAAACCGATTAATCGGCAGGCTTTCTTTAAAAGATTTAATCGTTGCTAAAAGCGATCAAAAAATTGAAGATATTTATATTTCGAGTGTAGATAGTGTTAATGTACACGACGATGCCGAAGATGTTGCCAGAGTGATGCAGAAATACGATTTAGAAGCCATTCCGGTGGTAGATAACAATCAAAAACTTTTAGGCAGAATTACCATCGACGACATAGTAGACGTCATGAAAGAAGAAGCCGAAAAAGACTATCAATTGGCAGCGGGTATCACCAGCGACGTAGAAGCCGACGATAGCATTTGGGAACTTACCAAAGCACGACTTCCTTGGCTTTTAATAGGTATGTTTGGTGGTATTGGTGCTGCGAGCATCATCAATGGGTTTAGCGACGCCATGTTAAAATTCCCAGCACTGTTAATGTTTATACCCCTAATACAAGCAACTGCAGGAAATGTAGGCGTACAATCCTCGGCCATTGTGGTGCAAGGATTAGCCAACGACACTATAGATGGTAGCCTATTTAAAAGACTCTTAAAAGAATTCGCCTTGGGCTTGGTAAATGGGTTGGCTATCGCGCTCATTGTATTACTAATTAGTCATTTCGCATTTCACACTACCTATTTAGAGTCGTTAACCATTTGCATCGCACTAATTTCGGTAATCATTATGGCGGCAATCATAGGAACTTTTATCCCCATATTTTTAGATAAACGCGGTATCGATGCCGCAGTAGCAACCGGTCCGTTCATCACCACAAGCAACGATATTTTTGGTATTTTACTCTATTTCTTAATAGCTAAAGCAATTTTAGGATTTTAAAAAATTTAGGCGTTACCTTTATCTTGAGCGCAGTCGAAAGGTTACAAGTCCTCACTCTCCCGACGCTTCGGGACAATCGCTAACGCAGCTTATCAGCAAAGTTCAGTACTACTCATTCAATTTTAGTTTTTTTTATTTAAAACTTCCTAAATTTACAGCCTAATACTAGTCTATGAAAATCCTTCATCTCGATACCAATCACCCACTCTTAATAAATCAATTACAAGAACTTGGTTTCATCAATCACGAAGATTATGTATCTTCAAAACAAGCCATAGAGGCTAAAATTTCAGAATATGATGGCATCATATTAAGAAGCCGTTTTTCAATCGACAAACAATTTTTAGATGCCGCAACCAATCTTAAGTTTATTGGTCGTGTAGGTGCGGGGTTAGAGAATATAGATTGTGATTACGCTATTTCAAAAGGCATCGAACTTATTGCAGCACCAGAAGGGAATCGAAATGCTGTGGGCGAGCATGCATTGGGTATGTTACTATCATTATTAAATAAACTAAACAAAGCAGATCGCGAAGTGAGAACTGGTAAATGGTTGCGCGAAGTCAATCGCGGAATAGAACTCGATGGCAGAACAGTAGGACTTATTGGTTACGGTAATATGGGAAAAGCGTTTGCTAAAAAACTTAGAGGATTCGATGTTGAGGTGTTGTGTTACGATATAAAAGAGCATGTGGACGATGCTAATGCTACACAAGTGTCGTTAAAAGAATTTCAAGAAAAGGTTGAGGTTGTTAGTTTACATACGCCACAAACACCTTTAACTTTAGGTATGATTGATTCACAATTTATTAATGCCTTTAAAAACCCGTTTTGGTTTATAAATACGGCACGCGGAAAAAGTGTAGTGACTCAAGATTTGGTTTCTGCTTTAAAAAGCGGCAAGATTTTAGGCGCTGGTTTAGATGTGTTAGAATACGAAAAATCATCGTTCGAGGATATGTTTACTAGCAGCATGCCAGAACCGTTTCAATATTTAATTCAGGCGGAAAATGTATTATTAACACCACATGTGGCAGGATGGACTATAGAAAGTAAAGAAAAATTAGCACAAACCATTGTAGATAAGATTAAAGCAAAATTTTGTTAATGTTACATCTTGTTTGAATCATCCAGTCGGTCAATAAAACTACTTAGTTGTATTCTGGAATGCCTACTTTTCCCATAAAGCAAATAGAACCCGTTTCCTTTTCTGTGATGGCAAAAATAAAAGGCCTGTTTAATAAAAAGTGTTTTGGGTCTCCTGCAGAGGTAGTTTCAATACCAACAACAGTTACCGCCGCAGCTTCAGTACCTTTTTCATTAACATCAATAAAAGTCTTTTGTAATACAAACGAAATTTTGGTGGGGATATCACTTAAACCACTAAAATTAGCATTATCACTAAAAGCAATTCCCAGACCCAAATTAATCAGGGCGTCGTTAAATTCTTTTTTATAAGAAAACGTAAACTTAGGAATCGTAATTTTTAAATTTTGTGTCGAATAACTTTTTTGCCACTCAATCCAGTTGTCATTATTCATAATTGCTATAACATCATCCGTTGTTTTTTCTACATTCGGAAGCATAAGTGTCATAATATATTTGTCATTTTTATATGGCAGTTCTACTGAAGAAAATACGGAATTTGAAAAGTATTTCAAATCGTTATTAAGCGTCATCATGTCTACTTGTTGTACCAAGCCAGTGCTTAAATTAAAAGGTAATTTTTTCGTGTCTTGAGGATCAAAACGGTACTTCCAATCGCTTTTAAAATAAAGCGCATTGATGGCGTATAACACAGCATTCGCTGAAATATCATCTAATACAATCGGGATTTTTCCATGGGTTTTATTGGATGCCCAATTGTTTATGGATGCCAAAGTTTTTGGGTCGCTAAAATCTTTGTTTTGTACTTCGGCAAAATAGTAGGTTCTGTTGGTTTTCAAAAAATTTTCATTTACTGGGAACGTATTATTTATCCACAGTGAATTAGCAATCTCGAAGCTTGTCCCAGAAGCGTTGCGCGTTAAGTTTTCTATAATATTTTGGTTTACCAAATTAGCTTCTTCTAAAGTAATGTTGTCGTAATTAAAAACATTAGAGAAGGCTTGCTTAGTTTCGCCAGCAGCACCATTATAAACCATGCCTAAAGCGAGTGAAGCACTCACAGGAGAAATCATGAAATTATCTTCAGTTTCAGAATCTGAAATTTCCTTTAACATGGAAAAAGCAAAAATATTATTAGCCGAAACAAGTTGGCTTCCTTTTGCAATGCTGTTAAAAGGTTCTAAGGGTGTTTCTTCTTCTGTACTACAAGATTGAAAAGTAATAAAGCATACTAAAATTGCGATAGAGGCGGAGTACATGTTTACTATTTTCATGGAATTGTTTTTAGTATCTTATTAGATAGATGTACAAAGTAACTAAAGGTTGCTTCGAATAAACAAAAAAGATTGTGAAATTAAAATTATAGAATTTTGTTAACTTTATAAAAATTAAGCTAACGCCATGCAGTACAAAGCGGACTCACCCGAAGAATATATCAACCAACTTCCCGAAGAAAGGCAAGCACCCATAAAAAAGTTGCGTGAAATCATCAAAAAAAATCTACCCAAAGGCTTCGAAGAAACTATAAGTTACGGGATGATTGGTTATGTTGTGCCACATTCCATTTATCCAGATGGCTACCATTGTACACCAGAGTTACCGCTCCCATTTATGAATATTGCTTCTCAAAAGAACTTTATAGCGGTGTATAGTTCTAGTGTTTATGCAACAACAGAATTGAATGATTGGTTTGTAAATCAATACCCAAAACATTGTAAACGCAAACTTGATATGGGCAAAAGTTGCATCCGGTTTAAATATATCGATGACATACCATACGATTTAATTGGAGAACTCGCCTCTAAAATGACCGTTGAAGAATGGATTGCCATTTATGAAAAGAATATTAAAAAGTAATTTATAAAACATAACGATATGAAATTAGGAGCCTTTTCAATTAGCCTTAGTGTAAAAGACATTAAAGTTTCGAAGGAGTTTTACGAAACGCTTGGTTTTTCGGTATTTGCTGGGGATATGGAAAAAAATTATCTCATCATGAAAAACGGCAATGCTTTGGTAGGTTTATTCCAAGGTATGTTCGAAAATAATATCTTAACATTTAATCCAGGTTGGGATGAAAATGCTAATACGTTAGATGCGTTCGATGATGTTAGAACCATTCAAAAGCATTTAAAAAGCTCTGGAATAAAACTTGAAAGTGAAGCCGATGAAAACAGCAAAGGGCCTGCAAGTTTTGTGGTTTTAGATCCCGATGGCAATGCCATACTTGTTGATCAACATGTTTAATTCAATCTGAATGAAATGAAAAAAAGAGTTACAGGTATTGGTGGGTTGTTTTTTAAATCTAAAGACCCAAAAGCTGCGAAAGCGTGGTATCAAAAACATTTAGGTTTTAATACAGACGATTATGGAAGTACCTTTTGGTGGCAGGATAAGGAAGGTAATGATTGTTCTACACAATGGAGTCCGTTTCCTGAGGAGACCAAATATTTCGAGCCTTCAAAAAAGGACTTTATGTTTAATTATAGAGTCGAGAATTTAGAAGCCTTACTAAAAGTTTTAAAAGCCGAAGGTGTTACCGTTGTTGGCGACATGCAAGAGTTCGAATACGGTAAATTTGGGTGGATTTTAGATAACGATGGCAATAAAATAGAACTTTGGGAACCAATAGATAAAGCCTTTTTATAATTTAATTCTATTTTTGCCAGAACTTAGAACCCAATACCTAATACCCAAAACCAAACACCTATTTTAATATTTTGACATATCTAAATCTTCTTCAATCGTATAATTTAACGGTAGTACACTGGTTATTTATTTTTCTGGCTGTTTTTATTTTAGGATTATCAAAATCGGGCATCAAAGGTATCGGAATATTAATTGTGGTTATTTTAGCCTTTGTTTTTGGCGAAAAAGCATCTACCGGGGTTTTGTTACCCATGTTAATTTTCGCCGATATTTTCGCGGTAGTTTATTATAATAAACATGCACAATGGCATTTTATAAAAAAACTGTTGCCTTCAATGGTTATAGGGGTTTTGGTAGGCGTTTGGGTAGGTAATGACATTTCTGAAGATTTATTTAAGCAAATAATGGCCGTAATTATTATAGGTTCGGTATTTATTATGTTTATCATGGAAAGACGAAAATCGGCCAGCGTACCAACCAACAAATGGTTTTCAAATTCGGCCGGATTTCTCGCTGGTTTTACTACTATGATTGGGAATTTAGCAGGCCCCATTTCAGATATTTATTTCCTCGCCATGCGTTTACCCAAGAACGAGTTTATTGGTACAGCAGCATGGTTATTCTTTATTATAAATGTGTTTAAACTACCCTTTCATATTTTTATTTGGAAAACTATTACCGTAGAGTCTTTGGTTTTAAATTCGGTATTAATCATACCTGTTATTGTTGGGTTTTTCTTAGGGGCTTATATTGTTAAATTAATTTCGAACGTAAATTACAGACGTTTTGTACTTATTGTCACCGTTCTTGGTGGAATAATTATGTTAGTACGATAGGGAAGGTTTATTATTTTTAAGTGTTTATTATTTAGTTACTTGCTGGTATTTAGACCTGTTTTTTTATTAACTTTGATAGGTAATCAATAAAATTAATTCGCCATGGCTGATAAAAAGAATCTAAAAGAGGACCTAAACGATATGTTAGGTGATGCGAAAGAAAGTGCTAAAAAAGCAGTAGATAAAGCAGAAGATTTTGCAGATGAAGCTAAAGAAAAAGCTAAAGAAGTTTTTGAAGATGTAAAAGAAACAGCATCTGAGTTTGCTGATGACGCCAAACAAGTTTTAAGCGATGGTAAAAATGTGGCAATTATTGCTCATATTACACTTATTGGTTGGATTATAGCATTGATTATGAATAGCAACAATAAGAACGAATTCGCCTCGTTTTATATCCGGCAAATGTTAGGATTAATGATTTTGGCATTTCTTCTGTCTTTTGTGCCTATGTTAGGTTGGTTTTTAAATTTAGGAATGATAGTGCTTTGGATAATAAGTTTAATGGGAGCTTTCGAAGGCCAAAAAAAGTTGGTTCCTATAGTTGGCGAGTATTTCCAAGATTGGTTTAAGTCTGTTTAAATAAAAGACAATACAAAAAATGTTTCCGATTTATTATGTAACACTTAGTTAGATAATAACTTTAACTTTCATTGTTCTCGCTAAGTTTACGCTCTAATTCAGCTTGAAATTCTTCCATAACAGGGCGAACGGTACTTTCTGGTAGGTCTGCTATTTTAATGTACATTAAGCCATCAACAGCATTGTTAAACAAGGGATCTACGTTAAATGCTACTAATTTGGCATTTTGTTTTATATACTTTTTTAGTAGTACTGGTAGGCGTAATGCTCCTGGTTCTATTTCGTCAATAACTTTATCGAATTTATTTAAATCGGCTTCTGTTTCATCAAAAACAAAGTCTTTATCGGCGTCTTTTAACTTTACTTTAAATTCTTTTTTAGGATGTACATATTGCGCTATGTATGGATCGTAATAATGCGATTTCATAAACTCAATCATCAACGATTTCGAGAAGTTCGAAAACTGATTGCTTATACTTACACCGCCAATTAAAAACTTGTGCTCTGGATAACGTAATGTGGTATGCACAATCCCTTTCCAAAGTAAAAACAGCGGCATTGGTTTTTGCTGGTATTCTTTAATAATGAAAGCGCGTCCCATTTCGATAGACTGACTCATCATTTTAAACAATTCTGGTTCAAACCTAAAAAGATCGTGTAAATAAAAACCATCAATACCGTAGCGTTCAAAAATTTTAGACCCTAATCCCATACGGTAGGCACCTGCAAGTACATTACTTTCGTTATCCCATAAAAACATGTGGTGATAGTAATCATCAAAAGCATCTAAATCGATGGATTCGTTAGTACCTTCACCAACTTCTCTAAAGGTTATTTCACGCAACCTTCCAATTTCTCGTAAAATGTTCGGAATTTGTGAGGCTTGTGCCAAAAACACCTCGTAGTTTTTACTTTGTAATAAACGCGAATCGTCTTTTCGTAAGGCTTCCACCTCTTCAATCATTAAATTTGTTTCAACCGGTGTTACAATATTTTTTGGAACTTTAGGTGTTTTTAAGGTTGACTGAATGTTATCTAATATTTTTGATTTGTCTTCAAATGAATTTGAAAGCATATAGGTTTTACGGCGTACAAATTCTGAAAATTCATCGAGTGAAACATACTCTTTTTGATCGTCTACCGAGATAGGTTTTCCTATTCTAACCTTAATAACGCGACGTTTTTGGGTTAACAATTCCGAAGGCAGTTTAGCGGTTCTTAGTGTATCGTTAATTTTAGAAAGTTTGTAAAATAATTTACTGTTTTTAGCATGAAAATAAATAGGAACCACTGGCACTTCGGCTTTTTTAACCAATTTCATAGCAGCATCTTCCCAAGGTCTGTCTACCATTAGCTTGCCATCTCTATAGGTAGAAACTTCGCCCGCAGGAAAAATTCCTAATGGATGCCCTTCGCGTAAATGTACAATGGCATTTTTAAAACCAGAAAGGCTAGATTTAACATCCTTTCTGTCTTCAAAAGGATTTACAGGCATAATATAAGGCTTTAGCGGTTCTATTCTGTGGAGTAAAAAGTTGGCTATTATTTTAAAATCGCTGCGCTGTTCTAGCATTAATTTTAAAAGTAAAATGCCATCAATACCACCTAGCGGATGGTTAGACACCGTAATATAAGGCCCTTCTTTTGGTAGGCGCTTTAAATCTTCTTCAGGTATTTCAAATTTAATTTGAAAATCATCTAAAATGGCATCTAAAAAACAAAGGTCTTTTAGGTGTTTGTTTTTGTTATATATTTTGTTAAGCGTTGATATTTTAAGCACCTTCATTAATAGCCAACCAATAAATGTTCCTATAAAGCCATAGTTATCTATGTTTATTGCTTTAGCCACTTCTTTAGCTGTAACTAATCCGGTATCTTGATGTTTGCTCATGCCTGTAAATGTACTAAATTGTTTATTTACTTACTATTTGAACTGTTTCTTGGGTTAATTGTTTTAATAACACGGTTTTACCTTCTTCAATTTGATTTATTGCGGCCTGATTGTAATGGCGAATGGTGTAAAGCGAGACGTTTTCATGGCAAGTAACCTTAAATTTTGCCTTTAAATGATGCAATAATTTATCGAGATTATTGTAAATATTGTCTACACAAACCGAAAAGCTAATGGCTGAATTTTGAATAACATCCACTTTCATTTTAAAGGAATGCAGTAGGTTGAATATTTCGCTAATATTTTCTTCAACGATGTACGAGAAATCTAACGATGACAGCGATATTAAAACCTGATTTTTCTTAACAATAAAGCATGGAACCATAGGTTCGAGCGCTATATTTTTCCCTATGCGCGTTCCGGGAGCTTCTGGATTTAAAAACGATTTTACAAACAGTGGAATTTCTTTTCCTTGCAATGGCTGCAGCGTTTTTGGGTGAATAACCGATGCACCATAAAACGCCAATTCGATTGCTTCGCGGTAACTTATTTTATGTAATAGTTGCGCATTTTCAAAATAACGCGGGTCGGCATTTAAAACGCCAGGAACATCTTTCCAAATGGTTACACTTTCGGCATTTAAGCAATAGGCATAAATAGCAGCGGTATAATCGCTTCCTTCTCTTCCTAAAGTGGTTGTAAAGTTGTTAGGGTCGCTACCCAAAAATCCCTGGGTAATATTTAAAACAGATTTATTAAAATTGGCCGTTATTAACCGTTGAGTTTCGTCCCAATTAACATTAGCACGTCTGTAATAATTATCGGTTTTTATTTGTTCGCGTACATCTATCCAGTTGTTTTTTAAACCAATTTCGTTTAAATAGGCGCTAATAATTAGGGTAGAAACCAGTTCGCCAAAGCCAATTACTTGGTCGTAAACAAAGTTATAATCGGGTGATTTGTTCGATTTTAAAAAACTGTTAAGCTCGTCGAAAAATGAGGCAACTTTTTTATAAACTGGATGCTGTTCGTTGGGAAATAAATCTAGCAGAATTTCATTATGGTACTTTTTAACCTCTTGAAGCGAACTTTGTAATTCGGGTCTATTTTCAAAATAATTCTTTATAACAACTTCTAAAGCATTGGTTGTTTTTCCCATGGCAGAAACTACAATGAGTGTGTTTTTATAGCCAACTTTTTGCAATACTCCGGCAATATTTTTAACACCATTTGCGTCTTTTACTGAGGCGCCACCAAATTTAAATACTTGCATGTTATAGCTTTGAAATGTAGTTTTTTATGCTTTGTTCGTCCATATGTACCACGCGCCATTCGTCTTTAATCGCGGCGCCTTTTTGTTTGTAAAATTTTATGGCGGGTTCGTTCCAATCTAAAACCTCCCAATTAATACGTTTTACACCTAAATTATGGCCGTATTTAACGATTTCATCTAAAAGCGCCGAACCAATACCACTGCCTCTTGCTGATTCGTTAACAATAAGATCTTCTAAATGAATGGCTTTACCTTTCCAAGTAGAATAGCGTTGATACCCCAAGGCAATGCCTTCAATTTTCGAATCTATTTCGGCCACAAAGCAAAAAAATGCTGGGTGTTCGCCAAAGCCATCTTTTTCTAAATCGTCTACGGTAATAATAACGGCATCGGGCTCATTTTCAAAGTGTGCTAATTGATTAATTAAAGCCAGCACCTGTGGCATATCTTCTTTTTTAGCTTTTCTAATTGTGAAAATCATAATATTTTGTAATTATTTCAAAGATAACTTAAAGTTGAATATATCAAAAGGTAATCTTATGCGAAAACGTTGTAGTTCATGAAAAAAAAATAGATATTTGTAATATAAAAATCACATTTATATGGCTCATAAAAATCAAACACTCGGCGAATTTATAATTGAAAATCAATCTTCTTTTAAATATTCTTCGGGAGAATTATCCAGTCTACTAAACTCCATTCGATTGGCAGCTAAAATTGTAAATCATGAAGTAAACAAAGCCGGATTGGTAGATATTATAGGCGCTGCGGGCGATACCAATATACAAGGAGAAGACCAGCAAAAATTAGATGTGTATGCTAATGAAAAATTTATTCAAACACTAACCAAGCGAAATATTGTTTGTGGAATTGCCAGTGAAGAAGAAGACAATTTTATTTCGGTAAACAGTATTGATGAAAACCACCAAAACAAATATATAGTTTTAATTGACCCTTTAGATGGTTCGTCTAATATTGATGTAAATGTATCGGTTGGTACTATTTTCTCAATTTACAGACGGGTTACGCCTATTGGAACCCCAGTAACTATTGAAGATTTCTTGCAAAAAGGCAGCAAACAAGTAGCAGCAGGCTATGTGGTTTATGGAACTTCTACTATGATTGTGTATACAACTGGCGATGGTGTTAATGGGTTTACCTTAAATCCGGCAATCGGTTCGTTTTACTTATCGCATCCAGATATGAAATTTCCTGAAGATGGTAATATTTATTCTGTAAATGAAGGGAACTATATTCACTTTCCGCAAGGCATAAAAAATTATATAAAATATTGCCAGAAGGAAGAAGGAGACCGACCATATACCTCGAGATATATTGGCTCTTTGGTGTCTGATTTTCACAGAAACATGATAAAAGGAGGGATTTATATATATCCGCAAAGTTCTAAAAACCCTAACGGAAAATTGCGCTTATTGTATGAATGTAACCCAATGGCGTTTTTAGCTGAACAGGCTTCTGGGAAAGCAAGCGATGGGTTTACAAGAATTATGGATATTCAACCTACCGAATTGCATGAACGCGTTCCATTTATTTGCGGCAGTATAAATATGGTTGAAAAGGCAGAAGAATTTATGCGTGATGCACAATAAATGAATGATAATATAAAAAAAATGCGAACTGTTTAGTTCGCATTTTTTTTAGTAGATATCTTCAACGTTATCCTTAATCCAACTAAGGCATTCATTGAACGATTCAAATAAATATTCTTTCGGAATTAAATCTGGAATGATATCAATTCGTTCCATCATCAATTTTGGTTGGTTAAGTAAACCTACAAACAATACCGTAATGTTGTCTTTTCTTAAATCTACCAAAACATCTTCCATAGCATACAACCCAGACTGGTCTATATAAGGCATTTTTTCTAAACGAATAACCACCGTAGAGGCTGTTTTAGGGATTTGTTTAGCAAGTATTTGAAAATCGCTCGTAGAACCAAAAAACAACGGACCTTTAATATGTTTTATAAAAACTTCTTCTTTTAATTTTTCAGGGAAACCAATTTCATCTTTCCATGCTTCTTCTTTTAATGGTTTAACATCAGAACTAAGCGCGGTTAAATCTCCGATTTTTTTCATAAACATAAGCGAAGCAATAATTAAACCTATTCCTACGGCATAAACCAAATTCCATAAACTGGAGAGTAGCAAAACGACCATCATTATTATAACCTCCGAACTCACTCTAAATGGTCCAATTTTGGCATCTCTTGGTAAACTAGGTATGGCTTTAAGTCCTTTATAATCCATAACACCAATTCCAACTGTTATTAATATTCCAGCTAATACGGCAGCAGGAATTCTTGATGCTACTGGCCCTAATGCTAATAAGATAAATAGTAGTATAATACCCGCTATCATTCCCGAAAGCTTGGTTTTACCACCCGATTTTATATTAACAACCGTTCTAATAGTTGCTCCTGCTCCTGGCAATCCGCCAAAAATGGCTCCAATACTATTACCTATACCTTGCCCGATAAGCTCTTTATTTGGCTGGTGTTTGGTTTTAGTCATATTATCAGCAACAACACTCGTTAGTAAGGAATCTATTGCCCCTAAAAGTGCTAGGGTTAGTGAGGTAAATATATAGGGGGATAAAGCAGTAAAACTAAAGCTAGTTATAATTTCTAGGTTAGGTATTGGTAACCCAGAAGGTATTTCTTCAATGGGTCTGTAGTCTAAACCAAACCCAACGGCAACTCCAGACACAATTAATAAGGCTACAAGCGTACTTGGTATAGCCGTGGTGATGCGTTTAAAACCGTAAATAATAAATATGGTTGCAAGTGCCAAAATTAATTCCAACCAACTTATTTGTTGAAGGGCTTGCGGTAATACTTTTAAAGTTCCTAAAACTCCTGATGCATTATTTGAAGCAAGTGTTTTAGACTCTTTAAGGATGTCTTCTTGGGTTATTTTACTTGCTCTGTCAACCGTTTCGGTAAAATCTTCTAAAACTAAAATATCTTCTCCAGCCTCCTCTTTTAAAATGTTTTCTAATATGATGGCTTCAGCCTCAGGTTTAAATGTTTCAACGTAGGCTTTGTCTTCTTTAGGATAATATCCAATAGCCGGGAGAATTTGAGTTACCAAGATAATAACGCCAATGGCCGTCATAAAACCAGAAACCACGGGGTAGGGTATGTACTTAATATATTTTCCAAAACCAACAAGTCCTAGACCAATTTGTAGTAAACCACCAAGTAAAAATACCGTTAAAATAATTGGCAGGGCCTTATTTATATCGCCATCATTTGCAGCCAGAATACCAGCTATTACCACCATACTTACTGCCGTCATTGGAGCCGTTGGACCAGAAATTTGAGTATTGGTACCACCAAATAACGCTGCAAAAAAGCTTAAGAATATCGCCCCATATAATCCGGCACTTGGTCCTAATCCAGAAGAAACTCCAAATGCAAGGGCTAGAGGTAATGCTACAATTCCAGCTGTAATACCGCCAAATGCATCTCCTTTAATATTTGTAAATAAGTGCTTCATATAAATAGCTATTAGGTTAAAAATCTCTCTAATTTAGTTATATTAAGTCAGAAAAAAAACCAACACCATAAAAAGTGTTGGTTTGTTAATTGTAATTACCTTTTTACTAAAAGTTTATAAATGTTATGATATTGAATTGATCACGACCCGAAGTTTCAAAAAACTGATTCATATAGCCAGCTTCTAGTTTTATACTTTTATTTAATTGATAACCAATGCCTCCATAAAGCCTATTTCTATCAAAAATTGCGGTTTTAGTATTTAAAAATATTTCATTGTAAGCCGATAAATAATAGTTGCTACTTTGGGAAATGGGAACATTTAAGCCTAAAAAGTACCGAAAGCGCATTTTAAAATCGTCTTCCACAAAGCGCTGTTCAAAGCGATAGCGATGGTTCAGTTTTACGCTTCCTATAAATTGAGACGCTGTAAATTGCTGAAAGATTCTATGCTCGTTAACACTTATTTTATCATCGGTTTCATCTATATAATTTTTAGATAAAATATAGCCATAACCTAGTAAAACATTGTTTTTTCCTTCGTTAAAAGTATAGCCTAAACCAGTTCTTAAAAGTAATTGTTCTAAATCTCCAACGGCGTTATAGTTTCTGTATTGAACTTCGTTATGAAGATTCCATTTGGAGTTTATTTGTTTATTTCCAATATAAATTAACCAGTTGCCAAAGTCGCTATTTTGACTAAAAGCAATAAAAGGTAGTGTTACTAATGCAAGTAACACTATCTTTTTAATGGTATTTTTTGTTTTGGTTAAAATCAAAACCTAGTGTTCAAAAAATTTAACTTCACCTGTATTGATATCGTACATGGCACCTACAATCAAGATTTCGCCATTTTTTTCCATCTCGGTCAGAATAGGACTTTCGGCGTGAATGCGGTCGATAGTTAATAGCACGTTTTTTTCTGCTACGTTATCTACAAAGTCTAAATTTTTAGAATTTCTTAAACTAGCATCTATTGGTTCTGTAACAGCGTTAACGGCTGGAGTGATTTTTTCAATAAGTTTTGTTAAATTACCCATTTTAGCGTCATCGCAAGCGCCTTTTACGGCTCCGCAACTGGTATGGCCTAAAACAACTATTAGCTTTGTTCCAGCCAGTTTACATGCAAATTCCATACTACCTAAAATGTCTTCGTTTACAAAGTTTCCAGCGATACGTACACTAAAAATATCGCCTAAACCTTGATCGAAAACCAATTCTGCCGATACTCTAGAATCTATACAGCTTAATATGGTAGCAAATGGAAATTGGCCATCGCTGGTGTCATTTACCTGTTCTAATAAATTACGGTTTGCTTTTAAATTATTTTGAAATCTTAAATTTCCTTCTTTTAAATATTGTAACGACTTTTGAGGCGTCATAGTAGCCTGCGTTTCTCTTGTGTGTGCTTTCATAATATTTTTACTTTTAAAGTTTAATTATTCTTTTATAAATCTGTAATAAGATTATTGTATTAATTGATGCCCGTTCCTGTTAATAAGACAGAGACATTAAGCTTATTTACGAGATCTTTAATACTAGAATTTATAGATTCTGCTTTTTTTGTGTTCTGATAATCTCTATTTAAACATAACAAATTAACATGACTTTTTACCAGATATTTTGAAATGTTATTTAATGCATTATCGTTTGATTCAAATACATATTCTCGGGTTTCTATGTCTGGCAAACTATTTTCTGTTTCTTTTAAATCGTTTGAATTTTTAATTATTTTGAACGATTTAAGTGGTTTCTGAGCATTTTCGAGTAAGTTCTCAGCAAAATCTATATTAAAAGCATTTTTAACGTTATTTAAAACGCCTAATGACAACTCCCCATTCGGATCTAAAGTATTTTTACTATCGGCTATCATTATAACCCCTTCAAATGTTTTTAAAATTACATCAGTAACACGATCTCCAACAATATTAAAGGTTTTAGATTTCCTTTTTCCTAAAACAATAATATCTGGTTTATGCTCTTTAATGTACAATAAAATTTCATCTTTTACATTACCAAAAGAAAAAGAAGACTGAATGTTCACACCATATTCGGTCGAAATGGGTTCTATAATCTCCTGTAATTTCTTTTCTGTTTTTGGATACTCTTTGTTGATGGTTCTCATTGCTGAAAGTTGATTTTCTTTTGCAACTATGTCGGTAGGTTTTCGCACATAAAACATTTGAATATCGCCATTAATCATTTTTGCCAAACTAACGGCACTTTTTAAAACCGTGCTCGTTGATTTTTTCATATCAGAAAGCACTAAAATTTTATATTTATTTTTTTTCATGATATTTAATTTTAACTTAAACTTAATTCTGATTTCGGTCTTTGATTAAAGAATTCTATAAAACTTTCCGGATTTTCAACAATACCTCGTTTAGAAACTAACTTGATATCGATGTGTCTTTCTTTTGCTTTATATAGAAAATCTTCTAATATTTCGATAACATCGTTGTCCAAATACCTAGTTTTTATCAGATTGATTTCTAAATAAGTATCTCGTGGCAAACTATCCAATTCTTTTAGAATAGCACCTTTGTTAAAAAAGGTAACTTCTTCAGCAAGGGTCATTTTTATTTTATGTTTCCCGTTACTTTTATCTTCAATATGAAGAAAGTGAGAGTTTTGGTAGCTTTTTAATAAAATAACTACAATACCAACTAAAAGCCCTAAACTGATGCCTACTAATAAATCTGTAAAAATGATACCAACTACGGTTGCGAAAAATGGAACCCACTGTTTCCAACCTAAATTGTACATTTTTTTGAATAAAGACGGTTTAGCTAGTTTATACCCTACTACCAATAAAATGGCGGCTAGTACCGATAACGGAATCATGTTAAGCAAGCGTGGAATTAATATTACTGATACTAATAAAAGAAAGCCATGAAAGATGGTTGATAATTTGCTTTTGCCTCCAGACTGTACATTTGCAGAACTTCTTACAATTACTTGGGTAATTGGTAAACCGCCAATCAAGCCAGAAACGATATTTCCAGCACCTTGTGCAAATAGCTCTCTATTGGTAGGTGTAACGTTTTTTTCTGGATCTAGTTTATCTGAAGCCTCCACACACAATAAAGTTTCTAAACTTGCCACTAGGGCGATGGTAAAAGCAACAACCCAAACTTCAGTATTGGTAATGACAGCAAAATTTGGAAAACTAAATTGATTAAAAAATGAGGTAGCATCTTCTGGGATCGGCACACTAACCAAGTGTTTTGGTAAAATGGATAAACCAGTATTGCCACTTGTTACAAAAACATAAATAATTCCGATTACTACAGCCACTAAAGGTCCTTGTATTACTTGAAAAAATTTCGCTTTTTTAGAAAGTACTAAATCCCAAAACAGAATGATAGTTAATCCAATAGCTCCAATTAATAGTGATCCTAAAGTAATATTGTTAGTAATGTTTAATATGGCGCTAAAGGTATTTTCACCTGATGCTGCCATAAAGCTATCCGCCCCAGTTGGTTCGGCATCATAGCCAAAAAAATGTGGAATTTGTTTTAAGATGATAATGATTCCAATCCCGGTAAGCATGCCTTTAATAACCGACGACGGAAAATAATAACCAATTACTCCAGCCTTGAGTATTCCAAATATGATTTGGATGATACCTGCTATTACTACCGCTACTAGAAAATTTTGATAACCGCCTAAAGCGCCAATGGCAGTTAGTACAATGGCAGCTAAACCTGCGGCTGGTCCGCTTACGCCCACTTTAGAGCCACTTAATCCTCCAACAACAATTCCTCCAACAATTCCAGCTATTACTCCTGAAAAGAGTGGTGCTCCACTGGCAAGAGCGATTCCTAAACATAATGGTAAGGCAACAAAAAATACAACGATACTTGCAGGCAAGTCGTTTTTAATAGTTTTAAACATATTATAATAATTTTTTACCCTTTGAGTATAGTCAAAAGGTGTTAAACGTGAAATTTAGATTTTTCAAAAAATCTATAAAGCCGAAAATTATAATATGATGTGTTCCGGGGGCGGGGAAATTAAATTGAGATGCGGTTTTGGATAGGTTTTAAATCTATAACTAAAAAACTGAGAACTCTTTAAGTTGAAGTGTGAAACGGTTTCACTTGAAACTAACGAAAAAGGCGACACAACGCTCTTTACTTTACCATTTTCTTCTTCTTCTGTTATAGAATAAAATATAGAAGTATCAATAGTATCATCTAATGCAACAATTACTGAAGGCGCAATAATAAGCGCCATAAATAGTGTTGTAAAAAATATTGCTATTGCCTTTTTATGCATCTAATTTTTTTATTAAAAAGCCAAATATAAAAATTACGGGCTCTTAAAAGTGTTAAATAAAGTTTAAATTAATTTAAAATGAAAACTCCTTTTTATGCAAATAAAAAGGAGTTTTGCGGTTTTTGTATTTTATAAAGCAACTAAATCGCCTGCTTCATTTTTTGTAGGCAAATCTGATTTGCCCATTAAATAAATATCAACTTGTCGTGCAGCTTCTCTACCTTCAGAAATCGCCCAAACGATTAAGGATTGTCCTCTGCGCATATCACCTGCAGTAAATATATTAGGAATATTGGTTTGGTATTTACCATATTCTGCTTTATAGTTAGAACGCGCATCTTTCTCCAATCCTAATTGATCTGCAATGGTGCTTTCAGGACCTGTAAAACCTAATGCTAATAAAGCTAAATCGCATGGCCATGTTTTTTCGGTGCCTTCAATTTCAATTAATTGCGGACGTTGTCCTGGTACCATTTTCCAGTCGACATTAACCGTTTTTAAAGCGATTAATGTACCGTTTTCATCTTTTATAAACTCTTTAGTGTTTATTAACCAGTTTCTTTCAACACCTTCTTCGTGGGATGACGATGTTTTTAACTGTAATGGCCAATAAGGCCAAGGCGTTTGAGGAGAACGATGCCCTGGTGGTTTTGGCATAATCTCGAAATTCACAACCGATTTAGCGCCTTGTCTGTTTGATGTGCCAACGCAGTCTGAACCCGTATCTCCACCACCAATAACAATGACATTTTTATTGGTCGCTAATACTTGATCTTTAACTTCTTTACCAAATACAACTTTAGTTTGTTGCGTTAAGAAATCCATAGCTTGTACCACGCCATCTGCATCTGCTCCTGGGGTTG
This sequence comes from Mariniflexile aquimaris, assembly GCF_042676825.1. Classification (NCBI taxonomy): domain Bacteria; kingdom Pseudomonadati; phylum Bacteroidota; class Flavobacteriia; order Flavobacteriales; family Flavobacteriaceae; genus Mariniflexile; species Mariniflexile aquimaris. The sequence goes on from NZ_JBHTIB010000002.1 coordinate 961,316, forward strand.
GTAAACCTCTTCTTTCGGTAGCACCACCGCATAAAACTACGGCATCAAACTTTTTCAATTGTTTAACATCGTAATTAACGCCTACGTTTACATTCGTTTTAAAAGTAATGCCTTCGGCTTCTAAAATGGTAACTCTTCGATCTATGATACCTTTTTCCATTTTAAAATTAGGAATACCGTAGCGAAGTAATCCACCAACTTCATCATCTCTTTCAAAAACAGTTACGGTATGGCCAGCTCTATTTAATTGTTGTGCGGCAGCTAATCCAGCTGGTCCTGAACCTACAATAGCAATGGTTTTACCAGTTCTTGATTTTGGAGGTTGCGGTTTTATCCAGCCTTCTTTAAAGGCACGTTCCACAATATTTTTTTCTATAGTTTCGATTGAAACGGGGTCTGCGATAATACCTAAAACACACGATTTTTCACATGGTGCAGGACATAAACGACCCGTAAATTCTGGAAAATTGTTTGTGGAATGTAATATCCAACTCGCTTTTTGCCATTCACCTTGGTGTACCATATGATTGAAATCTGGTATAAGATTTCCTAGAGGGCAACCACTGTGGCAAAAAGGTATGCCACAATCCATACAACGCGACCCTTGATGTTTTAGTTCGGTTTCGCTTAAAGGAATGGTAAATTCATTATAATTTTTTACGCGTTCTTCTACGGGCGCGTTTTTTTCATCTTGTCTTTCAAATTCTTTAAATCCTGTTACTTTTCCCATGACACTATGCTGTTGTTAATTCTTCTACCATTTGTTCTTCTGTTTCTAAACGTTTTAATGCACGTTTGTATTCGGTAGGCATTACTTTTACAAAATTTTTCAAACTAGTTTCCCAATTTGCTAATAATTCTTTACCTCGGTTGCTATTCGTATAACTCACATGATTTTCAATCATACTTCTTAAATCATCGGCATCTTCATTTAATACCTGCTCGAATTCAATAGATTCCGTATTACATAATCCGTTGGTAAATTTATTTTCCGGATCGTATACATAAGCAATTCCGCCACTCATACCCGCTGCAAAGTTTCGTCCTGTTTTACCAAGAACCACCACTTTTCCACCAGTCATATATTCGCAACCATGGTCTCCTACGCCTTCTACTACGGCAATAGCGCCTGAGTTACGTACTGCGAAGCGTTCTCCAGCAATACCGTTAATGTACGCTTGACCTTGAATTGCGCCAAACAAACAAACATTACCTACAATAATATTGTTTTCGGCAATAAAATCTGCTTTCGCAGGTTTCTTAACAATTAATTTTGCACCAGATAAGCCTTTACCTAAATAATCGTTGGTATTACCTTCAATTGTAAATGTTAAGCCATTAGCGCCAAAAGCACCAAAACTTTGTCCGGCAGATCCTGTAAAGTTAATATTTAACGTATCTTCTGGTAAGCCTAAATGGCCATATACTTTAGAGATTTCGTTACTAACAATGGCTCCTACCGTACGATTTGTATTGTGAATAGGATATTCCAAAGTCATTTTTTCTTTACGGTATAAGGCTCTGTGTGAATCTTTTAATATTTTAAAATCGAGAACATCGTCTAAATTATGATCTTGAGTTTCTGTATTTCTAACAATTAAATGTTTATAAGCTTCTGGTCTGTGTAAAATAGCAGACAAGTCTAAACCTTTTGCTTTATAATGCGTAATTGCTTTATTAGCATTTATTTTATGAGTTTGTCCAACCATTTCGGCTAAAGTTCTAAACCCTAATTGTGCCATGATACCTCTTAATTCTTCAGCAATGTAATAGAAGAAATTAATAACGTGTTCTGGTGTGCCTTTAAAGTTTTTACGTAACTCTTTATCTTGAGTTGCAATACCTACCGGACAAGTATTTAAATGACATTTGCGCATCATAATACATCCAGAGGCTACCAGAGGTGCTGTGGCAAAACCAAATTCTTCAGCTCCTAATAAAGCGGCAATGGCCACATCTCTACCAGTTTTTAACTGTCCGTCGCATTCTACAACAATTCTACTTCTTAAATTGTTTAATACTAGTGTTTGTTGTGCTTCGGCAAGACCAAGTTCCCAAGGTAAGCCAGCATGTTTTAAAGACGTTAATGGAGAAGCTCCAGTACCACCATCGTAACCTGCAATAAGTACGACATCGGCTTTTGCTTTTGCTACACCGGCTGCAATGGTACCAACACCTACTTCAGATACTAATTTTACATTAATTCTGGCATCTCTATTGGCATTTTTTAAATCGAATATTAATTGTGCCAAATCTTCAATAGAATAAATATCGTGATGCGGCGGCGGTGAAATTAAACCTACAAATGGTGTTGAATTTCGTGCTGCTGCAATCCATGGTAATACTTTTTCGCCAGGTAACTGTCCACCTTCACCAGGTTTTGCACCCTGTGCCATTTTAATTTGAATTTCTCTGGCATTGGTTAGGTAGTGTGATGTTACTCCAAATCTACCAGAGGCTACTTGTTTAATAGCCGAGTTTCTGCTGTCACCGTTCGAATCTGGATGGAAGCGTTTTCTGTCTTCACCACCTTCACCTGAGTTCGATTTACCACCAATACGATTCATGGCAATCGCAAGATTTTCGTGCGCTTCTCTAGAAATAGACCCGTAAGACATTGCTCCTGTTTTGAAACGTTTTACAATTTCGGTCCAAGGTTCTACTTCATCTATCGAAATAGGGTCTAAGTTATCAAATTCAAACAATCCACGAATGGTCATTAAATTTTCGGCTTGTTCGTTTACTGCCTTGGCATAAACATCATAACTTGCCTGATCGCTTAATCTAACAGCTTGTTGTAATTTTGCTACCGTAGTTGGGTTAAACATATGGCGTTCGCCACCACGTCTCCATCTGTAATCGCCACCAATATTTAATCCTAATCGTTTGTCAATTAAATTATCTGGGTATGCGTATTTATAACGTTCGGTAATTTCTTTTTCTATTTCATACAAACCAATACCTTCAATTCTAGAAGTGGTGTATGGGAAATATTTTTCTACAAAGGCAGAATTGAATCCTACAATTTCAAAAATCTGAGAACCTCTATACGAATGCAGCGTAGAAATTCCGATTTTATTCATAATTTTTAAAATCCCTGAACCAATCGCTTTGTTGAAATTGGTAACAGCTTTGTCTTCATCCATGCCTTTTATGAAACCTTCTTTTACTTGCGCTCTGATGATTTCATTCACCATATAAGGGTTAATAGCACTAGCGCCATAACCAAATAAGGTGGCAAAATGATGCGGTTCGCGTGGTTCTGCCGATTCGATAATGATATCGAAATAAGAACGTTTGCGCAGGCGGTTTAATTGGTGATTTACATAAGAACAAGCCAACAATGCCGGAATAGGTGCAAAATCTTTATTAACACCTCTGTCTGATAATATAATAATATTAACACCATTGTCTATTGCTTTTGAAACTTGCGTGATCATATTCTCTAAAGCATCTTCTAAGCCATTAAGACCTTGAGCTTTAGGGTAAAGCATGTGGATAGTTTCTGCTTTGAAACTTTCAATAGAAATGGTTCTAATTTTTTCTAAATCGGCATTAGAAATTACCGGATTTTGAATTCTTAATTTTCTACACTGTCGTTTCGTGATGCTAAAAATATTTCGGTCTTTCCCTAAATTTAAAGCAATATCTGTTACGATTTCTTCTCGAATACCATCTAATGGCGGGTTTGTAACTTGTGCAAATAACTGTTTAAAGTAGTTTGGTATAAGTTGCGGACGGTCTGATAGCACCGCTAAAGGCGTATCTGTTCCCATCGATCCTAAAGCTTCTTTTCCAGAAATGGCCATTGGCGTAATAACATCCTGTATATCTTCGAACGTATAATTAAATAAACGTTGTCTGGTTTTTACATCAATGGTTTCTATTGGGCAAGTTTCGTTGGTATATGGTACATCTTTTAGGTGCAAACGTGTTTCGTCTAACCATTTTTTATAAGGTCTTTCAGAAACAATTTTGCTTTTTATTTCTTCATCTTCAATAATACGACCAGCGTTCATATCAACCAAGAACATTTTTCCTGGTTCGAGTCTCCCGTGTCTTTCAACATCTTCAGGGTCTATATCAACAACTCCTATTTCAGAAGACATGATAATTTTACCGCTTTTTGTAACCGTATATCTTGAAGGTCTTAAACCGTTTCTGTCTAATAAGGCTCCAATGTAATCGCCGTCTGTAAATGGTACAGATGCCGGACCATCCCAAGGCTCCATAATACAACAGTTGTATTCGTAAAATGCTTTACGTTCTGGCGACATGGTTTTGTGTTTTTCCCATGCTTCCGGAATCATCATCATCATTATTTCTGGGAGCGATCTGTCGGTGTGTGTTAATAATTCAACCACCATATCCATTGATGCAGAATCTGATTTCCCTGGTAATATGATTGGAAATAACTTTTCTATTTGAGGTCCAAAAACTTCACTTTTCATAATCTCTTCACGAACGCGCATTCTACTTACGTTTCCGCGAAGGGTATTAATTTCACCATTTTGACACATAAAGCGGAAAGGTTGTGCCAATTCCCAAGTAGGCATGGTGTTAGTGGAGAAACGTTGATGAACCAACGCTAAACGAGTTACTAAGTCGATTTGTTGTAAATCTGTATAATAAGGCCCAATGTCTTCGGGCATTATAATTCCTTTATATATAAGGGTGGTTGTAGATAAACTAGGCACATAAAAGTAACCACTTTCAGAAATTCGTGAGTTTCTAATAGTATGTTCGGTTATTTTACGTGCAGCGTATAATTTTGCTTTAAAAATGGCTTCGGTAATGTCTTCGGTTTTTGCAACAAATAGTTGCTCGATTAGAGGTTCTGAAGCTAAAGCGATTTCACCAAGTTGCGATGAATCTACTGGCACTTTTCTCCATCCTAGTATAGCAAGTCCTTGCGCTTTTATTTCTTTTTCGAAAATGTTTTTACAAAACGTATATTGATTGAACGTTTTTGGTAAAAATACCATCCCTACAGCATACTCTCTAGGCGCTGGAATGCTAAATTGGCAAACGCGATTAAAATATTCATGAGGAATATCTATTAATAAACCAGCACCATCACCCGTTTTTCCATCAGCACTTACACCACCACGGTGTTCTAACTTCACAAGAATCTCTAACGCATCATGAATGATCTGATTTGTTTTTTCTCCTTTTAGATTACAAATAAAACCTGCTCCACAATTTTCGTGTTCAAATTCAGGCGAATACATTCCTTGTTTCTTCAGCATAATCAACAAATATTGGTTTAAAATTTTGAGTTGGAACGCTAAGATATGACCTAGTTTTTGAAATACAATAGAGGGTAATTGATTATTTCGATTTTAGAAGTGAAGTCGAGCTTAAAATAATTATATATCAATAATACAGAGATTTTTTAATAAATATTCAATCGCTATATATAAGGTATAAATAACGTATTTGTGAAATTGTTATAATAAATGTGTGTATTAATAGAAATAATAGCATTAAAACGAGAAAAATACTGACAATTATTCAATTTCGACATTTGTTAAAAATTCAAAAAATCAAAATAATTTAAGGATACCACTAAAAAAATAGGGTAAAAACTAGAATATCGATAAAAATAAACTTTATACCCCTATTTTTTAAGGGGGTTTAAAACTTTTTGATATACATTTGGGTCATTCTTAAGGAACAAACCAAAAAAATTAATAACTTAAAAATTAAACATTATGAAAAAATTAATAACACTTTCAATGCTTCTAATGGGATCGGTATTATTTGCGCAGGAAGCGACGGAAGCGCCAAAATTTACTTTAAGTGGTAGTATTGATGCTTATTATAGAGCTAATTTTAATGCTCCAAATGATGAATTTGCACAAGCGCCAGGATCATCATTTGCTAATTTACCAGGTTTTGCTTTAGGTATGGCCAATGTAGTTGCTTCTTACGAAGGAGAAAAAGTTGGTTTCGTTGCCGATTTAGTATTTGGTCCAAGAGGAACAGGCTATTTTTGCTTCTCCAATGTATTCTGCAACTGGAAATATTGTTAATCAGTTATATGCTTACTGGAATGTAAGTGAAAGCGTGAAATTAACAATGGGTAACTTTAATACCTTCTTAGGGTATGAAGTAATTTCTCCTGTTGCTAACTTTAACTACAGTACATCTTATTTATTCTCTTACGGACCTTTCAGTCATACAGGTTTAAAAGCAGATTTTGCTTTGAGTGATGACTTTAGCTTAATGTTGGGTGTGATGAATGATACTGATGCAACTGAATTTAATCCAACTGGCGATTATGCATTTGGTGCACAATTAGGTTACAAAGGCCAATTCTTAAATTTATTAGTAGATCCTTCTTTCACTGAAATTGATTTCACTGGTGGATTTGATTTATCTGATTCATTCTTTTTAGGAATTAACGCTGCTTACTTAACAATAGAAAATGACGGTGGAGGTTTTGCAGGTGCTGCTTTATATCCACAATATGCTGTGTCTGATACCTTTACTTTAGGATTAAGAGGTGAGTATTTTGTAGAAGATGGTGATTTTGGAGCTATAGGTACTGGTGTTGCAGATTCTAGTGTATTTGCTACAACTTTAACAGGTAGTTTTTCTATTGATAACTTAACTATCAAACCAGAGATTCGTTTAGATTCTGCTTCTGATGATGCTTTCTTAGATAATGATTTTGCTGGACAAAAAAGCTTAAGCTCATTTGTTTTAGCTGCTATCTATTCTTTCTAATTAGAAGGACGAAAAAATATTTCACATAGTGGGCAATTGAATACTAATTGTTCGATTGCCCACTTTTTTATCTAACCCTAAAAAATTAATTATTATGTCTTTATTAAATATCTCTCTTTTAATTCAAGATACCACCGCTATTGATGCATTAGCAGAATCGGTTAAAGGTGATATGGGAATGCTTTGGATGTTAATATCTGGTATTCTTGTATTCTTTATGCAGGCTGGATTCTTCTTAGTTGAATCTGGAATGACAGATTCTAAGAATGCTGTTAACATAGCGATGAAAAATTTCCTTGATATTGCGGTAGGCTCTCTAGCTTTCTGGTTTATTGGGTATTCTTTAATGTATGGCGCCGACCAAGGTGGCGGGTTCTTCCACTGGGGAGGCTTTACATTTTCTCAAGGTGCTGCCGATTTATTCTTTCAAACAGTATTTGCTGCTACTGCTGCTACTATTGTTTCTGGAGCTATCGCCGGAAGAACCAAATATACAACCTATGCAATCTTTAGTATTATTTTAACGGCACTTATCTATCCAATCGCTGGTGGTTGGGAATGGAATGGTGGCTGGTTAAATACAGCATCATTTATGCCTGCTGAATTTATTGACTTTGCAGGATCTTCTATTGTTCACTCTGTTGGAGGATGGGCTGCTTTAGTTGCTGCATGGTTAGTAGGACCAAGAATTGGTAAATTCCTTGATGGGAAACCGGTTGAAATGCATGGTCACAACCAAATGTATGCTACTTTAGGGGTGTTTATCCTTTGGTTAGGATGGTTTGGTTTTAATGGTGGTTCTCAATTAGCTTGGGGTGGCGACGATTCTGCAGCTGCTTCTCAAGTAGTACTTGTAACAAACTTAGCTGCTTCGGCTGGTGCAATTGCTGCATTATTGTTTACTTGGATTAAAATGGGAAAACCAAATTTAGGAATGACTTTAAATGGTGCACTTGCTGGTCTTGTAAGTATTACGGCTGGATGTGGTAATATGGGCGAAGGTGGTGCTATATTAGCTGGTTTAATTGGTGGTATTCTTGTGGTACTTTCAATTGGATTTGTAGAAAAAACTTTAAAAATTGATGATGCTGTAGGCGCTATTTCTGTACACGGTGTTGCTGGAGCATGGGGTACCTTAGTTATTGGACTTTGGGGTGTAGATGGTGATACTGGAATTGGACTATTTAATGGTGGAGGCGCTGCTCAATTAGGTGCGCAAGCTATTGGTGTTATTGCCTATGCATTATGGGCTGTGGTAACATCGTTCATATTTTTATACATCATGAAAGTAACTGTTGGATTAAGAGTTACCGAAGAAGAAGAAATTGCAGGTCTTGATATTTCTGAACATGGATCTTTAGCTTATCCAGGTAAGAGACAAAGAGAAATAGAATAAACTGTTTTATAAATAAAAAATCGAGAAAAGCCTTATTAGTTTTAATAAGGCTTTTTTGGTGGTTAAAACCAAAATTATTTAAAACCCAAAAGCTTTTAAAGATTTATTGAATTTGAATATAACATTAAATAAATATATACTTATTATGAAAAAAATCGAAGCAATTATTAGAAAATCAAAATATCGTGTAGTGCAAGAAGCTCTGCATGCTGTTGGGGTTAATTTTTTCTCTTACTGGGACGTTACTGGTTTGGGAAATGAAAAAGAAGGTCATGTTTACCGCGGAATATCCTATAGTACAAGTGATATTCAGCGTAGGTACTTATCCATTGTTGTTAATGATGATTTTGAAGCAATAACAGTACAAACGATTCTTGAATCGGCATCAACCGGAGAGGTTGGTGATGGTAAATTATTCGTATCAGACATTACGGAATGTTACAGAATAAGAACCGGAGAAAAAGGAGGGGAAACCTTAAGATAAGTTGTTAAAATAATCATATAAAATATTTTAATCATGGAAGAAATAGTAAAAAATATAGCCGAAATAAATGGTGTATTAGACATTATGTGGATATTAATTGCAGGGGCATTGGTGTTCTTTATGCAAGCTGGATTTACACTTGTAGAAACTGGATTTACAAGATCTAAAAATACCATCAATATTATTATGAAAAACTTAATGGACTTTTGTATTGGGTCTGTTGGGTTTTGGTTAATTGGTTATGCACTTATGTATGGTGCAGATATAGGAAGTTTTATTGGAACTCCACAAATATTTTTTAATGATGCAGGCGAAATGCATAATTTATTCTTTCAAACCGTTTTTTGTGCCACTGCGGCGACTATTGTGTCGGGTGCTATAGCCGAAAGAACCAAATTTACAACCTATTTGGTGTTTTCGTTAACAATGACGGTGCTTATCTATCCGGTGTCTGGGCATTGGGTGTGGCAAGGTGATGGTTGGTTAACAGATCTTGGGTTTATAGATTTTGCTGGTTCTAGTGTGGTTCACTCTGTAGGTGGTTGGGCTGCCTTGGTTGCTGCAGCTTTAGTGGGGCCTCGAATTGGGAAATACACCAACGGAAAGTCTAATGCCATACCTGGTCATAGTATATTGTTAGGGGCATTAGGGGTGTTTATTCTTTGGATAGGCTGGTATGGTTTTAACGGTGGTTCTCAATTAGCAATTTCTGGAGATAACGTAACATCAGTATCGAATATAATAATTACAACAAATTTGGCTGGTGCAGCAGGAGCCCTTGCGGCAATGTTTTACACCTGGATAAAATATGGTAAGCCAGACGCTTCTATGACTTTAAATGGTGTGCTTGCAGGTTTGGTTGGTGTAACCGCTGGTTGTGCGGCTGTCGATAATTTTGGTGCTACAGCCATTGGTATTATCTGCGGAATTTTGGTAGTTGTGTCTATAGAGTTTGTAGATAAAAAATTGAAAGTGGACGACCCTGTAGGGGCGGTTTCGGTACACGGCGTTTGTGGTGCGGTAGGAACATTATGCGTTGGTTTATTTGCTATTGATGGCGGATTGTTTTACGGCGGCGGCTTTAAACAATTAGGCGTTCAGGCAATAGGTGTATTAGGCATTGGACTATGGGCTGTTGTGGCTTCTTTCGTTGTGTTGTTTATTCTTAAGAAGGTTATGGGATTACGTGTTTCTGAAAAAGAAGAAGTTGAAGGTCTCGATATTCACGAACATGGCATGGAAGCTTATCCAGATTTTAGATTAAACGAACATTAGCAATATCATATTTATTGAATAATACGATTTTTGAAAAGGGATCCTTAATAATTTAGGGGTCCTTTTGCTTTTTTTTCATTTTTCTGAACTTACCCCCTTGAATTTTACCCCCTTTTTAAATTTATTTTTATTTTTGGGTTTTCAAATTTAAAATTATAATCTAATGAAGAAAATTGAAGCGATTATTAGAAAGTCAAAATATCGTGTGGTCAGAGATGCATTGCATGAGGTTGGAGTCAACTTTTTCTCCTACTGGGATGTAACCGGAATAGGGAACGAAAAGGAAGGACATGTGTACAGAGGTGTGTCTTATAGTACAAGTGATATTCAACGCAGATATTTATCAATCGTTGTGAATGATGATTTTGAAGAAGCGACTATTCAGGCCATTCTTAAATCGGGAGGCACTGGAGAAGTTGGCGACGGAAAAATATTTGTTTCCGAAATAAAAGAATGCTACAGAATACGAACAGGCGAAAAAGGCGGTAATACTTTAAAATAATAATCCTTTAAAAAAATAATATATCATGGAATTACTTACAATAAATAATGTATGGATGATGATCTGTACAGCTCTTGTGTTTTTTATGCACTTAGGGTTCTCTCTTTTAGAAATAGGACTAACAAGACAAAAAAACACCATAAACATCTTATTTAAAAACATTTTTATCATTACAATTGGGTTGCTACTTTATTGCTTAGTAGGATTCAATTTAATGTATCCTGGAGAATTTAACGGGTTTTTAGGATTTGCAGGTTTTGGACTTGATTCGCCATTAACTGCTGAAGGTACTTTGGATTTAGCCTATAACGAAGGGTATACTTACTGGACCGATTTCTTGTTCCAAGGGATGTTTGCCGCTACCGCTGCTACCATTGTTTCTGGAGCAGTTGCAGAACGTGTTAAAATTTTACCGTTTATGATCTTTACAGTAATATATGTAGGTTTAGTTTACCCAATTGCCGGTTCTTGGAAATGGGGTGGTGGATTTTTAGATCAAATGGGCTTTTATGATTTTGCTGGTTCTACACTAGTACACTCTGTAGGTGGATGGGCAGCTGTTGTTGCCGTTTGTTTATTAGGCCCTCGTATTGGTAAATTTAAAGATGGAAAAGCGCAAGCAATTCCTGGTCATAACATCCCATTAGCTACTGCTGGTGTTTTAATTTTATGGTTAGGATGGTTCGGATTTAACGGAGGTTCTGTACTTTCAGCAGACCCAGAATTAACTTCAGTAACCTTAGTAACAACTTGTTTAGCTGCAGCAGCTGGTGGTGTGGTAGCTATGTTGGTTTCTACGGCTATGTACAAAAATTTAGACTTAACCATGTTCTTAAATGGTATTTTAGGAGGGTTAGTTGGTATCACAGCCGGAGCCGATGTTGTTAGTCCAACAAGTGCGGTTATTATTGGTGCTGTTGCTGGAGCTTTAATTGTTTTAGCTGTAAGTTTTATAGATAATAAATTAAAATTAGACGACCCAGTTGGTGCGATTGCAGTGCACTTAGTATGTGGAATCTGGGGAACATTAGCTGTAGGTATTTTTTCAACAAATCCAGATCATAGCTTCTTAACACAATTAATAGGTGTAGCTTGTTATGCAGCGTTCTGTTTAGCTACTGCTTTCATCATAATATTCACGCTTAAGAAAACTATGGGAATCCGAGTTTCTGAAAAAGAAGAGTTAGAAGGTTTAGATGGTTATGAGCACGGTATGGATGCATATCCTGATTTCAGGTTAAATGAACATTAATATTTAGTTTAGTTGATTCGAAAAGGATGTTTTGTTAATTTACAAAACATCCTTTTTTTTTGCAGTAACATGAAATAAGTATGCACTATATATTAATATTTCTTTATTTTTGAATAAACAAAAAAAATTAAAGAGTTATATAATGAAAAAAATAGAAGCAATAATTAGAAAATCTAAGTTTTTTGCAGTTAAAGACGCGCTTCATCAAGTTGGGGTTAACTTTTTTTCTTATTGGGATGTTACTGGGGTTGGTAATGAAAAGGAAGGGCATGTGTACCGAGGAATTTCTTATAGTACAAGCGATATACAACGTAGATATCTTTCAATAGTAGTAAATGATAGTTTTGAGGAAGCTACCATTCAAGCCATTCTTAAATCGGCAGCCACTGGCGAAGTAGGAGACGGCAAAATATTTGTATCAAATATTGAAGAGTCTTATAGAATTAGAACTGGCGCTAAAGGAGGAGATACTTTAAATTAACTTATTCATTACTCCATTTAGGGTATAAAAAAAATCGGCTGTCTTTTTAGGCAGCCGATTTTTTTATTCAATAATTTAAAAGTTATTACGCCGAATTTCTACTTGCGTTAATGTTACCAAAAAGAGAACGTGTAACTATTTTTTCAAATATTTTTATTTCCTCTTCGTTTGTAACCGGGTCTTTCTCCAATTCCTGAATTTTTTTAAGCGCATATTGTTGTATCGTAAGTAACGGAAGCACGATAGACTCTCTTACTGCAATAGAAGCTTTTCCAGAGGGTTCGTTTTCCATTAATTCTTTATAACCTGTAAGCTTTAATAATAATGCTTTGGTAGTAACATATTCGTTATAAATGATATTCCAGAAATCGCCAAACTCTTCGTCTTTAGACATGTATTTGGTTAAATCGAAAAAAGATTTCGACAATGCCATCATACTATTTTCTAACAATGTTTTAAAGAATTTAGAATTTTTGTAAAGTTGTTCTACTTTATAAAACTCACCATTGTCCTCATATTTTTTTAACGCTGTACCCACACCGTAGAATCCTGGAACGTTTTGTTTTAACTGACTCCAAGAACCCACAAAAGGGATGGCTCTTAAATCTGAAAAGACAAGCTTATCAGAGCTTCCTCGTTTTGATGGGCGACTCCCAATATTAGTTTTTGCATAATATTTTAAAGTACTCATGCGCTCCAAATAAGGAATAAACATCGCATGATTTTTAAAATCTTTATAGGCCTGGTAACTTGTATTGGCCAAATCGGTCATGACAATCTTATCGTCTGAAGACATTTCAAGTTTGTCCTTCCCTAATCTGTTAAACATACCAGAACTAATAAGCTGTTCTAGGTTATATTGTGAAGAATCTAAGGTTCCGAAATTAGAGCTAATAGTTTGGCCTTGAATGGTAAGTTGTACTTCTTTGTCTTCAATGTTTGGACCTAAAGAAGCATAAAACTGATGTGTTTTTCCACCTCCACGTGCTGGTGGTCCGCCACGACCATCAAAAAATATAGCCGTAACATCGTATTTACGAGACATTTCAGTTAATAACTCTTTGGCTCTGTAAATACCCCAGTTAGCCATTAAATAACCACCATCTTTAGTTCCGTCAGAAAAACCAAGCATAATGGTTTGTTTGTTACCTCGGCTCTTTAAATGAGCCATATATTCGGGGTTAGTATATAATTGCTCCATAACTTTTGGAGCGTTTTCTAAATCGGTAATGGTTTCAAATAACGGAACAACATCTACGGTTAATTGGTCGTTGAAAGCAACCATTTTAAGCATGGCAAAAAGTTGCATCACATTTAACGCCGTTTGATTGTTGCTTATAATATATCTATTAGCGCCACGTTCGCCATTATTTTCTTGAATAATTTTAATGCCTTCAATAGTTTTTAAGGTGTTATAAACCATTTCATCTTCAAAGGCTTCTATATCGATGTTTGCTGAACCTACTTTTGATAAAATATTTATTTGTTCATCTTCAGAAAGCTCGTGGTAGTTTTTCGGGAAATTTGCATTACCGTTTTTAATTAGATAGTCTATTACGGTGGTAAATACTGTATGGTGTATTCTACTGTCTTGTCTAATATCTAGAGTCGCAAAGTAGTAACCAAATAAATGTATTCTGTTTATTAGGTGGTTTATTTCAGAAACGTATAATGACTGAAATTCTGCAACCAATAGTTTTCTAATGCTTAATAATTCTGTTAAAAGCTCTTTTGCTGTTATAGCATCTGGATAATTTAAATCGATGCTGTAGTTGTATAAAATAGTCTCTAAGCGCACAATGCGTTCTTCTATACCTCTAAACGTAAGCTTACGTCTTAAATTTTTAAGATCGCCGTAGTATTTTTTTAATACCGCTTGTTTAAGCGAATCGGCAACTTTTAGTGTGGTGTCTGGTTTTACAAACGGATTCCCATCGCGGTCGCCACCTGGCCAAAAACCAATATTGATGATTTCATTATGTTTTTTGCTATCGTCGTAAATATTCTGCTGAATATAGTTGTAAATCTCACCAAAAGATTGATAAAATACATTTTCTAAATACCAGATTAAGCTTTTGGCTTCGTCGTACGGTGTTGGTTTTTCGTGTTTAAAAAACGGTGTTTTTCCTAATTGAGCAAATAAATCGTTAATACCAGAAAGGTTGTTTGTTTTAATCGCCTCGGTTAAATCGGTAATAATTCCAAGAACCGAACCAGGGTAAAATTGAGTTGGATGCGCCGTTAAAACAATACGCACTTTAAACTCTTCTAAATAACTTTGTAATTCTTCTAATTTGTTGTTAGATACAGCCGACTCTTTAAGATTCCTTAAAGTACCAATCCCTTCCATATTATTAACAACGGGGAAAGCGGCATCTTCAACAGCATCAAATAATACAACTTGTCTTTCAATGTATTGAATGAACCTGAAAAGCAAATTAATTTGACTTTGTTTCGTGCGTCGTGCTTGATATTTTTTAAAAAAAAGATCTACAATGGTTGTTGGGTCGTCTCCATTTGCGAATCCTTTTTGGCAGGTTTCATGAAATAAAGGAAGTAGTACCCCTGTTTTTGTTACGGAATCAAAAGGTAATGTCATAAATATACTGTTGTATATTTGATATTTTGATAAAACATGTTGATTAAATCGTGCTATTTTTGGTGCTACAGACATATTATAATTCTATTGAAAATTAAGCATAAAAGTAATGAAGCTTAAATTAATGAAGGCAGCCTTTTGTAAAATTTATTGATATTTTTTATTTCCCGAATTCTTATTAAGAATAATTAAATAAATTAATAGTTAAAGCCTAAAATTTATAATTAAAATACCAGTAGAATCCGTGAATTTAAAGTGAAATACAAAAGTTGGCTTGTTCTAAAGTATGACAAATGTCATATATCGTGTTCTTTTTAACTTATACCTTCGCCCTTTTATTTTGTTTAATCACTTGTAATACATGTAGTTTATATAAAATATTTATAAAAAAAACGAAAAAGGACTAAGAGCTTTTCTTTTAATTAAATAGAAATAATAGCAGATGAAAAACGCACACACCTTTCACATTCCCGTAATGGGCATTGGATTTACAATCGACTCACCTTTAAAAGTAGCACAATACGGCATAGATTCAGTAATTTCTTTAGTAGATGATATTTTGCTGGAAAAACTACGAAAAATGTACAGCGAAAAATTTGAAATTCCGTATACTGAAATAACAGATAAAATTGAAGATTTTAGAGCGAAACGAATCACCTCATACTTAAATATGATGAGTGATTTAGTGGATAAAAAATTTGAAGCTTTAAAAAATTCCACACACGAAAAGAGTGAGGAGTTAAAAGCTTATGTAAATATGCTTCCATCAGGTTCTCTGATAAAAGCAGAATTTAACAAGCTTACAGAAAAGGGCATCAATTTTCAGGAACTTAAAAACTGGGCATCCCAAAATTTATCAAAGGGAAGTATTGATGTTAATATTATGACCAAAGTCGATAAAGACAATTATATAAAAAACGAACAACTTCCTGTAGAGTTTAACGATGCACATGCCGCTTTACGTGGTTTTGCAAACAGTAAGTTAAAATCGTCTGTGATTCTTTCAGCAGGAATGAATCCGAGATTGTATGCTTATATGAGTCAGTTCGACGATTTTTATCCTTCGGCATCAGGAGAATTTACAAAGAAGATTATTTTAAAAGTAAGCGATTACAGATCGGCTTTAATTCAAGGTAAATTTTTAGCTAAAAAAGGCTTATGGGTATCAGAATACCGCATTGAGTCTGGCTTAAATTGTGGCGGTCATGCTTTTGCCACCGATGGCTATTTATTAGGTCCTGTTTTAGCAGAATTTAAAGAAAAAAGAAATGAGCTAAGAAGCTCGATAGAAAGTATATTAAATCAGGAGTTAGTCAATCAAGGGCGTGCAGTTTCAAGTGTTCCGTTGGAATTAAAAATTTCTGCTCAAGGCGGTGTAGGAACACATGAAGAGCACGAATTTTTACTTAATCAATATGAGCTAGACTCTATTGGTTGGGGTACTCCCTTTTTATTAGTTCCAGAGGCCACAACGGTAGACGATAGAACGTTGAATAAATTGGTAGCTGCCAAAGAAGAAGATTTGTATTTAAGCGATATTTCGCCTTTAGGCATTCCTTTCAATAATCTAAGAGATAACACTAAAGATTTAGAAAAAGAAGCTTTAATTAATAAAGGCAGACCCGGAAGTGCTTGCCCTAAAAAGTTTGTAGCTTTAAATAAAGAATTTAAAGAAAAAGGTATTTGTACAGCATCAAGAGAATATCAGCATTTAAAATTAAAAGAATTAGATAGTCAGAATTTAACTTTAAAAGCGTATCAAAAGGAATTTAATAAAATAACCGAGAAATCTTGTACTTGTGTAGGTTTAGGAACTTCTGCATTGTTAGCATATAATTTAGAAACTAGGGTTGAAGGCGAAGGTGTTTCTATTTGCCCAGGTCCTAACATGGCGTACTATTCTAAAATTATGAGTTTAAAAAACATGACCGACCATATTTACGGAAGAGATAACATGATTTCTAGAACCGATCGCCCAAATTTATTTATCAAGGAACTTGGTATTTATATCGAGTATTTAAAGAATAAATTAGAGGAAGCAAAATCAGCAATGACAGCGAAAGAAGAGAAATATCTTGTAACATTTACTAATAATTTAAATGAAGGTATTTCGTATTACAAATCACTATTTAGCGATCTTAAAAACAGCTTCCAGGAAATAAAAGAAGAAGTTTTACATGAGTTAGAAAAAGGTGAAAAAACTTTAAAAGTAATAAGCCTGCAAATTCAGGATATGGCACTAGAAAACATGAAGCCTAAACTTGCTGTATAGGCAGTGTAATTTGCGATTTTTTAAATTTTACTAAATAATTAAACTTTTGTTTATAAAGAATTTAAAGTTTTGAGAAAACCATAAAATGGACTCGATAAGGGTTCATTTTTTGGGTTTATCTCAGTACAATAAAATTTTAATTAAGATATTTGTAAAAAGTAAAACCTTGGCATAACTATTGGTTTTACTTAATTATAATCAAATAGTTTTAATTAAAATGGACTTAGTAAAAGAAATAAAACGCCTTAAGGAAGAGAAAAACGCGGTTATACTTGCGCATTATTATCAAGTTCCAGAAATACAGGATATTGCTGATTACGTGGGTGATAGCTTGCAATTATCTCAAAAAGCTGCCGAAACAGATGCTGATATTATTGTATTCGCTGGGGTTCATTTTATGGCCGAAACTGCCAAAATTTTAAATCCGACAAAAACGGTTGTATTACCAGATTTAAAAGCAGGATGTTCATTGGCAGATTCTTGTCCGCCCGAGGCTTTCGAAAAATTCACAAAGGCACATCCAGACCATGTGGTTATAACTTATGTAAACTGTTCAGCTGAAATTAAGGCTTTAAGCGATATTGTTTGCACCTCTTCCAACGCTTTAAAAATTGTTAATTCTGTTCCAAAAGACACCCCTATTATTTTCGCGCCAGATAAGAATTTAGGTAAATATATTATTAGTCAAACAGGTAGAGACATGTTGCTTTGGGATGGTAGTTGTATTGTTCATGAAGCTTTCTCTATCGATAAACTCATTGCCTTACACAAAAAATATCCAGATCATAAAATTATTGCTCACCCAGAATCTGAAACACATATTTTAGATACGGCGGCCTATATTGGTTCTACATCGGGGATGATTAATTTTGTAAAAGAACATCCTCAAGAAAAATTTATTGTGGCTACTGAAGCTGGTATTTTACATAAAATGCAGCAGGAAATGCCCAATACAGAATTGGTTCCTGCACCTGCAAAAGAAGATAATACTTGCGCTTGTAGCGAATGTCATTTTATGAAAATGAATACACTTCAAAAATTATATGATTGCTTGTTAAACGAATCGCCTCAAATTGAGGTGCCAGAACATATTAGAAAACGCGCGTTACTTCCAATTGAGCGCATGTTAGAATTATCAAAATAACATGGTTACAGCAAATTATTTAGTTATCGGTTCGGGGGTTGCAGGTTTAACGTTTGCGGTTAAAATTGCCGAAAAATTTCCAAACAGAAATGTTATTATTGTAACTAAAGCCAATGAAGACGAATCGAACACCAAATATGCTCAAGGTGGTGTGGCAGTTGTATTAAATAAAGAGAAAGATTCCTTTAATAAACATATTGAAGATACCCTAATTGCAGGAGATGGATTGTGTGACAAGGAGGTGGTAGAAATGGTTATAAAAGAAGGTCCCGACCGACTTGAAGAACTCATGCTATGGGGAGCTAATTTTGATTTGGATGACAGTGGTGAATTCGATTTAGGAAAAGAAGGTGGTCATTCTGAGTATCGTGTGGTGCATCATAAAGACATCACGGGGTTTGAAGTAGAACGCGCCTTGTTAAAACGTGCTCACCAATTAGCCAATATTAGTATTTTGCCGCATCACTTTGCGATAGATTTGGTAACAAATCACCATATAAAAGACAGTAATGAAGAAGAATTAGTGTGTTATGGTGCCTATATTTTTAATCAGAAAACAGGCGACATATTTACAATTAAAGCAGATAGTACGCTTTTAGCTTCTGGTGGAATTGGCTGTGTTTATGGGCATACTACTAATCCCGTAATAGCTACGGGCGATGGAATTGCCATGGCCTACAGAGCCAAGGCGCTGATTCAAGATATGGAATTTGTGCAGTTTCACCCCACAGCTTTATATGAACCTAAAGGAGAATCGTCATTTTTAATTTCTGAGGCAGTACGAGGTTTTGGTGCCTACCTGCGCGATAAAAATGGTCACCGATTTATGCTTGATTATGATGAACGCGCAGAATTAGCTTCGCGTGATATTGTGTCGCAAAGCATCGATAACGAATTAAAAAAATCGGGAGAATCAAATGTGTTTTTAGATTGTACACATTTAGATCTAGACGCTTTTAAAAAGCACTTTCCTAATATTTATCAAAAATGTTTAGATTATCATATTGATATAGCTACAGATTGGATTCCTGTTGTTCCCGCATCTCATTATTTATGTGGAGGCATAAATGTGGATAAAGACGGAAAAACCACTATCGAAAATTTATTCGCTTGCGGGGAATGCTCCAGAACTGGCTTGCATGGTGCTAACAGATTAGCCTCTAATTCGCTTTTAGAAGCCCTAGTGTATGCGCATAACATTTACAAATATCTTTCTGATAATGACATTGAAGTTTTAGATGTTACGATTCCAGATTGGAATGACGAAGGCACAAAAATTGAAAAGGAACATATTTTAATTCAACACAACCTTACACAACTACAGGCATTAATGAGGGATTATGTGGGCATTGTAAGAAGTAATAAGCGTTTAAGAAAAGCTGTAAAACATTTAGATTTAATTTATAGCGAAGTAGAAGATTTGTACAAGGAATCGAAAATAACCACCTCGCTTTGTGAGTTACGAAATATGGTTAATATTGCCCATTTAATTGTAAATCAATCTTTAGAAAGAACCGAAAATAAAGGTGGGTATTTTAATGTGGATAATGTAAAATAAAACCACTGTACTTTATTTTTTATAGCGTAGTTCTCCTGTTTCAATGGAAATAGCGGTTTTCGCTAGAATTGTAAAAATAAAAGCACCTAGTGCCCAAATACCCAATGTAACGCCTATTTCAATTCCTGTTGGTGAATACTCCACAATTTTGCCATAAGGTTCTGGGATAAAACCAGGAACAATTAAACCAAAGCCTTTTT
Organism: Mariniflexile aquimaris; assembly: GCF_042676825.1. NCBI lineage: Bacteria > Pseudomonadati > Bacteroidota > Flavobacteriia > Flavobacteriales > Flavobacteriaceae > Mariniflexile > Mariniflexile aquimaris. The sequence goes on from NZ_JBHTIB010000002.1 coordinate 981,211, forward strand.
CAATCCAAATAGCTATAAATAATATAAAACAAGCAAAATAGAGAACTTTAAGATTATTTCTTAATTTATGAAACGTGAGTATAATTGTGGCTAAAACATTCATTGAAATAGAAGTCCAAATCCAGGGTAAAAGCGCTGTTTTTCCGTCTAATCCAAAAAATAAGTAATATGCACTTTCACTGTGGTGCGTGGGAGCGTAAAATTCTTTAAATAGTTCTGAGACGAGCATAATTATATTTATTTGAGCTGCAACAGTTACTACCATGGCAATTTTTTTAATGGTTTTATCTTCAATTTTAAATGCTGTATAACTTCTAATTATGGCAAGTACTAAAATGATTAAGGCTGGACCAGCGGCAAAAGCAGAAGCTAAAAACCTTGGGCCTAAAAGAGCGTTATTCCAAAAAGGACGAGCTTGTAACCCTTGATATAAAAAAGCTGTTACTAAATGAATGCCAACTGCCCAAAAAACCGATATTAATGCCCCTGGGATATAAACACTGGATTTAGCCTCTTTGCCTTGGTAATGTCTGAATAATATGTAAAATGGAATGCTAATATTTAAAAATAAATAGCCGTTTAATACCAAAACATCCCAGGTTAACATGGAGTTTGGAAAATTAAAAACACCAATTCCAGGTATCATATGCCATAACACAGATGGTCCTCCCATGTCGGCAATTACAAAAGCTAAACACATTATAAGGGCTGAAACGGCTAAACCTTCTCCAATTAGAACTGCTTGTTTAAAATCAATATCTTTTAATACATAAGTTGGCATGACTAACATAACGGCCGCCGCCGCAACACCTACTAAAAACGTGAAATTAGAAATATATAATCCCCAGCTCACCTTGTCCGACATTCCGGTAACACTCAAACCATGCTCTAATTGTATAGAATAGCAATACATGCCAATTAACATTATAAAAGTTAAAATTCCCATCCATAAATGATATCTTTTAGAACCACGGGTAATGGTGTCTAAACTATCTATTACTAAACTTCTAAATACTTTAAATCTTCTCATTTAAATAGAATATTTTAATTTTGAGTATGGGTGTTAATCCATAAAATACCAGAATTTAGGCTCCGTACCTAAATCTTCTTTCAACCTAAATACTTTCTTGTTTTCAAGTACCCAACGAATGGTACTATCTGGATCTAAAAGGTTACCAAAAATGCGGGCGCCGGTAGGACAAGCTTCAACACATGCTGGATTTTTTCCTGCTCTGGAGCGTTGTACACAAAACGTACATTTTTCCATCACGCCTTTTTTACGCATTCTATTACCTAGATAGTGTTGGTTTTTGTTAATTTCAACTTCAGGCACTTCAGGTTTGCTCCAATTAAATCTCCTGCCATCATAAGGGCATGCAGCCATACAATACCTGCATCCTACGCACCAATCGTAATCTACTACAACTAAACCATCATCTTCTCTCCAAGTGGCCTGTACCGGACAAACCTCAACGCATGGCGGGTTGTCACAATGAAAACATTGTGTTCCCATGTAAAAATGACCTTCGGCAGGCACTTCGTGGTAATAGTTATCATCGGCTTCGGTAAAATTAAACCCTTTACCATCTTTCATTTCATGAATGCGGATGTATTCCATTTGAGAGTTTCTGTCTTGATTGTTTTCTTCAACACAAGCACTAACACAATCCATATAACCTTGGCATTTAGAAATATTAAATGCATATCCAAAAAGCACATCTTTTTCAGCATTTTTAGAAGACATACTTATTGTTTTGCCAGTTCGAAGTTGATACGATCTAACTAATCTTTCAACGGTGCCTTTTTTCTCATCATCATTCATCAATTTATAATTGCCCTTAAACTGTTCTTCCCAGTCTATTTGAGCTTTTTCCTTATTTTCGTCACCAGAAATTACGCTACACGAGGTGGAAACAGCACCTGCACCTATTAATAAACTAGCTGTTAACTTTTTAAAGGCAGTTCGGCGATCCATTTTTACATCGAATACCTGTTCAAAACCATCTTTTGTTCGTTCTTCACCTATAGAAGCTAATACGGCGTTATCAAATTCGGCATCACTAAGATGTTCTTGAGTAGAAGAGCTGTCACAACCGCCAGAAGTTTTTCCACAACCGCAAGAGCCAGAAGTTGTTTTTTCTTTTCTGTTCAGATTTAATGAAAACCATTTTTTATTATTATCACTCATACCTGTTGTTTTTTTATAATCTATAATGGCGAATTTATTCTCTTTCTTTGGCCTTTTGTGTGTTATAACGTACTGGCCATCTGGATTCAAAATGTGGCTTATGTGGGTTATGACAGTTTACACAAGTCATTGATGCTCTTGGTGGCGCCCAACCCCCAATGCGTTTACCATGCGCCCCGCCTTTCCAGTCTTCAAATTGCTTTGTGTGGCACTGGCTACATAATTGATAACTTTTATTAAAATCGATTGATTTGTTTGTAATGCTTTTTAAGTTATCCATATCGTTACCGTTATGGCATGTGCTACAATCCATCGTGTTTTCATTAGCATGAATTAAGTCGATATCCCAATGCGCTTTTTTAATAGTACCAGTTTGCATTCTATCTAAGGACTTGTTATGACATTCTGTACAGTTATAAGATTTAATTTGGCTTTTACGTTCAGGAATTAAAAAAGTGTGATCGCCTTCTGTAATTTCAATAGTCTGAATATCGCCAATGTAGTTTTCCGATGAAATAGAAGTTCCATGATAGTTTTTACTTTCGGCATTAATTTTATCTGTAATGCTATGATATTTATCTTCATGGTGTTTACATGAAAAACTAAGGCTAGCTAAAAATAGCAAGCAACCAATTATCCTCAATAATGTTTTGTTATTCTTCATCAGGATTTTGTCTATTAAAAATTCCAATATCAGTCGTTTCTTTGTTATTAAGTACATGGCATTGTCTACAATTCACTCGTTCTGGATGTGTTACCCTAATTTCTTTAGGAGCGCTGGGTCCAGCATGACATGCTAAACAGTTTTCATGCAATTGAATTTGATGCGGAATTATAGGTGGGCTACCTAAAAGCGCATTATTATCGCCAACTTTTGGTGCATTAACTTTACCGAAATTATTTTCTTTAAATAAGCTTTGGGTTTTTTGTGGTACATGACATTGCCTACAATTAACTAATTCTGGGTGGGGACTAACCGGTGCATAGGCATTAAACTTTGATACAAATCCACCATTATCATGGCATTTTAAGCAGGTACTGCCACCCATACCGCGTTCGCTTTCTACAGGATGAGGAATACTAGGTGGAGCGCCATGAAAGGCTCGATTCTCGTAATATGAATTTAAACTTCTTTGATAATTTTCATCAATAGGCATGTTACTATAATCTAAAGCATGCTCAGAACGTTTAAAAACTCCGGCTTCAGAAGGAATAATATGCATAGTGTTGTTGCCTTCTTCAATTGGAATATACGCTTCTTCCAACCCCGTTAAATAACTAATATCCCAAATAGTTATAAAAGCTATAAACAGAATTACGAACAATGATATGATGCCTAATCGCTTTTTCATAGTTATGCTTTTTCTACTTTAACAGCACATTTTTTGTAATCAGGTTCTTTTGAAATCGGACAAAATGCATCCAGAGTAACATCATTAATCATCATATTTTCATCAAAAAATGGCACAAAAACTTGTCCTTTAGTTGGCAATCCTCGTTCATTAATGGATGCGGGTAAAATGCAAGAGCCTCTTCTAGAACTTACTTTTACTTTTTCTCCATTTCTAATACCTAATTTTTCAGCGTCATCTGGATGAAATTCAACATAAGAATGTGGCATTGCTTTGTGAAGCACAGGTATTCTGCGTGTCATGGAACCCGTATGCCAATGTTCTATGACGCGCCCAGTATTAAGCCAAAAAGGGTATTTAGCATCTGGAATTTCTGGCGCTGGTTCGTAGGGTCTTTGCCATATAATAGCTTTACCATCTTCATTGCCATAAAAATGAAAATCTTTGCCATTATTACATGCTGGGTCATATTTAGAATTAAAGCGCCAATTTGTAGATTTTCCGTTTACATATGGCCAAATAACGCCTGATTCTTTTTTGAGAACCTCAATAGGCGCCATTTCGTGTTTAGCACCTTTATGAAATTGACTGTATTCTTTATAAATTTCTTCTACGTGATTTTCTTTAGAATAAGGGAATAATTTTCCATATCCCATACGCTTCGCTACTTCAATAAACATCCACGCGTCGGCAGTTGTCTCTCCTGGTCCGTCAATCATCTTATCCCAGTGTTGGGTTCTTCGTTCGGAGTTGCCATATAATCCGCTTTTTTCTATATGCCATGACGCTGGTAGAATTACATCAGCAACGTCAGAAGTCGGGGTTGGAAATACGTCAGAAACAACAACAAAGCACGAATCTTTTTTCATTCCTGGACGGTATCTACTTGTTTTAGGAAGCGAGACTAACGGATTGGTTGCCTGTATCCATATAAATTTTATATCACCACGATCCACAGCTCTGAACATTTCAGTAGCGTGATACGTTGGTTTCGATGGAATATTTTCATAAGGTACTTTCCAGATTTTCGCTGCTAATCGTCGATTTTCTTCTTTCATTACCACGCCTTTTGGCAATTTATGTGTAAAAGTGCCCACTTCTCTTGCAGTACCGCAAGCAGATGGTTGTCCGGTTAAAGAAAATGGACCATTACCTGGTTGCGATATTTTTCCAGTAAGTAAATGAATATTATATACTAAATTATTTATCCAAGTACCTCTGGTATGTTGGTTCATTCCCATGCACCAATACGACACCACTTTCTTGTTTGGGTCTCCATAGATTGAAGCCAAATATTTGATGTCTTTTACTGAGACTTTCGAGTATTTTGCTACTTTCTCTGGGGTGTAATCTTCTAAGAATTTTTTATAACTATTGAAGTCTATTACCGTAGCCTTATCTTCAAATTTAAATTTATCTTCTAATCCATAGCCTATATTGGTTAAGCCTTTTTGGAATTTAATATGATTATCTACAAACGATTTATTAACCCAACCGTTTTTTATAATTTCATAGCAAATAGCATTAGCAACAGCTAAATCTGTTTGAGGTTCAAATAAAATGGATTTATTTGAAGCGGTACTTGAACGAGTTGTTCGAGTGGCGAAATCTATAATTTTTGCACCACGTCTATTTTTTTGTTCCAACATTCTTGAAAACAAAACAGGGTGCATTTCTGCCATATTATTTCCCCAAGTGATAAAATAATCTGCGTGTTCTATATCTTCATAACAACCCATTGGCTCGTCAGCTCCAAAAGTGGTTAAAAAGCCAGTTACCGCACTAGCCATACATAGACGCGCGTTACAATCTAAATTATTAGTGCCAATAGCACCTTTCATAAATTTAGAGGCCACATAGCCTTCAGGAATTGTAGATTGCCCCGAGGTATACATGGCAACAGCATCTTTACCATGGTTTTTTATAGTGGCCTTCATTTTATTGGCAACAAGATCTAGAGCTTCATTTAAAGGTGTTTTTACATATTTTCCGTTTTTCTTAACTAAGGCATGTGTTAACCTGTCACTTGCTTGCGTACACATAATTTGATGATAGCCTTTTACGCAAAGCAACCCTTTATTAACGCTGCTGTTAGGATCTCCTTTTACAGCAACTGCTTTTCCATTTTCAATGCCCACCAAAATACCACATCCTACACCGCAAAAACGACAAGGACCTTTTTTCCATTCAAGATTCCCACCTTTTGGTAATTTTAGTTCTTGTTCTTCGGCAAACATAATTCCTGGGAACATTGTGGCTGCTGCTGTCATTGCCGATAAGGCTGCCATTTTTTTAATAAAACTTCTTCTATTGGTTAAAGAGGTATACATATTATATCTGGTTTTGAGATGTATTAAATCCAGAAACCATGGCCAGTAGCTTTATACTTGGCAATGTTTCTAACTTTGCTTTTAATTGTTCTTCTTCCTTTTCAGTCTCTGTTTCTGTTACTAAGATGACCAAATCTTCATTTTCTGCAGGCATAACTTCACAATTACCTATAGCAGACAAAGCTTCTATAAGTTCTTTTTTTTTGCCTTTGTGTGGATGCACTAAGTAGCTCTTTATTGGCATAATATATTGAATGTTGGTAACAAAAAACTAAAAATTAAAATCCTTAAAATATGACAATTGTCATATTAAGACAAATATGTCTTAAATTAATAGCTATCGAAATATTATGATTTTGTTAAGAAATGATAGAATCAATATAATAGAAAATGAGGTATGTTAAAGGGATTCGTTAAATAATAACAAAGGCTCCTTGTATACAAGAAGCCTTTGTTAACGTACCAATTTATGGGCAAAAAAAGGTTTATTTTCCTAGCATAAGGAGCTCACTACATACTACTTCGGTTATATAGCGTTTGTTGCCATCTTTGTCATCATAACTACGCGATGTTAATTTGCCTTCAATAGCAACTTCTTTTCCTTTAGTTACGTATTTTTCAATTATTTGAGCTGTTTTTCCCCAAGCAACCACATTGTGCCATTGGGTATCTGTAATTTTTTCACCTTTCGCATTGGTGTAGCTTTCGTTTGTAGCAATATTAAATTTTGCTAAAGTTTTTCCTGATTCAAGATTGATGATTTCTGGATCGTTTCCTAAGTTACCAATCAACTGTACTTTGTTTCTAAGTGTGTTCATAATTTAAATTTTTATCGTTAAACAGTTAATACTATCGAGTTCTTATGTTTCGACATTGCAAAGATGTAACCCTTTCAAAATTTTATTCGGTACATAAATGCTTAATATCGTTTGTAAATGTTTGTAGTCGTTTGTAAACGAATAAATATTTTTACCTATATTTGATTTAAATTCAGTTTTTTATGGCAAAACAATGTTTAGAATGTGGCGAAAAAATTGTTGGTCGCATTGATAAAAAATTCTGCAGCGATGGGTGCAGAAACGCATATAACAACAATGTAAATAAGGATAGTAAAAACCTAATACGGAATACAAATAACAGGCTTCGTAAAAATTATAGAATTTTAGAAGAACTCAATCCAGATCAAAAAACAAGAACATCGAGAGGGAAAATGATCGAGCTGGGGTTCGACTTCAATTATTTTACCAGTATTTACACTACCAAAGCTGGTGCCATTTATTATTTTGTTTACGATCAGGGGTATTTGCCATTAGAAGGCGATTATTACGCGTTGGTAAAACGAGATAGCTAACAAGCAATATAACGATGGATTTATCTTTAAAACAAACGCTGCTTATTGCTTTAGGAATTTGTGTTATTGGAATCGTTGCATTCGGCATTTATTACTTTAATCCGAAACAAATAATTCTTAGAAAACTCGCAAAAATAAGATTAAAGCCCATTGTGAGTTTAAGCGATAACGAACTGGTTAAAGTAAACGGAAAAGCTGTAAATATTCAAGCGCCATTAATAGCCCCATTAAGCAAAAGAAAATGTGTTTACTTTACTATTAAAATTGAAAAAAAAGTGAGTACCGGTAAAAATTCGCACTGGAAAACGGTGGTGAATGAAGAGAAAATAGACCCTTTTTTTATGGAACAAAATGGGAGTTTTGTTCTTATAAATTCCACCCAGAACCCTAAAAATTATGTAAGTTATTTAGTAGTAGATTCTAAGCTCACGTCTGGTGTTTTTAATAAACCTACGCCAGAGGCGCTAGCATTGTTAGAAAAATACAATATGGATAGTAAAAACTTTTTCGGTTTCCATAAACAACTCCGATATCAAGAAGGTGTTATAGAAATAGGCGAAAAGATAACGGTTGCTGGCGTTGTAAAATGGAATACCTTATCGGAACCTTTAGAAGGTTATAATTATTCAAAAATAGCAAGTCTAAACCATTCTGAAACTCAAAAACTTATTATTACAGATTTACCAGAATCTAAGGAATCTAGGGGATTAAGCGTTTAAGCTTATTTCCAGTTATTACCTTTCATACCCATTGCGGCTTTAAGCACATCTTTTTGGCTAATTTGACCTACCAATTTTCCGTTTTCAACGATTGGGAATCGTCTGTGTTTAGATTCTAAAAATTTGTTTGCAGCATCAAAAATATTCATGTTTCCATCAATAGTTTCAACATTTTTAACCATACAACTTTCAACCGTATGATCGTTCATTGGCATATTATAATATCTGCTTTCGCTAATTTGTTTAATGCAATCACCTTCAGAAATAATTCCAATAAGTTCATGTTTATCGTTTACAACTGGTCCGCCAGAAATTTTGTACTTAATTAAGGCATCAATAACTTTATCAATACGTTCATCTGCTTTAAAAGTTATTAATTTTGTAGTCATATAATCACTTACCCTTAAAGGCACATCGTTAGTTATCTTATTTTGATTTTTTCTAGAGGCTAAAAAGCTTTTAATTCCCATGATTATAAATTTTAGTAATTCTAATGTACTTATTTTTTTTTTGTTTTCCTAATAATCTATTTTTTTGGAGATTAAAATAGTATTTTTTTATAGCTTTAACATTTTAAAAACAACCTAATCTCGCAAAGCATTTTGTAATTTTGCATTTTGTAAAATGATGCATGCGAATAGATAAATAAAAACAAATAAAAGGAACCGATGAAAAGAATAGTAGTATTAGGAATAATGTTGAGCAGTATTTTTGTTAGCGCACAAAGCAATGCCGATTTACTTAAACATTTTGAAGCTTATTACAAGCAAATGCAAATACAAGGCGATGTGCAAGGAATTATAAACGCTTTAACGCATTTAAATGTTATTGCCCCTTCTGAAGCCCGAAAAGATACGTTGGCTTATATTTATATGAGCGAAGGTAAATATGTTGAGGCATTAAACACGATTGGTATCGAAAAAGTATTAAACGATACCGATATTGCCATTCAGGTAAAAGCCGTATCATTGAAAGCTGTGAAACAACCAGATTTAGCTGCCGGACATTTTGAAGAAATGTTTAAAAGATCGCCAAATGCTTTAGTTGCCTACGAATTGGCTGAACTTTATTTACAAACTAAAAAATTAACAGATGCCGAAAAGTACATTAAATATGGTTTAGCAAACTCTAAAGAAGAGCAGAAAAAGGCGTATTATGAGTCGCAATCTCCTTATGAGGTGCCATTAAAATCTGCCTTTATGTATTTAGATGCCCTGTTAGCGTATAATAAAGATGCGAAAGCAAATATAGATGCTGCAGTAGATATTTTGGATGCTACATTAAAAGCTTCGCCAAATTTTAATTTAATACAAATTACCAAAAACGAGTTGTTGAGACAAAAGCAAATGCTGCAATCGCAATCGGCACAACCTAAAAAGTAAAAAGCAACAAATATTCAAATTGAGAAAGGAAAGCGTTTAAAATGTTTTCCTTTTTTAGTTTATAGGCTTTTCGATAACAATATTATCGGCTTCTAATTTTTTATTCATTTGAAGGTTTAAATTAGAAAAAGCAATCAGCAGTTCTTTGGTGAGTTCTAAAATTTCGGGTTTCTTAGAGGGCGATAATTTTAAAATACTTTCTAATTTGTAAATTTTGGTTTCAAGCGATGTTATTCTAACTAAAATAGAAGGCGTATTCACTTCAACTGGTATGGTTTGTTTAAAATTTCTTAATAATTCTGAAATAGCCTTGTTATTATTTTTAAAAAAAGTGAAATCGCCTTTTTTTACTTTATTTATAGCATTTTGAAGTTGCGCATATTCAAACCAGTTTGTAACAATAGCTTCGGTGCGATCATCTAAAATATAATCGGTATATATTAGTTTGGCAATATCTTTTTCTTTAATTAACAGGCTTTCTGCTTTGTTGTTTACAGGTAATGCGGTCTGTTCTTGTTGTTTGTTACAAGAAAAAAAAGAAACCATTATTATTACACTTAAAAAATAAACCTTCATTAGTAAAATTTGTAAAGTAAAGCACAAAGATATAAGTTTAGTTTGTTTTTTAATTGCATATCAAATAATCAAATTAACAATATTTCGGATTTAAAATATATTATTATCAACAAAATCTTATTAATTTTGAAAAATCTTTATAAATGCAGTTTTAAATGAAGTCTAAAATATTAATAATTGGCGCATGTGGTCAAATAGGTTCAGAATTAACATTCAAACTAAGAGAAATATATGGGCACGATAATGTTATTGCCAGCGATATAAGTTACAGTAATTTAGAAGTTGTTAATTCGGGTCTTTTCGAGATTGTTGATGCTCAAAATTATGCCAGCGTTAAGGTGTGCGTCGAAAAATATAATATAGACACAATTTATTTAATGGCTGCGATGTTAAGTGCTACTGGAGAAAAATTCCCCATGAAAGCCTGGGATTTAAATATGGAATCGTTATTCCATGTATTAAATTTGGCGCGAGCAAAATTTGTTAAACACATATTTTGGCCATCGAGTATTGCGGTATTCGGACCCACAACACCAAAAAACTACACGCCACAATATACGGTAATGGAGCCCACAACCGTTTACGGCATTACCAAGCAAGTGGGCGAGCGTTGGTGTGAATATTACCATAACAAATATGGGGTCGATGTGCGCAGTTTACGCTACCCAGGCATTATTAGTTGGAAAACCTTACCAGGCGGCGGTACAACCGATTATGCGGTAGAAATTTATCATAAAGCCATTACCGATGGGCACTATAATTGCTTCTTAGCAGAAGATACCGAACTCCCCATGATGTTTATGGACGATGCGATAAAAGCTACTGTAGATATTATGCAAGCCAGTAATGATGCTATTAAAATTAGATCGTCTTACAATTTATCGGCTATCAGTTTTACGCCAAAGCAAGTGGCAGAATCAATTAAAAAACACATTCCAGATTTTAGCATTCAATACCAGCCCGATTACAGACAAGAAATAGCGAATAGTTGGCCGAAAAATATAAACGACTCGTATGCCAGACAAGATTGGAAATGGAAACACGCGTTTAATTTAGAAGACATTACCAACGAAATGCTTTTTCAGCTCGATAAAAAATACCACCCAACAAAAATAGAATCTAAATAATTGTATATTTGGCGCTCCCTGTAATCTAAGATATTATGCTAGAAAATTTTTGGTTTAATGTTCAATATGGTATTTACCATGTACTCGATATAAAAGCCTACGATCACGTATTGTTTCTTATAGTGCTAACCGTTCCGTATATGTTTAAAGACTGGAAACGGATATTTTTATTAGTGTCTATGTTTACTCTTGGTCACACGCTGTCGCTGGTTTTAGCGGTGTACGGCATTATTAGTGTTCAAGCATCCATGGTAGAGTTTTTAATACCCATAACCATATTAATTGTGGCGCTTTTTAACGTCTTTACCTCGGGTAAAGGGGCTCAAAAAGAAAAAGTGGGCATCTTATTTTTATCAACTCTTTTTTTCGGATTAATACATGGCCTTGGGTTTGCCCGCGAATTTAAAATGCTTTTAGGTGATACCGATAGTAAACTATTATTACTATTAGAATTTGCTTTAGGTATCGAAATAGCACAACTCATCATCGTTTTAGCGGTGTTAATATTTGGCTATATATCGCAATCAATTTTCAGATTTAATAAGCGCGATTGGATTATGGTAATTTCGGCAGTGGTAGTAGGCTTGGTTATTCCCATGATTTTAAACAGCGATTTTTTAGCTAAATATTAAGGGCGTTACCCAAAAGGGTCGGGCTTTTAGCTAAATCTTTTTAAAAAAATACCAGATCTTTAAAATAACAGCGTATTTGCCGTGGTATTTGGTTAGTTATTAGTAAAATCGGTCACGCTTTTTTTTAAAAAGGATACCGCTGCAATCCCTAACGCAACAGAGAATTACAGCTAAAAATACGGCATAATTATAAAAACTTTAACGAACTTGCGTTGTAATTAAAATACGAACCAAGTATCTTCGTTATATTGTTTTGCGCTAGGGATAGAAATGAAAATCCTTTTACTTTTTAGTAAAAGATTGTAATGTATAGCCCGACCCGAATTGTACTTATTTTTTTTTTTTTGAAACTAAAACATAAAATGAGGGTAGCGCCATAATTTTTAAATAAATTGAATGCCAGATAAAAAACAACTTAAATACGACAAAGCTTATTTGAGAATAGCCCAAGAATGGGGAAAATTATCTTACTGTAAACGCCGACAAGTTGGTGCGTTAATAGTAAAAGACCGGATGATAATTTCTGATGGTTACAACGGTACGCCATCGGGTTTTGAAAATTTTTGTGAAGACGACGCTGGTTACACCAAGTGGTATGTGTTGCACGCCGAGGCCAATGCTATTTTAAAAGTAGCAGCCTCTACCCAATCGTGTAAAGGCGCAACGCTTTATATTACCATGTCGCCTTGCAAAGAATGCAGTAAGTTAATCCATCAGGCAGGCATTGTAAAAGTGGTATATAACGAACCTTATAAAGACGATTCTGGATTAAAATTTTTGGAAAAGGCAGGCATAGAATTAACGCTAATTGAAGATTTAAAAGCATAATGGCTTATAAAAAAAAATATCTACCATTATTTTTAGGGGTTGCTATAGCCGCTGGGATTTTTATTGGTGGAAAGCTTAATTTTAGCGATTCGTCTGATAAATTGTTTTCTAAAAACAGTAAAAAGGACAAGCTCAACAGACTTATTGATTATATAGATTACGATTACGTAGATAATGTAAATACCGATAGCATTGTAGATGTAACGGTAAATGGTATTTTAGAAAATCTAGACCCACATTCGGTATATATTCCAAAATCTGAAATGCAGAGTGTTAACGAAAACATGAAAGGCGATTTTGTGGGTATTGGGGTGAGTTTTTATACCTACCGCGATTCTATTACCGTAATTAGAGCCATAGAAGGAGGTCCGAGTGCTAAAGCAGGCATAAAAGGAGGCGACCGAATAATTATGGCCAATGGCGATACGCTTTTTGGCAGTAGATTAAATGATGGCGAACTTATAAAAAAGCTTAAAGGACCTTTAAACAGCAAGGTGAATTTAAAAGTATTTAGAAAAGGAGAACCAAAGCTGCTAGATTTTACCGTAAAACGATCTAATATTCCTATAAGAAGCGTGGATGCCGTTTATATGTTAACCGACAAATTGGGCTATATAAAAGTAAACAGGTTTGCCGAATCTACCTATAAAGAATTTAAAACAGGATTAGATAAACTTTTAGCCTTAGGCGCTAAAGAAATCGCGTTGGATTTACGCGATAACCCAGGCGGATTTTTAGGGATTGCCGAACAAATTGTTGATGAGTTTTTAGAAGATAATAAGCTTATTCTATTCACAAAAAATAGAAGAGGTAACATCGAAAAAAATTATGCGACCAGTAAAGGCGATTTCGAGAAAGGGAAGATTTATGTTTTAATTAATGAAAACTCTGCTTCGGCAAGCGAAATTGTAGCAGGAGCGTTGCAAGATAACGATAGAGGCACTATTGTTGGTAGGCGTTCGTATGGCAAAGGGTTGGTACAACGCGAAATGGATTTAGGCGATGGAAGCGCGGTACGCTTAACCGTGTCTAGATATTATACGCCAACAGGACGTTCTATTCAGCGACCATATACCAATGGCAATAAAGATTATTACGACGAATATTTCGAAAGACTTGATAGTGGTGAGTTGTTAGACCCAGATAAGATTAAAGTCGCCGATTCTTTAAAATACAAAACACCAAAAGGTAAAATTGTGTACGGCGGCGGTGGTATTATTCCCGATGTTTTTGTGCCAATAGATAGTGGTATGCAAAATGAAACATTAACCTATTTACAACGTCGTGGTTTTATAGGCTATTTTGTTTTTGAAGAATTAGAAAAAGACAGAAAGAAATATAAAGGGATTTCCAGACAGGATTTTATAGATAATTTTGAAGTTAGCGAAGCTATGATTTACGACTTTCAAGAGTATTTAAATTTAAGAACCGAATCTAAATTAACCTTTGTAGCCTATCACGATCAAGTAAAGCAATACCTAAAAGCTACTTTAGCAGACCAACTTTATGGCACTGGAGCTTTTGAAGAGGTGTTTAATAAACACGATATTATGATTGAAGAGGTTATTGAGTTGAGTAATAAAAAGAAATAAGCAACCTCCTTATTTATTAGAGAAAGTGTTTTTCAGAAGATACTTTTAATGAGATAATTTTATTCAATCTTATCATGCACCGTAACATGCTTCCCATCATTCCAAAGCCTTAAAATGTCGGTAAGAACTTGTGTTTTTTGGTGTCAATAAATGGCGATGTTTACTAGTTCATGTCTATATTTGCTAAATATGAACATATTTGTTAAATTTGACATATATTAATTTAAACACATACACATGAACGTAAGTTTAACAAAAAAGCAAGAAGAGTATATTGCCAATCAAATTGAATCTGGGGATTTTCAGAATGCAAGTGAACTTGTAAGAGATGCGTTGCGCTTGCATGAAATGTATAGACATAGAGTTATTTTCGATTTAAAAGCCGAAATAGAAAAAGGATGGACAGGTGCAACTAGCAAGCGAAAAATTTCCGATATTATTTCTGACAAGGCGCGAACTAAATAAGTTTTATGGTTGAAAAACTAAAAGGATATTTGTTATCTGAAAGCGCTGATAACGATCTTGAGGATATTTTTGATTACACAGAATACCAATTTAGTACCGTTCAGGCTATTAAATATCTTAACGATTTAGATAGTGTTTTTGAAAGCTTGGTAATTAATCCGAAAATTGGAAGAACACGAAAAGAAATCAAAAAAGGTTTATTTAGTATTACAGAACAAGAGCACGTTATATTTTATAGAATTCAAGAAGATTATATTCGAATTGTTAGAGTACTTCACGGGAGTAAAGATTTGCCAAAGCATTTTTAATTAGCATCCATGCTAAGGTCTTAATTTTGAGTCTACTTTATAAGGCTAACCAATCTTATCATGCACCTTAACATGCTTCCCACCATTCCAAAGCGTTAAAATATCAGTCGCAACTTGTGCGCCGCTACCTGCGGCTATCGCAAATTGACTGCGCCAGCCCGCTAAGGTGCCAGCAACATATAAGTTTTCTTCAATAAGATGGTCGGTATTTTTTAGCCAAATGCGGTCTTTTTCAAGTTCCGTTCTTGGGTGCGGTTCTATATAGTGATCTAATCCTTTAATAGTAAATAAATTCGTGTAGCCTACCGCAACAACAACTATTTTCGCGCTATAAGATTTTTTGTTGGTAACTACGATAAAAATACCTTCATGCTTTGAAATCTCTAAAACTTTTTCGTTTTCAATCTGCTCAACATGTGGATATAGCGTTTTTAATTGGGTTTTGCCTTCATTTAAAATAGATTCGCCGGTTGTGCCAGGGGATAAACCAAGTACATTGTTAAACAATGCCGTTTGTAAATGCGATGTTTTTTGGTGCATAATAATGCCAATATGTTTATGCGCAGCAAAAGGTTTTTCTTTTGCCGAACCTAATACCAAAGCACATTGCATACCCGCAGCGCCACCGCCAATAATTAAGGCATCAAACATTAGTGTCGTTTTTTTACTTTTTGTTCTATACGTTTAGAGATTCTTAGAATAAGCATCATTAGTATGGCGCAAAGCGAAGCTAAAATAGTTATTAATGCCACCATACTTTCGCCTTCAAAAGGAGCTTCCAAATTCACTTTTGTAGCATTAAAAATGGCGAGACCCAAAGCAATAACACTTATTATAATAGTTGCAATTTTCATGATAATTAAAAATTAAGTAAGTTCAAATAACGCTTTAATATTATAGGCAAATAGTTTCACTGCAATCGCTAACAATACCACACCAAATATTTTTCTAATAATACTAATACCGTTTTGCCCCAAAAAGCGCTCTATAGTTTTTGATGTTTTTAGCACAATAAAAATAACAATAACATTTAAAATGATCGCTATAATAATGCTATTGGTTTCAAATTCAGCGCGTAATGATAAAAGCGTGGTTAAACTACCAGGACCAGCAATGAGTGGAAATGCCAATGGAAATACCGAAGCGGTATCCGAAGTATGTTCTTCATGTTTATAAAGTGTAATGCCTAAAATCATTTCTAAAGCGATAAAAAATAAAATAAAGGCTCCTGCAACAGCAAACGAGTTTACGTCAATACCAATAAGGTTTAATATGCTTTTTCCTAAAAACAAAAATGAAATCATTATCACGCCCGAAATAATAGAGGCTTTGCGGCTGTTTATATGCCCCACCTTTTTTCGCAAGTCTATTATTATGGGAATATTTCCAATAATATCGACTACGGCAAATAATACCATAAAAGCGGTAAATATTTCTTTAAAATTAAATTGCATTCTTAGACTTTTTAAAATTTGTTGCAAAAGTAAAGGATTAAAGGGAATATCTATGTTATATAATATTTAAGTTAGCTATTTTTGCTGCCTATTAGATAATTAGCAAATATGTTTCAGTTAGGCAATACCATCGTATCAGAAGAAATTATAGAAAAAGACTTTTTATGCAACCTGTCTGCATGTAAAGGAGCTTGCTGTATTGATGGGGATGCCGGAGCACCTTTAGATGCGGAAGAAGCCGAAATATTAAAATCTATTTATCCGAAAGTAAAGCCTTTTTTACGTAAAGAAGGTATTAAAGCCATCGAGTCTCAAGGCGTTTATATTACTACTGAAGATGGCGACCTAGAAACCCCATTAATTAATGGCGCCGATTGTGCCTATGTTATTTTCGATAAAAAAAAGGTGGCACTTTGCGCTATCGAAGAAGCCTATAACCAAGGTGAAATAACCTGGAAAAAACCAGTTTCTTGTCATTTGTACCCCATAAGAGTTCAAGATTACAGCGAATTTTCGGCAGTCAATTATCATAAGTGGCAAATCTGCGACGACGCCTGTATTTTGGGTAAAGAATTGCAAGTTCCGGTGTATAAATTTGTAAAAGAAGCCTTGATTAGAAAATTTGGAGAAGATTGGTACCGCGAATTAGAGAAGGTTGCTAACAAGTTGTAATAACTTCAAATTATCTCTGAAAACGCCTTTAAAATAAGGGGTTTGAAACAAAAATACTTGTTTTTTATTGTAAACTTTTCAAAAAATAAAAAAAGCTAAATAGCTGATAAACAGTAAAAAAGCCATTTTTTTTTGTAAACTTCATGTTGTTAGGAAGTTGTGTAATTGTTAAAAACTTTTTGACAATGTTTATAACTATACCTTTCATTTTTAACTTCATTTTTGAATCTTTGTTGTTCCCGAATCGGTGAAATTATTCGTTTAACACTCATTAAAAACAAAAAACAACAATGTCTCAAGCTATTGAACCCATTTTACAAGAAAACAAAAATCGTTTTGTTATTTTTCCAATCGAACATCATGATATTTGGGAATGGTATAAAAAATCGGAGGCTAGTTTTTGGACCGCAGAAGAAATTGATTTGCATCAAGATCTTACAGACTGGAAAAACAAGTTGAATGATGACGAGCGTTATTTTATAAAACACATTTTAGCCTTTTTTGCAGCCAGCGATGGTATTGTAAACGAAAATTTAGCAGAAAACTTTGTAAGCGAAGTGCAATATAGCGAAGCGAAATTCTTCTACGGGTTTCAAATTATGATGGAAAATATTCATAGTGAAACCTATTCGCTTTTAATTGATACTTATGTTAAAGACGAGAAAGAAAAGGATTTATTATTTAACGCCTTAGAGAACTTTCCGGCTATTAAGAAAAAGGCAGAGTGGGCCTTAAAATGGATTGAATCGCCAAGTTTCGCAGAACGTTTAATTGCGTTTGCAGCGGTTGAAGGTATTTTCTTTTCCGGAGCCTTTTGTTCCATTTTCTGGTTAAAGAAAAGAGGCTTAATGCCAGGACTTACATTTTCTAACGAGTTAATCTCTAGAGATGAAGGGGTGCATTGCGATTTTGCGGTTCATTTACATAACAAACACTTGGTAAATAAAGTGCCAAAAGCGCGTATACGAGAAATTTTAATTGATGCCTTAGATATTGAACGTGAGTTTATTACAGAATCACTGCCAGCGAGTTTAATAGGTATGAATGCGAAATTAATGTCTCAGTATTTAGAATTTGTAACCGATAGATTACTGTTTGAGTTAGGCTGCGATAAAGAGTACAATACGGCGAACCCTTTTGATTTTATGGATATGATTTCGTTACAGGGAAAAACCAATTTCTTCGAGAAACGTGTGTCCGAATATCAAAAAGCAGGTGTTCTTAATAAAGAGGAAGAACAAGATAAATTTACTTTTGACGCCGATTTCTAAATAGAAAACCAAGCGATCAAAAATATATTTTACTGTTAATAAGAGTGTGTTCTCATCTACTTTCACTGAGTTGATTTCGGTGAAACGAGAAATTTAATATTTTTTTAAAACCAACCAAACCATCTAAGTATTAGTCTAATAGCTATTAGAGTGAATATTTGGAATAAATAATTAATCATTTTTCTGAAGGTGTATCAGAAAATTTAAAAAACGTGTAAAAATTATGTATGTAGTAAAAAGAGATGGCAGAAAAGAACAAGTCATGTTCGACAAAATTACCGCAAGAGTGCGA
This sequence comes from Mariniflexile aquimaris, assembly GCF_042676825.1. NCBI lineage: Bacteria > Pseudomonadati > Bacteroidota > Flavobacteriia > Flavobacteriales > Flavobacteriaceae > Mariniflexile > Mariniflexile aquimaris. The sequence continues at coordinate 999,750 of NZ_JBHTIB010000002.1, forward strand.
AAATTGTGTTACGGATTAAACGAATTGGTAGATCCATTAAAAGTAGCCATGCGTGTTATTGAGGGATTGTATGATGGCGTAACCACCAGCGAACTTGATAATCTTGCTGCCGAAATTGCTGCAACCATGACCACTGCACACCCCGATTATGCGCGTTTAGCCGCCAGAATTTCGGTGTCTAACTTGCACAAAAACACCAAGAAAACCTTTAGTGAGGTTATGCATGATTTGTACACTTACGTAAACCCAAGAACCGGCAAAGATGCACCGCTTTTAGCCGACGATGTGTATCAGGTTATCATGGATAATAAAGATGTTTTAGACTCTACCATAATTTATAACCGCGATTTTGGTTACGATTATTTCGGATTTAAAACTTTAGAACGCTCGTATCTATTAAAGCTTAATGGCAAAATTGCCGAACGCCCACAGCACATGTTAATGCGCGTTGCCGTAGGAATTCATTTAAACGATATAGAATCGGTAATCGAGACCTACGAGCTCATGTCTAAAAAATATTTTACACACGCTACACCTACACTTTTCAATTCTGGAACCCCAAAACCACAAATGTCGTCTTGTTTCCTTTTAACCATGAAAGAAGACAGTATTGATGGTATTTACGATACCCTTAAACAAACGGCTAAAATATCGCAATCTGCTGGTGGTATTGGGTTGGCTATTCATAATGTGCGTGCAACCGGAAGTTATATAGGTGGAACCAACGGGACTAGTAATGGTATTGTGCCTATGCTACAAGTATTTAACGATACGGCGCGTTATGTAGATCAAGGTGGCGGAAAACGTAAAGGAAGTTTTGCAATCTATTTAGAAACTTGGCATGCGGATATTTTCGAATTTTTAGACTTGAAGAAAAACCACGGTAAAGAAGAAATGCGTGCACGCGATTTATTTTATGCCATGTGGATTTCTGATTTGTTTATGAAACGTGTGCAAGAAGATGGACCATGGACATTAATGTGCCCGAACGAATGCCCTGGATTAGACGAAGTACATAGCGAAACGTTTGAAGCTTTATATATAAAATATGAAACCGAAGGAAAAGGGCGTAAAACCATAAAAGCACGCGAACTTTGGGAGAAAATATTAGAATCGCAAATTGAAACGGGTACGCCTTATATGTTGTATAAAGATGCGGCCAACCGTAAATCGAATCAACAAAATTTAGGGACTATTCGTTCCTCAAACTTATGTACCGAAATTATGGAATATACGTCTCCAGATGAGGTTGCTGTATGTAATTTAGCATCCATTGCATTGCCTATGTTTGTTAAAAATGGGGAATTCGATCATAAAGAACTGTTCCGTATTACCAAACGCGTAACAAAAAATTTAAACCGTGTCATAGATAGAAACTACTATCCGGTTCCAGAGGCTAAAAACTCTAATATGCGTCATCGTCCAATAGGTTTAGGTGTACAAGGATTAGCCGATACGTTTATTCAATTGCGTATGCCTTTTACAAGTGATGAAGCTAAAAAATTAAACCAAGATATTTTTGAAACGCTATACTTTGCTGCGGTAACAGCAAGTATGGAAGAAGCTAAAGCCGAAGGACCTTATCAAACTTATGAAGGATCTCCAATAAGCAAAGGTGACTTTCAACATAACCTATGGGGATTAAAAGACGAGGAGTTAAGCGGCATGTGGGAATGGGATAAATTGCGTAAGCAAGTCTTGAAACATGGCGTTCGTAATTCACTATTAGTGGCACCAATGCCAACGGCTTCTACATCTCAAATTTTAGGAAATAACGAGTGTTTCGAGCCTTATACGTCAAACATTTACACACGTCGTGTATTATCGGGCGAGTTTATTGTTGTTAACAAGCATTTACTAGAAGATTTAGTAGAACTTGGTTTATGGAACGATAGCTTAAAACAAGAAATTATGCGAGCAAACGGTTCGGTGCAAGGAATTGATGTTATCCCTCAAGATATCAAGGACTTGTACAAAACCGTTTGGGAGCTAAGTATGAAAGACATAATTGATATGTCTCGCCAACGCGGATATTTTATTGACCAATCGCAATCTTTAAACCTGTTTTTAGAAGGCGCTACTATGGCGAAATTAACATCGATGCATTTTTACGCTTGGAAAAGTGGCTTGAAAACAGGGATGTATTATTTGCGTACTAAGAGTGCAGTTGATGCTATTAAGTTTACATTATCAACCACAAAAAAGGAAGAACCCGTTGCCGAAGAGGTAGCGGTGGTTAATCCGGTTGTAGATCAAGAGCAGAAAAAGCACATTGCCGAAAAAACAGCAGCCAAATTCTCAAAACAACAGCAAACACCCGAAGCGGAGCCTATGAGTGCCGAAGAAATGAAAGCGCTTATTGCACAAGCTAAAGCAGCAGAAGGCGACGATTGCTTGATGTGTGGGTCTTAAAAAGTTTGCCCCAAATTATTTGAACGCAATTTCAAATTAAGTGTTATAAAAAGGTATCTCAAACGAGGTGCCTTTTTTATTTGAACATCAAGCCATTTTTAATGGCTTATGTATTTCCTACCGTTTTCGTTTTGAGTTTGTATAAACTTTGTATTATATTAACGTTTATTTCCAAAAGTTGCTAAAAACACTAAGAAATGGTTAGGAGAATCTTTTTTATCGCATTTTTAATTGTTTTAGCCTTTTTATTATACCTCTATCCGAACTTTGAAACGATTATAGCCGGTGTTGCTATTTTGCTGTTTGGAATCATCATGTTAGAAGAAGGGTTTCGGGTATTTTCAAAAGGGCCACTTCAGAATATTTTAAAAAAAGCGACAAACAAACTTTATAAAAGCCTTTCGGTTGGTGCCGTTGTTACTGCATTAATTCAGTCAAGCTCTTTGGTTTCTGTTATAACAATTTCCTTTATAAGTGCTGGTTTAATAGATTTAGCGAGCGGCATGGGGTTGGTATTTGGTGCTAATATTGGTACCACGGCAACCACCTGGTTGGTAGCTGGTTTTGGACTTAAAATACAAATTGCTGCTCTGGCATTGCCCATGTTGGTATTCGGACTTGTTTTTTCGTTTCAAAAAACAATCGAATTAAAAGCCGTTGGGAATGTTTTAGCGGGACTTGGTTTCTTCTTTTTAGGAATTCATTATATGAAAGAAGGTTTCGATGTGTTTAAACAATACATAGACCTAACACAATATGCCATCCCTGGATTTTTCGGTGTGATTGTTTATACGGGCATAGGCATCGTTATCACCGCAGTTTTGCAATCGAGTAGCGCAACAATGGCCTTAATATTAACCGCCTTATCTGTGGGCCAAATTGAATATGAAAACGCCTTAGCAATATCTGTCGGAGCCAATGTTGGGAGTACTATCACAGCTATTATAGGTTCATTAAGCTCTAATATCGCTGGTAAAAGATTGGCAGGTGCTCATTTAATATTTAATGTTGTTACCGCGGTTGTGGCCATAATTTTTATTTATCCATTAGCTAATTTGGTTCGTGTAATCGCTGAGTTTCTAAACATAGCAGCCTCGGACTATACTTTGAAATTAGCGCTGTTTCATACCATTTTTAATGTTTTAGGAGTGGTGTTAATGATTCCGTTTATTAAAAAATTAGAACGGGTTTTAATGAAATTATTTAAAGAACAAATCGATAAAGATGTCGACGAACCTAAGTATTTAAACGAATCTGTTTTAGAATTCCCCAGTGCGGTAATTTCTTCTTTGTTTAAGGAGTCTGAATACCTTTTTAAGAATGCTATTTTCGAAATTGTTGCCCATGCTTTAAATATTCATCGGGAAGATGTGATTTCGGATTTAAAAATTAAGGCTGTAGTTAAAAAATCGACAACCGATTTTAATATTAATGTCGATGATATTTATTACAAAAAAGTTAAAACCATTTACGGAGAAATCATTAGGTATGCTACAACGGCAGAAAGCAAATTAAAACTGCGTAAAAAGCAGCAAAAAATAATATCTGATATAAAAGTGGCTAATCGGAAAATGATTGAAATTATAAAAGATGTTAAAGAATTAAATAGAAATATCAGTGCATCATTTAGTCATGATAATAAGGACGTACAAAAGGAATACGATGGTTTTAGGAAAAAGTTAACCATGGTATTACGCACTATTTATTTGTTCAGAACCGAGGAGGAAAGCCTTAAATATGCCGAAATACTTGCGCAATTAAAGCAGGATGCCAAGGCGCATATTAGAAAAAGTAATAAATCGATTGATAGATTAATCCGAAAAGATTTAATAACCGCCGAAATGGCTTCGTCGTTATTCAATGATTTTACAAACGTAAATCAAATCACTAAAAAATTAATTGAAGTAGCCGAATTACTCTATAGTCACAAAGATGTTTTATTGGAGGAAAAAGTTCTAAACGGCGAAAGTTAAAATTTTGGATAATGAATAAAGACTGTCTGAAAAGTTTATGTTTTACTTCATTCAAAAAAACGAAGCAATTAGTATTCAATGAACAGATTACTTCACTCCGTTCGTAATGACGACTAGTTTTGACTTTTCAGAGAGTCTAATCGATTTTCAAAAAATGATGAAGAAGAATTATTTATACTGACACAAGTATGACGTTTGCGCAGAAACTTTCACTTGAAATTTTTTATTAGCATCTACTTCAAAAGCTTCACCTGCTTTATAAGTCACCCATTCTGAAGCTTCTGGTAATTTAACGGTCATTTCTCCTTCAACAACAATCATGGTTTCGTGTGTAGAGGTTCCAAATTCGTAATCTCCCGCATTCATAACACCTAAAGTAGATTTTCCATTAGGAGTTACGTATCCTAAAGATTTTACATTACCGTTAAAGTATTCGTTTGTTGTAATCATTTTATTTGTTTTAAAATTTCAGCAAAAATAGGGAACTACTTCGCTAATTACTGTTGAAAAGTATATTTATTTAAACACAAAGCCATCGTATTGGGATGGCTTTGTAGTTAACTAATTTTATGAATGCTTATTGCTTAGTATCGGTATTTGGTGTCACCAACGTTGCTGGTTTTACAGAGCTATCGTGGGCTTTGTAATACTCTTCTAAAAGATTCATTGTGGCATTTAATAAATCTTTCGTTTCTAATAATAAACTAAAATATAAGGTGGTATTTTTAGGACTCGATTCTTCTGTACGCGTGCGGTCTACCTGTTTTTGTATTTTAGCACCAACCAATCCTAAGATTTCTTGTTTTCTACCTAAAATGATACCAATTTGCTCGAAAGAACGCGAATCGAACGCATTTTTAGTGTTATTAAAAAATGTGTCGAAGCGTTCGTCAACTTCTTTGAGCTCTTTTATTTGGTTGAATTTTAATTTTTTATGATTATTGTTAACATGTTTGTAGCTTACCTTGGTTATGTACTCTAAAGATTGCACCATATCTTGTAGATAACCTAAAATATGAATGTAAAAGTTACTAGCACCAACACTCGATTCATCTAAATTTTTAATGAAATAAAAGATATTATCGCGCAATTCATCAACCTCACTAGACAGTTTTACAATTTGTTTTTTATTTTTTTGTAGCAGTGCTAAATCATGTTTCGCCAAACCATTTATAGCGTTGGTATAAATTTTATTAGTTCGTTTTACAACATTTGCGATGTTAGTAGCACTTTCGTGGATTACACCCTGTATTGAGCTACTCTCAGATTTTGTTAAGCTATCTTCTGCTTTTACTTCTTTAGACTGTTTTCTATGTGCAATGTAATTTCTAATTATTAATAAGAAGGAAATTAGCAATAAAATAGGAACCATTACATCTACGTTCCAATTTAATAAATAGGCAATTGTTCCGGCTGCAACAAAAGCAATGAGAGCGGTAAAAAACCATCCACCAATAACATTTAAAACGCCTGCAACTCTATATACAGCACTTTCTGCACCCCAAGCTCTATCGGCTAAAGACGAACCCATGGCAACCATAAAGGTGACGTAGGTTGTAGATAAAGGCAATTTCATAGATGTGGCTAAAGAAATTAATATGGCAGCTACCATTAGGTTTACAGCGGCTCTTACTAAATCGAAAGCAGGAAGTTCGTGTGTTTTAGATCGCGCTAAATTAATTACTGGTTTTTCAAACTGTTTTTCAATTTTGTCTTGCCAAGTTTTTGGTAGTACATATGAAGACATTTGAGAAAGAGCCACGGCTAATCTTACAAAGCCACGAGATAAAAAGTTTGGTTGAAAACGTTCTTTCCCGTCGCCTTCTCTCGATAAATTAATTTCTGTTTCGGTAACTGTTTTTGCTTTTTTAGAAAACCATAAAGTTACAACCATTACCAAGCCTGCAATAACTAGTAATAAAGTTGGAGTAGGTACTTTTTCGGCTAGAAAGCCCATGCTAAAATTTTCTGCTAAGACGCCCGATCCAGCCCATTCTGTATACGATTGCCAACCTGCAATTGGAACCCCAATAAAGTTTACTAAATCGTTTCCAGAAAATGCTAGAGCTAAGGCAAACGTACCTATAATGATAACAATCTTAAAAATATTTTGTTTTGCATAGGTTATAACGGCATAAGAAAGAAGCGACCAAAAAATAAAGCTGAAGAAAATAATAGAAACTGCTTGATTACTTAAAAACTCTTTTATAGTTGCACCTCCTAATATGCTAAAGCTCTGTTTTGCATATGTAGTACCTCCTATACCTTTCATAAAAATAAAGTAAGTAATAGCAGTAATGGCAATGCCACCAAAAATAGCTCCAATCCAATTGGCTTTTCTTTCATAATTGTACGATAATAAAAGTCTAGCGATCCATTGCACAACAGCTCCAACCGAAAAGGCAATAACTACCGATAATAAAATACCGAAAATAATTTCTGTTGCCTTAGATGTGTTAATGTAGTTCACAACTTCTGAAAAGCTACCTCCATTATGGCCTATTTTAATAAGTGCCATGGCTACCGAAGCGCCTAATAATTCAAATACTATAGAAACGGTGGTAGAGGTTGGCATACCTACCGTATTGAAAAAGTCTAATAGCAATATATCTGTAATCATAACCGCCATAAAAATGATCATGATTTCACTAAACATAAATTCATGAGGGTTAAAAATTCCAGACCTTGCAACCTCCATCATCCCACTCGAGAAAATAGCGCCTAGACCTACGCCAATACAGGCCACAATCATAATGGTTTTAAAAGGAATGGCCTTAGAGCCAATAGCTGAGTTTAAAAAATTTACTGCGTCGTTACTTACTCCTACAACCAAATCGGCAATGGCTAAAATACCAAGAGCAATAACCATATATAAATATATGTTTTCCATAATACATTCGTTAATTTAACGCTGCAAAAGTAACTAATTAATAGGTTTTAATCTTAAAAAAATAGTATCAAATAAAAAAGAAGTCTTAACGACTTCTTTTTTTACTTTTATTTTAATAAGGGTTACTTTTTTTTATTGTGCTTTAAAACCTCGGCATCAATGTAAAAGATTATTTCTTCTGCTACGTTTTTAAGATGATCACCTACACGTTCTAGTTTTTTAATAACTGAAAATACTAAGAGGGCTTCTGCAATAATGTTGTTGTCCTTTTTTATTTCAGATTCAATAACTTGAAAAGATTGCAGGTTTATTTCATCTAAAATTTTATCTTTTTTAAAAACTTTTCTTGCAGTCTTTACATTTTTGTTTTGGTATGCTTCAGAAATATTCTCGAACATCAGTACAATGGTGGAATACATTTTTTCGAACTCTACGGCTTCAAGTAATTTAGATGGTATTTTATTTTTTGAATCTGTAACGTATTTTGAAATGCCATATGCATGGTCTGCTATTCGTTCTAAATCGTAATTTATTTTTCGAACAGCCATAATAAATCTTAAATCTATAGCTACTGGATTATAAAGTGCTATAAATTTTTCGCAATCTTTTTCAATTTTTAAATCGAGTGCATTAACACGATTTTCAATGTTCATTACTTCTTCTGCTAAATCACTATCATGATTTATAAAAGCCTCTTTCGCTTTATCAAGCTGAGACATACTTAAATTAAGCATGTCTAAACCTGCTTGATTTATAACTTCTCTTTGGTATGTAGCGTTATCCATTATGTTTTTATTTATCCGAAACGACCAGTTATATAATTTTCTGTTTGTTTCTTTTCAGGATTAGTAAATATTTTTTTGGTTTTGTCGAACTCAATTAATTCTCCAAGATAAAAGAAAGCCGTGTAATCGCTTATTCTACTGGCTTGTTGCATATTATGAGTAACAATTATAATAGTATATTTTTGTTTTAATTCAAAAATTAATTGTTCAATTTTTGCGGTAGAAATAGGGTCTAGTGCCGAGGTCGGTTCGTCCATTAAAATGATAGAAGGTTCTACAGCTAAAGTTCTAGCAATACATAAACGTTGTTGCTGACCACCAGATAGTGATAGGGCAGATTTTTTTAAATCATCTTTAACTTCATTCCATAAATCAGCTTGTTTTAAAGCTTTTTCAACCCGTTCTGCAATAAATTTTTTATCTTTTATTCCTTGGATTTTTAATCCATAAGCCACATTTTCGAAAATAGATTTTGGAAACGGATTTGGTTTTTGAAATACCATTCCTATTTCTTTTCGCAGCACTTCAATATTTATTTTTTTCTTATAAATATTATCACCGTTAATTTTTATTTTACCTTCTAGCTTAAAGCCTTCAATATAGTCGTTCATTCTATTAAATAAACGTAAAAATGTAGATTTGCCACAACCCGAAGGGCCTATAAAGGCAGTAACCGTGTTTGGTTTTATTTCCATGCTAATGCCTTTAATAGCATTAAAATCGCTGTACCAAACTTTTACATCTTTTACTTCTATTTTTGGTACTTTCTTTAAAGAAAGGTCTATTATTTTATCTAAGGCCATTGTATTTTCTATAACTCTGTTCATGTTATTTGAATTTCTTTTGCCATTTATTTCTGAAATAAACTGCAACGCCATTCATAACAAATGTAATTAATAATAATATGATAATTGCTGCGGCTGCATTTTCTATAAAACCATGTTGCGGTCTAGAAATCCAATTGAATATTTGAATTGGTAAAACCGAAAATTCATCCATTGGCGATGCAGGAGCAAAGGGCACATACGCTAATGCGCCAATTACAATTAGTGGTGCAGTTTCTCCAACTGCTCGAGACAGTGCTAATATAACACCGGTTAATATACCTCCGCTGGAAGCTGGTAAAATTTGATGCCAGATGGTTTGCCATTTCGATGCGCCTAAGGCATACGAAGCATCTTTAATAGATGTTGGTACTGCCTTTATGGCTTCTCTTGTGGCCACTATTATTATGGGAAGGATTAGTAACGATAATGTTAAACTACCCGCAAGTACACTAGCTCCTAAACTCATTACTCTTACAAATACTTCTAAGCCTAATAAACCATAAATAATAGAGGGTACACCTGCCAGATTTGAAATATTAATTTCTAATAAGGCCGATAATCTCCCCTTTTTGCTATATTCTTCTAGGTAAATAGCTGCTGCTACTCCAAGGGGAAGTGCAATAATTGTGGTTAAAAGAAGAATCCAAATGCTTCCCATTAACGCCGTGTAAATACCAGATTTTTCGGCTTTTCTAGATGGTAAATCTGTTATAAAGTCCCAATCGATTCGTTGTATCCCATCAATTAAAATATCTCCTATAAAAAAGAATAAAATAACAAGTCCAATAAGCGTACAACCAATACCCCAAATTTTGAAGATTTGATCTTTAAGTCTGTTTTTTTGAATGCTATTCATACTTAGATTGGTATTTTTTTCTTATTCTATAACTAAGCGTATTTAATAAGAACGTAAATGCAAATAATGTAATTCCGGCAGCAAAAATGGTTCTATATTCTAATGATCCATGTTGTACATCGCCTAAACTTACCTGAACAATGTAAGCGGTAATGGTTTCTACCGGCACTGTTGGGTCTAAGGTTAACCGGGGTTGTTGTCCTGCTGCAATAGCCACAATCATGGTTTCGCCAATAGCTCTTGATATTGCCAAAATAATGGACACTATAATACCTGAAGAAGCTGCTGGAACAATAACTTTAAATGCCGTTTGAAGTTTTGTTGCTCCCATTCCAAATGAAGCTTCTCTTAATGAACTAGGAACGGCATGCAATGCATCTTCACTTATGGATGATACAAATGGGATAATCATAATTCCCATTACTATTCCTGCCGATAGTGAATTAAATCCAGATAATCCGGGGATAAAGTCTTGGAGTATTGGAGTTACAACAATTAAGGCAAAAAAACCATAAACAACTGTTGGTACCGCTGCTAAAAGTTCTAACAAAGGCTTAACTGTTTTCCGGAAGCTTTTTGGTGCATATTCGCTTAAGTAAATGCTTATAGACAAACCAATTGGTAAAGCAACGCAAATAGCAATTAGAGATGTTAAAAATGTACCACTTAATAAGGGTAAAATACCAAAATGTTTTTCAGTAAACAATGGTGTCCATTGCGTATCGGTAAAAAAATCGACAATTGAAACTTCTTTGAAAAAATATACAGCTTCGATTGAAAGAACTAAAATAATACCAATTGTAACAGCAATAGTAATTAAGGCACTAGAAAATAGCGACTTTTCAATTATCTGTTCTTTAATTCGTCTCATTTATTGGAGAATATTAAATAAGGAAAATCAGATGCTAAAGAGCACCTGATAGACCTATAAAAATCTTTTTCTTATTTGACACTTTCAACAAAACTTTTAAAGTTTTCTTTCTGCTTTGTGTATAGTTCTTTTGGAAGTGGAATGTAGCCAACATCTTCAGCCAGTTCGCCAGCATTATTTAAGTAGAAATTTACAAAATCTACCACCTCTGGAGATTTAACAGATGAGCTGTTAACGTAGATAAATAAAGGTCTTGATAACGGTGTATAAGAACCATTTCGAACAGTTTCTAAAGAAGGTTTAACAACTTCAGTGCCATTATGAACACCAATTAAAGTTAATTTATCGGCGTTTTCAGTGTAATAAGCTAAACCGAAAAATCCTAATGAATATTTATCTCCAGCGATTCCTTGCACTAAAACGTGGTCGTCTTCACTTGCCGTAAAATCACCTCTACTTGAACCGCTTTTTCCAACAACGGCTTCTGTAAAATAATCGTAAGTTCCTGATGCCACACCAGGGCCAAATAAATGGATCTCTTCGTTAGGCCATTCTGGTCTAATTTGATTCCATTTCATAATTTTACCTTGTGCTGCTGGTTCCCAAATCTTTTTCAATTCTTCAACTGTAAAGTTATCTACCCAGGTGTTTTCTGGATTTACTAAAACAGCAAGACCATCATAAGCGACCTCTAGCTCTACATAAGAAATGTTGTTTTCTTTACAAGATTCTATTTCTTTATCTTTAATAGGTCTTGAGGCGTTTGAAATGTTGGTTTCGCCTCTCGAGAATTTTTTAAATCCGCCTCCAGTACCAGACACACCAATGGTTACTTTAACGCGTGGTTGTTCATTTCTGTATTCTTCAGCAACAGCTTCGGTTACTGGAAAAACGGTACTCGAACCATCGATGGATATTGCTCCTGTTAATTCGGATATGTCACCACCATCATTGTTCGATTTTTTGTTCCCACAAGCAATTGCAAGGGACGCTAATGCGATAATAATTATACTTTTTTTCATGTTTATTCGTGTATTTTTTTATTAGAAATGGATATCAAATTGTAATCTGTATAAAAGCTCGTTGGTTCCGTTAGTAACTTCTAAGTGACTTATATCGGTTTGAACTTTTAATTTATGGCCCACTAAATATTTAGATAAGCCTAAGGTATATTGACTTTCTGGATTGGCTCCAGTAATGTTTTGGTCTAATTCTATGTTTGTATATCGGCCAGAAACTTCCCAGTTGTTTTTGAACAAATAGCCTGCTTGTAAGTTTAATCCTTTACCTACTTGAACTATTGCGCCTGTTAGTGAACCATCAGAGTTTTTAGCAATAGGATCTTCAGCAGTTCTGTCGGCATATTCAGCCATTAATGAAAATCCGTTATACTTAAACATGGCATCTAAGAAAAACACATTAACATTTGTTTCATAAAAACCGGTATCGGTTACCATATAAGTACCTTGGTTACCTCTGTTTCTTACGGCATTATTATTATGGTCGTAGGCAACAGCTAACGACAGCTTTGGAGTTTCTTCTCTTTTTAAATCGCCACCAGAATAATCGCCTTCACTTTCAAAATCACCCATTGGGAAAAGCTCGATACGTCCTGTATATTCATAGCCACCTAAATTTCCTGTAGTAACATTTCGTCCTTCACCTTGCGCTAAAGAGAAAATTTCTTTTACTACAAAATTATCTGAAAGATTAAATTGATGTCTTAACTGAACACCCATATCACGATCGATATTAAAACGGCTGTTAAGTAAAGATCGGTCTACCATTTGTAAGTTTCCAGAAGAAATAACACGTTCTCTGTTACCCGGAAGTTTTGTTTGACCTACCCAAAGCACGAAATTTTCGTAAAAATTCCATTTAACAACAGCATCCATGACGTGTCTTGGTGTATTACTTGTATAAGTAGATGTTCCAGACTGGTCTCTGTTAGATAGTCCTAACTCTAATTTGTATTCTAATTTTGGGCTAAATGCATAACCATCAAATTTTAAACGCGCTCTACGTACTAAAAAACTCGATTGGTTATTATTGTCCTCTTCAAATTCACCTACTTCGAAAGTTGATGTTCCTAGAAGTTGAAATCTCGCAGCTACTTTCATGGTCCAACTGCTATCTTGACCAACAAGATTTAAAATGCCTTTTCCGAATTTACCTGTTTGAATATCCTGAGCGTTCATTAAAAATAGCGTAAAAAAGGATAATGCAAATAATTTAATTTTCATAATAAGATTATTAGTTTTTTGTCACTGCAAAGAACTAAAACCAATGTTAACTGAATGTTTCCTAATAATTAAGTTTAAAATAAAAAAAGCTGCCTCGGCCTAAGGCAGCTCATTAGAAATCATGATAATGTAGTCGACAAAAACTAATAGATTATATGAAAAACTAATTGTTTTGTCTTAAGACATTGCAAATATGTTAATTGTATTTAATTTAAATGTAACCATAACATTAAGTAAACATTAATATTTTCCAATGTTAAATTTTACTTTGTTAAAGACCTGTAAGACAAATAGTTAAAGCGGAAATGTTAACTTAACGTTACGGGAGTGTTGTTTTAAGGTTACGAAATTTGTATCTTTGATAGATAATGTTAAACCCCCATAATTATGAAGAAAAGTATTTTACTTTTTGCCTTTTTAATTACTGTGGTTTCTTTTGCACAACAAAAGAGAGATTTAAAACTTAACAAGGACACCAATTTAATTGAGGTTGTTTATTATCACGACAATGGCGTTGTAAGTCAGACTGGAACTTACACGGTAGATGGTAAATTGCAAGGTGAATGGTTAAGTTTTGATACAGCAGGCAAAAAGACAGTTTCTGGTAATTATGATAATGGTAAAAAAGTCGGCAAATGGTTTTATTACACTAATGAAACCATAAAAGAAGTAGATTATAAAGATAACGTAATTGCTAATCTAAAAGAGACTGAAGTTAAAAATGATATTAATTTTTAATTTTAGTTGTTAGAGTAGTTTAGAAAAGGGTTTCAATGTATACATTGAAACCCTTTTTTTATGTTTACTATTTTAATCGAACCACTTTTTATAACGGAAACCAAAAAGAGCAGTTTCTTGAAATTCGATTTTATTAAAAACTCAAACTATAGCCTAAAGAAAATGCCGTTCCTGGTTGCCTTAAAGAAAACGGTACTTTTTCGGCACCATAAGATTCGTATAAGCTTTGTCTTTTTTCGTTTAAGATATTATCGATTTTTAAACTAATCGTCGAATTTTTAGCAGTGCCAATCGTTTTCGATACGTTTAAATTTAAACTATTAAACGGCTGTACAAACACATCTGGATTTTGTCCAAACCCAACCACTTCTAAGGTTTTTCCTTGAACATTAAAAGAAATGGCAGTTTCTAAGCCAATAGCTTGGTTCTCGTAACTTAAACTCGAATTGATTAAAAATGGCGACTGCCCTTGTAACGCTCTCGTATCTTTAATGGTTTCATTATCTCTAGCAAAGGCTTGACGCGATTCGTACTCTTGTCCTGCACCTTTAGCCATTTCAATTTCAGAATCGATTATTGAAATATTTAAGGTCATTTTTAAATTTTTTAAACCTTCAGCGATAAATCCAAAATGCTTTCTGGCTTCAAATTCTAAACCTAAAACTTTCGCCGATGGTGAGTTTCTCGGAGTAAATTGGTTTGGGGCAATTACAGAATAGGCTACCAGCTCTATAGGGTCTACAAACTTTTTATAAAAACTACTTAAGGCTAGCATTTGCGAATCGTCACCAAACAGTTCTAATCTCACATCGAAGTTGTCTATATAAGACGGTTTTAAATCGATGTTTCCAAGAAAAATGGTACCCGTTAACAAATCGGTAATTTGTACCAACGATTTTTCTTTAAAACTAGGTCTGGCGGTTGTTTTAGAGTAGGAGCCTCTTAAATTTATATGCTCATTAAACCCATAAATTAAATTTGCCGATGGGAAAAAATCCAATTCGTCAAGAAGTTGGGTGTTATTAAAAACAACACTTCCCGTATTGTTCTGCCCAGTAAAGTACGAGGTAAAGTATTCTGCTCGTAGCCCCAGAATGGTTCTTAACTTATCGGTAATTTTAAATTCGTTTGAAATGTATCCAGACGCCGTATTTTGATTCGCATCGAAGGAGTTTGCAGGTTCAAAATTCCCTCGAATATAAGACCCGCTGTTAGATGCACGTGTCCAAATATTTTCAGTAGCCAAAATAGCATCAGGATTGCCATTAAACACCGTTGGGCTTATGTTAATAAACCCCACATCGTAGTTGTATATGGAATAATCGCGTTGTTTGTAGCTAAACAAGCCGCCGAATTTTAAGGATGCTTTTTTATTAAACAGGTTGTATTTTTTTGTAAAATCTAGTTTTCCAACAGCGTTAATTTCTTCTAAATCTCTCCAAATACGCGCCGGAAATCCAGCATCTGAACTTATGGTATATGCACCGTCTCCTTGATCTATAAATGTGGTTAGCCTAACGTCTTTATCGTACACTCTCGATAGCGATGGCGACAGATTCCATTCTGTAATAAACGAGGCATCCTCGCTTGTGTGATAACCAGAAAGCAGTATGTTCGATATAGAGCGTTCGGTATATTCCAGATTGTCTTTAACCACATCGATGGCATTAGAGATTTCGGTTCGCTGATCGAATAAGGCTGCACGACTTTCGCCATTTTGAATGTGCAATAAATTTAATTTGTATTTAGACTTTTGGGTTTTATAAGTTAACCCAGTTAAAATGGAAGCCAAAACATTGTTAGCTCCTAAGTCACCTTGTTGGCGTCTATCAAAACGTAGGTTGTAAACGTCGCGCTCTTCGGGTTTTTGGTAAATACCATTTTCAAAACCTTCGTAAAACGTGGAAGTATTTTTATAGTCTAGCGACGCAATAACCCCTAACTTGTTATCTCCAACCGCAAATTGGTTGCCGTAGCTAAAGCCCAAACTAAAATCGGGTGCACTTGTTCCAGTGCTTGTTGCTAATGTAGGGTTGAAGGCACGTGTAATAGGTTCTAAAGAGCTATTATTTGAAGCTGCTGGGTTCGGAATGTTTTGTAACTTATTAATAGGAAGGGCTCTGCTACCATCGTCGAAACCTAAAAAGTCTGTATTACTGCCTTTGTAGTTAACATAATTGTCTTTAAAGTGCATACTCGGATTAAAGCCACCAGAAACCGAAAATTGCATTTGCTTTTTTGAAGGGAAATCTTTGGTGATGATATCTACAACACCACCCGTAAAATCGGCAGGCAAATCGGCTGAAGCAGATTTTAATATGATGATATTTTCGAGAATATTAGTTGGGAAAATATCCATTTGAATGGTGTTTTTATCTGGGTCTAATCCCGGAATGTCCATGCCATTTAAAATAGATTTGGTGTAGCGATCGCCTAAACCACGCACAAATACAAATTTACCTTCTTGAACCGATACTCCCGGAACACTTTTAATAGCCGAGGCAATACTGCTGGCTCCAGATTTTTTGATACTTTCAATAGATAAGCCATCCATAAGAGTTGCCGAATTCTTCTGTAAATTTAATACAGATTCTTCGGTGTTTCTTCTCACAGAGGTGGTAATAACAACTTCACTAAGTAGTGCTGATGACGGATTTAAAGTGATGTTTAAATCGGTTGTTTGTCCGTTTTTTACAACC
Organism: Mariniflexile aquimaris; assembly: GCF_042676825.1. Taxonomy (NCBI): domain Bacteria; kingdom Pseudomonadati; phylum Bacteroidota; class Flavobacteriia; order Flavobacteriales; family Flavobacteriaceae; genus Mariniflexile; species Mariniflexile aquimaris. The sequence goes on from NZ_JBHTIB010000002.1 coordinate 1,016,044, forward strand.
ACATCGGTTACCTGTTTGCTATCGTAACCAATAAATGAATAAATAATGGTATAGCTGCCGGGAGCGAGCTCTAAGGAATAGCTTCCATCAAAGTCTGAAGTAGTTCCTTTTAGCGTACCTTTTACAAGTACATTGGCAAACGCTAATACGTCATTAAATTCACTATCTATAATTTTACCAGCAATTTTACTGGTTTGTGCCTGCATTAATTGTAAAGAAAATAAACAAACAATAATAAGAATTCCTTTGTTTAACATGTTTGAAATTAGTTATAGTAAAATGTTATAAATGAATAAAATGCCCACCGCTTTTTTGCTGGTGGACATTTTATTTAAAATGTTTTTATTTGAGATTAAAATGCACTTACAGATTTAGCATAGGTCCAGCTAAAAACAGCTGTATTTGCACCTACAGTTGCAGCACTTGCCGCAGTAATAGCCGTAGCATTGTTAGTAAATTTGGTATCATCGCCAGCATTCGCGCCAGTTATTAAACTAGACACTGATGTTACACCCGCTGGTAATACTATTTCCCATTTTAAGAATGTAATTCTCCCTGCAGCTAATTCGGTAGCAGAATCGGCACCGTTTACTTTCACAACAGAGGTTGGTCCAAAATCATAAGCTAAAATGTTTTGAAGATTGGCAATTAAACCGTCTCTTAAATCGGCATATTTGCTAACACTCGAAGCGCCTGCACCTTTTAAGGTTACGTTTTTAATGGTGTAGCCCGCTTCAGTCGCAGCAGAACCTGCAGGACCATCTAATTCTAAAGCAGAATCAGAATCGGCACCCATAATTACTAAGGCATTATCTAAAGTTCCAGACCAAGCTTCATCGGCATCAATAGCATCATCACCTTGTGCATAAGTCACCACGTTGGTAACATTTACAGTGCCTCCAAACCATTCGATGGCATCGTCTTGATTAGCTACTACTTCAATATGGTCGATAGTAGTACCAGACCCAACACCACCAAGGGTTAATCCGTTAATTTCGTTATCGCTACCAATTGTAATACCACCATGTCTGATAGAGATGTATTTTAAGACACCAGAATTGTCGTTTGCAATGCTTCCACCGTATTGTCCGAAAGAATCAGTTGCAGGAATGCCTTCAATTTGTTTGGTTTCTAAATCGCCACTAACAGATATTGGTGCTTTTCCTAAAACAATAACACCTCCCCATAAACCAACATTGGCAATAGTTAAATTAGAACCTTTTTTCTGTCCTACGGTAATATTGTCTAAAACAGAAGTGAAAATAATAGGCTTATCTGCAGTGCCTTCTGCCATTATTTTACCACCTTGGTCAATCACTAAAGCCGAAGCTAAAGAGCCTTGTCCTTCAGCACCTTTAATAATGGTACCTGGTTCAATAGTAAGTGTAACACCTTCATTTACTACAACTTTTCCAGATAACACGTAAATATTATCGGCTGTCCAAGTTTCGTTTGCAGTAATTAAACCCGCTTTGGTAATGGTTGTTCCAGATTGATTGTCATCCTCATCAATAATTGCAGGATCGCTACTATCGCAACTTGTTGCAAGACCTAAAGTAAAGATTGCTATTAGTAAATAATTTAATTTTTTCATTTTTTTTTGAATTTAAATGGTTTCGTTTTTATTTGATTTTAAACTTCCACAAAGAAACTTCGAGTATGTAAAGTTGAAGTTATCTGAAGGTTAAACCTGTTTCAAAAAAAAGTTACCTCAATGTTATGGGGCCACAGGTTTTTGAAGGATTTAGAAACATTCAATTAACATTGAAAAAAAGCGTTTGTATATCGTGGTTTTATTGAAACCTGTAAAATGAAAAAACGACGAAAGGCGTCGTCGTTAAAGGGAAAGCCCATTTGTAAATTAGGCTCAATAATAAAGAAATGCAAGCTTATTAATTGGCTGCTATAAAGGGCGTCTCGTCTTTTTTGGCAGTGCTGCTAAGAAGTGCTAAATCGCCAAACGAAACCGTACTTGCAGCCAAAGATACCTTTACTTCAGCAGGCTCTAGCGCATCTACATGTACGTTAATTTCTTGGGTTTCATAACCTGCAAAACCACAAACTAAGGTATAATCGCCAGCTTTTAAATTCTCGATTACAAACATACCCGTTAAATCGGTGTTGGTTTGAGTAGCGGTTTCTTTTATGGTTACTTGCGCCATTACTAACGGACTGTTTTGTAGTTCGTTGTCCATTATTTTGCCAATAAGCATTCCAGTGTTTTGAGAAAAACTTAAGCTAGAAAATGCAAATAGTATTATGGTAACAAGGTGTTTCATCTGTATGTTATATTGTTATTACAAAGAAAAAACATCCTTTAAAAACCCATGTTACCTAAACATTAAACATAAGTGATTAAAGTGTTACCCTAATGTTACCAACTTTAGGATTTTAGTGTTAGCGAATTTTATCAGAAAAGAGTTCCTCGTTTTTAAACCAGGTTTCCGTTTAAAATGTCATTCCTACGAAAGTGGGAATCTAAATAAGGAATTTTATTTAAGCCTATATTGAAAAGTAAAGTTGCAGGTGTAAGTTTTGGCAACTGCTATTATTTAGTACGTTTCAGTTTTGGTGGATTTTGTCGTGTATCAAACACATCGGCAATTTTTATAAATCCGTTTTCATTATCCACAGAATAAATTAGTTTGTAGTTTTTGAAAACTAAATAGCGGTATTCAATTTCTCTGTGTTTTAATAGGTCTTCCTCTTGTCCTATTTGGGGTGTTTTTATCAACTTTTTAGGCTCGTTAATTATTCCCCTTACAAGTTTCTTTGCAACACTTGTACTTACGTTCTGTTCGTAATAGTCGTAGATTTCGTCAAGTTGCGTTTCGGCAAATTCAGACCAAATAATCTTTAGTGCCATTACTTATATTTGGCTAATAGTTCTGCACTATTTTTGAATCGATTGTTTTTAAAATCAGATTCCGATTGGTCAATGCGTTTATTCAAGGCCTCTGGAGTCATTGGTTCAAAAATGCGCGCTTCTGTTGCTTTTTTTTCGTTACTTAATATTTTTTCAAGACGAGAAATAGCTTCTTCACTTTGAAGTTTTAAAAATTCTTGCACAAATTTTATTTTCCGAGCTTCTAAATTCATTTTATTCGACATTTTATCAAAGATACAAATTTATCAATTCAGTTGTTGTTTTCTTAAATTGACGTATTTCAAAGCTTGTTGCCAACTTCAGTCCAAAATTAAAACGGTAACTTATTCCTTCCTTTTAAAGAATATGCTACGTTTAAAGAATTTCTTTATTATCTTGCCCAAGCATAAAAAATTACAATGAACTGGGAACAATTATTATCTTTAAAACGCGCTGGCGATACCAATAAACGCATCAGGAAAGAACAAGACGAAACCCGCTTGGGCTTTGAAGTCGATTACGATCGTGTGATATTTTCATCAGAATTTAGAAGTCTTCAAGATAAAACCCAGGTCATTCCCTTGTCGCAAACAGATTTTGTGCACACCCGCTTAACCCACAGTTTAGAGGTAAGTGTGGTAGGGCGCAGTTTAGGACGTCTGGTAGGTAAAAAACTCTTAGAAAAACATCCACATTTACAAAACGTACATGGCTACCAAGCCAACGATTTTGGCGCTATTGTGGCTTCAGCAGCTTTGGCGCACGATATAGGCAATCCACCTTTCGGACATTCAGGTGAAAAGGCCATTGGCGAATTTTTTAAAACAGGCGCCGGTACTCAGTTTAAAAATCAGTTAAGCCCTAAAGAATACCAAGATTTGTGCGATTTTGAAGGAAACGCTAACGGTTTTAAAATATTAACTGAAAGTAGAGCAGGACGCGATGGCGGCTTGCGTTTAAGTTACGCAACTTTGGGCGCCTTTACCAAATACCCCAAAGAGTCGTTACCCAAAAAACCAACACCCCATATTGCCGACAAAAAATACGGCTTTTTCCAATCAGAAAAAGAGGCCTTTATAGATGTTGCCACCGAGTTGGGTTTAGTAAAACGAAGCAACACCGATGTGAGTTTCTCACGTCATCCCTTAGCGTTTTTGGTAGAGGCGGCCGACGATATTTGCTACACCATTATCGATTTTGAAGATGGTATCAACCTCGGGCTCATCCAAGAAGAATTTGCACTCGAATACCTGTCCAAAATAATACGCGACACCATCAAACCCGAAAACTATTACGCCCTTTCCACCCGCGAAGACCGCATCGGGTATTTACGCGCCCTTGCCATAGGCAGCCTCATTAACGAGGCCGTCGCTATTTTCATGAAACACGAAGACGCCATACTAAAAGGCAGTTTCGATAGCGCCTTGTTAGACAAAAGTAAGTACGCCGCGCAAATAAAAGACATCATAAAAATAAGTGTCGAAAACATTTACCAATCTACCGAGGTTGTAGATAAAGAAATAGCAGGTTACGGCGTAATAAATACCCTGTTAAGCACCTATACCCATGCCGTAAACAACAGTTTTAATGGCAGCGCTTCCAATTACGATGCCCTCATTTTAAAAGGATTGCCCAAAACCATAAAGGCACAAGACAGCAGCATGTACAACCGCCTATTAAGCGTGTGTTGCCACGTCGCCCTGCTGTCCGATAGCAAAGCCATTTTAGAATATAAAAAAATAAAAGGGATTAGTTTTTAGTTGGGCGTTACCCTCCTAAGGTCGGGTCGGGCTTTCGCAACTCGCTTTTTTTGTTATGTCACCTTGAGCGCAGTCGAAAGGTTTTTTAACTACAAAAAAGAGCTCAAACAAATTGCTCAATCCCTAACGCAAACCCAGTAATACTTTCAAGTTTAGGTTTGAAAATTGCCTTTGAGTCATTTCTAAAATAGCTCGATCCTTACTTAAAATGCAATTTCATCCCTTCATGACTGGCAATAAAACCCAAATCCTCGTAAAACTTAATGGCTCGTGGTCTTTTTTTGTCCGAAGTTAATTGCAGCACGTGCGCCTTCCGTTCTTTCGCTCTGTTTATGGCCCATTCAAACATGTGTTTCCCAATACCCAAACCACGTTTGTCTTTTCTAATCATCACATTTTCAATTTGCGCCCTAATGCCACCGCAATACGACATGTATTGAATAAAAGTTAATTGAAACGTGCCAATAACAGCATGGTCATCATCCACCACCACCATAAGTTCTTGATTGTTATCGGCATTTATTTTTTCAAAAGCGATTAAATATTCTTTTGGTAAAGGCTCTTGAAACTGTTCCCTGTTTTTTCCAAGGTCGTCGTCTGCCATAAGTTGTACAATGGCCGAAATATCAGATTCTGTGGCTTCTCTAAAAGTCATGAGTGGATGGGGTTTAATCACGGATTTGTAGACCATAACGAAGCGCCTTTAAGCATTGCTCTTCGTGGCAACTTTAAGCCCGCAACAATTAATTCTGCAAAATCTTCCGGTTGTAACACGCTGTCTTCAGAATCTTTTTTGGCAATACCCAGATTAATAGACATATCCGAAGCTATCGTACTTGGTGTTAAGGTGCAAACGCGAATGTTGTTTTTACGAACCTCTTTCATTAACGATTCCGACATGCCAATAACCGCAAATTTAGAAGCAGAATACGCCGATGTGGTAGCATTGCCATTTAACCCAGCGGTAGAAGCCACATTAATAATATCGCCTTCATTTTGGTTTACCATGTACGGCAACACCTGCTTGGTTACATAATACATGCCCATCAAATTGGTTTGAATTATTTGGCTCCATTGGCTTACTTCCATGTCTATAAACGACCCAAAAGCGGCAATACCGGCGTTGTTTACTAAAATATCAACCGATCCTAGCGTTTTTATAATACTGTTAATGCCCGTTTTAACGGCTTCGTAATTACCAACATCAAAAACCGCATAAGTAGCCAGAACGCCATAGGTCTGTAATTCTGCAACAGTTTCCTTTAAAAGCGCTTCGTTTCTACCAGTTATGGCTACGTCTATCCCTTCTTTGGCGAAGGCAATGGCGGTTGCTTTTCCTAAACCTCTACTGCCACCTGTAATGATGGCTTTTTTATTTTTTAATTCACTCATGATTGTTTTTATAGAAATTAATACATATTAGTACGCCTATCCTTTGGTTTTAATAAAGCGTACACCTAAGCAAACAAATTTAGGGGTTTTTTTGAAGAAGCCGAACGGATTTAGATATTCTTAACTTTAAAATAGGGTAAAATCTACCCAATCTGTTTTATGACTCCTGAAATTAAAAAACATTAGTTAAATGATACACATTGTCGGTTGACAAAAACATACAATTAGTATAGTTTCGAACTATGGTAAACAATTTTCTTTTAAAAGAATTTGGTGATAGAATTCGATACTTACGAACACAAGAAAACTTAAGTCAAGAGCAATTATCACACAAAACTGGGTTTCACAGAACTTATATAGGTATGATTGAAAGAGCTGAACGAAATATTTCGCTTACCAATATGGCGATTTTTGCTAAAGCCTTCAATTTAACTCTTGACGAACTTTTAAAGTTTGATAATGCTAAAGAATTACTTGAAAAATATAAACTTAAAACTGAAGATTAAATCTTTAGTAATTAATCATTTTAATCTGACGCTTAAAAAAAGAATATGAGTATCGAAAATATTAGACAGTTTATAAAAGAAAAAGCAGAACAATTTGGTGCTAAAACAGATAGCGAATTCAATAATTCCTATGTTGAAAGAAATAATACGGGACAAGAAGCTCTTAAAGATAATGGTGCTTATTTTGGCTTTATTCATCCGGAAGAAGAAGTATCCGGTCCATTTCACGACTTTTCTTTGACAATATTTCCCAACGACCAGAATAAACCTTGGTTAGTTTGCCTTGGAGTGGGCTCCAGTGGGTTTAAAAATGATTATACGCTTGCGACATATCCTGGATTAAGGCGATTGTTTTCAAACTTAACAGATGAAAGGGGTTTTTGTAAATCGGACTTCGCTGATATAGAAACTAGTCTGCCTAAATCAATCACAGTAAGTCCAGACTTACAGCACATAAAAAACACGATTAAAACATACACCAAAGTTTTACCTACTTGTCAAATCGTTGATGACCCTGAAAGTGAAGAAGGAAAACAAGTTATTGCAGCGTTTGTAGCTGGTTATGCGAAGCTCAGAGATTGGCCTTCTAACAAAGACCATCGAAAAGCAGTATCTGAAGCTTTAGGGCCTTTTCTAAACAAAGAAAGGAAAGACGATACTGAAGAAATAAAGAATCTGTTAAAAGAACGAAAATATTTAGTTCTTCAAGGCCCTCCAGGAACCGGGAAGACAAGAACGGCAAAAAGTGTTGCAGATAAAATCGGTGCTAAGACATTTTTCACCCAATTTCACGCAGAGACTAGTTTTTCCGATTTCATTTTCGGAATAAAACCTGACACCGTAAATGAAGAACTTCGATATAGGGAATATCCTGGTAATTTCTCAAAAGCCTTGAAGTATGCAGTTGAGCATAGCGCAGAAAGAGTCATTTTAATCATTGACGAAATAAATAGAGCTAACCTCTCAAATGTATTAGGTCCAATTTTTTATTTATTTGAGCACAAGATGGATGTATCAAATGTAGAAATTGAAATATCGCCTAATTTTAAGATAAATAAACTACCCAATAATTTCTTCGTAATAACAACTATGAATACAGCTGATAGAAGTTTGGCCGTTGTAGATTTTGCATTAAGAAGAAGATTTGCTTGGTATAGTATGACTCCGAAAATTGTTGAGGGTGTGAGCAAAAAGCTTGAAACTGTCTCTGTGAATAAAATAACCGACGAAGAGTTTTTCTTTAAAGAAGACTTTGCTGCTATCGAGGAAATTTTTAATTGGTATGCTTCAAGTTCTGAACTAAGCCTTCAACCGGGCGAAGGGTATTTCATTGCTAAAAGTGAAACGGAGATGTACAATAGAATCCGTTACGAAATCTTTCCTTTGATTAAAGAATATTTACAAGAAGGGCTATTAAGAAATGCTAAAGAGGAATTCAATAGCTATTTCTCGACAAGAATAAAATTATCTCTCTTCGAATGACAAAACCATTGGATGTATTTTGTGAAGTTCCTTGCTTAACTGAAAGATCAAGACAGTTAAGTGGAATTTCGTTGCAAAAAAAGTGGTTCAAATCGGCAGACAAAAGAGTGATTGGGCAATACCTTCAAAAATTTATTGATTATAATTTAGAGCAATTTAAATTCCTGGGGGTTCAACCGTACATAATTGGCTCAGACCAAAGCACAGCTATAACATTTCATACATCAGGTTTCATCGGTTCTATTCCACTAAGAGCTTCTGATACCGGAAAGCAAATTGGTGATTTTGTTGTAATGCCCAGATTTACTGGGCGTGATAGATTTGAAGATTATATTGAAATTTTAAACCTACTTGGAACAGAAATCAGCCCAGAGGTTGTTGACAGTTTACCACTGGCATCAGGTAAAAACTTTAGACCGCCATTGTATTTAGAAGCCGTGAAGTTCATTAGCTCTCTTGAAAAACTGACAATGAAATCTTGGCGCAAGTTTGACAACGTTGAAAAGGTTTCAAATCAACCAACTGGACAAGTAAACTGGACTAAATACATTAATTCGGAATATAAAGTTGAAAACCGCTTAAAGTTTCCAGCTAGAGCCAATGTGTTAAGCGAGTTTCACACTGAATATGCTGAAATTAGATATGTGTTTGACATTTGTAAAATTGAACTTCTCTCCGCTAATACGCCAGAAAGAATAAAAAACATACTTAGAAACAAGTTAAGCTTTCTTGAAGAACGGTTATATTATCATAAACCAAAATCAGCCAATAAAATAATTATTCGGTTTTCAGACAGTCCAACAGTCAAAAGTTGTAAGGTACAGGCAAATAAAATTCTAGACTTTAACCTGGTTGACAGTACAGCGTGGCGTGTGGATTTCTCAGATGTATTTGAAAAATTTATACAACATATCTTTAGAGAAGTAGCGAAAGAAACAGGTGGGCGACTTTATTCGAACGTTAGATTCCGCTCTAAGACTACAAAACACTACTCTTGGGAACTAAAGCATATTGAACCGGACGCTATTTTTCAGAAAGAAGATTTCTTGGTGTTTATTGATGCGAAGTACAAATCTAATTTGTACAATAAATTCGAAAAAAGTGAATTACTTAAAGAATACCATAGGCAAGACTTACATCAGATAATGGCATATTCCTCATTCAGCAAGACAGATTTTAAGTATGGCTTTCTTTGTTACCCATCAGACCAAATAGAAATAAAAAGCATTCAATATAAAAACGGAATAAACAAAGTGACAAACACAATATTGATATTGGGCGTACCCTTGAAAAAGGAATCCATAAGGGAAGCGAAGCGTTTATTAACAAATAAACTTACCGAGATTGAAAGAAAAACAACGATGGGATAAGAAGCAGTATAGCTGATTCGTAAAGCAGTGTGTTTTCGATAATTTCTGTATAAATGATAAATAGTAGCATCTTGACATAAGACTGTTTTTTATGAGTGCCTTAATAAATTCTCTACATATTATCCTTTGAAGAGTTAGAAAAAATCATAAGAAATAAAAGAATTCAATTTCAAATTAATTTATAGAAAGGTCAATTTCGAAATTTGATTTTTCAAACTCAATTAACGCTTCAGATTTTGAATATTTATAAACATCAATAAATTCTATTTTTTGGTTTATGTCAAAAAAATAATATCCATTTTCTTTTTTGTACAATAGCCAAGTTGAATTAATAAATCTATTCTTTTTTGTGAGTTGGAAACCATTAAATTTATTTTCGGCATCCAATTTTTCTAATATTTCTTGAATTTTCATAGAATCTCATTTTTGCGTTAGGGATTGAAGCAATTGTTTGAGCTCTTTTTGAGACGATAGGAACAAAAAAGCGAGTGCGGAAAGCCCGACCTTTAGGTAACGCCCAAGTTATTTAAACTCTGAAGCATAACCGCAAAATCACGACCTCTTTGTCTTGCTGGTGATTTTAAAAGTCTATCAACATTTTCCAAAAACAAATATTTAGGTTTGTTTTTTTGTTCTCTAGTATTTTATGAATTGACCACCAAAGAACTCCTTTTTTACCTTTTAAACCTTTAGAATTATGTAATGTTGTTGCTACCGAATAATCTTGACAAGGAAATCCACCCACTAATAAATCGTGGTCAGGAATTTCTTCTACATTCCTAGTTACTACTTCGTTAATATCTTCATTTAAATGGTTTTCTTTTCCGAAGCGCTCCTCATAGACCATAGAGGCGTGCTGGGTTTTGGTTGAAGGCTCCCATTGATTACTCCAAACAACTTCGTAATTGCTTTTTTCAAGTCCAAGACGAAAGCCTCCAACTCCTGCAAATAATTCTGCCACTTTCATTTTCTTATTTTCCATTTTCTTGAGCTTTATAATAGTTGATTTTTTCTTCTGCTACTTTCAATATCTCAGATGTTGATTCGGTATATTTTAATTCTTCTGCAATTTTTTCAGAGTACCAATTTATTATAAGTTCTCTTTCAGATAAGTCATAAAATTTAGCAAGTCTTATGATTTGCTCCATTGTTGGTTTTCTTTCGTTTTTCTCGAATTTGCTAATAAGAGATTGGTCAATATCTACTTCGGCTGCAACTTTTCGAAGTATTAAATCTTTTTCTTCTCTAGCGCATTTTAGAGTATCGCCTAGTGTTTTCATTGGTCAAAATTGTTTTAGACAAATATTGTCCAATATTTAGAAAAACAATTTGGATTTCAAACTTTTAATTTAGATTTTTTATTTAGAAATAAATTAGGAAGGAATGAATCTTTCTTTCACTTAAACTCTCATTTCAGTTTATATTAATTCAACTTCAACTTTTAATAAACACAAAGTAAAACCCAGCAATGCATAAAAAAACAATACACTAATTGGACAACTCAAGACCTAATCACCCCAGCTTCTTTTTTTAAGTTGTTATAAATAGTGGTTTCTTCGGGTGTTAGGGTATCTATGATGTTATTGGTTTCGTAGGGGTCGGTTTTTAAATTGTAAAAGCGTTCGGTGCCATTATCTAAAACAAACAATTTATAGGTAGTATCTCTTATGGTATATCCCGATCGGGCGGGTGCTGTATTTAATACATCGGAATAATTATACTGGCGGTTATTGCTGGTAGATTGGCTTAGCAACGGATAAAAACTTGCACTGTTTTGGTAGCTGCTTACCGTTACGCCAGCCATTTGGGCAATGGTTGAAAATAAATCGGTGGCATTAATAAGGTTTTGGTCGCGTGCGCCTAATCGCGTAACGCCTTTGCCCGAAATAATTAATGGCACGGCAATACCGCCTTGGTACAAACTGCCTTTGCTTTTAGCGGCGTCGTACGGATTTTGAGCAACCTCGGTTGGGGTGCCATTATCGCCCATAAAAATGATGATGGTGTTTTCGAGTTCGTCTGCTGGTATATGTGCTAGCAAGCGGCCGATTTCATAATCCATACTTTCTGCCATGGCGAGGTAATAAGGCAACGGGTTGGCATCGATACTACTTTGGTCTGTAGGTAAACTACCTTGCGAATGCATATAATCTGGCGGTAAATGAAACGGGGTATGCGGCGCGTTATAGGCTAACCAACAAAACCAATTGCGGTCTTGGTTGTTAATCCAATTTATCGCCAAATCGGTGATTTTGGTGGTAATATATTCGGTGCTTGTGCTGCTCACACCATTTTCGACTAAATTCCATTGGTTATAATTGTTAACAGTACCTTTTAATAAACCCGCAAAATAATCAATGCCCATTTCGGTAGGGCGGTTGGGTTCGTTATCAGATAAATGCCATTTACCAATTATGGAATGGCTGTATTGTTTTCCTAAGTTATCATCTAAATAGGCCTGTAATGTTTTTTCGTTCGCGTTAATGGTTGAAGCATCACTAGCATTTAACACACCTGTTTTAACCCCATATTTTCCTGTAAGTATCGAAGCTCGTGTGGGCGAACACATGGGGGTTGCCCAAAAATTATCGAAGGTAATGCCCTTATTTATTAGTTTTTGCAACTCGGGCATGTTTGGTTTGGTAGTACCAATAGCATAATTAGGGCAAGCATCTAAGCCAAAATCATCGGCAATGATGAGTAAAATATTGGGTTTTGATGGTTCGGTGGCAGTTTCGGAAGCCTTATCATCTTTAGAACAAGACAGCACAAGCAATAGGGTTCCGTAAATTAAAAACTTAAATGGCTGCATACTATCCTATTTTGAAATGGTTCGTACGGCTCTCACATAATTGTACACGTATTGCACATCGCCTTGTGGTCCAAAATATTGTGGATAATCGGCACTATTACCGCTTTTAGGGTCGCTTCGTTGGCAGCCTGCACCATGCACATCCATTAAAATGCCATTCATTTTGCCCAAGCCTTCACCAAAAGCAATGTAAACCGCCGTAGTATAAGGGTTTACACCATCTAAATGCGAAGTGCTGCTCCAGAAAAATGGGTAATGACCGGGGTTCCCATCGGGGTCGTTAATTTCGGTAGTTTGAAACAAGGGGTTGATGGCTGGGGAGTTTGTTGTTTGTGGTGATCGGCTATAATCAACAATACTTTGTAATTCTTTGGCGTTTGGTAGGCGCCAGTCGGTATAATTGGCAAGGGTTAAACTTTCGCTATAACTTAAGGCGGTTTCCCAATCTCTTGCAACGCCATCATCGGCCTTTTGCCACATGAGTCCGGTAGCGAGATCGCTGATGGTGCCATCGCCGTTATCAACAAAATTATTTTGTCCGTAGTCGCTGTTTCCGCGCACCATTCTAAGATACATGGTGTTGGCGGCTCCGGTAGCTGGTTTGTATTTTGGGTAGCCTTTAATTCTGCCATCAACAAAATTAACACCAAAAACTGTTTCAACATTGTTCATTGTTTTTCCAACATACTCGGTGGCCGACCATACTTGTGCGTCAATTTCTCGTTCACCAAGGCTTACATCGCCAATAGGTTGATTAAAATAATGGGTGTCGATAAACATGGTAATAGCCGTTTCACCTTTTACTTTACCAGTAAATAATATGAGGGAATACAATTCTTTTAAGGTAGGAACGCGCCAATCGGTATGACCGCCTAAAGTGGCGTTGGCAGCTTTGGTTTTTACGGCATCGAAGGTTATTTTGTCACCCATATCTTGTGCCCACATCAATCCAGTAACATGGTCGGTAATGGTGCCATCGTTGTTATTGGTGTAAGCAGGTTGGTTTCCGCTATACGAAGCGTCTTGCCCATAAAAAGCTTGCCCAACCGAAGGCGTCGCTATAATAGCGGTATTACTGTAAAAGGAGGTGGTGCCGGTATCTACAATGGGATACCCTGAAACATTGGGTAAATTATCGGTAGAATCGTTGGCATTGTCATCGTTATTGCAAGAAGTTAAAAGTAAGCTGCTAATAAAAAATAGCATGAGGCAAAAAGGGTGTTTCATTGGTGTGAGATTTAATAAATATTAGAATGTAATGATAAGACTGAGTTTTTGTTGAAAGGTTTAATTAAGATATAAGGCCTTGGGTGTCATTCAATAGGTAACTATGAAATTGGGTTTTTAATGCAAAATAAATGGCAATTAATAGTTAAATGTCAGTCTGAGCTTGTCGAAGACCATAAAAAGTAGCACTTCGACAAGCTCAGTGTGACCTCTAGCACTGATTTTGCAAACTAAAAACAACTGCATCCAACGGGTAAAGTTTTAGTGTTTATGTTTGAATGAATTTATCTGTGAAGAAAAAACGTTGTGCTTTTGATGAAGCATAAGAAGGCTGAAATCTGCTGACATTACAGTGCATTGAAAGTGTTATAAGCAAGCAACCGAGGCTGTCTGAAAAGTGTAATGCTGTGTCATATTGAGCCTGTCGAAATATTCTAACTTATTGATAATAAATATCGATTTCGACAAGCTCAATCTGACAAAGTAAATATAATGCACTTTTCAGGCAGCCTCATACCCTATAGATACCCTATGGATACTCCGTAGATACTTCGTAGATAAAGCGTGCTACTGTTAAAAATACAAAAAAGCCAAGTCCATGCGGAAACTACAAAAACGTACAGATTTTACAGAATTTACAGAATTTGCAAAAAACTACAAATATGAACAGACGATGCATTATTGTTATAAAACGCCAATGACTACTATAATTACAGCAGCTAAAGGCTTATAAAAAGCGGCATTGCACACAGCCTCTTAAAATTTGGTCTTTTACCGTGGAAAATACTTGAATTAGTTCACCCAAAACCAACCATGGCTTCCGGCTACGGTACCTGCAATGGTAATAAGGCTTAGTACCAATAGCACCCAATGCAAGCGATGCATAATGTTAAAGGTTTTTTCTGGGTTTGCTTCGGCGTATTTTTTAAAGACTTTATGAAGCACAAGTGGTTCCAGTACATAAAGAATTAATGTGAATAAAATCCATACCAAGGTCATGGCATGAATCCACCAATAGCGGAGGTCTAAATACCGATTCCAAGCATCCATTTCATAGAGCATATAAAATCCCGAAAGTCCGGTAAGCAGCGTTGTAATTTTAGCTTGTATGGCAAACTTCCCTTCAATGGTTTCAAAGGTATTTATTTGATCTTCTTTAGAAGTCATTTTTTTAATGGCAGGAATAAGCACGGTGGTTACCATGGCCACACCACCAATCCAAAGAACTACGGCTATAACGTGGATAATGCGTGCTAATGTAAACTGTTCCATGTGTTTTTTAAATTGAATGTAATTCGAAAAATGATTTTAAACTGTGTGTATCTAAACCAACAGATTGTTGCAATTCTGTAACGCTACCGTGTTCGATAAATCGGTCTGGAATCCCCAAAACCTTCATGGTATTTTTATAATTATGTGCTGCGGCAAATTCTAAAACAGTGCTTCCGAAGCCGCCATTTATGGCATTATCTTCCACGGTTATGATGGTTTGGTAATTTTTAAAAACGCTATGCAATAAGGTTTCATCTAAAGGTTTTACGAAACGCATATCGTAATGCGCGATGTTTTCAGGTTGCTTACATTGTGTAATGGCTTCAGAAACATTTTTGGCAATGGTTCCAATACTTAAAACCGCCAGCGTTTTTCCTTCTTTTAATTGCAAACCTTTACCAATATCTATTTTAGTAAACGGTTGTTTCCAATTAACGGTTACGCCAGCACCTCTTGGATAGCGAATGGCAATGGGCAATTGTAGCCCAAGTTGTGCGGTGTACATGATGTTGCGCAATTCCATTTCGTTTCTTGGAGCAAATAGGATGAGGTTGGGAATGCATCTTAAATACGACACATCGAACACCCCGTGATGCGTGGCGCCGTCTTCACCCACCAATCCGGCGCGGTCTAAACAAAAAATAACAGGTAGTTTTTGTAGCGCCACATCGTGGATAATCTGGTCGTAAGCCCGTTGTAAAAAGGTGGAATAAATATTGCAAAACGGTATCAATCCTTGGGTTGCCATACCTGCCGCCAAAGTTACAGCGTGTTGTTCGGCAATACCCACATCAAAAGCGCGCTCTGGCATTTCGTCCATCATATATTTTAAAGAGCTTCCTGTAGGCATTGCGGGCGTAATACCAACAATGTTTTTATTTTGCTTAGCCAATTCTACAATGGTATGACCAAAAACATCCTGATATTTTGTGAATGCTGAAGGTGTTTTAGAAATAATATCGCCGGTAGAGGCGTTAAATTGTCCGGGTGCGTGGTATGTTACTTGGTTTTCTTCGGCTTGCTTTAAACCCTTGCCTTTGGTGGTAATGATGTGTAAAAACTTCGGACCTTTTACGGTTTTTAGGCGATTTAATTCCACAATGATTTTATCAATATCATGGCCATCAATAGGACCTGAATAATCGATATTTAGCGCCTCAATAATATTATTTTTTCGTTGAATACCCTTTTTAACCTGGGTTAAATATTGCTTTAAAGCACCCACACTTGGGTCGATGCCGATGGCATTGTCGTTTAAAATTACCAATAGATTGGCGTTGGTAACACCGGCGTGATTTAATCCTTCAAACGCCATACCACCCGCAATAGAGGCATCGCCAATTACGGCAATATGTTGTTTATCTACATTACCTTTTAGTTGCGATGCAATGGCCATACCTAAGGCAGCCGAAATAGAGGTGGAGGCATGCCCCACACCAAAAGCATCGTACACACTTTCATCGCGTTTTGGGAAGCCGCTAATGCCACCAATTTGTCGGTTGGTGTCGAATATTTCTTTTCTGCCGGTTAATATTTTATGTCCGTAGGCTTGGTGACCCACGTCCCAAATAAGCTGATCTTCGGGGGTATTAAATACATAATGGAGTGCAATGGTTAATTCTACCACGCCTAAACTCGCGCCTAAGTGGCCTTCTTTGGTGGCAACAATATTAATGATAAAGTTGCGCAATTCTTGGGCAAGTTGAGGCAAGTCTTTTTGGTTTAAAAGACGGAGTTCTTTGGGGGAATGAATATGTTTTAACAATTGGCTCATGAACATACAAATGTAATATTTGAAAACGATACGAGCGCCATTATCATTTTGAAATTGTATTTTTGATTTTTAATAGTTACGTTTCTTTTATGTTACAACCTTTTGATGATACTTATTTTATGAAAAAAGCGCTCCAGGAAGCGGAGGTTGCTTTTGAAAAAGGCGAAATTCCGGTGGGCGCTGTTATTGTTATAGATAATAAAGTGATTGCCCGCGGGCATAATTTAACCGAAATGTTGGTGGATGTAACCGCACATGCCGAAATGCAGGCCATTACAGCAGCATCAAATTTTTTAGGTGGGAAATATTTAAAAGATTGCACTTTGTACGTCACTTTAGAACCTTGCCAAATGTGTGCCGGGGCTTTGTATTGGAGTCAGATTTCCACGGTGGTGTATGGCGCTCGAGATTTGGAGCGTGGGTGTATTAATATGAATACGAAATTGCATCCTAAGACTGTTGTTAGAGGAGGCGTTATGGAAGCCGAGGCTTCGGAGTTGTTGAAGCGGTTTTTTATACAGAAGCGTAATTTGAATTAGGTTTTTATTGATTAGAAGGGTTGAATTTGCGAGGACTTAAGAGGTTTCGACTGGGCTCAACCTGACATACTTAATATTGAATTGAGACTGCAAACTGGTACTGGATACTGCGACTGCGACTGTGACTATAGGATATAGGGGTTTCGACTGCGCTCAACCTGACATGGGTAGCTGTAAACTGCGACTGCGACTGAAAACTAAAGAGGTTTCGACTGCGCTCAACTTGACATACTTAATATAGAATTGAGACTGCAAACTGGTACTGGATACTGCGAACTGCGACTGAATACTATAGGGGTTTCGACTGCGCTCAACCTGACATGAATAACTGAACACTGAGACTGCGACTGATTCTAAAGAGGTTTCGACTGCGCTCAACCTGACATGGTTCACTGCAAACTGAGACTGAATACTGCAACTGAGACTGAACACTCCAAAACAAGCCCGCGTTAGCGATTGCAGTGAAAATCCTTTTTAAGATGGAGGGTAATAAAAACGGTTAGAACTATAATTAAACAGATTGTTTCGTCCTTCGTCCTCGCAATGACGCTTTAAAAAGATTGTAACGAAAAGCGCGACCCGCAGGGGAACGCCCAAAATACTAAAGCTTTTTTTCTTTTTGGGATTCGCGCATTTTATCTAAATTTTCTTTGGTAAGCATATAGTCTTTTACATCTTTGTCTTTCCAGCGATAGTATGAAAATAGCGGAAATACGATGAAAAACAGCCCTAAAACGCCAAAACCTATGAGTTTTTGAGTGTATGGGGTTTCGATAAAATACCCTGCTAAGATACTTCCGAAGCAGATTAAAAATGATATGAGGATTATATATTTCATTAAATAATTTATTTGGTAAATTTAATTAATTGTCGTCTGTAAGCGGTTAATAATTTGGATTTTGAAATATAACCAAAATATTTTCCTGCTTTAATTACGGGTAAATTCCATGCGCCGGTGGTTTTAAATTTTTCCATAATAGCGTTCATGGAATCGTTATCGTAATCAATAATATCATCGTCGGCGCGCATTAAACTGGCAGCATCAACTTTTTCGTATAAATCTGCATCAAACATCATATGCCTGATGTCGTCTAAACGGATGACTCCCAATAATTCATTGTCGTCATTAACCACCGGAAAATGATTCCGAGAGGACTTGGCGACGGCTTTTTTTAAGATATAGCCCAGATTCATATCGGGTTTTAATACGATAAAATTGGTTTCGATAACTTTATCGATGTTTAAAACCATGAGTACATTTTGGTCTTTGTCGTGCGTTAAGAGTTCGCCACGTTCTGCCAGTTTCATGGTGTAAATTGAATGCGATACGTAATATTTTGTGATGGCATACGAAATAGCAGCCACTATCATAAGCGGAACAAAGAGTTCGTGCCCACTTGTAATTTCGGCAATTAAGAAAATAGCGGTTAATGGCGCATGGAGTACACCTGCCATAAGCCCGGTCATGCCTAAAAGTGTAAAATTTGCTTCGGGAACCGAAAAATTAAATCCGATGTTGTTAACGATTTTAGCAAACACATTACCCAAAACACTGCCCATAATAAGTGTAGGGATGAAAATACCCCCAACACCACCAGCGCCAAAGGTTGTGGTCATGGCTATGGCTTTAAAAAAGGCAATGCCCAATAGCAAACCAATAACAATCCAGATGTTAGTTAAATCGAAATTGAAAGGCATATTGCCTATGGCTGAAACATGGTCTCCTTTTAAAAGGTTGTTCATAATACCATAGCCTTCACCGTATAATGGCGGGATGAAATACAGCATGGTACCAATGGCTACGCCTCCAATTAATAGGCGGATCGCGCGACTTTCGAACTGTTTAAAAAAATTGGTGATGGCGAAAAACACCTTTGAAAAATATACCGAAGTTAGGGCGGTTACAATTCCCAGCAGAATGTATAAAGGAATGTCTTTAAAATCGAAACTATCGTTTAAATCGACATGAAGCAAAACATCGGTTCCTAAAAATAAATAGGAGGTAATGACAGCAGAAACGGATGCCAGTAATAAGGGAACCAAGGATGTAAAAGCAATATCTAAACTAAAAATTTCGACGGCAAAAATAACCGCAGCAATGGGTGCTTTAAACATGGATGCCATAGCACCGGCCGAAGCACAACCAATTAACAGCAATCGGGTTTTTGTGCTCATGTGGAAAAGCTGCGCGGTATTAGACCCCAAAGCGGCCCCAACACTTACGGCAGGACCTTGTAAACCTACAGACCCACCAAACCCTGCCGTTAAAGGAGCGGTAATTAATGCCGCATAAATATTATAGCGTGGAAGAATGCCATTTAATTTTGATAAGCCATGCAAGGTTGTTGAGATGCCATGCCCAATATGCTTTTTTAGCCATGTTTGTTTTATTATGTAAACAAGTGCCAGACCTATGATAGGAAAAATAAAATATAAGGTATTTTGGTAGTTTTTTAGAAAGTCTAAGTCTAATAGCATTCTAATAAGATGGGTCAGGTTTTTAAGCACAACCGTTCCCATACCTGCTAAAATACCAACTACGACGCTAAGTATGTAAATAAATTGTCGCTCGGAAATGTGTTTGTATTTCCATATTAAGAATTTGCGCAATAGACTTTTAGAGCTGTACGGCATTGTATAAAATTACTAAAAAAATAATGTAAAAATCGGGTTTATTTTTTTATCCTTTATGATTTGCCTTGTATGGTTATTAATTGGCGTCTGTAAGCTGTTAATAGTTTCGATTTTGAAATGAATCCGAAATACTTACCGTCTTTTATTACGGGCAAATTCCATGCGCTACTATCTTGGAATTTTTGCATAATTTCAGTCATTTTATCCTTTTCAAAATCGATTACTTCTGGTGCGGGTTGCATAATATCGTGCGCTACCACTTCACCATATAAATCTTCGTCGAACATAATAGGTCTTAAATCGTCTAACAAAATAACGCCGACTAATTCTTGAGTTTTAGCTTTTACAACAGGGAAAATATTTCGGTTGGATTGCATGACCGCCGTATGTACAATTTCGCCTAAATTCATATTAGAGGTAACGGTTGCAAAATTGGTTTCAATTACTTTTTCTATATCCATTAACGTGAGCACCGCATGGTCTTTGTCGTGGGTAATTAATTCGCCCTTTCTTGCAAGTTGCATGTTATAAACAGAATGCGGACTGAAATATTTAGTCAATCCGTAGGATATAGTCGCAGTAAGCATTAAAGGAATAATTAGTTCGTAACCACTGGTTAACTCTGCAATTAAGAAAATAGCCGTTAAAGGTGCATGTAAAACACCCGCTAATAAACCAGCCATACCAACTAAAGAGAAATTACTTTCGGAAACTGGCGAGCTAAACAAACCACAGTTATTAATTGTTTTAGCAATGACATTGCCCATGATGCTACCCATAAAAAGTGTTGGAGCAAAAATACCACCCACGCCGCCAGCACCAAAGGTTAATGAGCTCGCTATAATTTTAAAAAACACCAGACCAGAAAGCAGTAAGATAACAATCCAGATATTGGTTAAATCCATTTGCATTAAATTTTGTTCTAAAGCTTTTTCTGGGTTACCAGCAATGAGATTATTAATTACATCAAAGCCTTCGCCGTATAGTGGTGGAATAAAATAAATAAGAATACCTAAACCGATACCACCTACCAGCAAGCGTTTTATTGGGGAATTTAATTTATCGAAAAACGTATGAATTTTATCGTATACCTGGGTGAAATAAATAGAGGTTATCGCAGCGAAAACACCAAGAATCATGTAAAAAGGTGCATCACCAATTACAAACTTATCTTCAATTTTAAAAGGCAATAGAATATCGTCTCCAAAGAAAAAATAGGAAGTTAAAATAGCCGAAAGTGACGCCAATAGAAGCGGTAGCATGGAGGCGATGGTAAGGTCTAAACTAAATACTTCGATAGCAAAAATGATAGCAGCAATAGGCGCTTTAAAAATGGAACTCATAGCCCCGGCGGCAGCACAACCAATCAATAAATTTCGAGTGGTTTGGTTCATATGAAACATTCTCGAAATGTTAGAGCCTATGGCGGCACCCGTAGCTACTGTAGGGCCTTCTAACCCTACCGAACCACCAAAACCAACGGTGAGCGGTGCTGTTAAAATAGAACCAAACATTTGATATTGTTTCATTATCCCTTTTCGTTTGGAAATAGCAAAAAGGGTTGAAGGAATACCGTGACTTACTTTATTGCGAATAACATATTTAATGGCAAAATAAACCAGTGTAAGTCCAAGAATAGGAAATAGGAAGTAAAAAGCGTGGTGGTAGTATTTTATTAAATTGCCCTCTAGTAAATGTTGAATAAAGTGGGTTAAATTTTTTAATACAACGGCGCCAACTCCCGAGGTAAATCCAATAATGATACTAAGTATATATACAAACTGTCTGTGAGAAATATGTTTTGCTCTCCAGATAAGTAGTTGTTTTAAAATGGTTTGTTTTGGCATGATTAAAGCGATTAAAAAATCCTGCATGTAGCAGGATTTTTTTATTTATGGTTTTAAATTAAGTTTTAAGCTTAACTCTGTTAATTGCGCATCGTCTATGGTAGCCGGTGCATCTATCATGATGTCTCTTCCTGAATTGTTTTTTGGGAAGGCGATAAAATCGCGAATGGTTTCTTGTCCGCCTAAAATGGCCACCAATCTATCCAATCCAAAAGCCAACCCACCATGTGGTGGCGCGCCATATTGAAAGGCATCCATTAAAAATCCGAATTGCGCTTTCGCTTCTTCAGGTGTAAAACCTAAATAATCGAACATTAAGGATTGTGTTGCTTTATCGTGAATTCTTATAGAACCGCCGCCAATTTCGTTACCGTTTAAAACCAAATCGTAGGCGTTCGCTTTTACGTCGCCAGGATTTGTTTTTAGCAATTCAAGCTGACCTGGTTTTGGTGAAGTAAACGGATGGTGCATCGCATGGTAACGTTGCGTGTCTTCGTCCCATTCTAATAAGGGGAAATCTAAAACCCAAAGCGGTGCAAATTCTTTAGGATTTCTAAGTCCTAAGCGTTCTGCTAATTCCATACGTAAGGCACTTAATTGCGTACGCACTTTGTTTGTATTACCCGAAAGCACACAAATTAAATCGCCTGCTTTGGCACCAGTTGCTTCAGCCCATTTGGCTAAATCGGTTTCGTCGTAAAATTTATCGACGGACGATTTATACGTACCATCGTCGTTACAACGTACATACACCATTCCTAAAGCACCAATTTGTGGGCGTTTAACCCAATCAATTAATTGGTCTATTTCTTTACGAGTATAGGCGTTTCCTCCAGGAACAGCAATACCAACCACTAATTCGGCGCTATTAAAGACGCCAAAATCTTTGTGTTGTGCTACGGCGTTAAGTTCGCCAAATTCCATCCCAAAACGAATATCGGGTTTGTCGTTACCATATAATCGCATGGCATCGTCGTACAGCATTCTTGGGAATTTTTTAACTTCAACACCGTTAATTTCTTTTAATAAATGACGTGTTAAGCCTTCAAACGCATTTAAAATATCTTCTTGCTCAATAAAGGCCATTTCACAATCTATTTGTGTGAATTCTGGTTGTCTGTCGGCACGCAAATCTTCATCTCTAAAGCATTTCACAATTTGGAAATACTTATCCATGCCACCAACCATCAACAATTGCTTAAAGGTTTGTGGCGATTGTGGTAAGGCGTAAAACTGACCCGCATTCATACGAGAAGGCACTACGAAATCGCGCGCACCTTCTGGCGTCGATTTGATTAAGTACGGTGTTTCAACCTCAATAAAGCCTTCGTTAGAAAGATAATTTCTAACAGCTTGCGCTACTTTATGTCTAAAAATTAAACTGTTTTTTACGGGGTTGCGACGAATATCTAAGTAGCGATATTTCATACGTAACTCTTCACCGCCATCGGTTTTATCTTCAATGGTAAACGGTGGTAGTATGGCTTCGTTTAAAACAGTAAGTTCAGAAACTAAAATTTCAATATCGCCCGTAGGCATATTAGGATTTTTTGAAGCACGTTCAATAACGGTTCCTTTTACCTGAATAACGAATTCGCGTCCTAAATTTTGTGCCTGTTCCAGCATCGCTTTAGAGGTACGCTCTGCATCAAACACCAATTGCGTAATACCGTAACGGTCGCGTAAATCTACCCAAACAATAAAACCTTTATCTCTAGATTTTTGAACCCAACCGGCAAGTGTTACTTCTTTATTTATATGCGATGCGTTTAATTCACCACAATTATGACTTCTGTACATAGTTTAAAATTGAAGTGCAAATTTACATAACTTAAGTGATTATTAAATAAAAAACGCCTCAACATTTGTTGAGGCGTTTTTAAAATATTTAAATCATTTATAAATTAAATGGTTTCTTCGTTAATTAGTTCGGTTGAAGTTGTTTTGATTCGTATCCACATTTTTAATTGCATGCTTAAAAAGAATAAAACGGGCACCACAATAAGGGTTAGAAAGGTTGCAACGAATAAACCGTAAATAACGGTCCATGCTAATGGTCCCCAGAACACCACATTGTCTCCTCCAAAATAAATATGTGGATTAAATTCACTAAATAAGGTGAAGAAATTAATATTTAAACCTATAGCCAATGGTATTAATCCTAAAATGGTTGTAATGGCAGTAAGTAATACGGGGCGTAAACGGGCTTTTCCTGCCGTAACAATACTTTTATATAAGTCGTGTTTATTTAAATACTCTTCTTCATCTAAACCTAACTTGTATTTTTTTCTATCAATTAGTAATTGCGCATAATCTAACAATACCACGCCATTATTTACAACAATACCTGCCAGCGAAATAATACCCATCATGGTCATCATTATCACGAAGGCGCTTCCGGTTATAACAATACCACTAAACACACCAATTAAGCTTAAGAAAATGGCAAGCATAATAATAGTTGGCTTAGAAAATGAATTGAATTGGAAAATAAGAATTAAGAAAATTAAGAATAATCCCGTAAAAAACGCGCCCACTAAAAACGCCATTTGTTTGTTTTGTTCTTCAATCTGACCAGTATAATCTATTTTAATACTTTTAGGAAGTTCATTAAAATCTTTCATCGCATGACGTACTTGACCAACCACGGCACCCGCATCGGTATACCCTGGTGAAAGAGCAGAATACACCGTAACAACACGTTTTGTATCTCGGTGTTTTATAGAACTGAAACCAGAGTTGTTGTTTTGCTTAGCAACGGCCGAAACTGGTATTTCTTTAATTTGACCAGAAGCCATATCTCTAAAAGTGATTTTCTGATTAAATAGTGCACTGGCATTATACCTGTTTTCTTCATTGAAACGCACATAAATATCGAAATCATCGCCACCTTCTTTATAAATACCGGCTTTTGCACCAAAAATAGAGTTTCTTAATTGCTGCCCCACTTGAGATGCGCTAACACCCAATTCGCCCGCTTTCTCTCTATCTACCACTACCTGCATTGCTGGTTTATTTTTATTTACATCAATTTTTAACTCGTCGATGCCAGCAATACTTCTCGAATTAATAAAGTCCCGCATTTTTTCGGCGGTATTTATAAGTTCGGAATAATCATTTCCTTCTAATTCAATGTTAATAGGCGCACCTGCTGGCGGTCCGTTGGCATCTTTTTCAACCGAAATTAATACGCCAGGATAAATGCCTACTAAGGCTTCCTGAACTTTTTGACGTAATAATTCGCTGTCTTCACCTTCTCTAAATTTATACTCTCGCATAGAGGCGGTAATTTTTCCCTTATGAGGCATTTCGGCCGCCGATCCACCATCGGTTTGAGGATTTCCAGCACCTTCGCCCACCTGCGACACCGCACTTTCTACCATGAAATTGTAATCGCCTTTTTTATACATGTTTTCGTTTAAAACATGGTATACTTTCTTTTCAATTTCTTTGGTGATGGCGTTTGTTTTATTAATATCGGTACCTTCAGGATATTCAATATAAACTATAATTTGGTTTGGCTTATTATCTGGGAAAAATTCAACTTTTGTTCGTTGAGAACTTAGCGAAATCCCGAAACCAATAAACGAAATAACAAGTAACACGAAGGTGCCTATGCTAATAAAATAAGGGCGTTTTCCTCTTAATGCGGCTTTTAATGATTTCTCGTATAAATTTTCAAGGATTACTAAGGTGTTATTTTGAAAATAAATCGACCATTTTCTTATATATAATCGGTATAACCAAAGCATAATGGCGGTAAATATCATTACAGAACCTAAAGCACGATAATCGCCGCCAAATATTAAAATGAAAAGTCCAATTATAGTTAAAATTGACGTGATGTAGATTATTTGTTTTTGAGACATTTCTTTGTCTTCAACAGTCATAAACTGAGACACTAACACCGAGTTAAAAAAGATAGCTACAAATAACGAAGACCCTAATACCACCGATAAGGTAATTGGCAAGTAAATCATGAATTCTCCCATAACTCCTGGCCATAATCCTAAGGGAATAAACGCCGCAACCGTGGTTGCTGTTGAGATAATAATTGGGTAAGCAATTTCACTAATTCCTTTTTTAGCGGCCTTTTTTCTACTCATGCCTTCTTCGTCCATGAGTCGGTATACATTTTCAACCACCACGATACCATTATCTACCAGCATTCCCAGACCCATAATAAGTCCGAATAAAATCATGGTGTTCATGGTGTAGCCTAAGAGGTCTAAAATCATTAAGGACATGAACATAGACATCGGGATGGCAAACCCCACAAATAGCGCGTTTTTAAATCCTAAGAAGAATAATAAAACGGTAACAACCAGAAAAATACCAAATATAATGTTGTTTACTAAATCGTCTACCTGACCAATAGTTTTAGAAGATTGGTCGTTAGTGATGCTCACGTTTAAGTTGCTCGGGAATATGTTTGTTTTTGCTTCCTTAACTATGGCATTAATTTTATCAGCAGCTTCCACCATGTTTTTTCCGGCGCGTTTTTTTACGTCTAGCATCACAACAGGATCTCCAAACTCGCGGGCATAAGTAGTTTTATCTTTTTCTTTAAAAGAGATTTCTGCAATGTCTTTTAAATATATAGGATTATTATGCTCTACTTTAACAACAAAGTTTTTTAAATCGTCCGGCGAGTCTATTTCACCAAGAATTCTTATGGTTCGTCTTTGGCCACTTGTAATATAGTTTCCTGCAGACATGGTCATGTTGCCACTATTAATGGCGCCAATAACATCGTCGAAACTAACTTGCGATGCCATCATTTTATAGATATCTACGGCGACTTCAACTTCTTTTTCTTGAGCACCACGAATGTCTACTTTTTTAATTTCGATGAGTTTTTCAATTTCATCTTGAAGGTATTCGCCAAATTCTTTTAGCTTTTCAACCGGATAATCGCCAGAAATGTTAATGTTTAGAATAGGCATTTCTTCAGACATGCTCAGTTCAAAAACATTAGGCTCTACTTTGGCGCCATTAAATGTTGGCCAATCTTCGCCAGCAGTTTCAGAATCAATTTCGTCTTTAACTTTTTGTTTTGCTTGGTCTACCGTAATATGTTCGTCAAACTCAACAATAACCATCGAGTAATCTTCTTGCGACGTTGAGGTAATTTCAACCACATTACTCACTGTTTTTAGCTTGTCTTCTAACGGATCGGTAATAAGTTTTTCAATATCTTCGGCAGTATTTCCAAAAAATGGCGTGCTTACATATATTTTAGTTTCTTTTATTTCGGGGAAACTCTCTCTGGGCATATCAAAATAGGCTGTAATACCTAAAAAGAATATCATCGCCATCATCATATAGATGGTGGTTTTATTATGGATAGCCCAGGCCGATAACTTAAATTCTTTATCTACTTGTTTTGGTTGTTTCGTCATTGTTAAAAGTCGTTAGTCTATAGTCTATAGACGTTAGTTTTTAGAGTTTGTTTTGAGATATTTTTGAAGACTTGTTATCATTTTTGATAATTCTTCAAGTTTTTCTCTTAATTCTATTTCTTGTTCAATTTTTATGTAACCTTGTCTTTTTGCAATTGTTATACATACAACACATTCTTTTACAGAGCCAATAGCTATTTGTAAAAATCTATTAAATTGTGAGTTTGAATCGCCAGAACCTTCGGCAATATTTAATGCAACGGATAATGAGGCTCTAGTAAATTGCGAGGCTAAGGCATAGCGTTCTATATCTGGAAAATTTTTAATAGTCTTATATGATAAATCAACAAAATCTAATGCTTTTTGATAAACTTGTAATTCTTCAAATTTAAATTTTATGTCTTTCATTTGATGTTAGTATTTGCTGGTAATTTTTAGTGCTTTGACTTTTGCGACAACTAACTACCGACTTAAGTCTACTGACTAAAGACTATTAATTACTTTAACCAATTGGCCATCTTTTACACTTCTTGCACCTTCTTGAATAACTTCTGCACCGTTTTTAAGACCATTTATAACTTCTATAACATCACCTTGTGCCTTACCGGTTTTTATAATGATACGTTTTGCAACTCCTTCGTTATCGGTGTTTTTATTATCGATGATGTAAATGTATTGTTCTCCTTCGGCATTTTCAGAAATGATACTTTGCGGAATGAGTAAGGCGTTCTCGCTAGAATAGTCGTTAATTTTTAATTTGGCTGTTAAATTAGGTTTGATGCTTTTATCTTTGTTTGGTACTGCAACTTCAATTTTAAAAGTTCTGTTAGCAGGATTTATAAAATTACCAGCTTGTCTGATTTTTGCATCCATAGATTTTCCTAAAATAGGGAACTCAATTTTTACATCTTTATTAACGGTTACGTTTGTAATAAAGCTTTCAGGAACATCGGTTTCAATATACATGTCTTCTAAATTAACAATACGCATTAATTGCGATTGCCCTGGAGCCACAACACTACCTTGATCTGTAATTACATCGTCTATAACTCCCGTAAAAGGCGCGCGAACAGATGTTTTACTTAACTGACTTTTTAATTGATTAACCGCGCGTTGTTGTGCTTCGTAGCTAGACTTTGCTTGCAGGTATTGAATTTCGCTACCAATTTTTTGTTGCCATAAACGTTCTTGACGCTCGAAGGTAGTTTTGGCTAAATCTGCTTGAATTTGCATTTGCGCTACTTGTTGGCTTAAACCACCATCATCAATGGTTGCAAGAAGTTGTCCTTTGGTAACATTCTGACCTTCTTTTACATAAACGCGAGTTAAGGTGCCTCCCATTTCTGGATAGATTACTAAGTTTTGTTTGGTTTTAACATTCCCTTGAAGCTCTAAAAAATGATCGAATTTTTCAGATTCAATTAATAAAGAGGTTACCAATGGTAATTTTTTAACGGTATCTAATTCAGAGATTCTATCATTAATGAGTTTTAATTGTGCTGCAAATTCTAGCTGTTTGGCATCAATTTCTTCTCGTTTTTCTATGAGTGCTTCTAAATTATTTGAAGCTACTAAATCTTCAACCGATTTGCTTTTTTTATCGCCACCGCATGCGGTTAATAGCAATGTAGCCGTTAAAAGTGTGTATATATATTTCATTTTTTTTTATGAGTTTATGGGTTGATGTGTTTATGAGTTTAATTTAATTTATTGTTTTGTTTGATATTTATGTAAGCCATCAAGCATTGCTGTTAGTTCTGTTGTATGCTGTTTTTTTGAAAACTTCATCTTATTTTTTTTAAACAATAAATTAATCAACTTTATTCAGTATGGTTTCTAGTTCTGCTTTTTTGTTTATAACATCGAGCATGGCTTGTAAAAATTCTTGTTGCGCTGTATATAATTGTGTTTGTGCTTGTCTTAAATCGAAACTTGATGCAATCCCTTCAAAAAATTTGGTTTGATTTTTTTGTTCGATGCGTTCCGCTAAGTTTAGATTTTGTTTTTTATTATCGTAATCTTCAATTGCAAATTGATAATCGCTTTTCGCCGCCGCTGTTTGAAGTTGTAATTTTTGCTCGGTTTCAATTAAATCGTCTTTAGCCTTTTCTAGATTTATTTTGGCACGCTGTGTGGCGGCACTTCTTCCTAAAGAGCTAAAAATAGGAATGTTTAAATTAACACCTAGCAAGGACGAACCAAACCATTTTTGTTCGTTGGTGGTGAATTTAAATTCGTCACCAAAAGCCGAATAGCCGCCATTAATAAAGGAGTTTAAGGTTGGAAGCGCTTTACTTTTTTCTAGTTTAAGCAGTAGTTCTTTGGCGCGTTTATCGTTTTCTGCAATTTGATAATCTATGGAGTTGTTTAAGTCTAAATCGGAATCAATAAGTTCTAACGACATGTTTTTAAGACTTAAACTTTCAAGCGTGTCCGTTAAAACAGTAGAGTTATAAACATCTAGACCAAGTGTGATGTTTAACATTTGATAGGCTAATGTTTTTAAACGTTGCATGTTTTTTAAGGAACTATTTACGCCATGTAAAGTAATTTGTAATTGTTCTACACTTTCTTCTTCCTCTAAGCCGTTGTCGTAAATTTTTATTAAATCGTTAAGGTTTTTTTCGAGGATAGTCTTGTTTTTTTCAATAATAGCAACACTCTCTTCTGCTAATAGTACATTGCCATACGCATTGATAACGGCTTTTCTAACTTCTAGATCGGTTTTAGTTTTGGCATTTTTCGAAATTTCTAAAAATACTTTAGCCGATTGTAAGCCAACTAAATAGGAGCCATCAAAAATTTTCTGAGTTAAAGTAGCTGTGGCGGTAACACTTTGTTTGGTACTAAAAATAACTTCGGCAAACTCTCCAGAATTGCCACCAAAAAACTCGGCAGGAATTAAAGACACCTGTTGTTTTAACCAGTTTTGATAGCCAATTTCTGCAGATATTTGAGGTAACCCCGTTGAGGTCGTTTCCCATTTTTGTTGTTTTGCAGCTTCAATATCTAAGGCGGCATTTTTAGCGGTACGGTTGTTTTGTAACGCATAATCTATAGCTTCTTGCAGCGTAAAACCTTGTGTATTTTCTTGAGAAAATGCGGTTATCGATACAAGTACACTAAAAATTAAAATTAGGTTGTATTTCATTTTATGATTGATTTAATTTTATAAATTTTTTTAATTCTTGTAAACCTTTGTCGGTTACAATGGCTCTTAAATGGTATTCTAAAAAACTTTCCATAAGGTATTCCATGTCATAAATATCGTTTGGGAAAAAGTTGTCGTCTTTTATACCAGACATACCAACAAAATACATTCTAGAAATGTAATCGACATTAATGGTTGATCGGTATAATTCTGTTTCAATGCCTTTTTGTAAACTAATTTTTACCGATTCATGCATTTTTTCAAATTGTTTTAAATGCAATCGTTGGTAAATTTGTGGATAGTATTTTTTAAGTTGAAAGTTGGGCGATGTTTTTTCGTTTTTTAAATATTGACTCACAAATATTTTAATATCGTATAATTCTTGAATGGGGTTTAATGAGGTATTGCAAATACCATCAATGCCATCGCATACGGTTTCAAAAACTTCAAAGGTTACTGCTTCAACAAGTTTTGTTTTGTTTGCAAAATGTACATATATAGTTTTTTTAGATATACCAAGTTCATTAGCAATATCGTCCATGGTAACACTTTTAAAACCAAGTGTGAGGTACATTTCTGTTGATTTTTGTATAATTTTATCTCTCATAATTACAGACAAATGTACAACAGGAAACTTTAATAGTCCAAATTGATTACTTAATATAGAATCATGATTATATTAAATGTCAATGACATAGAGGTTTTAAATGTGTGTATAAAATAAAAGTCCCGAGTTTATCGGGACTTTTATTAAAGTTATAATGAATGTTTGGGGTTAAAACCATCTTCACTTAATTCTAAAGGCGTATAATCGGCAAACATTTCATGTTCATAATCCGTTTTATCTTCTTTAGAGAATTTAGCTATTATTTTTTCCATTATTTCATAAATCACAGGAACAATAATTAATGTAAGAAATAAGGAGCTAATTAAACCTCCAATAATTACCCAAGCTAATCCATTTTTCCATCCAGAGCCTGCTCCAGATGCTAATGCAATAGGGAACATACCAAATACCATGGCAATTGTGGTCATTAAAATAGGGCGTAACCTAGCATGATTTGCTTGAATTAAAGCGGTTCTAATGGTTTCGCCGGCTTTACGGCGTTGGTTCGTGTAATCTACAAGCATGATAGCATTTTTACAAACCAAACCAATAAGCATGATGATACCCAAAATTGTAAAGATATTTAATGAATTATTAGTTAATGCCAATGCTAACATGGCGCCAATAAACGAAAGTGGAATGGCAAATAATACTACGAACGGGTGTACAAAACTATCATAAAGGGCTACCATTACCAGATAAACCAAAATGATAGCAGCTAATAATGCAATTCCTAAAGTACCAAAACCTTCCGATTGGTTTTCTTGGTCACCTCCCCAAATGTAACTTACACCTGTAGGTTTTTCTAATTTATCTAGTTTCTCTTGCCATTGGTTAACAATGGTTCCTGAAGGAACACCCACGTTTTGACCTTGTACCGTTACCGAAGCCGTTTTATCTCTACGCTCTAACATACTTGGTCCAGACCCTTCTGTAATAGATGCAAATTGAGATAGTTTTATTTGTTCTCCAGCATTATTAATAAACACCAAGTTGCTTATATCTGAAATATTTTTTCTATCAAAAGCATTGTATTTTATATTGATATCGTATTCGTATTCTCCTGCTCTAAACTTACCATCGGTATTTCCACTATATGCAGTTTGCATAGTCATACCTACAGTTTGTAAATTTAACCCAAGTGCAGCCATTTTATCACGGTCTACTTGTACATTTATTTCAGGGTTTCCATCTTCTACGGTTAGTTTAATTTCGGTGGTGCCAGGAATTTTTCTTAATTCGGCTTCCGCTAATTTTGCAAATTTCATAGCACTTTCTACATCTGGTCCCGTTACAATTAAACCTAATGTAGCATTTTCTGCAGTCCCCATAATACTTACAGGTACCGTTTTTACTTTGGCGCCCACTAATATTTGTTCTAATTGACGTTTAATTTTTGCTGCATATACAGAAGCATCATCGGTTCGCTCTGCTTGATCAATCATTTTAACATTAATCTCAGATTTGTATGCTGTAGCTTGCGTGGCACCCATACCTTCTGAGGTTTGTCCTACTGTTGAAAATTGACTATATACGTATTTTTGTTTACTTAAATAGTCTTCTGCTTTTTGTGTCATGAAGTTGGCTTGTTCCAAAGAAGCATCTTTTGGCATTTCAATTTGAACCAAGAACTCACCACTGTCGGATCCTGCAAAAAATTCACCACCTATAAAACCACCTCCAACGAGTCCCATGGTAGAAGAAAGGAATAATACAACGACTACCACTATGGTTTTAATGTAATGGTCTAAACACCATTTTAGAATTTCGGTAACCCAATTTGTAAAACGGGTTAATAATTTTTCAAAGGCAAGAATAACTCTTCCAAAAAGGTTTTTACCTTCAATATGTTCTAGTTTACCAAAACGGGAAGACAACCAAGGTATGATAGTAAATGATGCTAAAAGCGATAATAAAGTTGAAATTACAACCGTCATACAAAACTGTGTAATAATGTTCGATACCAATCCGCTACTCATAGCAATTGGTAAAAATACCACTACAATTACTAAGGTAATAGAGGTTACGGTACCGCCAATTTCGGCAGTTCCATCATAAGAAGCACGAATACGGCTTTTGCCCATTTCCATGTGTCTATAAATATTTTCTAGTACCACAATGGCATCATCTACTAGAATACCAACTACTAACGATAGACCAAGTAAACTCATTAAGTTTAATGTGTAACCTAAATAATAAATACCAATAAATGTAGCAATTAATGAGGCAGGAATTGATACCATTACAATTAAGGAGTTTCTAATACTGTGCAAGAAGAATAGCATAACCACAGCAACCAGAATAACGGCAATTAATAAGTCATGCAATACTGAATCTGCAGCTTCTAATGTAAAAACGGTACTATCTTTTGCTGTTGTAAGTTGTAAATCGTTTACTTTATAATCGTTTTCTAATTTCTTAATAGTTTCAGCAACTAACTCGCTTACTGAAACCGCATTAGCATCCGATTGTTTTATAATTTGTAAAATAATGGCACTTTTTTGATCGACACGTGCAATTTTTTCGGCATTTTTTTGTGTGTCTTGTACATCGGCAACATCTTTTAATCGAATTTGAATACCGTTTTGCGAAGACACGACCAAATTTCTTAATTCTTCAACATTTTTGTATTTTCCTGCTAAACGAATTAATATCTTTTGTTCGCGCGTTTGAATGTTTCCTGTAGGGAAATCTAAATTTGATGCCAAAATAGTTTGTTGTACTTGCGGAATTGATAATCCGTACCCTTGTAATTTTGTAGCATCTAAGTTTACTTGAATTTCCCGTTCTTGTCCACCAATAATATTTACTTGTGCTACACCTTGCACACGAGATAAAACAGGCACAATTTTTTTATCAATTAAGTCGAAAAAAGCAGCTTCATCCATTTTACCATTCGCACCTAATGTAATTATAGGCATGTCGCTTAATGAAAATTTGTTTAATGACGGCGTTTTAGCATCATCGGGTAAATCACTTAAAACCGCATTTATTTTTCGCTGAGCATCGTTCATCGAAACATCTACATTGGCGTTAGAAGTGAGTGTTATAGATACTACTGAAAGACTTTCGTAAGATTTAGAGTCTATTTTTTTAATATTTTCTAAAGAAGCAACGGCATCTTCAACTTTCTTTGTAACTGTGTTTTCAATTTCACTTGGTGAAGCTCCAGGGTAAACTGTTGATACCGTGATAACATTCATTTCAAACT
The DNA here is from genome assembly GCF_042676825.1 of Mariniflexile aquimaris. Lineage (NCBI taxonomy): Bacteria > Pseudomonadati > Bacteroidota > Flavobacteriia > Flavobacteriales > Flavobacteriaceae > Mariniflexile > Mariniflexile aquimaris. Next base: position 1,049,896 of record NZ_JBHTIB010000002.1, read on the forward strand.
TTGGTATCAATTCGTAACCCAATTGGCTATAACTGAAGAGTCCTCCCAGTATTAGGATTGTAAATAATACAATTACTAATGAAGGGCGTTTTATTGATATTTCTGCTAATTTCATATGTTTTTATGTTGATTATTAGAGGTGTGTAATTACTTAATAACCTCTACAGATGTGCCGTCTTGAAGGTTGATTTGACCTGTTGTTACAACAGTATCTCCATCAGACAATCCACTTACTATTTCTACTAAATCGCCCAAAATTCTTCCAGCAGTAATCTTTTTTAATTTTGCAATTTTATTTTCAACAACAAAAACTTGATTGCTGTTTACGCTTCCTACGAATGCAGTTCTGGGAATAACCATTAAATTTTGTTTTTGTTGATTTGATTGAAAAGTAGCTGTGCCATACATGCCTGCTTTTAAATCGTTATCAGTATTATTTGATATTTCAATTTCAACAGGGAAATTTAAAGTAGCATCTGCTTTAGCAGCAATAAAGGTGATTTTTCCAGAAAATATTTTATCTGGATAAACACTAGAAGATACCGAAATGGTGTTGCCTACTTGTAGATTGGCAACTTGCGATTCATTCACTGTTACAATTAGTTTTAAGGTATTGGTGTTTACAATTTCAAATAAATTTGTTGCTGGCATAGAGGTTAACATTGAGCCTACTTCTATAAATTTTTTGTTAATAATGCCGCTAATAGGAGCTTTAATTCTTGTATCACCAACATTAATTTGAGCTTGTTTGTAATTAGCTTCTGCATTAGCCAACATTACCTTTGATTGGTCTAACTGTTGTTTGGTTACACCGCCAGTTTTGTAAGCATTTTCAAATCGACTGTAATCTGCTTTAGCATTTTGGTAAGCGGCATTGGCGGCTTGTGCATTGGCATTTATGGCATCACCTCGCATAATTGCTAAAGTTTGCCCTACACTTACTCGGTCGCCCTCTTTTACAAGGATACTCGTTACTCTTCCTGTTTTTTCAGCAGTTAAAGTAATTTCTTGTTTAGCCTGAAAGTTACCATTCGCTACAAAATCTAAAGAGATTTCTTCTGTTTTAACAGTTTCTACTTTTACAGTAACGCTTGCATTTTTTTTGGCAACGATAGCAATTTTTTCTTCATTTTCAGCCTTATTTTTAAGTAAAACAAATGCTATTAAAGCTAAAGACACTATAAGTATAATTCCGTATTTTATATAATTTTTCATGTTAGTTGATTAAAGTTTTTAATTCTCCTTTTGATTTTATTAATTGAATTTCTGCTAATTTGTAATCTAAAATGGCAGCTGTGTAATTATTTTGTGCTTCGGTTGAAGCATTTTCGGCATCTAGTAAATCGGTTAACGAAGCCAATCCTTGTAAATAATTATTATTGGTATTACTTAATATTTCCTCGGCTAATCGCATGTTTTCTTTTTGATTTTCGATGGTTATAAGGCTGTTTTTAATTTGAGTTGAGGCATTCTTATAATCTAAATCAAGCGCTAATTGCGTATCTTTTATATCTTCTTGGAGTGATTTTAGTTGAATATCGGCTTGTCTTACTTTGGCTTTTGTGCCAAACCCACTAAAAATAGGAATGCTTAAATTTAATCCTATTGATGAGTAATCAGACCAATATACATCATCCTCAGATTTTGCTCCCCAAGGAAGTTCTGGTCCTTGCCCAATGTAGCTATAACTTGCACTTAGTGATAGTGTTGGAAAATAACTAGCCATCACAGATTTTTTTTGTAGCACCAACAATTCTTCTTGTTTTTTAAGCATTAAATACTCATTTCGGTTTGTAATGTCTGGAGATGCTGTTAAGGCTGCAAGTGAAACTTCAAAATCGGTTTCTGGTATACTTATCTCGGTTTCTATGGGCATACCTATGTAAAATTTTAAAGCATTTTCTTGTAACTTCACAGCATTAATAAGCTGCTGTTTTTGTGTGCTAATGTTAGATAGGTTAACAGTCATTCTATCTAAATCAATTTTTTTAGCCAAACCATTATCATATTGTCCTTTTACAATATCACGTATTTTGGTTGTAGTAGCTAAATTGTTTTCTACCAAAGTTAATTTTTGGCGTAGCACATATACTTGATAATAATTTTTAGCTACACGTTCTATAACTTGTTCTTCTGTTAATTGGTTATTTATTTGATAAAATTCGCGTGTTGTTTTCGCTGCCTTTAAACCCATAAAAACCGATTGATCAAATAATTTTTGATTTAACGAAACTCCAGCGCCCGACGTCCATTTTTGTCCAAAAGCAGCCTCAATTATAGTGCCTGGAGCTCCAAAATAATCGCCATCAATTACGGTTGTTTGTAAAATTGGGTTGTAATATAAACTGCCACTTGCTGTTATTTGTGGTAATGCTGCCGATCGAACTTCTTGAATTTGGTATTCGCTGTTTTCAATGCTAAGTTTCGATTTTTTTGCGTCTGCCTTATTGTCTAACGCATAGGTTAAAGCGTCTTTTAATGTAAGGGTTCTTATTTCTTGCGCTTGTAAGGAGAGGGCTAGAAATAGTGTGGGGATTAGATATAGAATTTTCATTTATTGGTTTTGCTTATTATTTATTATTTGTTGTTCGAGTTCTTCAATTCCTTTTTTTGTAGCTATGGCTCTTATATGGTATTCTAAAAAATTTTCCATTAGGTATCTTATGTTGTATAAATCTGGAGGAAAAAATGCGTCTTCTTTTATACCTGTCATGCCATTAAAATACATTCTTGAAATAAAATCGATGTTAATGTCAGGTCTATATAATTCAGTTTCTATTCCCTTTTGAAGGCTTTTTTTAACCGAATCATGCATTTTTTTAAATTGTTTTATATGCAAGCGTTGATATATCTGTGGATAATATTTTTTAAGTTGATATTGAGGTGACGTTTTTTCATCTTTAAGATATTGTATAACAAATATTTTAATATCGTACAATTCTTGTATAGGGTTTTTTGAGGTGTTACAAATACCATCTATACCTTCGCATACTGTTTCAAAAAGCTCATAGGTAACCGCCTCAACGAGTTTTGTTTTATTAGAAAAATGTACATAAATGGTTTTTTTCGAAATACCCAAAGCATTCGCAATATCATCCATAGTAACACTTTTAAAACCGAGTGTTAAATACAATTCAGTTGCTTTTTGAATAATTTTTTCTCTCATTTAGTTCCTTGTTTTTGAGTAAAACTCTAAATTGGCAGCTAATTTTAGTTCTTGTCCAACACCAATACCACCAGATTCGTTAAAAGCCAAAGGGGTTAAACCAAAATCTTTTCTGTTAACCGTTCCAGATACTTCAAACAAGGCTTTTGAAATACCATTATTTGATTCCAGATGCATCAGTTCAGCGTCAAATTCAATAATTTTAGTTACATTATTTATGGTTAAATAGCCCTTTAAAAAATTTGTAGAAGAATTAATTTTTTCAAAAGAAATGGATTTAAAACAAATTGAAGGGTATTTTGTAGTATCGAAGAAGTCGATTAGCTTTAAATTAACATCAAATTGTTCTAGTTTGCCTTCATTAGAATGTACATCTATTAAAAATTCTATTGAAGCATCTTCCAGTTCGTCGTCTTTTACTTTAATAGTACCGTTAAATTTGTTAATTGAGTTTGCTAAATAAGCAACTATAGAATGTTTTGATCTTATTAAAACATCCGATTGTGTGGAATCTACCGTCCAATTTGTTGCCGTCATAATCAAATTTCTTTTTAAATTTTCGGCAAATATATACAGGAAACTTTAAAAACCAAAAAAGCTTCCAAAGTTTTATTGTTATTTTACAATAATTTAATATTCAAACTTTTTAATACCGGTAATTAGGTTATTTTTGTTTCATGCTTGCAATCGAAAAATACCAACAAGAATTTGTAGCCTATCTACAAGACTACGCAACGGTAAAAGAGCCAAAAGGGCTTTATCAACCCATTCAATACATTTTAAATCTGGGAGGGAAACGGTTACGACCGGTTTTAACCTTATTGACAGCCGAAATATTTAATGGCCATTATAAAGAGGCTTTAAACGCTGCCTTAAGTGTTGAGGTTTTTCATAATTTTTCGTTAGTTCATGACGATATTATGGATGATGCGCCACTGCGTAGAGGGCATCAAACCGTTCATGAAAAATGGAATGTGAATACGGGAATTCTTTCTGGAGATGCCATGCTTATTATGGCGTATCAATTGTTTGAGAATTACCATGCCGATACGTTTCAGGCCTTGGCAAAATTGTTCAGCAAAACAGCTTTAGAAGTGTGCGAAGGGCAGCAATACGATGTCGATTTCGAAACACGAAGCGATGTTGCCATTAACGAGTATTTAAAAATGATTGAATACAAAACGGCGGTTTTGGTTGGTGCAGCCATGAAAATGGGAGCTATTGTGGCAAATGCATCGGTAGAAGATCAAGATACCATTTATGAATTTGGAAAAAATTTAGGTATTGCGTTTCAGTTGCAAGACGATTATTTAGATGCTTTTGGAGACCCAAAAACGTTTGGAAAACAGGTGGGTGGCGATATTATTGAAAATAAAAAAACCTATTTATATATTAAAGCTTTAGAATTTTCGGAATCAGAAACTAAATTAAAATTGGCTAATTTGTTTAGTACTACTTTAGATTCTAATGAGGCTAAAATAGAAACAGTTAAAGCTATTTTTGTTGACAGTGGTGCTGCCGAAGCTTCTAAAAAGGCAATTCAAGATTACACGGATAAAGCATTTAATGTTTTAGAAACTTTAAATATATCGGCCGATAAAAAACTAGTTTTAAAAACATTTGGCACTAATTTAATGAACAGAACCGTTTGATGCAGTTACCTACTAGTTTTAATGATTTAATAGACGAGGCAAATCGCTTAGATTTATATAAAAAACTGATTCATCAATTAAACAAAGATTTATTGTTGGCAAACATTAATTTAGATTTTCATGAAGAGGTGTTGCCAAACAGTTTGAAGTTTTTACTACACGAAACGGTTTATAAATTAATACAAGAAAAATTCAACGATTATTTAAACTTACTGTATATTGTAGATGTTTCAGAAAAAGACGTGAAAGCCTTAAACGGCGATGATATCTTGAAGCTATCTGAAGAGGTTACTTTTCTGATTTTAAAGCGTGAATGGCAAAAGGTTTGGTTTAAAAATAAATACAAATAAATTAATTAGGATAAATTTGTCTTAATTAAAAATAAGTTTGTATATTTGCATTAAATAATAAGATAATATGTTTTCGAAAGCATGCGAGTACGGTATTAAAGCAGCAATTTTTATTGCCATAAACTCGTATGAAGGTAGGCGTGTTAGTCCGAAAGAAATAGCCGAAGAGATAAATTCGCCGCAAGCCTTTACTGCTAAAATATTGCAGGACTTGGTACGCAACAATATTGTGTTTTCTATTAAAGGCGCGCATGGAGGTTTTGAATTAGATAAAAGTCAAATTTCAAAAATTAAAATAGCGCAAATTGTAAAAGCTATTGATGGCGATAAAATTTATAATGGTTGCGGATTAGGTTTAGAAACTTGCGACGAAAACCATCCGTGTCCGGTACACGATAAATTTAAATCGGTTAGAGACGAATTAAAATACATGCTAGAAACTACGAGTCTTGAAGAATTGGCACTTAATATAAAGTCTGGCGCTTCATTTTTAAAAGTATAAAAAAAATTTGAATATAAATAGGATAAAATTATCCGAAATAATAAAAACTATGGAAGTATTACATAAAGATTCAGAAAAACAAATCGGGCAATTTGTTGCAGACGATTTTAGAACCGCAGCGGTATTTAGTAATTATGGTATCGATTTTTGCTGTAAAGGTGACAGAACCCTTGAAGAAGTTTGCGAAAAAAATGGGATTGATGCCCATGTGCTTATCGATGAGCTTCATGCGGTATTAAACTCCAAAACAAATCAGTCTATAGACTACAAATCATGGCCATTAGATTTGTTGGTAGATTATATCGAGAAAACGCATCACCGTTATGTTGCAGAAAAAATACCTGTATTGCTTCAGTTTTTAAATAAATTATGTTCTGTTCATGGTGAAAGACATCCGGAGTTAATTACCATTAACGAGTTGTTTAAGGCATCGGCAGGTGAACTTTCGGCTCACATGAAAAAGGAAGAACTTATTCTTTTTCCATTTGTAAAAAGATTAGTGAACGCAAAACTTGAAAATATCACCATCCAATCGCCACAATTTGGAACTGTTGAAAATCCAATCGCTATGATGATGCAAGAGCATGACAATGAAGGGGAGCGTTTTAGACAGATAGCCGAATTATCTAATAATTATACGCCTCCTGCAGATGGATGTAATACCTATCAAGTTACTTACGCCATGCTTCAAGAATTCGAGCAAGATTTACATTTACATATTCATTTAGAAAATAATATTTTATTTCCTGGCGCGGTAAAGTTAGAAAAGCAAAATGGTTAATAGCAAATAAACCCTAATTAGATTGATAGTGAATAAATTCCAGAAGATTACTTGCATATCTTCTGGAATTTTTAATTTAACAGATTAAATATTTAATAATGCCTAAAAAATTAGTTATTGTTTGCTTGCTTAACTTTTTTATTGCGGCCCTTTTAGGGTTGGCATTGCGTTATGCTATAATCTACCCTATTGGTTTTAATTATAGGTTTTTAACCCATGCACATTCGCATGTAGCCATGTTAGGCTGGGTGTATTTAATGTTGTACGTGCTTATTGTTAAGTATGTTGTGCCCGAAAAAAAGCCTGTTTTTAATAGGTTGTTTTGGCTCACCGAATTTGCTGTAATAGGTATGCTGTTTAGTTTTCCGTTTCAAGGTTATGCGGCCGTTTCTATTTCGTTTTCAACCTTGCATATTTTTTGCAGCTACTATTTTGTTTACCTGATTTGGAAATATCATAAAACAGACTCTAAAGTAACGGCGTATATGCTTAAAGCTTCTTTAGTGTTTATGCTGGTATCTACCGTAGGCGTGTGGTGTTTGGGTCCGGCAGTAAAAATGGCGGGACAAGCGTCGGCATTTTATCAAACAGCGATTCAGTTCTTTTTGCATTTTCAGTTTAACGGGTGGTTTTTAATTGCCGTTATTGGGGTGTTATTTCATCTATTAAAAATTCCAGATTCTAAACAGTTTCTGTTGTTTTTTAAGTTTTTAATCGCTTCTACGGTGTTAACTTTTGCATTACCTGTTAGTTGGTTTGCTCCGCATGTGTCATTGCTTTGGATAAATGGTTTCGGACTTGTATTGCAGTTTGTAAGTTTATATTATTTTATAGAAATTGTAAAACAACCCTTTAGGCATTTCGTAACAACCGAAGCTAAAATTACCCGATTCATGTTTCGGTTTGCTTTATGGTTTTATGTGATAAAGATTGGCTTGCAAGCGATTTCGTTAGTGCCCGAAGTCGCCAACTCCCTTTACGAACACCGGAATTTTATTATCGGATTTATTCATTTAACCATGCTCGGAACCGTTTCGGGGTTTTTATTTGCTTTTATTTTTCAAAGTAGCGTCGTTAAAAACCACGGTACTATGGCTTTTGGTGCGTATACCTTTGTTTTGGGTTTTATATTAACAGAGCTTATTTTATTAATTCAAGGCTGTCTGTTTTACTTTAATCACGGACTTTTTCCAAATTATCATCTCCTGTTATTTTTCAGTAGTATACTGCTGCCTTTAGGTATTGGGAGCATTATTTATTCAATTTTAAAAACTTTTAATCATGTCACAGAAACCAATTAAACGCCATATCGCGTTACAACCATTAAGTAGAGAACATCATCATGGGTTATTGTTATCTTGGAAAATAAGAACAGGCTTTAGCAAAAATATTGAAACAGAACGAATTAAAGCTTATGCCGATTGGTTTTTTAAAACCCATTTAATACCGCATTTTGACATGGAAGAAACCCATATTTTTACTATTTTGGAAGCTGAACATGAACTTGTAACACGGGCATTAGCAGATCACCAACAACTAAAACAATTATTTGCAGAAAAAGGAGATTTAAAAAACACCTTGAGTAAAATTGAAGAAGCCTTAGATAGTCACATAAGGTTTGAAGAACGTATCTTGTTTCCTGAAATTCAAAAAGTAGCGACGGAAGCGCAATTTAAGGAGATAGAAAAAATTCATCATCAAGATGACTTTATCGATAATCTTGATGATGAATTCTGGAAGTAATATTAACAAGAAGCAAAGTAAGCGTATGGCAAGCTTCCATTGTTCCTGTCAATGATATTTTTACAAAGCTATTTGCGAAGTACGATTACTAGAAATTAGTTGAAAAACTTTTAGGTTTTTCTTCTAACATCCAGCCAATTTCTTCATCGCCTAGGCATACATCTTTCCAATCTTCATCGGTGATGAGTTCCATAGAATTAGGAAATAATTTGGTATCTTCAATAGTTAACAATCGTTCGATACTATTGGTTAAACAAAGAATGTTATCTTTAATTTTATCAATGTTTCTTTCTGAATTATACGTGCTTAATAATTTAATTTGCTCGCGTAATTTATTGTGTAAAGCCCAAATCTTTTCGATAGGACCTTCCCAACCGCGTTTTTCTAAGTAAGGAAATAATTGGTTTTCAATGCGCACAAAACGTTTTTCAATGGCTTTTAATTGATTGAAGATTTTAAAATATTTTTGAAAATCTTCAGCAGGATTGGCGTCGTTTAATTCGAATAATAATTCTTGTATTAGAGCACTTTCCTGATAATAAACTTTTATAGGATGCCCTTCTGGTAATTTTTTGGCAACAGGTGAAAATGAGTTCATTCGTAAAAACTATGTTTAAAAAATTGTTTTTTATAAGTTGTATCAAATATTATTCTATCGCATGTTGCGACGGCACAAAATTAATTGTTGTATTTTGTTAGTTACATGACTTTTATCATAAACTAGCAACCTAAATACATTTATTATGGCAGGCGTTATATAATGAAAAACCCATCGTCAAATTTGATTATATAATTTGATGATGGGTTCGGAAAGTATGTGTTAGTCGCTGTTAGGTTAATCCCAATCTAACAAGCGTTTTTCGCCTTCAAGCTTTTGTATATCGGTGATATCCTGAGACATTTCAATAACGCCTTTGTATGTTTTGTTGTTATCGCGAATGGCAAAATACCGAATATGAATAATTCTTCCTTTAAAGTTGAACCAAAATTCGGCGACATCTTTGGTGCCAGCTCTAAATTCGTCCACAATGCGTAACACCATATCAACACTTTTTGGTGGGTGGCAAAATCGTACTTCCCGACCAATAATGCCTTTGCTTCTTGCGAAAACACGGTCGTCTCCACGGTTGTAAAAAATAACTTTATCGTTTTCATCCACATAGGTAATATCGATAGGAAGAAAACGCAGGAGTAGGTTTACCTGTTCTGGAGTCATGTAACCTTCGTCGTAATGAAAGGTGTTTTCAAGCGAAAATGATAATTCTCTGGCCGAAGTATCTTCACTAGGGTGGATGTAAGTTTCCTCTTTAGTTATTGCAGGATACGGTTTTGGCTTTTCTAATAGCATCCAGCCAATTTCTTCATCGCCAGTGTAAAAATCTTTCCATTCGGCATCGGTAATTAAGTCCATGGCATTTGGAAATAATCGCATGTCTTCAATAGTCAATAAGCGTTCAATGCCCTGAGTTAAATACGGAATATTATCTTGAATTTTAGCAATGTTTTTTTCGGCATTATAGCCGTTTAATAATTTTATTTGTTCCCGTAAATTATCATGAAACGACCACATACCTTGGCTAGGGCCTTCCCACCCGTGTTTTTCTAGGTAAGGGAATAATTGATTTTCCTTACGAACAAAGCGTTTTTCGATGGTTGTTAATTGGTTGAAAATATTGTAATATTTTTGAAAATCTTCTGCAGGATTAGCGCCGTTTAGTTCTAATAATAAATCTTGAATTAAAGCACTTTCCTCATAATATACTTTTACAGGATGCCCTTCTGGTAATGTTTCGACAATAGGAGAAAATGAGTTCATTTTTAAAGTGTTGTTTTGTGTTAAATATTAAATAGGATAAAATTGTCTTTTTTAATGAAAGCAAAAATATGAGTTGTATACAATTAAGAATATGACATTTATCATAAACTAAAAACCTTATTAAAATTTAGCAGGTGGCGGATAGTTAATGAAAAAACCCATCTCCAAAAGTGTTGTTAAAGCTTTTGATAATGGGTTTAAAATATGGAGGAAATTAGTATTCTGTTTACGGAAAGCTATAAGACAGATTTATATAAAAATTACGTCCTGGTCGTGAAATATTGTTCCAATTGGCATAAGTTGAATAATTGGTGTCGAGTACATTTTCAACACCATATTTTGCAATGAGTTTATGTGCTTTCAAATAAAATATGGTTCCAAGATTCAGGTTTAAAACGGCGTATTGAGGGGTTTCATATTCGCCATAAAAGCTTCCGTAGTTGCTTTGGTTTGCATTACCTTCCAATTGAATGGCCGCATTAAAACGGTTTTTTTTATAGTATTCTAACTATTTTAATTTTTAAAAATCCTTCTTTTTTGACTTAAATACAATTCTTAGCACAGGCAAGACTACCCACATAATTAACATTAAAAATGATATGATGAGTCCGGTATTTGTTCCAAAAAACTGTTTAAAAATAGCGCCCGTATAGCCTAATAAAGCCGAAATATCTAATTTTAAAAGAATGAGTGTTCTTGATAAATCGATTGGATTTAACATGGTTCCTATTAACGATACTTTGTCTAATGGATAATCTTCAAAAAGTATGAGCGACATTAAAAAAATACCATCGTAAATAATACCCAGAAACAACCACATTAAGATAGCATAACCAAATCCTTTAATTCTATTTTCGTTTGATAAGGCAATGTTAAATGCCAAAGCCGTAAAAATGAGGGTTAAAAATGTTCCGGTAATTAATAACAGCGAAAAATCCCAAATGGCATTGCTTTTAAATAAACCGTAAAAAACAAATGGTAAACCTAGACCTAAAATTAAACTCATAGATAAAGACATGGCAACACCTAAATACTGTCCTAAAAATATGGACGAGCGTTTTATGGGTTGTGCTAATAAAAGTTCTGTGAATTCTTTAGAATTGTAATAATACATTACCCCAAAAATGGTGCCTATTAGCGGGACTAGAATAATGATGACGTTCATTAAAGTAATAACAGCTTTCGATAAATCGTTGTTTAAAAAAAGCAATATGATTCCCAGCATTAAATAAAATGCGAAATACACGTAGCTCCAGCGGCTTCGCATTAAATCGTAAAAACTATATTTTAATATTTTAAGCATGATTTTCGGTTAAAATGGATGCAATAGCGTGTTCGAAATCGGGTTGATTGGTTTTTGTCTTGAGTTCTGAAACGCTGCCTTTAAAATAAATTTTTCCTTCTAAAAGAAACACAATTTCATCGGAGACTTCTTCAACAAAACTCATAATATGCGAGGTTATTAAAATGGTTTTTCCTTTGGCTTTTTCGGCTTGAATTAAATCTTTTAATCGAATAAGCGAAATAGGATCTAAGCCCGAAGTTGGTTCATCTAAAATAATTAACGGGCTGTTAAACATAAAAGCCAAAACCAAATTTACTTTTTGTTTGGTACCTCCAGAAAGCGTTCCTAATTTTTTGTCTAAAAAGGGCGTTAGTTTAAACAGGTCGATTAACCGTTCATCTTCTGTGGTTTTTCCGCGTAAGTCTTTAATCATTTTAATTAATTCCTTCACCTTTAAATTGCTCGGAAAATTAGCGATTTGCGGTAAGTAATCAATTTTAGACCGGTAGTTAGAATTGTTTTTTATATTCTGATTTTGAATGGTAATGCTGCCTTTGTTCGGAATCACCATGCCTAAAATGGATTTTATCAACGTGGTCTTTCCAGAGCCATTTGGCCCAAGTACAGCAAAAATACCGCCTTCTTTAATAGATAAATCTAATCCACTTAAAACTTGATTTTTTCCGAATGCTTTATGTAAATTTTGAATGCTTACCATGTTAATTTTTTTATTGAAGGATTGTTATCTAATAAATTATCGGGCGTAAAAACGGGTGATACTTTTTCAGAAAAATCGATGATATCCATAAACAAACTACGCAGTAAGATAATGGTTTCTGGCGTTCGGTTTACGATATACGAAAACAGTTTTACGGGTCTGTAAGGCACATCGCCGATGCCATCTTTGTTTAAATCGTAACCCGTGTAATTGCTCCAGTAATTTCTATCAAAAACATTATCGTTTACATTGCTATTGTATGAAATATCGAAGGAATTGTACAAAAAGTTATTTTTTAAAAAACTGTTTGTATAGCAAGCACCGCGCACTTTTATTGCCCAACCATTATTGATAAAGTTGTTGTTTTTATATACGATGCGATTCGAGCCTTCTATGTTAATTCCTATGGTATTTTCTTCAAACGTGTTTCCGATAATTTCGGCGTCATTTATTTCCTTTAAAAGCATGCCGTACGATGCTGTTCCCCAGTTTTCTCTAAAAGTGTTGTTGTACATTTTAATTTTTTTTGAAAACATTACAGCAACACCAGCGCCATTGCTTTCAAAGATATTGTCTTGATAAATGTCGTCGTTCGAAAACATAAAATGCAAACCATACCGAAGGTTTTGAGCACTCACGTTATTTTTTATCAAGCAGTCGTCAGAAAATTCTAAATAAATACCATCGCGCACATGCTGCACAAAATTGTGTTCTATTACAATATGGTTGCTATACCATAATTGAATACCATTACCGGAATTGTATTCTTCAATGGCATCGCCAACTATTTTGTTATGATAAATTTTACCATAACTGGATTTTTCAATATAGATACCAAAGAATAACTTTTCTAACACCAGGTTTTTAACAACAAAATGTTTGCTTTTTTTTATGCGAATAGCGGCATAATCTGCTGTGTAGCTCGTGCCAACATTGATGATAAAAAGTCCGTCGACGGTAACATGGTCTGAAATTACGGTAATAATTTCGCCCTTTTTTTCACCATCAATAATCGGATAATTTTCACCAATGATGGTTAAAGGTTTATCGACTATTATAGCATGTTCTTTATAGGTGCCTTTTTTTACAATAATGGTATCGTAAGCTTTGGCTTGAGCTATGGCTTTTTTTAAAGTTGAAATAGCACAAGTATTGCATACTTCAATTTTTTGAGCATAACTAGGGTAAGCCATTAAAATGACCAGTAAAAACGTTGCTATTTTAGTCATGAAACTAGTTATTTAAATGCGCTAGTAGTTGGTTCCAATTAAATAATCTGCCACCTTGTTCAGATTGAAACTTTTGAGCTTCGGCCTCGGTTTTAAATGCGGATAAAAACGCTCCCATTGGGCTCGGAATATTTTCACTTATTAAAAAAGTGGCTTTTGTTGCATCAATTAAAGCTTCGGGTTCGGTATAGTTATTTGATAGATATAGTTTAATGTCATTAACATCAAATTCATTCATAAAATGAATCATGCATTCTGTGGCATCAAATTTATATACTTTGCCTTTTTTGGTAACAATTTCGGCAGCATGAACTTTATCGACAATAGTCATTTTACAAAAATGACACCCATCGCTACCATAATTTATAGCTTGCGGCCCAACATTACAGCTAGTAAATATTAGTAGGAGCGCCACAATTGATAGTTGTTTTAATCTTTGCATACTTTTAGTGTTTAGTTTTAGATTTTGTTGAATTATTTCGCTGTTTTTAAGCTAACTTTTCTGCCTACCCAAAATGCTACAAGCGTTAAAGACATTCCTATAAACATGAGATATCCTCCAATATGCGGCAAGGACGTAACATCAAAGTTAAGTAATTTTTGGTGACCAAATAAGGGCGGTTTGTATGTCATTGGTGTGCCATCAGGATTGTATAATTTTAAAATGGCATGCGGATCTAAATTGCTGCCGTAGTCTGTAAGCCAATTATTGAAATCGTACATGCCCAATACACCCAAAACAGTCATAAGTACAAACCATCCTAAAAAGAATTTATAGCTTAGTTTACCAGCAAATCCAAGAATACCAATTAGGACGCCTAACAAAACCATTCCGATAATTACCTTAGGGAAAACCGCAAATTCCCACATGTCTTCGGCTTTCGGAATTGTTTTCATTCCTATATAATGATTTAAACCATCAATGTTTTGAAGATCGAATTCTTCAACGCCTTGTATGCCATTCAGATGAATATTCATCCCTAATGGTTCCGGATATTGCGGAGCACCAAGCATAATGTTCCATAATGGGTATTTAAAAAGACCTAATAATAAAAGCGATCCTATTACCATAATAATACCAGCTTTTTTCATAATATTTTATTTTGACTTAACCGTGCAGTTAATAGCATTTAAAAAAGAAAGGCGAGAGCGATAAACTCAACTCTCGCCTTCTTCGGGAAATAAACACTAAATAAAATCTCCCAAGTTTAATTATTTATTTTTTAGTCTCCTAAAGACCATGATAATGGAATGCTAGACGATGCAGGAGAAACCCTTACATACCCTTGCATTTCCTGATGTAGTGCAGAACAGAAATCTGTACAGTAGAATGGCCATACACCAACTTGTTTAGGCTCCCACACAAAAGTTTCTGTTTGTCCTGGCATAATAAGTAACTCAGAGGTGTTTGCGCCAATCATTGAAATTCCATGAGGTACATCATAATCTTGTTCTAAATTCGTAACATGGAAATAGACTTTATCGCCAACTTTGATACCTTCAATATTATCTGGTGAAAAGTGGCTACGTATCATAGTCATTTGAATATGAACTTCTTTTCCATTTCGTACTACTTTAGTGTCGGCATCGCTTTTCGCTGCATAAGGGTGTTTGTTATCGGCTAGCTTAAATATTTTTTTAGATTTAGGTTTAATTAAATCGGCAGGACAACCAGCAGCGTAGTGAGGTTCGCCAATAGTTGGGAAATCTAAAAGTAATTCCATCTTGTCGCCTGTAATATCATACAGTTGTGCGGATTGTGTAACCTCAGGACCTGTTGGTAAATAACGGTCTTTGGTAATTTTATTCATAGCCACAACATACTTGCCAAATGGTTTAGCTGAGTTTCCTCCAGGAATCATTAAATGGCCAACAGAGTAATAAGTTGGTTTTCTATCGATAACTTCCCAAGTACCTAATTTCCATTTTACAACTTCCGAAGAAATAAAGAAGGTTGTATAAGCATTTCCTTTTCCGTCAAATTCAGTATGTAATGGTCCTAGTCCTGGTTGCACTACAGAGCCCGCCAAAACATCTTCAAATTTTAAAATAGGAATGCCATAAGCTTCGCCATCAAATTTTTTGTCGGCAATAGCTTTTTGCATTTTTGTAAACGAATGCACGGTTAGGTTAGCAGAAAGTTTTCCGTTACCAACAATGTATTCTCCACTTGGATCTACATCACAACCATGAGGTGATTTTGGTGTTGGTAAAAAGTAAACAGCACCAGGAACATCTAACGGATTAACAGTTAAAACTTCTTTTATCATGGTAGAAGTCGCACTATGTGTTTCGTCGTTATAAACGTTATGCGCGTAATTTGTTGGCATTTTTGTACCACCACCTTTATTTACATATTCTTCAATTTTTTTCCAGTTAATGGCAGCAATAAAATCTTTGTCGTTTTGTGAAGCGTTAACTTCTAAAAGCGAATTAGCTTCTTCGGTATTATAGGTAGTAAAGAAGAACCATCCGTGAGATTTTCCACGACCAGGATGCGATAAATCGTAATTAAATCCAGGCATTAATAACTGGAATTTAACTGCCATTCTTCCGTCCTTAGGGTCAACAGAAATAAAAGATAAAGCGCCTTTAAAGTTGCCTTTATACTCTTTAATAGGCATATCTTTTTGAGGAACAGGAACAGAAAAACGTGTTCCAGCTACCACATATTCTGTGTTTTCTGTTACGAAAGACGAACTGTGGTTTCCAGCACTGTTCGGGATTTCGATAATCTCGGTGGTTTCAAATGTTGTTAAATCTATTTTGGCTATACGTGGTGTGTTGTTACCATTTATAAATACCCAACGACCATCTAATTCGCCAGCAGTTTGAGATATATCTGGATGGTGTGAATCATCCCATGGAATGAAACCGTAAGATGTATTTAGCATAGGTTTGGTTTCTTCGTTATATCCCCAAGCTTTTTCTGGATCTTGCGAGAACACAGGTATTACTTTAAAAAGTCTTCCAGATGGCAAACCATATACGGCTAACTGTCCGCTAAATCCTCCAGAAATGAAAGCGTAAAACTCATCGTGCTCGCCAGGAGCAACGTATACTTTTTCGGCGGCATTGGTACTTAATGCGCTTTTTGATTTCGAATCGCCATTATTGCAACTTGTAAAAGCAAGTGCAAGGGATAAAAACCCAATGGTTAATTTAAAAATGTTTTTCATATATGTTTAGTTTGTTGTTTTTAATTTTCAGGTAATATTACCTTATCTACTACGTGTACAATGCCGTTGCCTGCAGAAATACTGGCAATTATTTTCGCGCCTCCAATAAATACATCGTCGCCAACAACTTCCACTTTTACTTTTTGGTTATTGGCTTGCCCTAAGTTTTTGAATTTTTTAAGGAAATCTTTTGAGTAGTTGCCAGGCGTAACATGGTTTAATAAGATATTAGCCAAAGTCGCTTTATTCTCTGGTTTTAATAAATTTTCAACCGTTCCTGCTGGTAAAGCAGCAAAAGCATCGTTGGTGGGCGCAAAAACCATTAACGGACCAGCATTTACCAAGGCGTTTTCCAAATTGGCAGCTTGTACTGCAGCGACAAGAGTGGTATGGTCTTTAGAGCCAATGGCTATTTGTAATACGTTGGGTGTTGAAGCATCGTCTTCAATAAAAGCTTGCCCTTCTTTTTTATCGGATGTCGCTTCAACAGGGTTCGAAGAATCTGCTGGTTGCTGTTCTTTATTGTTTTTACAATTAAAGAACAATACAACCAGTAGCATAGATAGTAAATAGTTTAAGTTGGTTTTCATCTATTTATATTTAGTTGGTTGATGTTGTTGATTGTTAAAGGATTTGGTTAGGATCCTATTTTAATGTTCTAAAATATTCCAATACAGCTCTAGCTTCAGCTTCAGTAAGATTTTGATTCGCCATTGGAGCACCGTTAAATTCGGTTAATAACTCTTTGGCTAGTGGGTTTTTTTGAGTCATTTCTTCTGGATTTAAAATCATATTCATAATCCATTCAGGTGTTCTACGCTCTAAAATTCCCAATGGAGCAGGACCGATAAATTTTTTGTCTGGTCTGTGGCATGCGGTACACATTTTTTTATAAACTTCTTCACCCTGAGCTGCCATAGCTTGATCTATCTCAGGGGCTAATGTTAATGATTTTATTGGGCCAATGCCTTTGTCACTCAAATCTGTTTTTTTTGATGCAGGAACTGCTTCAGCTTGTGATGCAGCTTGTTCGGTAGGCGCTGCTTTTTCATAAGAAAAATTTTCTTTTTTCTTTTCTTCTTTACCACCACAACTAATAAGTAGTGAAATTAAAAGTACAGTTAAAATTTTAAGTGCTTGTTTCATAAGTGTGTAGTTAATTTATTTAAACAAAAATAGGATGTTAGAATACTTTATAATATGACAAAAATCATATTTAGGATAAATTTATCTTTTTTAAAATCGGAATATATGTACTATATTCGTGTATGCTTTCAAATTCCTCAAAATATGCAATAAAAGCCGTATTATTTCTGGCGCTACATTCTAGTAAAGATAAGAAAATTTTAGCGAAAGATATTTCTAAACCTATAAATGTTCCGCCCGCTTATATTGCTAAATTATTGCAACCATTAGTTAAAGAAAATATTGTATCGTCTATAAAAGGACCACGAGGTGGATTTTATTTAGAAGAAGACAATTTAAATAAGTCTATAATGAGTATTATTATGGTGATAGACGGTGAAGATAAATGGAATGCCTGTATGCTTAGTTTAGAAAGATGCAATGCCGAAAAACCTTGTCCGTTACATGCCGCATTGAGTGCTTCCAGAAATGATATTTTTTGGAACTTAAATAATAAAACGATAAAAGAGGCTATTTCCAGTTTGCAGACAGGTGATTCTTTCTTGCCTGTTTAATATTAAAAATAGAATCTTAAAAAAGGTGCCCAGGCATTGGCGTAAACGCTTTTGTCTTCATCGTATAATAAATCATATCGAATTCCAAAAGTTACATTGCCGCTTCTGTACCCAGCGCCTATAAAAAGCGCGGGAGACCAATATACGTCGTCTGCTAAGTTGTAAAAAGATTCATATTTTCTATTCACGTGAAGTTCTTCAAATTCGGCAGAAAGTTGAATGGCATCGGCAGGATTAAAGAGCGTTATAATACTTCCGCCTAAAATCGTCGATTTATAAAAGTCTTTTTGCGTGTTGTATGTGCCATTGAGTCCTACACCTAATGCTACCTGATTATTAATTTCATAAATCGCACTTGGGGCTAAGGTGCCACTAAAAAAACCATCTCCAAAACTTAGGCCAATACCACCACCAAACCGTACATGATCCCAAAAATCGCTGTTCGATTGTTGTGCGTTTAGCAGGTTGCTACATGGATAAAAAATGATAAAAAAAAGAGCGATCTTTTTAATGATTATAGAAAATGTGTGCATAAATTTAGAAATTGTTAAAAATTTAACATAAAATGTTAATATATTAATGAAATGATTATTAGTAACTTATAAATATAATAAAAGAATCATCTAATTTTGCTAAAAGTTGTACTTTTGCTCGAAATTTGACTTAACTAGAGACCATAAAAATCAATAATGGATAAATTTTCCTTTTTAAATGCGGCGCATACATCATATTTCGCCGATTTATATGATCAATATTTAAAAAATCCTGATTCGGTAGAACCAAGCTGGAGAGCCTTTTTTCAAGGTTACGATTTTGGTAGCGAAAATTACGGATTACAAGAAGATACTGTAGAACACGTTTCAACTCAAGTGCCTGAATCTCTTTTAAAGGAATTTCAGGTTGTAAAATTGATTGATGGCTACAGAATGCGTGGACATTTGTTTACCAAAACAAATCCGGTGCGCACGCGTAGAACTTACGAACCGACTTTAGATTTAGAAAATTTCGGTCTTTCCGCAAACGATTTAGATACTGTTTTTAATGCTGGAGAGATATTGGGTATTGGCGTTCAAACTTTGCGCCAAATTCTGATTCATTTAAATAAAATTTACTGTAGTTCTATTGGTATAGAATACATGTATTTGCGTAACCCAGAGGTTATCGGATGGTGGCAAAGTCAGTTAAATGTTAACGACAATCAACCAAATTTCGACCAAGAATCGAAAAAATATATTCTTTCAAAATTAAATCAAGCCGTTACTTTCGAGAACTTTTTGCAAACCAAATATGTGGGTCAGAAACGTTTTTCGTTAGAAGGAGGCGAATCTTTAATACCAGCTTTAAGTAATACCTTATTTATTTCTAGCGAAAAATACGGGGTTAAAGAGTGTGTGCTAGGTATGGCGCATCGTGGTCGTTTAAGCACCTTGGTTAATATTTTTAGAAAACCTGTTCACGAACTTTTTAGTGAGTTTGATGGTAAAGATTTTGAAGATTTAGATATTGATGGTGATGTAAAATACCATTTAGGTTTAACCTTGAATAAAACCTACCCTAATGGTAAAACCATAAAAATGAACTTAGTGCCTAATCCGTCGCATTTAGAAACGGTGGCTTCGGTTGCAGAAGGCATCACACGTGCTAAAATAGACACCGATTACGATGGTGACGATTCTAAAATTTTACCAATCATCGTACACGGCGATGCCGCTATTGCTGGTCAAGGTATAGTTTACGAGGTAGCACAAATGAGTTTGCTAAACGGGTATAAAACCGGTGGGACTTTACATATCGTGGTAAACAATCAAATAGGATTTACCACGAATTATTTAGATGCGCGTTCCAGTACTTATTGTACCGATGTTGCTAAAGTAACCTTGTCGCCCGTATTACACGTAAATGCAGACGATGCCGAAGCTGTGGTGCATGCCGTAGAATTAGCATTAGCATACAGAATGCGCTATAAAAAAGATGTTTATATTGATTTATTAGGCTATAGAAAATATGGACATAATGAAGGTGATGAACCTCGTTTTACGCAACCAAAATTATACAAGGCAATTGCAAATCACGACAATCCTTTTAAAATATATTCAGATAAATTAATTGCTGAAAAAACCATAACTCAAGAGTATTCTGATGCGATTGTTGAAGAATTTAAAGAGGTTTTAGAGCATGGTTATGAGCAATCTAAAAAAGAAGACTCTTCAAAAGTAAGAGAATTTATGTTAGAACGCTGGAGAGGATTCCATCGCAGAGGTCTTGATGCCATGTTAAAAAATGTGGATACCTCTTATTCAAAACGTAAATTAGAAGAAATAGCCAAAGTAATTTCAACTGTTCCAGATGGCGTAAAATTTGTGCGTAAGGCTGTAAAAATATTAGAAGGCAGAGCATCTATGGTTTTCGAAACCGATACATTAGATTGGGGTATGGCCGAAACTTTAGCATATGGATCTTTGTTAGAAGAAGGCTTTAATGTTCGTATTTCGGGGCAAGATGTAGAGCGTGGAACGTTTAGCCACCGTCATGCTATTTTACGTGATGAAATTTCTGAAGTGCGTATTAATTTACTAAATACAAATCCTTCCAATAAAGGTAAAATGGATATTTATAATTCCTTTTTATCGGAATATGGTGTTTTAGGTTTTGACTATGGTTATGCCATGGCAAACCCAAATACTTTAACAATTTGGGAAGCTCAATTTGGCGACTTTAGTAATGGTGCGCAAATAATATTTGATCAATATTTATCGGCGGCCGAAGACAAATGGAAATCTCAAAACGGGATTGTGGTATTGCTGCCTCACGGATATGAGGGTCAAGGATCTGAACACTCCTCGGCAAGAATGGAACGTTATTTACAATTATGTTCTGAAGACAATATGATTGTTGCCGATTGTACCACTCCAGCTAACTTTTTCCACTTATTGCGTCGTCAAATGAAACGCGATTTTAGAAAACCGTTAATTGTATTTACTCCAAAAAGTTTGTTGCGCCATCCAAAAGCGGTGTCAACTTTAAACGACCTGGCTACCGGACAATTTCAAGAAGTAATAGACGATACTATAAATCCAGAACACGTTAAAAAAGTAGTGTTTTGTACAGGTAAATTTTATTACGATTTACTTGCTCAGCGAGAAAAACTTGAGAATAATAGCGTAGCATTGGTAAGAATCGAGCAACTATTCCCGCTGCATGAAGAAAGAATAAAAGAAATCATCGCTAGATATCCTCATGCCGAAAAGTATATTTGGGCACAAGAAGAACCTAGGAATATGGGCGCATGGAGTTACATGCTACAACGATTTGAAAGTGTTAAATTAGAAGGCATAACAAGACCGTATAGTGCGGTACCAGCGCCAGGATCTAGTACGAGAGACAAGAAAAGACAGCAAAAAGTTGTCGATACTGTTTTTCAGGCGTAATAAATAGTTATAAAAAGGAAATAAGAAATTCTTCAAAAATTTAAATAATGATTTTAGAAATGAAAGTGCCTTCACCGGGCGAATCAATAAAAGAAGTAGAAATAGCAACATGGTTGGTTCAAGATGGAGATTATGTTGAGAAAGATCAGGCTATTGCCGAAGTAGATAGCGACAAGGCAACCTTAGAACTTCCTGCCGAGGCAAGCGGAATTATTACGCTTAAAGCGGAAGAAGGCGATGCCGTTGCTGTTGGTTCTGTAGTATGTTTGATTGATACAAGTGCAGAAAAACCTGCAGGAACTGAAGCTCCGAAGCAAGAAAAGAAAGCTGAAGCACCTAAAGCTGAGGCACCAAAGGCCGCTGCTGTAGAAACTAAAACCTATGCCACAGGTACAGCAAGTCCTGCCGCTAAAAAGATTTTAGCCGAAAAAGGTATGGACGCCTCTACCATTTCTGGAACGGGCAAAGATGGACGTGTAACTAAAGACGATGCTGTGAAAGCGGTGCCTTCTATGGGAACGCCAACAGGAGGAACACGCGGTTCTTCTAGAAGCAAAATGTCTATGTTAAGACGTAAAGTGGCAGAGCGTTTGGTTGAAGCCAAAAATACAACCGCGATGTTAACCACTTTTAACGAAGTAGATATGTCCCCGATTTTTGCACTTAGAGACGAATATAAAGAGACTTTTAAATCTAGACATAACGTAGGTTTAGGCTTTATGAGCTTCTTTACACTTGCTGTTGTGAGAGCATTAAAAATGTATCCAGCAGTTAACTCGATGATTGATGGAAACGAAATGGTGACTTACGAATTCTACGATATCAGTATCGCAGTTTCTGGTCCGAAAGGATTGATGGTGCCTGTAATAAGAAATGCTGAAAACTTGAGTTTTAGAGGTGTTGAAAATGAAGTGAAACGATTAGCTATTCGCGCCAGAGACGGACAAATTACGGTAGATGAAATGACGGGAGGTACCTTTACAATTACCAATGGTGGTGTTTTTGGTAGTATGTTGTCCACTCCAATTATCAATCCGCCACAAAGTGGTATTCTAGGAATGCACAATATTGTAGAACGTCCTGTTGCGGTTAATGGTAAAGTTGAAATTCGTCCTATTATGTACGTAGCACTATCATACGACCATAGAATTATTGATGGAAAAGAAAGTGTTGGGTTTTTAGTAGCTGTTAAAGAAGCTTTAGAAAATCCGGTAGAATTGCTAATGAATAACGATATTAAAAAAGCGTTAGAGCTTTAAATACTATAATTTTTACGAGAATAAAAAAAAGTGCCAATAAATTTGGCACTTTTTTTTGTAACTAACTCAAACAAAATATAATATTTATTGCAATCACGATGATAACTAATAAAACCATTCCGGCAACAAAGTATTTATCAAGATAATTAGATTCCTTTTCCATGCGGTTTTAATTATTTAATTGAACATGTACAACAAAAAACTCTGCGCTATAATAACGCAGAGTTTGTAAAAACTGCTCGTTTAAGAGTTGATTAATAGCACTGTAAAAGTAAGAAAATTATAGGGTGTAAAAAATACGCACTTCTACGTATTTTAATAATTTTTTACGAAGTTTATTAAAAAGCCGGAGGCTTTAAACATTACATTTAAAGCCTCCTTTAATTCTCCCTAAGAACTAATTAATAGCACTGTAAAGATACGTTACATGAGCGTTAAAAAAAATACGCAGTTCTACGTATTTTTAAAGATGCTGCTTATTTAAGCTAGCCCAAATTGAAAGTGATGTTGGTTTATTGTCTAAATTTAATTTAGAAACTATGTTGCTTCTATGTTTGTCTACGGTACGAACCGAAATGGAAAGTTCTTCGGCAATTTCTTGGCTTGTTTTGTTTTCAGAAATTAGCTTTACTATTTTTGATTCAGATTTTGTAAGAAGCTCTAAATCAGCAGGTTTGTTGTTAGAATTGTGATTTAAATAAGAGGCTATTTCTTCGCTAAAATAAGGTTTGTTATTTAAAGCGTTTTTTATGCAAATTTCAATTTCTTCAACCGCAAATTCCTTTAATATATAACCATAAACATTGCATGCTTTGGCTTGCTCGTATAACTCTTCTTCCTTATCAAACGTTATAAGAATAATTTTGGTAGGTAAATTGTTTTTTTTGCAAGCTTCAGCAATTTCTAAGCCTGTTTTATGAGGCATTCTAATGTCTAGAATGGCAATGTCTGGTTTTAATTTTACAATAAGATTATAAGCCGTATTCCCATCTTGCGCACTCCCCACAATTTGAAACCCTTTCGAGCTTAAAAAATCGGTTAATCCACGTAACATTAAAGGATGATCGTCTGCTATGACAATAGAAGTATGCATGTGTTCGAGGGAGATTTCTGCTATTAATTAAAGGATAAATATAGTAATTATTTCGACTTTAAGTACAGGTATTTCTTATCGTAATCAATAATTGCCTTCGATTTTTTTAAAATGTCGGCACCAATGATGCCATCAACAGGCTTTGAATTATGATTAATTAAGGCGGTATTTACATGAGTAAGATTAAACAACACTAAAACGACTTTATTGTTTTTCCACATGCCAATTTTTATTTTATTCTTTTTTGATGTTTTTGTATCCATGTCAATAGCCCCAGCGCCAGCGGCTTTAATTAATGAATCTTCAACGTTTAAATTAAAAGTTTCAATCGCATCAAATCCCACGCACGAATTTGAGGCACCCGTATCTAAAATAAAGCGGCCTTTAACACCGTTTAAAGTTGCTTTTATTTCAAAGTGATTCGTCTTTGTTAGGTACAGTTTTACTTTTATATAATCTTTTTTAAGAAGAAATTCTTCGAGTGTTTCCGTCATGATTTTTTAAATTTCAAGAATAAAAGTAATACAATAAGTAGCATTAATATGCCAAAAATTACATAAAATACGGTATAATCGGGGTTTGGTGTTTCAAATGTTCCATAATAAACAAAGGCACTCCAATAGTAAGGCGACTTTTTAATATTGCCAATAGCATCATCTTCTAAATACGCTAATTTGGAATGATGATTGGCTATAGCGGCAGATCCTTGTTCGCTATAATGTTCGTAAAACGATTGCATTATTTGCGAGGTCGATAAATCGTTAATCTGCCATAGCGAAAACAATATATTTTCCGCCCCAGCGTATTGAAATCCTCTCGCCATACTCATGGCGCCTTCGCCTTTGTATAATTTACCAACACCGGTTTCGCAGGCACTTAATACTACTAAATCGGGGTTTAAGTCTAAACTGTATAATTCGTTTAAAATTAAGGTGTCATCGTAAAATGATATGTTCGCGGGGTTTACAAAATCGCCACTACTGGCATGGGTAGACAAGTGTAAAACACCATATTTCGAGGCGTTTTTAAGAAAATTATTTTTTGAAGCATCCGCATTAAAGAGAATTTTTGATTTTGTTTCTCGTTGAATCGCTTCGGCTTCCTTAATGGAATGGGTGAGTTGCTGATTGGTATTTTTAAACGCAGGAAAAAAACCAAGTAAAGACTTATTTTTTGATTTTGTGGATTCCGATTGATAAAAACTTGCACTCGAATTATATATTAAATTGTGTTTCTTAACTACAAAAGGCATGTTGGCGAATGTTGTTGAGGTTGTTTTATTGGTGAGTAATGCTTCAAACGGTAAAAAGTTGAGCAACCCGTCGGGTATAATTACAACATTTTTATAATTTGAAAGTTTGTTGATTTTTAATAATTCAAAAAGACGAAAGGCCTGATTGGTATAGTTGTTTACGTTGCTATTGATTACGGAAGCATCATCAAATAAATGAATAAAATTGGTGATGCTTTTTTTAACGGTGTTTGATGCTTGAATGCTTGTAACCTCAATGTCTTTTTCGGAAATAGTAAATTGGTAGATATGATTTTTTCCGAAAAAATATTCGACTAAAACGGCATGATCTTTTGCTAATTTATTTTGAAGCGCTTCTAAAGAAAAGGATTGGTTGCTGTCTGGGTATTTTTTGGAAATAGCTGTTTTTAGCGATTTTAATTGAAGACTGATAGCGCTTAGTTTTTCACTTAAACTGTTTACTGTTGATGCTTGATTCGTGCTGAGTTGTTCTTTTATCAATAAGCCCGTATAATATTCTTGAGTTTTTAAAAGTTGGAATTCTTTAATTAATAAGCTGTCGTTTGGATATTGTTTTAAACGCTTCTTTTTAAAATTCATAGCTCTTAAAACCGATGCTTTACGGTTTTCTGAGTATTGAAAGGCTTCCACTAATAGCGCTTTGTTTTTGCTTTGTTTGTAGCTGTTTAGCAGCAAGTCTATGCACGATTCACTTCGGTTACGGTTATTGGTTTCGTTAAAAATGCGGGCTTCTTGCGAGGTCCAGTTTTCTTGTAATAAGTCGGATACATAGAAGCTTAAATTATAATATTTTAAGGCAGTTTCTGTATTAGTTTGAATAACCGCAAATAAGTCAAAAATATCTATAAAGGTGTTTTCTGCATACAATTCCGTTTTGTTTGGAAGTGTATTTCCTTTAAACTTTGGCAATAGGATTTTTAACGCCTGATCTAAACTTTGGATGGCCTTGTTAGGTTGATTAAGTAAGTGGTATAATTGGGCTTCTTCAACATAAAATTTAGCCAATTCTCGTTGAGATAAATTGGCTTCAGAAATACATTCTTTTGCTTTTTTAAACGCGTTTAATGCTTCTGAATAGTCTCCTTTTTGAAGCATGTTAACATATTGATTTTTGTAAACTTCGAATTTTGAAGCGCTGAAACTACCGTTAAAACGTGAAGCTTCTTCAAATTTATTAAGTGCGACCAAACTGGTAGCTTTTATACTTTGAAGCAGCATTTTTTGATGACTGCTTATTTGCGGAAGTTTAAAGGCATCATCAATAATTTTTAATACCGTTTCGTGTTTATTAATGGTTTGATAGAGTTTTGCCAAATTAATGGCGCCACTAATTTTGTGTTTATAATGCTTGCTTTTTTCGGCTAAAAAAATGTATTGATTGATGGTGCTAACGGCATTGGTATAATCGCCCGTTTTGGTGTATAAATTGCCCAAAGGTTTTAGGCAACTTTCAATAATATCAAAATCTGAAAGTTTAGAAAGCTGGTTCTCGTTAAACCGTTTTAAAGCATCTTCATAAGTAACAATTGCGTCTTTTAATTTAGAATTTTCATCCAAATAATAGGCTTTGTGGCATTGTAAAAACACAAGCGCCAATTGTTCGTCTTTAGATTTTACATGGTTTTTAAACGACGCTTCCTGCTGACTTAAAAGCTTTAAGGAAGTGTCATTTTTATTGCTAATAAACGTTTCTGCAGCCGAATAAATGGCTTCTTCTAAATTTTGAGAAAAAGACATTCCGCAGATAAAATATATTAGAATAATGATGGTTCTTATCATAAATTTAGTAATCCTGCAAGGTTTTAGAAACCTTGTAACTGTGTTTTGTTAAACCTACAAGGTTTCTAAAACCTTGCAGGTTGCGTTGTCTAAGGAGCTTTTGGCTTAAAATTTCCAAATGGCGTAAAATTGCCAATAGTTAAAATTGTTTTCAAAATTCATAATATAACGTGCCCCTAAACTCGGGCCTATTCTGGCAAAACCTGCGGTGGCTTCAAATAATAAACCAGTACGGATATTCGTAAAAGAATTGGTTGTATTGTTGATAGATTCTTTAGAATTGATCACTGGACCATCTGTGGTGTCGCCTTCAAATTGCTCTATTAAAACCGACTGTTCTTGTTTTTCACTTAATGAAATGCTGTTTTGCAAGCCCGCTCCTAGTCCGATATAATTATTTACATTATAACGCATTAAGATAGGAACATCCCAATCGATGTTTTCAAAAGAATTTTGGGTCGTGGTACGTTGCAAGGTTCTTAAGCCTTGAGCATCTTGAATAAATTCGGTAGTTGTATTGGTGTCAGAATCATAATTATGGAAATTATTCATCAACTCCACTTGCCAATACCAACGATACGATTTATACGGGGATAGGGTAGCGCCAAAAAAGTAACTTTCAGAATTATTTAAATCTGAGAAAGAATTCACTCCCACTTTGGCGCCAATAGAAATTCCTGGAAGAAAACGGGTAGTGGCATAATTGGTAATTATGGGTTCGTTTTTATCGAAAATAATAGCGGTTTTGCTTTTGGTTTTTTTCTTATGAAAATCTTTCGCGAATTTGATGCTGTATTTTACAAAACCTTTAGTAGAATCGTATTCTTTCACATTTTTTTGTTCGCTTCCCGGAAGATAAACATTTTTAAATGTGAAGATGGCCTGAGTTTTGGTAAATGTGGTGTCTAAACAACTATAAATAACATCGCGTTTCGGACAGATGTCGCATTTGGGATACATGTCTACCACGTTTAAAGTGGATTTATCCAACATCTCGGGGATATCGGTTTCTAAGCGGATAGTTCGCGCAGGTCCTTCGCCATTGTTTTGAAACTTGATTTTATATTTTAAGGTTTTAAAACGCACGAATCTGTAATTTAAAAACGTACCGTTAGATGACATTTTATTGGGGTCGTGCGAGGTAACAATCTCCATTTCCATGTCTTTTACTTTATGATTGTCGTAATTAGCATCGGGCACATAAATACCTCTTACAGTGATTATGGCGCTGGTGTCTTTAAGCATTTCGGGTGTGGTTTTTAGGCTGAAAAAGACATTGCGTTCTTCTTTAGGTTTCATATCGCTAAACTCTAAAAGACTCCAGTTTTTATAAAATGATTTTGAGTTTGCGATGGTTAATGGCAAATTTGTTTTTTCGGTAGAATCCTGTAAAACGCTTCGCGCTTTTATATACGCGTTATTTGATGATGCTAAATAGGCGCCATCGTCATCTATATTGCGGGTAAAGGCAAAACCTTCCGCATTTATATTTTTCTCGTTGTGATAGGTTCTGGTTTCTGTAAGTTCGAAATTATTGGCCTTGTATTGTTGCTCATTATAAAACAGATATAGTTTACCATTGGTAGTATATTCTTTTGGGTTTTTATAGCTAACAATAAGCACCATTTCTTCGTCTGGAACGGGTTCGCGATTGCGTTTTAACAGGAAATCTTCGTCCATACGCGCCATGTCGTTTGGTTGGGTTGTTATGTCGCTGATGGCTATTTTTTTAGGGCGTGTTGTTGGTGGTTTTCCGGTGTCGTAATTGTTGGTTGCCCACAATTTTACTTCGTAGGTGCCTGTTTTTTTATAGGTGTGTTTGGGTTGTTCTTCGGTGCTGTAATGGCCATCGCCAAATTCCCAGTAATGGGTGTAAAAGGCTTTGGGAGCGCCAGCTATTTGATTTAATGCAGGAGTTTCTGGGGTAAAAATAACAGCGTTACCATTGGTGGTATTTTTAATAGTGGCAACTCGTGTAACCGTATCGGTTGCTATTATTTTTTGACAATAACCGTAAAAACTAATTATAAAGAAACATAGAAATGGCAGCTGTTTTTTCATGATAAGAAGGTTATTTTGGTTTTAAATATACGAAATGTAGTATTTAAGTTATTATTTTTAATTTGAACATGTTTTAAGGTTAAAGCAAGTTAGATAAGATAATAGAAATATTGGCACATATAATTAGTAATATGATACAAACGATAATGAATATAAAAACAAATTTTTTCATGAGATGTTCTGTATACTATTATATCAATAAAGTTGGTGTTTTGTTACCCCTGCGTTAGGGATAGGAGTGGAAAGCCCACAGTGACCCCGATGTTTCGGGGGAACGAGGACTTGTAACGCATAGCCCGACCCTTGGGTAACGCCCAAATAATTATAAAAAAAATCCCAGAAACAAAGGTCTCTGGGATAAAAAAAGCAGGTTAAAGTTTGTGGCAAACCATGTTTTTAAAGTAGGTTACATGTTTATGGTAAATTATTTATGATGGTGGTAAGTTGTGCTTCGGTAGCTACAGATGTTTCACTTTCTGTGAAGGTGATTACGCCGTTAGCAACGATAGTTACAGCTTTTATAGCGTATTTCCAGTTTCCGCCATCTTCGGTTGCGAAAATTACATGACATTCTAAACCTATGGGGATTTGTCCGTAATGCTCACTGAATAGGCCTGTTTGGGCATCGTAAGTGTCTAAGTTGGCTAAACCAGCTTCTTCGCCATCGTAAGATAAATATACCGAGCTGTTTGTGTTATCGTATCCTGTTGGAACCGCTACTAAAATGGTTGTTTTAGGACGTGGGTCGCTGTAAAAACGATCGACGTTAGACCATCCAAATGATTGGAAAAAACCATAGTATTGGTTGCCTTCGCCAAATACACCGCCTTGTCCGTTAGCACCATCGCGTTTTTCTTCTGCCCAAGCAAGGTTGCCTTCAGCATCAATAATACCATTCCATAAAATCATGGCATTATCAACTCCGCCAGTTAAATCTGCTGGAATTTGCATTTGGAATCCGCAATTGGTTTCTAAAGCAACGCCATTTTGTGTGGCTTGTACAAAAAACTCGCCACCAGAAATTAATAGGGCTTTATCGCCATTTGGCATGAAACCCATGGTAGGTTTGTTGGTGGTAAGCATGCTGCCTCTATCAAAAAGTTCTACAAATTGTAATTCTACGGCACCTGTTACGGCAACGCCATTTTTAGTTAAACAGCCTCCGTTAATGTAAATTTCAACACCTTTAGCAGATGTAAAGTTTATGGCACCATCTTCGGCGTTAAACTGAAAGGTTTGTGTTAATCCTTCTAAAGCTTGTTCTTGAATAGCATCAAATTCTGCAGCCGTTGCTGGAATTACTAAATCGTCGTTGTCATTATTTGTACAGCTTGTAAATACTAAAGCCGTTACTAAAAGTGTTCCTAAAATGTGTTTTAAATTTTTCATGATTATTGGATTTTTAAATTGTTGTTCATTGTTATATAAACAGGGCAACTTTTTTGTTACCCTGTTTTGGTAATTATTTTTGAATGTTTTTATTGTTGAGGTTGACTGATAATTAGTTTCGATACAATAGCATCGCCAGAAGCAACCAGTTGAATCATTTTGTTAGCATAATCTTCAGAAGAGGCATAACCTTTTGCAGATCCTGTTGCGGTTTCAACTTCCCAGAAATAGTTTCTTTGTGTGTTAACTTCCGATTTTAAAACTAGGTAACTTTGAATTTCAGTTCCTAAAATCATTTCGCCTGAGCTAGATAATGCTATCATTTCTTTGGCACTTTCAAAAGTTAAAGACGTTCCTGAGTATATGCCTTTGTTCGTTTCTACTTTCCAATCAAATACTTGAGCAATGTGGTCTCTTGTAAGTGTTGTTACTTCGGTTAAAGTGTTAAGGGATTTTTTGTTGTTTGTAGCGTTTAAGTTTAATATTGAAAATGCTACGGTTGCGATAATTAAAATTGATTTTTTACTCACGGCATTAAAATTGTTTAAGTGTTCGTGAAATTTCTTTGTAATTTTCATGATTTCTAATTTTTATGGATTAATTAAAATTTGTTGTTTCGCATTTCTGCTGTTACACCCTTATATCAAAACCATTTAAAAATTGTTACCCTTTTATTTTAAAGTTTTTTTAAATTAGCAGTAAATACAAGGGGTAATGAGCGAAAAAAAAATACACGAAGACCAGAAGTATATCGATGGATTGCTAAAAAACAACTCCTTTATTATACAGGCTATCTACGACAAGTTCGTTCCTAAAGTCATTAACTATATAAAACAGAATAGTGGAAGTATCGATCAGGCCCAAGATGTAGTTCAAGACACTTTAATTACCTTATATAATCAAGCAAGCCAAAAGAAATTACAACTTACTTGTCCGTTCGACGCGTACTTTTTTTTATTGTGTAAACGGAAATGGTTAAATGAACTAAAAAAATTGTCTTTAAAAGAGGTAACAATTAATGAGGAAGTTTTATATAAAGATGACGACGCTCAAGAACTGGCGTTTGAAACATCTTTATTTGGCGAAAAACAAGCCTTATTTACCGAAATGTTTCAAAAACTGGGAACTGCTTGTAAAGAATTGTTAACCGCTACTTTTAAAATTAAATCGATGGAAGAAGTCGCAACAAGTTTAGGTGTAACCTATGCCTACGCTCGAAAAAAGAAATCTTTATGCATAGGCAAATTAACAGAGCTGGTTCAAGAATCGCCAAAATTTAACCAACTTAATAATTAATTGTCATGGACGATCAAGATTACATACTATTCGAAAATTACTTGTTAGGAGAACTTTCAAAAGAAGAAACCATTGCTTTTGAAACGCGTATAGAAACCGATCCAAAGTTTAAAGAAAGCTTCAACACTTATAAAGAACTGACTTCTTTTTTAGAAAATAAATTTGAGAATGAAGCAGCTTCAACAGCATTTCAAACGAACTTGAAAAATATTTCTAAAACCTATTTCGATAAACAAGAATCTCCCGTAAAATCAATTAAATTTAAACCGTGGTTATCTGCCGCCGCTGCCAGTGTGGTATTATTAATAAGTATAGTGTTGTTTAATAATTTATCTACACCTGTTTATAGCGATTATGCCAATTACGATAGCATTAGTTTAACAGTTAGAGGCGAACAAGATGCCTTGTTGCATACGGCCGAAAACGCCTTTAACGCTAAAGATTTCGCTAAAGCGGAAGAAGCTTTTAAAAGTTTAATGGTGTTAGATAAAGATAATGTAGAATTGCAATTTTATAGAGGCGTAGCCAATGTGGAATTGAACAAATTTGAAACCGCCGAAAAATTATTGCTAAGTTTAAGTAAAGGACAGTCCGTTTATAAAAATAAAGCGAAATGGTATTTAGCCTTAAGTAATTTAAAGCAAGAAGAATACGATGAATGCATAGAAATTTTAAAAACAATACCTGAAGATGCAGAGGAATATAAACAAGCACAAAAGCTTATAAAGAAATTAGATTGATTTTGTCCAGTTGAGCCCAGTCGAGACCCATAATTACTTTAATAATAGTATATAAATTAAAAAGTTATCAAGACCTCGCAGGTTTTTAACACCTTTGAGGTCTTTTTTCATGGGTGAAAATCTTTGAAATCGGTGTCAAAATTTAAATACTTCATTATTTTTACCAGATGATAATTACCGATACACACACTCATTTATATAGTGAAGAATTTAACGACGATAGAGACGCCATGATAAAGCGCGCTATTGCACAAAATGTTTCACGATTTTTTATTCCAGCCATCGATTCAACCTATACTGAATCCATGCTTCAACTAGAAAAAGAGTTTCCTGATCATATTTTTTTAATGATGGGTTTGCATCCAACACATGTAAAAGATAATTATAAGGAAGAATTAAAACATGTAGAGGAAATGCTTGCCAAAAGAAAGTTTTATGCGGTAGGCGAAATTGGTATCGATTTGTATTGGGATAAATCCACTCTTGGTATTCAGCAAGAAGCCTTCAGACATCAAATTAAATTGGCCAAAAAATATAAGTTGCCCATTGTAATTCATAGCAGAGATTCATTCAACGAAATATTTGAAGTGTTAGAAACTGAAAAAAGTGATGATTTATTCGGAATTTTTCATTGTTTCACGGGCACCTTGGAACAAGCACACCAAGCTATTGGTTATAATATGAAGTTGGGAATTGGTGGCGTTGTAACATTTAAAAACGGAAAAATCGATCAGTTTTTAAATCAAATAGATTTAAATCACCTTGTTTTAGAAACCGATTCGCCATATTTAGCACCTGCTCCTTATAGAGGAAAACGAAATGAAAGTGTCTATATATTAAAGGTGTTAGAGAAATTATCAGCTATATATGGCGTATCTTTAGAAGAAATTGCAAACATTACAACTAAAAACTCTAAAGATGTTTTTGGAATATAGTGTAATAAATTGGGGAACTTAAAAAATGAATTCAAAACCAAACATATTATTAATATATACTGGTGGCACCATCGGTATGATAAAGGATTTTAAAACAGGAGTCCTTCGAGCCTTCGATTTTAAGAACCTTTTAGATAAGATTCCAGAACTGCAGTTATTAGATTGTAAGATTGAAACCATCTCTTTTAAAGAACCTATCGATTCAAGTAATATGAATCCGGAATATTGGGTTCAAATTGCCGAAATAATCGAATCAAACTATAAAGCATTCGACGGATTTGTTGTTTTACATGGAAGCGACACGATGAGTTATACAGCGTCGGCATTAAGTTTTATGCTTGAAAACTTAGAAAAGCCTGTTGTTTTTACAGGTTCACAATTACCAATAGGCGATTTACGTACCGATGCTAAAGAAAATC
Organism: Mariniflexile aquimaris; assembly: GCF_042676825.1. Lineage (NCBI taxonomy): Bacteria > Pseudomonadati > Bacteroidota > Flavobacteriia > Flavobacteriales > Flavobacteriaceae > Mariniflexile > Mariniflexile aquimaris. The sequence continues at coordinate 1,083,689 of NZ_JBHTIB010000002.1, forward strand.
TAATTACGGCAGTTCAAATGGCGTCATTACATGAATATGGTAAGCCATTGGTTCAGGAAGTTTGTTTGTATTTTGAATATAAATTGTATCGTGCCAACAGAACCACAAAAATAAATGCAGAAAATTTTAAAGCGTTTGCGTCCTTAAATTACCCGGAACTGGCAGAATCGGGTGTTCATTTAAAAATTAATTATGACTATTTATGGAAGCCAGACCTAACAAAACCATTTAAAGTTCATAAGCATTTAGACACGAATATTGCGCTCATCAAACTATTTCCTGGTATTTCGTCCACATTTTTAAAGGCTATTTTAAGTACTTCAAGCCTAAAAGCGGTGATTTTGGAGACTTATGGTGCAGGAAATTGCACTAATGCGCCTTGGTTTATTAATCTTTTACAAGAAACTATTGATAGAGGTATTCGTATTATTAATGTCACACAATGCTCGGGAGGAAGTGTTATGATGGGACATTATGAAACCAGTAACCAGCTGAAAACCATGGGGGTTATTTCAGGAAAAGATATCACAACAGAGGCGGCAATAAGTAAATTAATGTATTTATTGGGGCAAAATGTGCCGTTCGAAGTATTCAAAGACAAATATGAATTCGCAATTCGAGGTGAAATGTCATAAAATTAACCTTTAAAATTTTAGCATTCGAAGATTTTTTCGTTATTTGAGCCCCCATAAAATAGTGCAATTAAAAATAAAGAGAGGTGGCCGAGTGGTCGAAGGCGCACGCCTGGAAAGTGTGTATACCTCAAAAGGGTATCGAGGGTTCGAATCCCTTCCTCTCTGCTGTAATTTTTATTTTTATGTTGTATTTTTTTTATATCTTTAACACTTTAATTAACTAATAAAATTAAGATTTAGAACATGAAAAGATTATTTTCTATCCTTGCCATTACAGGAATGATGGTATTTGGAACTGTTAATGCAAATGCAAACACAAACACTGTTACGACAACAACAGTAGCAAGTATGACACAAGATGATACTGCTGCACCAGCAGAAGAACTTGGGTTTCATCAAGAATTAAAAAAGAGGTTTATTGAGGGAGGTCCTGGATTTATGGGGATCGTATTATTATGTTTAATTCTTGGTTTAGCAATTGCTATTGAAAGAATTATCTTTTTAAACCTTTCTACAACAAACACAAAAAAATTAACTAAAGAAGTAGAAGATGCACTTTCTTCAGGTGGTGTTGATGCTGCTAAAGAAGTTTGTAGAAACACAAAAGGGCCTGTTGCTTCAATTTACTATCAAGGTTTAGATAGAACAGATGAAGGTTTAGACGCTGTTGAAAAAGCTGTTGTAGCTTACGGTGGTGTTCAAATGGGACAATTAGAGAAAAACGTTTCTTGGATTTCATTATTTATCGCTTTAGCACCGATGTTAGGGTTCATGGGAACTGTAATCGGGATGATTCAAGCATTCGATAAAATTGAAGCTGCTGGAGATATGCAACCATCACTTGTTGCTGGAGGTATTAAAGTGGCACTTTTAACAACCGTATTTGGTCTTGTTGTGGCAATGATCCTTCAAGTATTTTACAACTATATTATTGCTAAGATTGATAGTATCGTTAATGATATGGAAGATGCTTCTATCACGTTAATGGATCTTTTAATCAGAAACAAAAAGTAATAATTAAAAAAATAAATCATGAATTTACATAAAATACTAAAGTATGTAGCTTATGCTCTTGGTATTATTGGAACGATTTTCGCGTTGCTGATAATAACAGGGTCAGAAGGTATGATTGACAATATTTTATATGTTACTTATGTTGTGCTTTTTATAGTAATTGCACTTATAGTTATATACGTTGTTAAAGGCTTATTTGCTGGTAACATTAAAAAAACCTTAACCACTGTTGGATTATTCTTAGCGGTAATTCTAGTTTCTTATTTAATGTCGTCTGGAACCGATTTAAATCTAGATAAATTAAATGAAAAAGGATTAGGCATTACTGAAGCGATATCTAAAAATGTTGGAGCGGGATTATATGCGTTTTATTTTCTTATTGTAACTGCAATAGTTGCAACCTTTTTATCAAGCGCAAAAAAACTATTAAATAAATAATTATGGCAAAAAGAGCAGCACCAGAAGTAAATGCAGGCTCCATGGCCGACATTGCTTTCTTACTCTTAATATTCTTCTTGGTTACGACTACGATAGAAACAGATTCGGGAATTAACCGTAAACTACCTCCTATTGAAGAGTCTCAGCAAGACGTTATCATCAAGCAAAAAAATATTTTTACTGTGTTATTAAATGGTAAAGATCAGTTACTTGTTGAAGATGAATTAATGGAATTAAAAGATTTAAGAAAGGCAGCCATACAGTTTTTAGATAATGGTGGAGATGGTACTTGTACATATTGTAAAGGAAAAAGAGATCCGAGTTCTTCCGACAATCCAGACAAGGCTGTTATATCATTGAAAAACGAACGTGAAACATCTTATAACATGTATATAGCTGTACAAAATGAATTGGTGGCAGCTTACAACGTATTAAGAGATATTAGAGCACAAGGTCTGTACGGAAAATCGTTCTCAGAAATGGAAGCGAATCTTAACGATGTAAATTGGCCAGGAAATAAAGAAAAGTTAAAGGAGCAACTTGAAAAAATAAAAATAGAGTATCCTCAAAAACTTTCAGAAGTACAATAATTAAAATTTAACACATTAATATGGCTAAATTTAATAAGAAACCAGGAGGCGAGATGCCAGCTATATCTACAGCGTCGTTACCAGATATCGTTTTTATGTTATTATTCTTTTTTATGGTTGCGACTGTAATGAGACAAAACACTTTAATGATTGAAAATAATTTGCCGTTTGCAGATCAAGTTGAGAAGCTTGATAAAAAAGATTTGGTAATGTATATTTATGCAGGAAAACCAAGTGCAAATTACAGAAAGTATGGTACTGAAGCTAGAATTCAGTTAAATGATAAATTTGCTGATGTTAAGGATATTGCGGCATTTATAGCTGCAGAGCGCGCATCGAAAAGAGAAGAATTAATACCATTTTTAACAACTGCTTTAAAAGTAGATAAAAATGCTAATATGGGATTAATAGGAGATATTAAACAAGAATTACGAAAGCAAAATGCTTTAAAGATCAATTACACTGTTAAAAAAGGTAGTGTATTTGGAAGAGATTAGTTTTATTATTCTTAATTTTATAAAAAGGGCGTTTTGTTTTTCAAAACGCCCTTTTTAATTCTTAATTACATGTAATTTTTATTTATCATTGTAAGCTGTTTATCGCGCATAACAATTAGACTACTTAAAAATGAAATTATATTTAAAAATAGTTATTGTTTTACTGAGTGTTCAATGGGCTTTTTCGCAAGAAGAGAGTGCTAAAATAGTCGACTCTTTATACAAAGAAGATCAATTTTATATAGGAGTAACCTATAATTTATTAGGGAACAAACCAAGCGATTTATCGCAAAGTGGTTTTTCTTCAGGAATTCATTTTGGGTTTATTAAAGATATGCCTATAAATGAAAAAAGAAATGTGGCCATAGGAATCGGGTTGGGATATTCTATGAATTCATATAATCAAAATATGCAGGTTCAGGAGCTAGGCGATGGTAGTTATAGTTATGCCATTTTGGATGGCGATACTTACTCAAAAAACAGATTTGCTAGTCATTTATTAGAATTGCCAATCGAATTTAGATGGAGAACATCTACGCCAACCGAATTTAAGTTTTGGCGCATTTATACGGGTTTTAAAATAGGGTATAACATACTTAATGCTTCAAAGTTTAACGGGGATTCTGGAGCCTATAAATTAACAAATATTGATGATTTTAATAAGGTTGAATATGGACTGACCTTAAGTGCTGGTTACAATACCTGGAATATCTATTTTTATTATGGTTTAAATCCTATATTTTCTGATAATGCTGTATTAGATGGCGAGGTTATTAACATGAATGCTATAAAAGTAGGATTGATGTTTTATATTCTATAACCAATACCGAACGAGCAGTAATTGCGGAATCAATCCTATTAACACACCAAAAATGAGTTCTTTATAGCTATGTGCTTTCATGTGTAGTCTTGACGTTGCAATCGCTCCCGTTAAAATACTCATTAGCGCTAATGTTCCCATAATATTAATGCTAAAATGAATACTTAGGTTAATAAAAAACATAAAAACTCCCGAAACAGAAATCATATGAATGCTTGCCTTAAAATTAAATATGGCAAGTATTAAACAGGTCATGCTTGAAATAAGAATGCCAACAAAAAAATAATAGAGTTCAATGAGTTGCGACGGTGATAAAATACGTTGTAGTACAATTAAAATAACTACGCAGTTTAAAATTAATGGATATATGCGCTCTTGCGTGTTTTCTAAATAAATTGAGTTGGCCTTACCCAGAGTTTTGAGTAAAAAGAAAAGTAAAACAGGCAAAATTATGGTTAGAATAAATATTGAAATTATTTTGGCCTGAATAATATCGTAGGGGATAAATCTCGGTGACTTTGAAAAATAAAATAACACCCCTAGTAAAGGCATGATTAATGGATGAAAAATAAACGAGATACTCTTTAAAATGCGATCCATTATATTTTTTTGCGTAATCGAGCCACTGGAATATCTAACTGCTCTCGGTATTTAGCAACGGTGCGTCGGGCAATAGGATATCCTTTTTCTTTTAAAATTTTAGCTAATGTTTCATCGGTTAGAGGTTTTCTTTTTTCTTCTTCCTCTATGACGGTTTCCAGAATTTTTTTAATTTCTCGGGTAGAAACATCTTCACCTTGATCGTTTTTCATCGACTCTGAAAAGAAATCTTTAATTAATTTTGTTCCGTAAGGCGTATCAACATATTTGCTGTTAGCAACTCTAGATACTGTTGAAACATCCATAGAAATTTCATCGGCAATATCTTTGAGAATCATGGGTTTTAAGTTGCGTTCATCACCAGTTAAAAAATAGTCTTCCTGGTATTTCATAATAGCACTCATAGTGATAAACAGAGTTTGTTGACGCTGTTTTATGGCTTCTATAAACCATTTTGCGGCATCTAATTTCTGTTTTATAAAAATAACGGCATCTTTTTGCGACTTCGATTTGTCTTTCGATTCCTTATAGCCTTTAAGCATGTTATTGTATTCGCGCGATACATGTAACTCGGGAGCGTTACGTCCGTTTAGTGTTAGTTCGAGTTCACCATCTACAATTTTAATGGCGAAATCTGGCACAACATGTTCTACAATTCTATTGTTTCCAGAATAGGAACCACCTGGTTTCGGATTTAAATGTTCAATTTCGCGAATGGCATCTTTTAACTGAATTTCTGAGATATCAAACTTTTGAAGTAGTTTATCGTAATGCTTTTTAGTGAATTGTTCAAAAGCATTATCAATAATATCGATAGCTAATTCTACGTCTGGTGTTTTTTCTTTTCTGTGTAATTGAATGCTTAAACACTCTTGTAAATCTCTCGCTCCAACCCCTGCTGGATCTAATTGATGTACTATTTTTAGAACTTTTGCAATTTTTTCTTCGGTGGTATAGACGCTTTGTGTAAATGCGAGATCGTCCATAATATCTGCTAGCGTTCTTCTTATATAGCCACTTTCATCGACGCTACCTACCAGGAATTCAGCAATTTCGTATTCTTCTTCGTCTAACCTATAGGTGTTTAATTGGTTGATTAAATGTTGTGTGAACGATGTTCCGGCAGCATAAGGCATCGTTTTTTCTTCATCGTCGCTACTATAGTTATTGGCTTGTGTACGATAATCTGGAATTTCGTCGTCACTTAAATATTCATCTACATTAATCTCGTCGTTACCTATCGTCTCGCTATCTTCATATTGGTCGTCTGTATTATCAAAATCAGAATCGAAGTCATTTTCCATGGCTTCATTTCCAGATTCGAGTGCTGGATTTTCTTCTAATTCTTGTTTTAAACGCTGTTCAAAAGCTTGCGTTGGCAACTGAATCAATTTCATTAATTGAATTTGCTGCGGCGACAGTTTTTGCGATAATTTAAATTGTAAATGTTGTTTTAACATAAATTGATTAATAGTAAAGAATGAGTTTACTAATTTGTTACCAAGATACTAATGTTTTTTAAAATTCTGCGTTTTGTGGTGTTCTTGGAAACGGAATAACATCTCTAATATTACTCATTCCGGTGGCAAACATAACCAAACGCTCGAATCCTAGGCCAAATCCTGCATGTACGGCGGTGCCAAATTTACGTAAGTCTAGATACCACCAAAGCTCTTCTTCAGGAATGTTAATGGCTGCCATTTTTTTCTTTAATACCTCTAAACGTTCTTCACGTTGGGCTCCACCAACTATTTCGCCAATACCTGGAAATAGGATATCCATAGCGCGAACCGTTTTACCGTCGTCGTTTAAGCGCATATAAAACGCCTTAATGTTTGCAGGATAATCAAATAAAATAACCGGGCATTTAAAATGCTTTTCTACTAAGAAACGTTCGTGTTCACTTTGTAAATCGGTTCCCCATTCGTTTATAATATATTTAAATTTCTTTTTCTTGTTAGGTGTACAATCGCGCAATATTTCTATGGCTTCGGTGTAACTAACACGTTTAAAATTATTATCGGTTACAAAGTTTAATTTTTCAATTAAACTCATGTCGCTTCGTTCGTTTTGAGGCTTCGTTTTATCTTCATCTTGTAATCTGGCGTCTAAAAACTCTAAATCTTCGCGATTATTTTTAAGAATATATTTTAAAACATATTTCATAAAATCTTCGGCTAAATCCATGTTTCCTGCTAGATCCATAAAGGCAACTTCTGGTTCAATCATCCAGAATTCTGCTAAGTGACGCGATGTATTCGAATTTTCTGCCCTAAATGTTGGTCCGAAAGTATAGACTTTACCTAAAGACATGGCATAGGTTTCGGCTTCTAACTGACCAGACACGGTTAAATTGGTTTCTTTTCCGAAGAAATCTTTAGAATAATCTACTTCGCCTTCTTTGTTTAAGGGTGGGTTTTTAGCATCTAAGCTAGTTACTCTAAACATTTCGCCAGCACCTTCCGCATCGCTACCCGTAATAATTGGGGTGTGGACGTAATAAAAACCGTTATCATTAAAATATTTATGAATAGCAAAAGATAGCGCAGAACGTAAGCGCATTACGGCGCTAAAAGTATTGGTGCGCGTTCTTAAATGGGCATTTTCGCGTAAAAATTCAAACGAATGTTTTTTAGGCTGAATAGGATACGTTTCTGGGTCTGAATCGCCTAAAACTTTTAATTGTTGAACTTGAATTTCAACTTTCTGACCTTTACCCTGACTTTCTACAAGTAATCCTTTAACATGAATGGCAGCGCCTGTTGTGATGCGTTTTAGTAGCGCTTCTTCAAAATTTTCAAAGTCTACTACACATTGTATATTATTTAATGTTGAGCCATCATTTAAAGCGATAAATCTATTTGCTCTAAAGGTTCTAACCCATCCTTTTATTTCTACTTCGGGCATCACAATGTCTTGTGATAATAAATCTGAAACAGTACGTGTCTTCATTTAAATCAATTTTTAAAATGTAAAGATAAAGGTTTCAGTGCTGAAAAATCAAAAACCAAATTCTAAAAATTGATATAATCTGGAATTAATTATAAGATTAATTCGTCTGATTCATCATCTTCCGGAATAATATTGATAGCAGGCTCCTTTAAGACTTCTTTATTAGCAATACTTCGTTCTAAAGATAATAGTAACGAAGGCAACAATAAAAGGTTTGATAGCATAGCGAATAAGAGCGTAATTGATACTAAGGCGCCCAAGGCCACGGTGCCTCCAAAACTAGAAATTGTAAATACAGAAAAGCCGAAAAATAACACGATGGAGGTATAAAACATACTAACGCCGGTTTCGCGTAACGCCCCATAAACAGAGACTTTAATTTTCCAGTTATTTGCGAGCAGTTCTTGCCTGTATTTGGCCAAAAAGTGAATGGTGTCATCAACCGAAATACCAAACGCAATACTAAACACCAATATGGTTGAAGGTTTAATAGGAACCCCTAAATAGCCCATTAATCCTGCTGTGACCAATAGCGGAATTAAGTTTGGTATCAACGAAATAATTATCATTCTTCCAGACCTAAACATATAAGCCATAAATAGTGCAATTAGAAAAATAGCCAGCGATAAGGAAATAACAAGGTTTTTAACCAAATAGGTGGTTCCTTTTTGAAACACAATCGCTTTTCCGGTCATCGTTACGGTATAGCGGTCTTTCGGGAATAATTTATCAACTTTTTCAAGAATATTTTCTTCTATGCGTTCCATTCGATCGGTTCCAATGTCTTTCATAAAAGTGGTAATACGCGCATATTGCCCAGTACTATCCACAAAATTTTTAAGCAAATCTACATTTGAAGTAGAATTTTTTGCGTACGATAAAATAAAGCTGTTTTCCTGAGAAGTGGGTAACTGATAAAAATTGGTATTTCCGTTATAGTAGGCCTGTTTGGAGTATTTAACTAAATCGACTACAGAAATAGGTTTAGATAATTCGGGAGTTTCATTAATTAACTGCTGCAACTCGTCCATACGCTTTAAAGTAGAAAGTTTCATCACGCCTTGTTTACGGTGCGTGTCAATCATAAACTCTAAAGGCATAATGCCATTAAATTCTTGTTCAAAGAAACGTATGTCTTCAAAAAACTCTGTTTTCTTCGGCATGTCTTCTATTAAACTACCCGAAATTTTTATTTGATAAATACCGATGATGCTGGCAATTAATAACACCAAAGCCGTCGTATAAATGGCAATACGTTCGTGTTTTACCATGCGCTCTATCCATGTTACAAAGCCACCAATCCAACGCTTATTTAAATGCTCTAAATGTCTGTCTTTCGGATAAGGCATAAAGCTGTAAATAATTGGAATAATAAGTAAACAAAGAATAAATATGGCCAAAATGCTTAACGACGCCACAATACCGAACTCTTTTAAAAGCGTGCTTTCGGTTAAAATAAAGGTTGCAAAACCAGATGCTGTCGTAACATTGGTCATTAAAGTGGCATTCCCAATTTTGGTAATAACACGTTGTAACGATTTTACTTTATTACCATGTAATTTTACTTCGCGCTGGTATTTATTTATTAAAAAGATACAGTTAGGTATACCTATTACAATGATTAACGGCGGAATAAGGGCCGTTAAAACGGTTATTTCGTAGTTTAAAGCACCAAGAATACCCAGCGTCCACATTACTCCAATACAAACTACTACAAGCGAAATAAGTGTAGCTCTGAAAGACCTGAAAAAGAAAAAGAAAATTAAAGAGGTTACTAATAACGCAGCGAGTACAAACCAGACAATTTCATCTACAATTAATTTGGCGTTTAGCGTTCTTATATAGGGCATACCAGATATATGAACATCTAAATTGTTGACCTCTTCAAAGTTTTGAATGGTTGGTATTAGATTGTCAATTACAAAATCTTTCCTTACAGAAGTGTTAACAATGTCTTTTTTAAGATAAATAATTGTTCGAATTGTTTTAGTTTCTTTATTGAACAAGAAATTATCATAAAATGGGTATTTATTAAAAAGTTCATCTTCAAGAATATCTATTTGTTTTAAAGATGAAATAGAATCTTTAATAAAAGGTTCTAGTGTAAATTTTTGGTTAGCGTTGTCTTTAACCAATTTCTGAAGATCTTTAACCGAAATAACGGTTTCTACTTCTTTATATGTTTTAAATTTGTCTGAAAGTTTATTCCAGGCATTTAGTTTTTTTACGGTTAATAAACTGCTGTCTTTAACACCAATTACAATTAAATTGCCTTCTTCGCCAAACTTCTTTAAAAAGTTGTTGTATTCAATATTTACTTCGTGGTCGTCGGGTAAAAGATTAGCTTCGGTATGCGTAAAGCGCATGTTTCCCCATTGCGTACTAAATAAAAATGTGATAAGGACAATGGTTATAAGGATACCTATTTTATTTCGCAAAATTAACCTTGCGATAACGTCCCAAAAATCTTTTGTAAAAAGTTTTAACATGGCTTAAATAAAAGTTGGGCAAAGGTAGAAAAAACAAGGGTATTACCTCATAAAGTCAAGTTAAATGTAAATTTAAAGGCAACATTATCACCAAATTCGGGTAAATGATAGGCGCCATAGCGGTATGTAAAGCTTAATCCGAAGCCAAAGACCAATTTATTTATTTCGAACCCAGATTCGGTATACCCTTTTTCTAAAGATCCAAAAGTAACATTTTGGTGTTTTTCGGTATGGTTAACATCGCCTAAAGCGTAACGCGTAATTAAAACAAGTTGCGGTTTAAAGCGCTCGGTGAAATGAAATGGTTTTATAAAATGTTTTAACTGAAAGGTTGTGAATTTATCGGAGAAAAACTCGTTAAAAAACATGGTTTCAAAGCTGTTAATACCAGCCACCGAAAACCGTTGCATAATGGTTTCTTTAGTTATGTTATTCGGGTAGGCGTGGTATAAATGCGTTAATGGGATATCGCCACTAGCAACGCCACCAACCAAAGTTATTTCGGAAATGTTTTTATTTTTATGTGAAATTTGATGAATGGTTCGGAAGTCTATTTTTGAAAAGCTTAAATCACTTTTAAAAACATCGGTAAAGCTTTTGGTATACTGAAGCGTAATAATTGGAAATTCACTTTTGTTTGATTCTGAATCCATTAGAGGATTATATTGCACAGCAAATTTAGCGGTGCTTAAATCGAATGCATTAAGTATGCCTTCATCTGAAACATAGCTGTAGTTATAGGTGGGCTGAATAGCGCTTACTGCAAACTCAGATTGTGTAGATACACTTTCTGATATCCTGTGTTCTACTGCTATGGATTTTGAAATTATTTTATGAAATAAATCAATGTTCAACAAGCGTGGTTCAAAAAATTGAAAAAACCGTTTGTCTGTTAAAAATTTGGTGCTTCCTGTTTCTTGTAGATCGTCTGTATACGACACGCTCACCCAGGTATTGCTTTTTTCGGCCACCAGATAGCTTCCGCCTACGCTATATTTATACCGACGATCTCTAAAACCATAAACGCCATAACTGTTAATTCGAAATTTTTTAGAAAAGGCATCGTTGTAATCCCGCCAATACCAGTTCTTATTCCTTCGTATTGGTTGTATTTTATTAAATACCTTAAATCGAAATTAAAGTACTTGGTTGTTAAAAACCCGTTACCAAGTTGTTTAACAAATTCTTTTGTTTTTATGGAATCTTGTACGGGATCTGAAGAAACCTCAATAGAAGATTGAGCCTTTACAATAGTGGCATGAAGAATAATTAAAAAAATAATATAACGTTTATACATGCACACAATACAAAGTAACTTTATTAAAAAAAAGCGACCTTTAGTCGCTTTAATACTTATACCGTCATAATTTCCTTTTCTTTTACTTCGAAAAGGTCATCAATCTTTTTAACGTATTTATCCGTTAATTGTTGTACGTCTGTTTCGGCATTCTTTTTTTGATCTTCAGAGGCGTCGTCTAATTTTTTAATATCGTTATTCGCTTCTTTTCTGGCAGATCTTACACCAATTTTAGCGTCTTCGGCTTCGGCTTTTGCTTGTTTTGCCAATTCGCGTCTGCGCTCTTCGGTTAATGCAGGTACATTAATAATGATGGTTTCACCATTATTCATTGGGTTAAAACCTAAATTAGCAATCATGATTCCGCGTTCAATTTCCTGTAACATTTTCTTTTCCCATGGTTGTACGGTAATAGTTCTACCATCTGGGGTATTCACATTTGCTACTTGACTTAATGGTGTTTGAGAACCGTAGTACTCTACCATAACGCTTCCTAACATGGCAGGACTCGCTTTTCCTGCACGAATGTTAACAAATTGCTTTTCTAAATGCTTAATAGCACTATCCATTGCTTCTTTAGCGGTGTCTAATATAAATTGTATGTCTTCGTTCATTGTATTAAACTTTTTTGTCAATCACTTATTCAAAAATTAAGCCAGAGTTTAGATGTTTACTTCGGTTCCAACATTTTCTCCAGAAACAACTTTCAGTAAATTTCCTTTTTTATTCATATCGAAAACTATGATTGGAAGTTGGTTTTCCTGACTTAATGTAAAGGCTGTTGTATCCATAACTTTTAATCCTTTGCGCAATACATCATCAAAAGAAATAAAGTTAAATTTAATAGCTTTGGCGTCTTTTTCTGGATCTACGTTGTAAATACCATCTACACGCGTTCCTTTTAAAATAACGTCGGCTTCAATTTCAATAGCACGTAAAACGGCTGCAGAATCTGTAGTAAAATAAGGGTTTCCAGTACCTCCACCAAAAATTACAACGCGTCCCTTTTCTAAATGGCGCATCGCTTTACGTCTAATAAAAGGTTCTGCTACTTGGTTGATATGTACGGCCGATTGTAAACGGGTTGGTAATCCGGCATCTTCTAAAGCACTTTGCAATGCTAATCCGTTTATTACGGTTGCCAACATACCCATGTGGTCGCCTTGTACACGGTCCATACCATTACTTGCGCCTGCAACACCTCTAAAAATGTTACCACCGCCAATAACAATGGCTACTTGCACGCCTAAATCTGTGATGGCTTTAATATCTTGAGCGTATTCAGATAAGCGTTCTGGATCGATACCATATTGGCGATTTCCCATTAAGGCTTCACCCGATAATTTTAAGAGTATTCTTTTATATTTCATCTGTCGATGTTAATTGTTTTTTAATGGTCAGATGTTACATCCAAATAAGCATTTCTATGTATGAGAAAAATTTAGAGATGGATGTTTCATTTGTTAGTTTACAAAGGTTGTGCAAAACTACATAATTTTTTGCTGTTTACCGAGGTACTAATTATCAAAAAATATCATAACAAAAAAACCACTACATCTATACTAGAGTAGTGGCTTATTTTATAAGGATTTCTTTTTACAGAAATTTATTATCCTAATGCAACACGTTTAAAACCTGTAACAGCAACATCACCGTAAGACTTAACGTATTTTGCAACGTTAATTTTGTCGTCTTTAATAAAGTTTTGATCCAATAAACATTGTTCTTGGTCTAAAGTTGTGTTATCTGAAATAAAACGCTCTAATTTTCCTGGTAAAATTCTGTCCCAGATTTGTTCTGGTTTACCTTCAGCTTTAAGTTCTGCTTTTGCAGCTTCTTCAGCTCTTGCTAATACTTCTGGCGTTAATTGCGCCATAGAAATGTATTGAGGAACATTTTTAAGTGTTTTACCTAAACGTGCTAATTCTTCGTTGTCTTTTTCAATTACAGCGATTCTAGCTTCTAATTCTGATGCGATGAATGCAGGGTCAAAATCTTTGTAAGATAATGTAGTAGCTCCCATTGAAGCAACTTGCATTGCTACATCTTTTGCTAAAGTTTCAGCATTTTTTACGTTAGCAGATAATCCTACTAAAGCTGCAATTTTATTAATGTGAACATAGCTTCCTACGTAAGGGGCTTCTAATTTTTCAAAAGCAGTGATATCTAATTTTTCACCAATAACACCAGTTTGCTCGATTAATTTTTCGGCAACCGTAATACCACCAAAATCGGCAGCTAAAAGTTCTTCTTTTGTGTTATAGTTAAATGCTAAATCGGCAAATTCGTTAGCTAAAGCAATAAAGTTTTCGTTTTTACCAACAAAGTCTGTTTCGCAACCTAATACAATTGCAACACCAACCGTATTATCGGCGTTTACTTTTGCAATGGCAGCACCTTCAGAAGATTCGCGGTCTGCTCTGTTAGCAGCCACTTTTTGTCCTTTTTTACGTAAAACGTCGATAGCTTTGTCGAAATCGCCACCAGCTTCAACCAACGCTTTTTTACAATCCATCATTCCTGCACCAGTAGCTTGTCTTAGCTTGTTAACATCTGCTGCTGTAATTTTTACTGTAGATTCCATATATTTTTTAAATTTAAAAAAGTCGCTCAAATATTCCTGTAAAGAAAATAATTAAACGACTTGTTTGTATTGTGAAATTGTTAATTATTCTTCCTCGTCGGTAACAATCGCTTTAGAAGCACGTTTTTTTGTTGGTGCAACTACAACGTCGTCATCATCTTGGTCTGTGTCTTTGTCTGCTTTTCTATCTGCTAAACCTTCAGCGATAGATGCTGTTACATGAGACAATACTTTGTCGATAGATTTAGAAGCGTCATCATTCGCAGGGATAACATAATCAACTTGACGTGGATCTGAGTTGGTATCTACCATTGCAAAGATTGGAATGTTTAATTTTTGAGCTTCTTTAATAGCGATGTGCTCACGTTTAATATCAACTACAAATAATGCACCTGGTAAACGTGTCATGTCTACAATAGAACCTAAGTTTTTTTCTAACTTCGCTCTTAAACGATCTACTTGTAGACGTTCTTTTTTAGATAAAGTTTGGAAAGTACCATCTTTTTTCATTCTATCAATCATAGCCATTTTCTTAACAGCTTTTCTAATAGTAACAAAGTTGGTTAACATACCACCTGGCCATCTTTCTGTGATGTAAGGCATGTTAATAGTTCCTGCTTTTTCAGCAACAATATCTTTTGCTTGTTTTTTTGTAGCAACAAATAAAATTTTACGACCAGAAGCTGCAATTTTAGCAAGTGCTGCTCCAGCTTCTTCAATTTTAGCTGCTGTTTTGTAAAGGTTAATAATATGGATGCCGTTACGCTCCATATATACGTAAGGAGCCATGTTTGGATCCCACTTACGTGTAAGGTGACCGAAATGTACACCTGCTTCAAGTAATTCTTTTACTTCTACTGCCATTTTGTAATAGTTTACGTTCTGTTGAATTAGCAATGTTCCTTTGGGCTTTTTTGGCTTTAGGCTTCATTTAGATGCTAAACTAAATCCTGTTTTTTAGAACTAGGACAACAATAACTGAGTTAATTTTTTTTGTTTAAAATTTGTTTTCATAAGATGCTTCGACTGCGCTCAGCATGACATAAGAAAAAACAAATTTCGAGAATAATATTAACGTTTAGAGAACTGGAATTTCTTACGCGCTTTTTTCTGACCGAATTTTTTACGCTCTACCATTCTTGGATCTCTTGTTAATAAACCTTCTGGTTTAAGAGTAAGTCTGTTTTCTGCATCTAATTCGCACATTGCGCGAGAGATAGCTAAACGAACAGCTTCTGCTTGACCAGTGATACCACCACCTAATACGTTTACTGTAATATCAAAGTTGCTATCATTGTTAGTCATAACCAAAGGTTGCTTTACTTTGTACTGTAAAGTTGCAGTTGTAAAGTAAGCAGCTATGTCTTTTTTATTAATCGTGATGTTCCCAGTTCCTGGGGCAACATACACACGAGCAACAGCCGTTTTTCTACGGCCAATTTTGTGAATTACGTCCATTATTTGAATTCGTTTAGGTTAATTGCTTTTGGTTTTTGTGCAGCATGTGCGTGCTCTGAACCAACAACAACGTTTAAATTACGGAATAAATCTGCACCTAATTTGTTTTTAGGTAACATTCCTTTTACTGATTTTTCAACTACTCTTGCTGGATCTTTTCCAAACAATTCGGTAGCAGTTAAACTTCTTTGACCACCTGGATACCCTGTGTGACGGATGTACGTTTTATCGTTCCACTTGTTTCCGGTTAAGTTGATTTTTTCTGAGTTGATAACAATTACGTTATCGCCACAATCAACATGTGGTGTGAAGCTAGGTTTGTGTTTACCTCTTAAAAGTTTTGCAACTTTTGAAGCTAAACGACCCAAAGATTGACCTTCAGCGTCAACTAAAACCCACTGCTTATCTGCAGTAGCTTTATTGGCTGAAACGGTTTTGTAGCTTAATGTGTCCACGTTATTAATTATTTTTTATTAAACATTCCTCTCTCAAAAAGAGTTTGCAAATGTACGATAATCTGTTTGATTACCAAACAGTAAACAGGAAATTTTAATTTGAAGCGAATGTGTTGAAAATTAGAGTCTTTAAAATTGAAGGGGATTGTATGCATTAAGCATCAAAAACCAGCTTTAATGCTCTTAAAAAACGATTCTTAAAGGAATCGTTTTTTTTAATAATATAATCGGGGTTGTTTTTTGATAGTTTTAATCAAGAAATCGGCAATATTCCTGTTTTTTAGAAAGAAAAAACTAACACTATTATAGGTAAAGTAAATTAAATAGGGGCTTTTGGTTATGTTATTTGCCCTGTTAAGCCGCTTTTTGTCGGTGCTTATATTTTCTTTTTGCTGTGATTACCCGATATCTAAAATCGTCGTAGAACAAACTAGATAATAAAAATACAGCGGCAAAAATTAGCGTGTTTAATTTTAAATCAATTTTAGAATATAAAAATCCACCAATTAGTCCACCTGCAAAAAAGAATGAAATAATATTAATACGTAACTTAATGTTGGCGATTAACTTGTCTCTGTGTTTATGGAGCTTGGGGAAGAATAATTGAGAAATATCTATGCCTAAATCTGTAAACAGACCCGTTAAATGGGTGGTTCTAACTACGGCATTCGAAATTTTTGTTACAAACGAGTTTTGTAATCCCATGGCAAATAGTAGTAAGCAAACAATAAGGTTGGGCGATTGTATTGCAATAAAATTGCTTACAAGCGCGATGGCTATTAAAATTATAGCTTCAATTATTGTTGGAAGTGTAAAAATGTTGAGTTGTTTACTTTCGTTATATTTCTCAATAAGCAAGCTG
Organism: Mariniflexile aquimaris; assembly: GCF_042676825.1. NCBI lineage: Bacteria > Pseudomonadati > Bacteroidota > Flavobacteriia > Flavobacteriales > Flavobacteriaceae > Mariniflexile > Mariniflexile aquimaris. Next base: position 1,100,380 of record NZ_JBHTIB010000002.1, read on the forward strand.
GAAAAAAATGAGCCGAATAAAAATGAAAAAATATATAAAAAGTAAATTGTGCCTTTCCAAAATTCGAAATTAGCCACATCATTAATAAATAGAGCAAAATGACCCGTTACGTTTGTAGTAAGTTGTTTAAAAGATAAAAACCCGGTAACATTTACTATACCTGCCACAAAAGAAAGCACGGTGGCAATGCGCAGATTGTGTTTTAAAGTCCTGCTTTTACCTTGATGTCTAAACATTTTATTGGCATATCTTGGGGTTTACAATTCGCTGAAATTACAAGCAACTAATTTAGTAAATAAAACCGACCCCACCGGCTGGCAGGGAAGTATAAAGTTTTAAAAGACTTAAGATATTTTTTTCAAGGCTTCAATAATTTCATCGGGCTCTGAACGCGTTTGTCTTGTCCTGAAATATGGCTACAGGTTAAAATTGAATTTACGCTGTTAATTTATATACC
>NZ_JBHTIB010000003.1:0-1570 GCF_042676825.1 Mariniflexile aquimaris
TTAAATTCCGTTTGAGTGATTAAATCCGATCTGTTTATTTTCGCAAACAAGCTCAAAAGTCGGTGTTTAATTTTGTCCGCGTATCGATTCCGCAAACTTGGTAAAATTCCGCAGTTCGGTTTTCCGCATTTTGCTTAAAATCCACGTAAAGATTGGCAAATGTCAGATAACTAAAATTAAAAATTCGGACTGAAATTTTGGTTTGAAACGTGTTTTCCGCATTAAAGGTAACGTTTATGTNTTACACGGTGTTACCTTTAGTGTTTTTTTTTCTGTCATTTTTTCGTCCGCAATAAATGTCAAAATCAGCTTTCCGCAAGAGTGAGGTCAGTCGTTTTATATTCCGTTTGAGTGATTAAATCCGATCTGTTTATTTTCGCAAACAAGCTCAAAAGTCAGCGTTTAATTTTGTCCGCGTATCGATTCCGCAAACTTGGTAAAATTCCGCAGTTCGGTTTTCCGCATTTTGCTCAAAATCCACGTAAAGATTGGCAAATGTCAGATAACTAAAATTAAAAATTCGGACTGAAATTTTGGTTTGAAACGTGTTTTCCGCATTAAAGGTAACGTTGTTGTATATGGTTTGTTGCGTGTTTTAAGCACCTAATTTAGCAAATACAAACCGAATAGAAAATCCGCGAGGATTTTCGTAAGTAGGCTAGAACTAGCAATAAATTATATACGGTGTTACCTGCTGGCTTTAATTTCGTTTATAATTTTCTTCTTTCTTTTTTTTGTCAAACTTTTAACCCAATAAGTGATTATTACATCATATCCTTCAGATATTTTTCGTTCATTTTCATTCAGTTCGACAATCCAAGTTGCAATTTTATTTCCGTTTTCATTCCACGCTTTTATTTGGTCAAAATATTCCGATTTCGTTCCGAATTGTTGAGCACTATTTCCAGTTACAAAAATCACTTTCTTATCGGTTAAATTATAATTTTTCCGCTGTTCGTAGTTCATATATTCAGACAGAAATTCAGATTCTGCTTGAGTGAGTTTCGGATTATTATCAATTCCGCATTCAATGAGGTTTTGTCCAATTGAGTTGATTGAAATCAAAAGTATAATTATTGCACCAATTTTTTTCATAAGTTCGATTTTCAGCTTGCAGGTAACGTTTATGTGTATGGAAAGTTGCGTGCTTGTGTGCGAGGATTTTCCGAAGGAAAATCAGATGCAAGCAAGCAAAGCAACTGACATTGGTTTAGTATAAAACTAGCAATTTTTTATACACGGTGTTGTGTTTTCGTTGTTTTTTTTCTTACAGTTTTTGGTCAGTCGTTTTTTTGCGTTTCGCTGATCAGTCCGACGCAACAGTTGCGCACTGCTTTGGTCAGTCAGAAGTTTTTTTGGGTTTTTATTCCGCAAACAAGCTAAAAGTCCGATGCGTTTTTTATTTCACATTTGAGTGAGAATCCAATGTGATTTTTGAATTTCCGCAATACTATTTTTCGGTTTATTCTTTCTTAAAATTCAAAAAAAAATTTCGAAAAACAAACTGGATTTTTTTCCGTTTTGAGTGCGTTCAGCAATGAAACACAACGTTTATGTGTATGGAAAGTTG
>NZ_JBHTIB010000004.1:0-6881 GCF_042676825.1 Mariniflexile aquimaris
ATATTAAAACATTGTAGGAAATTATCAATAATTATGCCGTTTTCGGAAATGTTGCACAACGGTTTTGTGTAAGGAACGTTGCGTGTTTGAGTGCGAGGATTTTCCGAAGGAAAATCAGATGCTAGCAAACAAAGCAACGACCAAACGGCTTAACTAAAATAAGCAATGTTTTTTACACGGTGTTGGCAAACGTTTTTTTAATTGTACTTATTATTTTATCTAGTTTTTCTTTATAAATATAGATGTCATATTCATAAGTCTTATGGTCAAAAGTTTTAATGGTCAGCGTATTTTTAAAGTCAAAAACAGGTACAATTAAGCGCAAAAAGTCTTGAGTTAAGTCAGTAGTCTGAGAAAATTTTCCAGAAGAAGTTATGTCCTTAATATTAGTCAATTCAATGTCAGTTTTACGTGAAATTAATCCAAAAAGATGATTGCTTTTAATCCGTAATTTATTGTCGTAAAGTTCTAATTCTTTTGAGTCGATTATTATTATGAGCAGTAATAAAAAAATTCCGACTGCAAGAGCATTAATATTTATCTCGTTTTCCAATCGAATAAAGATGCTAATGATGAAATAAAGGATTATTGATACAAAAATCAAGTCTTTTGCAAAACGAATCCACGAAAAAGTAGTGTAAATAGGTTTTTTTTCTGTCATTTCTCAAATGTTTGCCAACGTTTATGTATATGGAAAGTTGCGTGTTTGTGTGCGAGGATTTTCCGAAGGAAAATCAGATGCAAGCAAACAAGCAACTAACATTGGTTAAGCTAAAAATAGCAATTTTTTATATACTGTGTTGTGCATAGTGTTTTTTTAAGATTCCCACATATTGATGGTAGTTAGAATTTTCCATTGTCCATTTATTTTTTCAAATATCACAAATCCGCCATTTCCACAAAGTCCACCGCAACGAACTCCATAATAAACCGACGCCAAATTTCTTTCATAATGAATTTTGGAAAGCTCAACAACTTGTCCAATTCCGTATTTTCTATTTATTCTTTTCCAACTATTCTTTCGCCAACCTTTTTTTCCAAAGAAAGATGAAAATTTCTCTGAAGAAATTGGTTGGATAAATAGATTGTTTATGTTTAATAAATCAGTTTTTATTTTAGGATGATTTTTAAAGTCCGATGTCAGGTCAACAACAATCTTTTTTAAAATCGGTTCTTTAAGTAGTCTTTTCAGAAAAACGGTGTCTTTATAAATACTTACAAAGCTATAATCCAATTTTGTAACAGAATCGTATTTTGGGTCAAAAATCTCATAGTCAGATTTTTTAAATTGATTTTCGTATTTATCAATTAACAAAATCGAATCTGTATTTGATGTTTTTCCAAATTCGAGAATGTCGGATAATATTATAGAATACAATTTGTAATCATCTTTTTCGGCTTGGGAAAATGACAATTGTGAGGTAAATAATATTATTAGAAGTAGCTTTTTCACATTATGCACAACGTGTTTGTGTATGATTAGTGGCGTGTTTAAGCACCTAATTTAGCAAATAAAAACCGAATAGAAAATCCGCGAGGATTTTCGTAAGTAGGCGAAAACCAGCCATTAATTATACACGGTGTTGGCATTAGTTATTTTATACATTTTACAAATCCATTCGCCATATTAAAGCATCCATTTGGTAAAGAGTCAACTAAATCATTATACAATTGTTCATAATTCATAGTTGAAGTCATTAGTTTGTCAAATCCAATGATTTTTTTATCAAATTCATTTTGTTTCGGCTTTTCGTTAGATACCCAAAACTCCTTGAATTTGTAATCAGTTTTATTCGAAAACTCTAGCAATATTAAATTCTTTTTACTTTCGCCAATTGGCATTGTAGATGAAGGAATTTTATCTAATTGTAGTTCAGTGAGTTTTTTATAAATATGAATTGTTCTTTTTTGTTTTAAGTTGCTTTCTAGTTTATAGTATTTTTTCTTTATTTCATTATTATGGTATTCCAAATTCATAGAATCAGGTTGTTTTTCTACAAAGCTTATTATTTTTCCTTTTGGTTTAAGGTCTTTGGTTTTCCAAATCTCGAGAATATGTCTAGGTGTTATGAATCTAAAATGAAATTCATTTTTTGAGATTTCAAGTGAGTCCACAGACAAGTCGATTAGGATTTTTTTGAAATAGTTGTAGGTATAACTTTTTTCTCCATTTGGTTCAGTTGGATATTCCATAATTTTATTTTGGCCATTAAGTCCAAAACAAAAAAGAAGAATTATAATTCCGATGTTGTTTTTCATAATTAATGCCAACGTTTATGTATAAGGAAAGTTGCGTGTTTGTGTGCGAGGATTTTCCGAAGGAAAATCAGAAGCTAGCAAACAAGTAACTAACTTTGGTTTAGCTAAAACTAGCAATTTTTTTTATACGGTGTTGCCATTAGTTTTTATTTTTTTCGTCTTCATCAATGTTATAAATTATGTTTAAATCTTTGTTTTCTCTTATAAAGAAGTACATTCCTGCGGATAGAAAGAACCATAATAAATAGGATTCAAAATCCGTTGATTTTCTCCAAAATATTTGTCGAATAATCCAAAACCAACAATAGAAGTTAGCTGACCAAACATAAATTTTTTTACACCAAAACTCTATAATTAGATTTAAACGAATTATTTTTCATCGGTTTACTTATTTTCTTAATTTATTCCTACTTTTTGACAACAACTTGCTAAAGTCAGAAGCAATGAATTAAAGTATTGTTGTTGCCATTAGTTTTTTTATTATTCATAATAATCTCCGTCTTCCCATATTTTAGTCCCGAGAAAATTTCCACAAAAGTCATATCGTTTTATTGGTTTTGGGTTGTCCACGTTTTTACCATGGCTAAATATCCAAATTTCATTTCCGAAAATTTTTATGCGATTAAATTCTCTTGTGTCAGAAGCATCCATTGAGCTTATAAAAACAGATTTTTTTTCAAAAACTTCATTTCCATTTTGGTCAATAATTTGGTCAATCACGATGTCTTTTCGGTGCTTTAAAGTCCAAAATAGAAACTTGCGTTTTTTTTCAATCCGTTCCGTTTTTAAAGTTACACTTTCAATTCCGCAATTATTTTTTTTGGTCAGATTTACGCTTTGAATTTCAATCGTTTTTATTCCGCTATTCAGATTAATGAAAAGGAAAATTATACTAATTGAAATCGAAAATATTGAATTTATGACGGTCATTTTAAATTAATGGCAACGTGTTTGTATAAGATTAGTTGCGCTGGAAATCCGCGAGGATTTTCAGATTACGGAACTAAGATAGTAAAAATGCGAGGATTTTCCGCAGGAAAATCAAAAGCAATTAACCTTATACGGTGTTACAAAATGTAGCGACACGTCAGATTGGTTTTGCACAGCATTTTGTCCACTTAAAATTTAAAAAATCGAGTTTTGAGTTTTTTAGAACTTTCTAACTTAAAATTCTCAAAAAAAAACGCGAACAGTAAACCACGCTTTTTTCAGCCGTTGTAAAATTCCGCAACCTTGCTCAATTCCGCTCGAGTGAGATTCCGCGTAACGATTGTCAGATTCAGAGTTTGAGTGTTCAATTCCGCGCGTTGCTTTGGTCAAATTCAGATTTAGAATTCCATCGGATTTCTCCCCGTCTGAGTGAGTTCGGAGCTATTTTTTGTAACGTGTTTGTATATGGAAAGTTGCGTGTTTGCGTGCGAGGATTTTCCGAAGGAAAATCAGACGTAGCAAACGTGCAACGACCTTTGTTTTAGCACAACACCAGCAATTTTTTATATACGGTGTTGTGTGTAGTTTTTATTCCGATTATTATCCATCAATCGAAACTCCAACTTGTTTGTTATTCTCAAATTGAACATTGAAAAAATATCTTTTCTTTTCTTTTTCCAAAAATGCCATTTCAAATCCGCCATTTCTAACAGAAATTCCTTTCAGTTCAAAATGTTTTTCCAATGCAATAAATTCCATTTCAGCGTTTTCAAATTGTTCTTTAAGAGCTTTTTCCGATTCCGATTTAATTTTCGATTCGTTATTCAGCGCATTGAGTAAAATCCGTTTTTGACTTTCATCTATTCCGTCTTTAGTTCCCTCAATTAGTATTTCAATGTCAGAATCTAAATATTTTCTATTTACTTGCCAACCAATTCTATTTCCGTTTGTGCTAAAACTCTCAATTTCTCCAAAATCAGAGTCATTTGTTTTTAGTTTTTTACTTCCAAATAAATTTCCAAATATTCCCATTCAGTTTGTTTTTAGTTCGGTTGCTCAAATTACACCCAACGTGTTTGTATAAGAATAGTTGCGGGTTTGTATGCGACAGATTTTCCGAAAGGAAAATCAGACGTAGCAAAAATGCAACTGACTTTGGTTAAGCACTAATTTAGCAATTATTTTTATACAGTGTTGGGTTTTAGTGCTTTTTTGTCCGCTTAATTTTTCTTTCATATTTTCTTTTTCGGACAGCTTTTCATTCCGCAAACCTGTTTTTCCGACGTTTCGGAACCGCAATGTTTTTCTTCCGATATTTCGGAACAGGTTTTGAGTGGGCAATTCCGCAACTTGCTAAATTCCGATTGAGTGCGATTCTGAGTTTTTAATTCAGATTCCAATTCCACAAACGAGCTAAAAAGTCCGATGCAATTTTGTCAACATTTCGATTCCGAAAACTTGCTCAAATTCAGCAGTTTGTTTTTCCGCAAAAGGCTAAAATTCCACGTAAATATTTGTCAGATTCCGATTTCTGCAAACTTAAATTTCAGCCGAAAGTTTTGATTTGGAACGGAATTTCAGCATTAAACCCAACGTTTTTGTATATGGTTTGTTGCGTGGTTTAAGCACTAAATTTAGCAAATAAAAACCGAATAGAAAATCCGCGAGGATTTTCGTAAGTAGGCGAGAACCAAGCAATAAATTATATACGGTGTTGGCAACTGGCTTTTTTTAATTTCCACCAAATATTTTTCCGCTAATGTCATTTGGCATTGCAGGTCCAGAATCTCCTTTCAATAAACCTGTTTCAGCTCGACTAAATAATGATTGCATTATCAGCGATTTTTCTTTTTCGTCAACTGCCGAATCTTTAATTAAGGATAAATAAACGTAGGTCAGTTGTTCTCTTTCTTCTGCATCTCTTGCAAGGTGAAATGAACTAAAAGCTACTTTATTTAATGCTCTTATGCCATAAGCTAAAAATGAAATAAATGTTACGTAAATAATAGACCATTTAATTGCACTTGCTTGTCCTTTTATAAAGCTTAACAACATTCCATCTGGTGTTAACCACAATAATAAATATAAAGTCACACAAGCAAATGCAACCAAACCAACTAACCAATATATCGCTTTCCAACCTTCTTTATTTAGTTTCGTTGCTCTTTGATTCCAATATTCCGCAGGCTTTTTTAGTCTTAACAATTCTTCATAAGTATGCTCTAAATCAGAAATTTTTTCCTTTGTTGTAGTATCGAAATTATCGAACTCAATTTTTGTATTATCAAACCAATCATCGAAGTTTGATTCCTTTTCTGTTTTTAATTCATCTATTTTTTGTGTGTAGTTTTCAAATTCAATATTTGCAGATTTTAGGTGCTCCGATAATTGAGTTTCACTTTCTGATAATTGGCTTCTAAAGTCATTTCTTAATTTACCGATTGAAGATTTTTCTTTATTCCTGCGTTTTGTTAATTCTGTATAGTCTTTAAGTTCAAATTCATAGGCTAAAAGATGTCCAATCATAGAGTCTTTATTCGAAAAATTATAATTACCCATTACAAAATTGTATGCACCTGCATAATATTTAGGAACATCTCTATGAATATTTATTAGAAATTCGGTAATAGGTGAATCGTAAACGAATAAAGTTTTGTTGTTTTGAATTTGATTTTTTTCAGAATTCCAATAGTTGTTTAATTGACTTTCGTTATGATTTGAGTTTATAACATAAGAATTTATATAGTTTTCAAGTCTTGTTTTAAATGTTGAAAACTGCTTTTTTGAAGCCTTTAATTCATTTGGAATGTTTTCTCCAAATTTTTCCCATCCATTAATTTGTTGTTCTAAAAATTTAAAAACACTACTAAATCCAGTTAAAGTTTGGTCAAAGTCCAAATGTGGATATTCTATTTGTAAGTTTACTGAATTTAACCAATCTGAAAATTCTGAATCAGCTATTATTTTTCTTATTTCGTTTGTTGTCATTCAGTTGTGTTGTTTTTCAGCTTGTTGCCAACGTGTTTGTGTAAGGAACGTTGCGGTTTTGTGTGCGAGGATTTTCCGCAGGAAAATCAGAAGCTAGCAAAAGTGCAACGCCCAAACGGTTAAACTAAAATAAGCAATGTTTTTTACACGTTGTTGCCAACTGTGCTTTTTTTATTTCAGTAATTTTTTCAGAGTTCGAGTCGGTTCATCAGCTTTTTAATTCCGCAAACTTGCTAAAATTCCGATTTATTATTTTTTCGGCAGAGTGGAAGTCAGACGGAATTTTTGAGTTCAGTTCCGTTTTCCACATTTCCATAATTTTGTCAAATTCGGCACAGCAATTCAGTCAGATTTCGAGTAAGCAATTCCGACGTTGCTTTTCATTCCGCATTTGAGTGAGAATTCAGCGTGATTTTTTGAATTCCGCAACATAGTTTTTTCGTTTTTACTTTCTTAAAATTCTAAAAAAAAATCGAAAATAAACTAGCCATTTTTCAAATCCGCAAACTTGCTCACGCATTGTTGGCAACGTTTATGTGTAAGGAACGTTGCGTGCTTGTGTGCGAGGATTTTCCGAAGGAAAATNAACACAACGTGTTTGTATAAGAATAGTTGCGGGTTTGTGGGCGGCAGATTTTCCGATAGGAAAATCAGACGTAGCAAAAATGCAACTGACTTTGGTTAAGCACTAATTTAGCAATTAT
>NZ_JBHTIB010000005.1:0-1318 GCF_042676825.1 Mariniflexile aquimaris
TACTTTGTCATTTCTATACATAATGTTTAAAATTATGTAGCCTTATTTCAGGACGGGTCAAGCTTACACACAACGTTTATGTGTATGGAAAGTTGCGTGCTTGTGTGCGAGGATTTTCCGAAGGAAAATCAGATGCAAGCAAGCAAAGCAACTGACATTGGTTAAGCTAAAAATAGCAATTTTTTATACACGGTGTTGTAGCCAGTTTTTTATTGTGTTGGAATTTTTCCATCAATCCATTCTTTTTTTTGAAGCTGTGCTCCACCAAGAAATAGAAAATTCTCGTTTTTGAAGTCAACTAATCCAAATGCGATTACCATAAATTTTTCATTGTCTAAGTAATTTTCTTCTGGTCTTTTATCTTTTATTTTTGTCAAATAACCAACAACTCGTATACTGTCTCCTATTTTATTTGCTTTATTTTCAAACATAAGAGTTGTCCAAATACTTTTGTTTTCTCCCAATTCTAGAAGATAAAAAGGCGTATTGTTACGACTTAATTTTTCCTGTCTTATGATTCCGTCAAACGCAATTATATCTCCGTTCCATTTTTTTAGATTCTCAAAGTCAGAAGTCGAAAAATTTGTAGGGAATGATTTTAGGGTTGCTTTCGTTTGTGCAGTTGCAAGCGAAAACATAAAAAGAGAAAATACTAAAATAAAAAATGTTCTCATTGGGTCTGTTTAAATTGGCTACAACGTTTATGTGTAAGGAACGTTGCGTGCTTGTGTGCGAGGATTTTCCGAAGGAAAATCAGATGCAGGCAAGCAAAGCAACGACCAAACGGTTGAACTAAAATAAGCAATGTTTTTTACACGGTGTTGTGCATAGTTTTTTATTTAGTCAGTTTCTAATATCAGTAATATTGTTTTATCTCCTTTTTTCAAAGTCAGAGTATCATTATCCATTTCTTTTTTAATTGTAAAAGGAGCAGAAATATCAGATATTCGAGGTTTATATTCAGCGTTTTTAGGTCTCCAAATTGCGTTATCTTTGGAAAATCCGTAATGATTTCCTACAATGTATGTCGCGCTATTTAGATAATATTCATTATTCAGAACATAAATTCCTCTTTCGTTATAAGCATCTTCTACATTGATATCATAGCTTTTGCTTGTGTCTATTTTTTTTAAACTATCATAAAAGTCAGATTGTTTAGTCATAAAGAAAATCACAAATATAAATCCGATAATCATCATCACAATTACAATATAATATGGTTTCCATTTTGTCATTTTGCTGGAGTTTGGAAATTATGCACAACGTTTATGTGTAAGGAACGTTGCGTGTTTGTGTGCGAGGATTTTCCGAAGGAAAA
>NZ_JBHTIB010000006.1:0-4513 GCF_042676825.1 Mariniflexile aquimaris
TCTTCATCTCTTTTTTTTCTTAAAGCAATAATTTCCAATTCCAAATCTTTTTTAGACTTAACAAAATACCCTTCTCTTATTTTCTTAAAATCAATTTGTTCATTCGTTGATTTCGGTGGAGGAGGAGTGTGTTCAGGAGTTAACGTTGATGGCTCGTCAAATCCTCTACTTATTCCACACATATTTAATCGAAGAAATCCATTTTCCATATTTCCATAGACAATCCACTTTCCAATTTTCTCAACATAAGGATGGCAATATTTCCAATTTTTTCCAATGTAAATATTTCCAACAGAATCTCCTCCATCTAATGATTCAGTTACTTTTATTTTAAAAGTCAAATCGGTTTTATTTACGTCTATTACTTCTCCAATAAAAATACATTCAGAGTTTTCAATTTCCCATTTTTGCCATTCAGATAGCNTAACTTACTTTGGTTTAGCACAAAACAGCAATTTTTTATATACGGTGTTGGCACATGGTTTTTTATTAAGGGACTTTATGGTAAAAATAAATTAATGATTTTCCGTTTTCATCTTTTCTCCAAATTTTCCTGGCAACTCTGGATTCAATTCTCATTTTTCCTCCGTTAAAATTCCTGCTCTTAAAAATTATGTCGATTAATTCCGTTTTTGAGATTTCAGACCATTCTTTATCCATCCAGCCATGATTCCCACGTTTTACTTTTATTTTTTCATTATCAATTCGAACATCAGTGAAGGCTCCTGAATCTCCTAAAACCCAAGGTTTTTCAGTTGGATGAAGATTGTGAAATGCGTCGTAAAAACTCAAAATAATTTTATTTCCCATTGTCGAAACCAAAGATTTAATTTCATCTTTAGTTGTTTTTTCATTCAACGTAATTTCCTTATTAATTTTTGGGCCATATTCAATTCCTTTCATTTTGTCAAGAAATATCTTTATAAAATTCCTAATCATTTGTTTTTGACGATTCAGTTTTAACTTTGTGCCAACGTTTATGTGTATGGAAAGTTGCGTGCTTGTGTGCGAGGATTTTCCGAAGGAAAATCAGAAGCCAGCAAGCAAAGCAACTAACATTGGTTCAGTATAAAACTAGCAATTTTTTATACACGGTGTTGCCATTAGTTTTTTTATTCCTCGTCTTCTGGCAAAAGCACAACAAAAAAGTCAATTACCAATGAAGTTATTTCTCCGTTTTTATCAATTCCCCAAAATGCAGGATACATTCCATCTCCGTAACCTGATTGGAACATTGTAATATTTAAGTCAGAATTCGGAAGTTTAAAGTTTACCCAATTACCATAATCGTTTGGGTCATTTTGGTCTTTTGCACTTTTCTTAAATTCCATTGCAAAAAAGTCGTCATAAATATTCCCATTTGGGTTGGACTTCATAAATTCATCTTGAAATTTCAAATATTCAACTCCAGCTTGAATGTCAAAAAAACCACCCAATCCAGCATCAACAGGAAATCCGAAAAAGTCTCCTTCGTCAGTCAATTCGTTAATGTCTTCTCCGTCTCTTACAGCTAAAACCCATTTTATTGCTCTTTGTTGATTAAATTCCAATTTTGCAATAGCATATCTGTCTCCAGAATTTTCTGTTTTTACTTCATAAATCTTGATAGGAAATTCTCCTGTTTTAACTTCTCGAGTTAGTGGTTGCATATCAGGTGTAACAAGTGGGTCGCACACTACTATTTTTCCTGTTGGGACTTTTAGTTTTCCAATCTCAATTACTGAAATTGGCATTCCTTCGATTGTGTCATTGTCAAAAATCTGGTTGTAATCTGCGTGCGAGAGAACTTCTGATTTCTTTTGACTTTTCTTTTTAAATATGTTGAACATTTCTTGGTCTTTTTCCGAGGTATTTTTCTGTTGAGAATTGCAAGCTGAAAAGCTTAAAATCAAAAGATAAAATATTATTAGGTTTTTCATTTTCAAATTAATGGCAACGGTTTGGGCTATGGTTTCGTTGCGGAAAAATCCGCAGGATTCTTTCCGCCGTAAACCAAAGTTAGTAAATACGTAGGACTTTCCGAGAGGAAAGTCAGAAGCAATGAACTATAGCCGGTGTTGCCCACTGGTTTTTTATTCGGTTAATTTAATTTTCTTTTTATTCTCGAATCTAAATTCGTCCAATTCCTTTAATTCGGTTGCAATCTTCTCTTTCCATTCAGTAACTTTTTGTTCATTTCGACCATTTTCGGTTTCTTTCATTAGTTCAAGTCGAATTTCTGAGAATTCCGACATAATTTCATTGTTGATTTGATTTACAATATCAAAACTTTTGGCAATTTTGCTTTTATCTTTTAACACTTGTTTTCTGAATTTTCGAGCTTGAATTTCAGCAAGGTCAAATTGCATTTGTTGAAAGTCAATCTGTTTATCAATACTCGCAATTTTTGTTGTGTCTATCCACGATGCGTTTCCTAAAAATATGTTTCCGATTTTTTGATTCAGATTCCGTTTCATAAAGTCAAATCCGCCAATCGAGTGAGAAATCATAAATTGGCTGAAAACAGCATCATTATTTTCGTCACTAATTTTGATTTTAAAATCGTCAATTGTCAATTTTGAGTCCGAACTCCATCTTTTTTGACCGTCTTGCAATTCTTGTCCAAAACTTAAATTGAAACAAATTACACTTACTATAAATCCTAAAAATATTCTGTTCATTTCTGTTTTTCTCAACTTGTGGGCAACGTGTTTGTGTAAGGAACGTTGCGGTTTTGTGTGCGAGGATTTTCCGAAGGAAAATCAGATGTAACAAAACAGCAACGACCTTTGGTTTAGCCTAAAATAAGCAATGTTTTTTACACGGTGTTAGCTTGCGTTTTGTTTTATTTCAACTTTATTTACTTTGAATTCAGACCATTCAGGTAATTCAAATTCAATTGTTTCATTGTCGATTTTCAGTTTTGGGTTAAATAGAATTCCTTTGTCAGGGTCATTTATAGGAATCATAGAATTTGCGCCAGATTCACTTTGAAACAAATAATTGCCTAAAATTTCATAATCCTTTTTGTTAGAATTTGGTATTCTTATTAAGTCATTTTCTTTGTCTATAATTAGCACATTATGCTTGTCAGTTTTTTTCTTATTTGGTATTATTAGGATTAAATAATCTCTTTTTGCTTTGTCATTAAAATCACTTGTTTGATGAAATATTTTTGCATTGTTAAATTCTGCTCCGTTTATTTTGATTTCACAATTTATTGGTTTACCTATCAGACGAGAAGTGCCAATAACCCATTTTCCAAGGATTGGTTTTTCTGAAATCACATAAATGCATGAAATTCCAATTGTAATGAGCCCAAAAAATAATGTAATTAGTTTTCTATTCATTCGCTAATGCAAGCTAACGTTTATGTATATGGAAAGTTGCGTGTTTGAGTGCGGCGATTTTCCGAAGGAAAATCGGATGCAGGCAAACAAAGCAACTCACATTGGTTAAGCTAAAAATAGCAATTTTTTATATACGGTGTTAGCGGCTGTATTTATTTAAAATTTGATTTACTATTTTGAAAATCCTTTTTGCGTTTTCCGCTTTTGGATTAACACACTTTTCAATATCGTGACTAATTGTAAATTTTGTAATTATTTTTCCGTCCGTAAATTCAATTAGAAATAAGTCGGCACAACCAATAAAGGGTTTGCAATATTCATCGCTGTTTTTTGTGTTTATAAAATCCGAATTTGAAATGACTGAATTAAGCTCATTTTTTAATTTTGCATCGTTGACAATTTTAGAGAAATTCAGTTTAGATAATTCCGCATAATTTTCATACTCTTCAAGCAAATAAGAATGAAATATTAATTCCGATTTTGCCTTATTAAACTCTATCATTTGTTCAAAAGCTGCTCCACCTCCAGGGAATTTCCAAATCCGTAGAGTTTTTGATTTTAACTCTGTTATTGGTTTTAGGTTTAGCTTTTTTAAAGGGTAATTAATTTGGTCAGTCAAATGCTTGTTGAAATCCAATTCTTTTACAATCTCAGTTTTATTTTCCGAACTGTTTTTGCATCCGAAAATTAATATTAAAATTATAAATGGGATTAGTTTCTTCATATTGCCGCTAACGTTTATGTGTATGGAAAGTTGCGTGCTTGTGTGCGAGGATTTTCCGAAGGAAAATCAGAAGCAAGCAAGCAAAGCAACTAACATTGGTTTAGTATAAAACTAGCAATTTTTTATACACGGTGTTGCCATTTCGTTGTTTTTTTTCTTACAGTTTTTGGTCAGTCATTTTTTTTGCGTTTCGCTAATCAGTCCGACGCAACAGTTGCGCACTGCTTTGGTCAGTCAGAGGTTTTTTTGGTTTTTATTCCGCAAACAAGCTAAAAAGTCCGACGCGTTTTTTATTCCACATTTGAGTGAGACTCCAACGTAATTTTTGAAATTCCGGAATATGGTTTTTCTGTTTTTTCTTTCTTAAAATTCAAAAAAAAATTCGAAAATCAAGCTAGATTTTTTACCAGTACGAGTGCGTTCCGCAATGAATGGCAACGTTTATGTGTATGGAAAGTTG
>NZ_JBHTIB010000007.1:0-5764 GCF_042676825.1 Mariniflexile aquimaris
CGACTACAGATGGAAATTATCAGTTTAGAGTAACCGATTCACAAGGATGTCAGGCGATATCAAATGTTATCATAGTAACGCCAAAAACAACCCCAACGCAAACTTACACACAGACTAATGTAAGCTGTAATGGTGCTAACGATGGCAGTATCGTAGTAACGGCAGCTGATGGAATTGCTCCTTATCAATACAGTAGGGATAATGGAGCGACCTTCCAAGCATCGAATGTGTTTAATGGTTTAGCAGCAGGAACTTATAATATTGTTGTAAGAGACAGCAAAAGCTGTATTTCTGTAGCAACAGTAGTGACTATCACCCAGCCAACACCATTAACAGCCACAGCAAGTGCTACGGCCTTTAGTTGTAGTGCTACTAATGCCAAACAATCGGCAGTAATCACAATTGCGGTACCAACAACAGGAACAGCACCCTACCAATACAGTTTTAATAATGGCGCCACGTTTAGTTCAAGCAATACCTTAACGGTAAACGATAACGGATCGGACCAGACCTTTAATTATGTAGTAAGAGATGCCAATGGTTGTTTAACAGCAGCACAAAGCATCACGCTAACGGCATTGAATCCGCCATCGGATTTAATATTGAATTCATCAGTGGTTACTTGTCTAGCAACTACTTCTACAGTAACGATAACTAGTACAACGGGTGGTGTTGGAGCTTTACAATATCAAATAGTGGCACCAGCCGCTTCGGCAACTGCCTACCAAGCTTCAAATGTGTTTTCAGGATTAGCACCTGGTACTTATACATTCAGAGTAATAGATGCGAATGGTTGTTATTATTCCGAATCTCACACGATTGCACCAGTAACGCCAATAGCTGTAACAGGATTAAAATTGAGTGATGTTTTATGTAACACAGGTAATTCTGGAGCGATTCGATTTACGGTTTCTGGATACGCTGGTACTTATACTTCGGTTTTAACGAGTGGAACAGGAACATTATCTCAAGTAGGAAATACAGTTAATTTAACTGGGTTAGTTGCAGATACTTATACGCTTGAAGTTACCGACGATAATACAGGTTGTACAGCTACATATTCAATTACAATTACTGAACCAGCGGCTTTAACAGTTACAGCTACGGCAACTAATGTGTTCTGTACAAATGATGAATCACAAATTACTGCGACGGCAGGAGGAGGAACAGCAAGTTATACCTATGCCGCTGTAATATCAGGAAACCCCGCGCCTTTAGCGGGAGCTTATGGTAGTAGTAATGTCTTAAATGTCGATACAAATTCTGCAGCAGATTTAGTTTGGGATGTTTATGTAAGAGATGCGAATGGTTGTATCACAACAAATACAGTTACAATAATTTCGGATGTGTTACCAACGGTAACTACACCACCATTGGCTTCAAACCAATGTACGGTTTCTTCAGGGTTTACCTTTACAGCAACAGGCACTGGTTTAGCACCACTAACGTATAGTATCAATGGTGTTACTTTCCAGTCTAGTCCAATATTTACAGTCAATACACCGGGCAGTTATACAGTAACCATAAAAGATAAAAATGGTTGTACAGCAACAAGCCCAACACCAACGGTTGTTTACGCACCATTGGATACAAATGCCATTTTAACAAAAGATTTAACATGTTCAGTGCCAACAGCAGCTACTATTGATGTTACAACTTCAGGTGGTAATGCGCCTTATTCTTACAGAGTAAAAATAGGGGCAGGTGCTTATGGAGCTTCAACAGCATTTGCTGGAACAACATTTACATATAGTGCTACAAATGCAGATACCTATCAGTTTGAGATAACAGATGATAATGGTTGTACTAGAGAAACTAGTGTAATCACTGTTGCAGCTATTATACCTGTAACGGCATCAGAAACTCAAGTAAATCCAACTTGTAATGGAGATTCTGATGGTTCAATTAGATTATCAGCAACATCAGGAGAAGCGCCATTTACTTATAGTATTGATAATGGCGTGACATTCGTGTCTTCGAATGTATTTGGTGGCCTATCTGCGGGCACCTATAATTATGTTGTAAGAGATGCAAAAGGTTGTGAAGCTACTGGCAGTATTGTATTAGCTGACCCAGCGCCTATTTCACCTAATATTGTAATAAATGGTATTCAATGTAGTCCAAATACACCAGGAAGTTTTGATATTAATATAACTTCTGGAGGGACAGCGCCTTACGTTTATACATTATACGATAATTCTTTTACTCAGATTGCTACTTATACTGAATTAGCTTCTGCAAGCACTCCAGTTTGGAATTTTGGAGGTTTAAATTTTGGTGATTATTACATTACCATAGTTGATGCTAATGGTTGTGAGTATAGAAGTAATAAACTACGAATAGAACCAATTCCATATTTGAATTTAACCAGTGCAGTTGCAAATGCAACTTGTTTAACTGGAGTTGATGTTGAATTAAATGTAACTGGAGGTATTCCCGATTATACATATTTAATATACGGTCAACCAGCTACAGCAGTTACAACATCTGCCACCTCCTATACTTTTACGGGATTAGATCAAGGAACTACTTATGTGTTTGAAGTAATTGACATAAATGGCTGTCCGTCGTATTTAGAAATCACGACCCCGCTTATATCTCCAATTGTTATTGATCCGTTAGTAGCAACAAATGTAACATGTTTTGGTGCTAATGATGGTGAAATTTCATTTACAGTTGATCAATATGATCCGACAGTTACAGAACTTTATTATGAAGTACGAGATAATTTAACAAATACAGCAATTATCCCAGCAAAAAATGGAAATTTACCAGGTTTAACAGGTGCTCCTGCATCTGCAATAATTACAGGGTTGCCAGCGGGTAACTACACGCTTTACGTTGAAGAGGTTGATGGTACATTTTGTTCAATTACTGGACAATTTCAAATAAGACAACCAGTTCAACCCCTTGCTTCAACTATTACAGCTGAAGTAAATGCAAATTGTAATTCTGGAGCACAAATTACGTTAACAACAACAGGCGGAACAGGACCTTATAAGTATGCCGCTGGTGCACCAGGGTTTATACCTGTGGCATTAGATTTCGGATCTAGTAATGTTCTTAATTTAGATGATGCTATAAGACTTAATTGGGATATTGTTATTGAAGATGCAAATGGTTGTCAGGTAAGAATTAATAAAACCATAACCAGAGATGCAGACCCAACAATAAATCCTGTAGCTCAGCAATGTTTTGATGGAACGCCTATTACTATAACACTATCAGGTACCACTTCAGTTGGACCGGTAACCTACAGTATAGGTTCTGGTGGTGTAGCCGGAGCTTACCAGTCTAGTGCAACATTTAGCATTAATGTAGTTGGACTTTACGACGTGTTTATTAAAGACGGTAATGGCTGTATTGCAACAACAACGTATTTGGTACAACCAGCATTGTTATTAGATGCCGATATAACTAAAGAATTAGATTGTACTGCCTCACCAAATGCGGTGATAACCTTAATTCCAAGTGGAGGAACAGGAACATATAGTACATATGAAGTAGATTATAATGGAGGAGGCTATGTAGGTATTGCAGGTTCACCATATTCTGCGGCTGCTGCTGGCACATACCAATTTAGAGTGACAGACTCACAAGGCTGTATAGCAGAATCCAGTGTTATTACTATCGACGCATTAACCCCAGTAACCCATTCCGAAACACATACGAATGTAAGTTGTAATGGAGGATCCGATGGTAGTATTGTAGTAACGGCATCAGGAGGAGTAGCACCGTATGAATACAGTATTGATAATGGTGCAACTTACCAAGCATCGAATATATTTACAGGATTAAATGCTGCAGGTGTTTACGATGTTGTAGTTAGAGACAGTAAAAGTTGTGTTTCACCAGCAACCTTAGTAACCATTACTGAACCAGCATTAGTTGGAGGAACCATTGCTTTAACCCAAGGATTAACTTGTGGAACAGGCAATGCCACCCAAGCCGCCATAGTAACCGTAACAGGCAGTGGCGGAACAGGACCATATACTTATAGTTTTGATGGCGGTGTAAATTATACATCTACCAATACCTATTCTACTTATACAGCAGGAACGGTAACGGCATACATAAAAGATGCTAATGGATGCCCTATTCCAGCGCCAATAGATGTTGTGGTACCAGCATTAGATCCACCAACAGATATAGATTTTTCATCACCACCAGTAACCTGTATAGCCACAACAACAGATGTGACTCTAACAGTGACAGATGGAATTGGAATATTGTCTTATGAAATTATTTCACCAATCGCAGTTGGACCACAGGCGTCAAATGTATTTACAGGCTTAGCACCAGACACCTATATGTTTGAGGTAACCGATGCCAATGGCTGTACGTATCAGGAATCCTATACAGTTGTACCAGTAACGAATATTACAGTTTCAGGCGCATTAATTAATGATGTTTCTTGTAATGGAGGCTCAAATGGAGCTGTAGACTTTACGGTATCAAATTTTGCAGGCACATATAGTTATACAGTAAATGGAGGACCAGCAGTAGTTGGGCAATCATCAGTAACGATTAACTTAACCGGGTTACCAATAGGGAATCAACAAATTGTTGTAACAGACGAAATTACAGGATGTACAGATACATTTACAGTATTAGTTAGTGAGCCAGCAAGTCCATTAACATTTACAGCAACAGCGACCAATGTATTCTGTACCAATGATGAATCACAAATAACCGTGACAGCATCAGGAGGCACAGTGAGTTATACTTATGCAGCAGTAGTAACAGGAAACGCAGCTCCATTAGCTGCCGCTTATGGCAGTAGTAATGTAGTTACGGTAGATACCAATTCGGGAGCAGACTTAGTTTGGGATGTGTATGTAAGAGATGCAAATGGATGTACAGAAATGAATACCGTTACGGTTATATTAGATCCGTTACCATCAGTGTCTACACCAACTCTGGCGTCTAATCAATGTACTGTTACTTCAGGCTTTACTTTTACAGCGTTCGGAGAGACAGGCGTAGCACCATTTACATATAGTATCAATGGAGGCGCATCATATCAAGCAAGTCCGACATTTACTGTAAATGCACCAGGAAGTTATACCGTAACTATTAAAGATGCGAATGGTTGTACTAATACGAGTCCAACTCAAACCGTTGTATATGCACCATTAAATTCAGTAATAACCTTATCGAAAGAATTAGATTGTACAGGAACACCAGATGCTGAAATTACGGGAACTATTACTGGAGGTTTAGCACCGTATACTTATGAAGTATCCATAAATGGAGCGCCATATGCTGCATCAGGCCCTGTGGTAAGTCCTTATATATATACTACTGCAAGTGCAGGAACATATCAATTTAGAATTACAGATGCAAATGGTTGTCAAGCAGAGACCAATATTATTACTATCGATGCATTAACCCCAGTAACTCATTCAGAAACACATACCAATGTAAGTTGTAATGGCGGCAATGATGGTAGTATAGTAGTAACGGCATCAGGAGGTGTAGCACCGTATGAATACAGTATTGATAATGGTGCGACTTACCAAGCATCGAATATATTTACAGGATTAAATGCTGCAGGTGTTTACGATGTTGTAGTTAGAGACAGTAAAAGTTGTGTTTCACCAGCTACATTAGTTACCATTACNAGCCATAGTAACCGTTACAGGCAGTGGCGGAACAGGGCCATATACCTTTAGTTTTGATGGCGGTGTAAATTACACTACCACCAATACCTATTCTACTTATACAGCAGGAACGGTAACGGCATACATAAAAGATGCTAATG